>SUVL01000015.1 GCA_015062005.1 Akkermansiaceae bacterium
GTCGCGCACGAAGTCCTGGGCCAGGTAGCCGTAGCTTTCCTCGCCGCCGAAGATGAAGTACTTGCTGTGCTCCAGGCGCAGGGCGCGGGTCTGGGCCTCGGTCATGGAGCGGTAGCCCTGGCGCAGCCCGGCGGGGATGGCCTGCTCATACTTGCCGAGCTTGGCGGCAATGTACTTGAAGCCGGTGAGCACGTTCACGGTGGAAATACCGAAGGAGGAGGCGATGGCATCCTGCAGCGGGCTGGTCACGAAGGTCTTGACCATCACGGCGTGGTCGATGTTCTGCGGGGTGATGATACCCAGCTCGATGGCGCTCATGCAGCGGTACCAGGCCAGCAGGGAACCGATCTGGTTGCCGGTGAGCAGCTGCATCTTGCCGGTGGCGGTGTCGCGCACGGCAATACCCATGCGGTCGCTGTCCGGGTCGGTCGCGATGACCAGGTCTGCCTGCTCGGCATCTGCCTGGGCGATGGCCATATCCAGCGCGGGCGCATTTTCCGGGTTCGGGCTGGCCACGGTGGGGAAGCGGCCGTCGAGCGTGTCCTGCTCGGCCACGGTGCTCACGTTGCAGCCCACCTGCTTCAGGATGGGCACGATGCAGCGGCCGCCGGTGCCGTGCAGGTTGGTGTATACCACCTTGGCCGAGGCCTTGGCGAACACATCCGGGCGCAGCACGATGCCCTTGAGCTTCTCGATGTAGATGGCATCGAACTCCGGCCCCAGAATGCGCAGGGTGCCCTGCTGGTCGGCGGGCAGTGGTTCGTATGCATCGGTGGTCAGGGCGTTCACCTCGGCAATCACCGCCTTATCGTGCGGGGCGATGAGCTGGGCGCCGTCGTTGAAGTAGGCCTTGAAGCCGTTGTCGTGGCTGGGGTTGTGGGAGGCGGTGAGCACCACGCCGGTGTCGGCGTTCAGTTCGCGGATGGCGAAGGAAACCTCCGGGGTGGAGCAAGGGCCGTCGAACAGGGCGCAGTCGCAGCCCAGGTCAGTGGCAATCCTGGCGCAGAACTCGGCAAAGTCGCGGGAGAAGTGGCGGGTATCGTGCCCGACCACGATGACCGGCTTGCGGCCCGTGCCCTCGGCTTCCACGAAGCGGCGCACATAGGTGATGAGCCCGCGCATGGCGCGGCCCACGTTGAAATAGTTCATGCTGGCGGTGCCCACGCAGGGGAACTCGGGGCGGCCGTTCACGCCGCCTTTGCCCTGCTCAGCCTCGGTAACCACGGTGCCGATGGTGCGGCCACGCAGGCCACCCGTGCCGAACGCCAGGGTCTTGAAGAATCGGTTGTTGAGCTCGGCCCATTCGCCGGCAGCCACCAGCTGTTCAATCGCGGCAGGAACCACCGGATCCTGCGTGCCGCCGGTCAGCAGCTCAATGTTCTCCAGGGAGGATTCCAGCAGCTTGCCTTCGGCCACTGCCTGCTTCAGCGCATCAAGAATCGTTGCATTCATACTTGCGCGCATTATATCGCGCGCCCGTCCATTTGGCAAGTCCGTACTGCGTCTGGCATTATAATCCCAACCCCTGGCGCATTCCGGCAATATCGGCTGGCTGACCGAACCAGTGTTCGAAGGCGATGGCGCCTTGCCAGAGGAGCATTCCCTGGCCGGTGGCATTCATGATGAGGTCTGCCTCAGTTTAGTGAGATTTGGAAGGTGAAATTGATAACAACGACAGAAGCCGGTCGAGTTTTTTGAATGCCTGACATGCAACCAGAGCATAATACAGAAGTTTAAGCAAATCTTGACAAAGCGAGGGAAAATTAATTTGGGCGCGCGCCCAAGACAGGGGTAACAAAAAAGTACCACCACATAGGTAACACAAGTTCCAGGACATAGGTTACACTTTTGGATAGACATGTGGCATAATCTCATTATGCCATGGAACACCAAGAGTAGTAATCAAATGAGAATCGAATTCATAAAGCTTGTAAGTCAGCCGGAGATGTCCATGGCTGAAGCGTGCCGGTTGTATAACATCAGTCGAAAAACAGGATACAAATGGCTCAGAAGATATGAAAAAGAGGGTGATTCAGGGTTGGTGGATCAAAGCCGGCGGCCTGTAAATCAACCAACTAAGCTATCTGAGAAGGTTCTGTTACGCATAGTCAGCATACGTGTCGCTCACAAGCATTGGGGAGCTGATAAAATACGCGCCATTTTGAAAAGAGAACACTTTTCTCCGCTGCCCGGACGCACGACCATTCATCGAGTATTGAGGCAGGCTGGCCTTATCAACCTGCGCCGTAAGCGCATAGCCAGACTTGATAATTTGCGTCTTGTTCAAGATGGGGGGCCTGACCTGCAGGTTAATGATGAATGGACAATTGATTTTAAGGGATGGTGGAGGTCAAAGGATGGGGAAAGAAAGTGTTACCCTTTGACAATACGAGACGCAAAAAGCCGTTTCATCCTAGGGGTAACACTCCTTTCTGACTCAAAGGAAGAGAGCGTCCGACAAGCCATGATAAAGGTATTTGAGCGTTACGGATTACCAAAATCAATACGAAGCGATAATGGCTCACCTTTTGCATGTACTCAGGCATTACTTGGGTTAAGCAAGCTGTCCGCATGGTGGATCAGGCTGGGCATAGAGCCAAATCGCGGACGAGTGGGGTGTCCCCAGGATAATGGGGCCCATGAACGGATGCACAAGGATATGAAAAGTGAATTGCAGGCAGAAAGGGCAGATACTCAAACAGAGATGGATGAATGGGTGCATGAGTTTAATACCATACGACCGCATCAGGCATTGAACGGGGACACTCCAGCCCAACACTACCGAAAAAGCCCCCGGGTTTATACAAACAGTCTTGTGGACTATGACTATGGTAATATGCCAACGAGAAAGATAGACAAGCATGGTGATCTGAAATGGCACAGCATGGACTACTTCCTCTCGGAGGCTTTGAGAGGGGAAAGAATAGGGCTTAAAAGCATAGGCAAGAGACGATATGAAGCATGGTTTTGCGAACACATGCTAGGCATTATAGATGAGGAAGCTGAAACATTTACGCCTCAATTAGCAAAAGGCTGCAGGCAGAGAATCATCCAAGCCAGACGTAAACAAAAAGCCTACATCAAAGAGTTTTAACGCCGTCACCCCCCATCGGCGCTCCGCGCGGCGGCTTTGCGCCTCCGCACCTCGCCCTTCGGGCTCGTGCTACGGCACAAAGCCGCCGCGCGGTACATTAGACTTGCATCATAGCAAATATAATGATACAAAACTCACGCGCAAAAGTGTAACCTATGTAGTTGAACTAAAGTGTTACCTATGTGAGTGGCGCGCCGTTTAGGAAGAAGCCCCCCCCCTGATTGAAAAATCCGGAACTGGCGAGCCGCAGGCGCGTAGTTATCATGCGCAGCCGGGGGCTTTATGGCAGCAGTCCGCACTCCCGAAGCTCTTTTGCCAGGTCTTGCACTTCTTCCAGGGGGAGCAAATCGGAGCTGATTTTCATGCTGACCGTTCCGGCTTGCAGATGAATGCAGCAACTGGCGGTGCCCTGGTTGCTGGTTTCGGTGATGCTGGCGTTGCTTAAATCGGCCCAGCGTATGGCTGTGGTGC
Organism: Akkermansiaceae bacterium; assembly: GCA_015062005.1. Lineage (GTDB taxonomy): Bacteria > Verrucomicrobiota > Verrucomicrobiia > Verrucomicrobiales > Akkermansiaceae > Akkermansia. Next base: position 3,566 of record SUVL01000015.1, read on the forward strand.
CGGTCAGGCTGCGGCGGGTGATTCCTTCGCTCGTGACGGTGTAGCGCAGCGCGGCGTAGTGCGCGGCCCAGAGCGGAGTGCAAACGGCTGCAAGGATGGCCACCACCTGCTGCCAGAGTTCATCTTTGCAGCAGAGTACATAGGCGGCAGACCCCAATACCAGAACTGCGGCTCCAATGTAGAGCTGGGCATTGGCACAGCGGATGATGCGGAATTCAGGCATGGTGGGTCAGTAGATAAGCAGCCCTGCCGGGGGGGCAGGGCTGGGGAAAATCAGGCCTGGAAGTGAGCTTCGGCAGAGTTGGCCGGCACAATCTTGATTTGCGTGGGTGCAATGTTGTCCGTGTAGTCATTGCCGGGCTTCGGGCGGTATTTCACATCGATGGGCTTCACGAAGCCGCCGCGGTAGTAGTCCTCGACCGCGCGGGTGATGTAGACCGGAAGCTGCAGAACTGAGTGCTGATAAAATTTCCTGGCCACATGGTTCTGGGTGCGGACGCAGCCGTGAGAGAGTCTCTTGCCAGCCACCACCTTGCCGGTGTGCAGGCCTACGCCATCCGGGGTGAAGCGGTGCCAGTAGGGCATGCCGGCGCCTTGGAAGGTCTGGCCTTCGGGCAGGCCGTGGGCCAGGTCGGCGTTACCGTTGGTCACCTTGCCGTTGGCATCAATGAACTTACCGTAGCGGCTGGACTTGTGGTCCTCGTTCTTCTCGATGATGCGGAATACGCCGGTGGGGGTTTCGTGGCCATTGGTGCCGGTCGAGACGGCCCAGTCCATAGCCACCTTGCCGTTCACGTACAGGCGGGCACGCTGCTGGGGAATGCAGATGACCAGCTTGGAGTTGGCGCGGGTTACCTGCATGAGCAGGGCGTCATTCGCCCAGTGTTCCAGGGTGAGGGGGTACTCGCGCTGCGCGGCAAAGTGCTCGTGTGTGCCGACGGGGTAGGTGTTCACATAGGTGGGCAGATCCTTGCCTGGCAAGTCGAGCGGGTTCGGCAGCTGGGCGGGTATGATGGGTTGAACCGGCAGCTGGACGGCTGGTGCCGGGTCATAGAACGTCTGGGTCGAACATGCAGTGAGGAGAACTGCGCTTGCTGTGAGTAAAAAAATGCGTTTCATGGTTATTGGGCTTTGGGTATTTGCAGGATGGCACCCACCCTGATGGTGTTGGCGGTTTCCAGGGTGAGCCCGTTGGCCTGCATGAGCGCAGACGGGGCAACCCCGAATTTTCTGGAAATCTTGTAGATGGTATCGCCCGCCTGCACGGTGTATGTGCCAGCCGCTGCGGGGAGGGGGGCGGGCTGGGGCGCAGCTGTGCTTGTCTGCACCGGTGCGGGCTGGGGTGTTGCTTGTGTGGCAGCGGGGGCAGGGGCTGCCGGAGCTTGTGTGGTGACGGGCAGTTTCAGCTCCTGCTTGATTTTCAGGGGAACCTCAGCGCTGGCCATGCCATTGTGCGCTACCAGCGCTTTGACGCTGGTGCCGTACCGCCGGGCAATGGCTGATAGTGTATCGCCGGGTTGTACGATGTGGATACCCGGCTTGTTCTGTGCTATCTGCGGTTTGCGGCGCGGAGCGGGTGCAGGCGGGGCGGTGGTGGCGGGCTGCTGCTGGGCTGCCACCTGTTTCGGCGGGGTGGGCTGGGGTGCCGGGGGCTGCTGGGTTTCGGGCTCGTCCTTGGGAATGGAGGCCAGCGGTACCCTTGCCGGTGCCGGGGCGCTCCGGTAGTAGCCGCTGCCGCCGGATTCGATGATGACGTCGTCCTCCATGACGGGAGCTGCGGCATCTTTCCACCAGGTGAAATCGAGCTGACCATCCTTCACCGCGCAGGAATTGAGCCCGAGCGCGGTGAAGGTGGGCAGGAGAATGAGATGCTTCGCGCGGAGAGACATAACGCGTAGGCTGAAGGGTTGCCAGTGGGATTAACGGCGGCTCTTCTTGCTCGTCTTCTTATTTTTATTGGTTTTCTTGGAGACTGTGGAAGTCTTGCCAGGAATGGTAATCTTGGCGCCGGGGCGCACCTTGCTGGCCTGGGCCATGGTCATGTTGTTGGCCTTGAGCAGGGCGGCCAGGGATACGCCGTGGCGGGCTGCTACCTTGGACAGCATGTCTCCCTTCTTGACCACATAGGTCGTGGTGGTGGGTGTGGCCTTCTTCTTGCCAGCCTTGTATCCCTTGGGCGTGAAGCGCACCTTGATGGTCTGCCCGGGGTGGATGATATCGCCCTTGATGCCGGAATCCTTGCGGATCTGGGCAATGGTGGTGTTACTGCGCTTGGCGATTTCATACAGATTGTCGCCGGGGCGTACCTTGTAGACCACCAGGGTGGGTTCGCTCACCTTCTTCACCTTCTTCTTGTCCACCTTCTTCTTCTGCGACTTGGTGGTGGAGGCTACAGGCTTGGGCTTCTTAGGCGCGGCGGGGCTGGATGCCGCGGCTACCGCCTGACTTGTGGCAGGAGCCGTTTCTCCGGCAGTGGCCGGCATGGCGTAGGGGTCATAATCATCGCTCACGTGGGAGTCGACCACTGTGTCGTCATGCGCGACGGCAGGCTGGTTCTGGCGGGAGATTCCATCTGATACGGACAGGGATTCACCCGGCTCAGGGGTGGCAAAGTGGTTGCGGTCTACCTCGGGAGTACGCTCGCCAGCCGGAATCTGGTAACTGTCGTCGCCTTCAAGCACCCAGGGCGGCAGTTCGCTGTCGCCCACAGCCAATTCACTCATGGGCATTGCTTCTTCATAGCCCAAGGTGTCCGTGTTGTTATGACTGCAGGAAGAAAGGGCCACCAGCACGCTGGCCCCCAGACCGATTATCGAAAGGGTTTTCTTCATACGCGACATACCGTACCAGAGCCGGGGGCGGAAAGCAAGCTTTTTTCGTGCTCGCACGCGCGCGTTTTGCAGGCATTGCGTCATTTGTGCAGAATTGTGTTTACTTAGGGGCGTCGCTGTGGTAGCTTATGGATACTGGCTCTGCTGAGTTGGAGCAGGAAATCTAACACGACACAACATATCATGAATCTGGAAGGAACTAAGACAGCTGCAAACCTGGCTACCGCTTTTGCCGGTGAGTCCCAGGCGCACACCAAGTATCTCTACTACGCATCCAAGGCCAAGAAGGACGGTTACGTGCAGATTGCCGAGCTGTTTGAGGAGACGGCCCGCAACGAGAAGGAGCACGCCAAGCTCTGGTTCAAGGCTCTGCACAATGGCGGCATCCCCTCCACCATGGAGAATCTGAAGGACGCAGCTGATGGCGAGAACTATGAGTGGAAGGACATGTACGCCACCTTTGCCAAGGAAGCCCGCGAGGAAGGCTTCGAGGAGCTGGCCGTGCTGTTCGACGGCGTGGCAGCTGTGGAGAAGCACCACGAGGAGCGCTACCGCAAGCTGCTGGCCAACATTGAGGGCGGCCTGGTGTTCTCCCGCGATGGCGACCAGATCTGGCAGTGCGGCAACTGCGGCCACATCCAGATTGGCAAGAAGGCCCCGGCTATTTGCCCGGTGTGCGACCATCCCCAGTCCTACTTCCGCATCGAGGCGGTGAACTACTAATCCCTTATTCCTCACCCGCCGGTTGTGCGTCAATCGGCGGGTGAATTGTTTTTGTGCATCATGTGGCAGGCAAATAAAATCAGCATCATCATCCTGGTAATCGGCTTTGCTGCCCTTGGTGGGGCATACTGGTACCTGGCGCCGCAGGATAAGCTGCTGGCAGAGCGCGTGCTCTACACCGGCATCTGCGCCCTGCTTTTTGTGGTGGCTGTGGCCAACTGGCTCAGCCTGCGTAAATAAAAAAAACGCAGCTGTGACGAGTAACTATGATATTCTCCTAATAGTCAATCGTCAATAGTCAATCGTCAATTTTATTTAGCGGTAGGTCTTGCAGCGGTTGAGCCAGCCTGCGAGCCAGCGTTGCTCGCCGCGGGCGGCGGGGGCGTTCTGCACGCGGCGGGTGAGCACGGCGGCAGCCGCCCGTGAGAATTCTGCCGTGGCTGCGCGGCCGGTGGGGTAGCCGCGCATTTCCTCCAGCACCTGGAGGAGCCCCCAGCCCTGGCCCTTGTACTGCTCTGTTTCCTTGAGCCCTTCACCCTTGAAATTGACGTAATCCACCAGGCAGTACATGCCCTGGGTGGTGCCGGCCAGGGCAGCGTAGCGCCGCTGGATGGCCTGCGGGTTGCTGCTGTGCTGCATCATGCGGCGCAGCGCCAGGCGCGAGCGCAGGATGATGAACTGCGCCTGAACCTCCACGTGCCTGGACAGCCAGCGGCGCATGGCATCGGCCTTGCCGCTGCGGTCGGCCAGGAAGGCGGCCTTATCTGCCCAGGGGGCGGGGCCATCGAAGTACGCGGGTACCTGCACGCCCTGGGCGCGGGCATAACGCACGAAGGTAGGGAAACTCTCATCGAAAGCCTCGTTCACACCGGCGGGGTACCAGATGAAATGGCCGATACCCAGGGAGGGGAAGGCCTCGCCTGCATTCCAGGAAACAAGCCCTTGCACGCTGCCGGCGCATTCGTTCTGCCAGATGCGCTGCCCGAGCTCCTGCACGTTGACCCGGCTCTGGTTGCTGTAGGCTCGCTGGGTACGCATGGATTGTTGCATTTCCTGTTGCTGCCGCCCCAGACTGAGGCAGGAAGTCAGCAGAAGGATGGAGAAAAGCGGCAGAAGAGGTCTCATGGCTGCTATTTTAACACTTCTCGAGTCTGAGTAAAGCTTGCTTTCTGCCTGTATCTGAACTTTTGTGCGGAAAAATCTGCCTTTGTGCTTGACACGCTGGCTGCCCTGTGGTACATTTCCGCACCGCCTTGCGGTCAGTGTGCTTGGTATCACAGCACCACGCAGGCGCGAAACAACCGAAATCATTACATTTTTAGATATGGTAGCAATCCGTCTTAACCGTCAGGGCTCCAAGGACCGTCCTTTCTACAAGATCGTTGTCGTTGACAGCCGCAGCCGCCGTGATGGCGATTTCATCGAGCAGGTGGGTACTTACAACCCCATGGCCGAGGGCGAGAACTACACGCTGAACCTCGAGAGCGTGGATAAGTGGATCGCCAACGGTGCTCAGCCTTCCGAGACTGTGGCCTCCATCATCAAGAAGGTGCGCGCCGCCAAGGCCTGAGCCCTTCCCTAGAAACCTTTCCCAGGTTGTTTCAGAACGCGCCCCGGTGCTGCAAGGCACCGGGGCCGTTCTGCGTTGTGGAAAGCTCTGTCGGAGCACGGGACTTCAGTCCCGATTATCTGCACCGTGATTGGGAAAATCACCACCACCAGCCGAATAAGCGCCACAGTGCGGCGCCGCCCCGGTAGCAGCCGTGCAGCGAGTTCCACAGCACTTTGCAGATGGGGACGACAATGAGCATCACCATGCAGATGACGGTGCTGCGCGCGCGGGAGTCGGAGGTGATTTCAAAGTAATCTCGGCCGAAGAAGACGCAGAGCTCCACGGTGGCGGTGATAAGCCCCACCCCCAGCGCGCAGAGGGTGGTGATGGGGTGGGCCCCGGTCAGCAGGCAGAGCAGCCAGGGCAGCAGCAGGGAGCCGGCAGTGAAGATGCAGCCGAGCTGCCAGCGGTAGAGCCGCCCGGCCCAGTAGTGCTGCGCCAGCGCCACTGTGGCAAAGTAGCCCATGGGGCCTGCCAGCAGCTGCCAGATGAGAGCAATGCCCGTGCCCTGGGATAAATCGTTCACCTGCGCGGCTGTGGCCGGCAGGTGCCTGGCAGCGCCAGCAATCATCCACAGGGGGATATACCCGGCCAGGGCAGCCCCGGTGCAGAGGGCTGCGGCCACCAGCAGGGCGAGCATGGCCGCGGTGGTGAGGGCGTGTTCCAACAGGTAGGCCGCAGCCAGCAGCCCCAGCACCAGCAGGGGCATGGTGTAGTGGTGCGCCAGCAGCCAGAGGTGGAAGCCGGGGTGAAGGAGGCTCATGGTGCCGCTCAGACCGGCCAGCAGGATAAGGCCCGCGCAGCCCAGGTGGGCAAGTTTGGCATGGGGGGCGTTCAGGTGGGTGGCTTCACTGTTCATAGGCATGGGTGAGAAGGCTCAGAGCCTGGGCGCGCGCGGGTTTGCCGCTTTCGGTGCGGGGCAGCGGGGCGCGGTGGATGAAGTGGGGCTTGTGGTAGCGCGGCAGGGTGGCGCAGGCTTCGCGCAGGGCGGATTCGGCCTCAGCCGGGCCCTCCCAGAGCAACGCGACACACTGGCCAAGGCGCGGGTGCGGCAGGGGGAGCGCGAGCACTGCCAGCCCGGTGAGGTGGTGCAGCTCGCGCTCAATCTCTTCTGCCTGAATTTTGACGCTGCCGGAGTTGATGACGGCATCCACCCTTCCCAGGATGCGGAAGCGGCCATCCGGTGCCATTTCGGCCAGGTCATGGGTGGTGAGTGAGCTGATACCGAGATAGGGGACGCTGATTTGCAGGGTGCCTGCCGGGGTGAGCGTGAGTTCCACGCCGGGCAGCGGGGTATACCAATCGCTGCGCTGCGGGCCGTTTACGGCGCGCAGGGCCACGTGGGAGAGGGTTTCGGTCATGCCGTAGGAGGCGTAGACGCGGGTGGGTAGCGCCTGCAGCTGTTCGGCCAGTGAGGGGGCGATGAAGCCACCGCCCAGCAGCAGGGTACGCACGCGGGAAAGTTGAGCGGCGCCTCCTGGCAGCGCCAGGGTGCTGGCCACCTGCATGGGCACCAGTGGGGCAAAATCTATCGTTTGAGCCACCCCGGCCAGCGGTGTGGAGCTTGGTTCCGTGGTAAGCAGGTTCAGCCCGCCCACCAAGGCTCGCACCACCATCATCTTGCCGGCAATGTAGCGCAGTGGCAGGCAGAGCAGGGCGGAATCCCCGGGGGCTAATTTGAAGAAGCTGCAGGTGGCCGCGGCACTGGCTGCCATGGCGGCCTTGGTGGCCAGCAGGCACTTGGGCACCCCGGTGGAGCCGCTGGTCTGCAGCGGCATGGTGGGTGAATCGTCCCACCATTCGCAAAGAAAATCCGCCAGTTCCGGGGATATCTTGCCGGCCCCGCGGTGCTCCCGCAGGGTGGCGGGGGTGATGCGGCAGCCATCCACAACGATGGCGGTTTGCTTCATCATCAGTTGCTGGTGCGGCGCGTGGTGACCACCTCGCGCAGGCAGTGGATGAGTTCCAGGCGTCCATTGGCCAGCACCGGCTCGTAGCAGAGCGCCAGACGGCACTGGGCGGCACGCTGGAGGGTGTTTGCTGTGGCTGCGGTGTCGCGCACCACCACTCCGGTAGTGGCAAGCGAGGGGAAGTGGCCTTCAAATTCATCGCGGCTTTCCACGGCGATGATGACTCCGAGAGGCTCCAGTGCCCGGGGCATCCAGGCGCGCATGCTGGCGGTGCTCAGCTGGATGTCGCATCCGGCTTTGAGCGCAGCCATCAGCGCGATGGAGAGGTCGATATCACTGGTGGCTTTTTCTGCGCGGATGCAGAGCGTGTGCGGGCGGTAGCTCAGCGTGGTCACCTGGGCAGGACTTTCGTTGAGCACGCTGGTGATGCCGAATTCATTCTCCCACCAGTAGCCGATGGAGTCGGCTGCGGCCGAGAGGCGGGTAATGTCATCCGGACCAGGTTTGGGGGAGAGGGATTCCCACGGGGCGAAGGCGATATTGCGCTGGGAAGCCCGGCGCTGCGGGCGGGCTGATTCCTGCCACTGGCTCAGGGCGGTGATGAAGTTGCGGCCGCCGCTCATGGGGATGGCATTCTGCCAGCCGGGGCGGGGGAGTACACCGGGGCGGTGCTGCGGGCAGCAGTTGATGGAAACGAGGCTGGCGGCGGTGAGGCGCGTCCAGAGTTCGATTTCCTGCGTATCGCGGGAGTAGATGGCGGCTGCTCGCTCCTGGCTCTGCTTGCGCTGGATACGGCCTGCCTCCTCCGTGCTTTCCACGCGGATTACGCCCAGGACGGGTACATTGTGCGCGGCTTCAGCAAAGGCGCCGCCGGGCTGCACCCCGAGGCGCACGCCGGGAGTCCACACCAGGGAGCCCATCTCGGCAGTGGTGGGGGGCACCAGCCATGCTTCATCCTTCTGCAGCTGGGTGAGCAGATACCACTGGTCATCGTTGAGCGGGCGCCCCAGCGGGCCGATGTTGCCACCCTCCAGCCAGCCGGGCTGGGCGGAGATGCTGGTGACGGCATCGCGCAGGGCGTTCATGAAGTGCTGGTTGTCGTACACCTCGGCATGCACGTAGAGGAGGTGCGGTGCCGCGGGGTCCTGGCCGGCGCGGGAGAACAGGGTGGTGCAGATATCGCGGATGGCCTGAGCCCAGTCACCTTGGGAGGAAATGTAAATGCTGCTGTTGCCGCTGGTGCCGCCCAGTACCGGGCGCCCTTCGGCGGCAGCCACCATATCATTGGTGTGCTTCACGCTGCCGTGGTAGATGAGCCCGTTCACGAGGTCGCTGGTGAGCAGTTTGCGGGCTATCTGGTTATCCAGGCAGGGCAGCATCTGCAGGCGCGGGAACTCCATGCCCGCCTCCTGGAGCAGGGTGGTGAGCCTGCTGGCCAGCAGCACGGTGTGCGCGGATGGTTTGTAGATGACGGTGTTGCCGGTTACCCAGGCCGCGGCTATGCCGCCCACGGCTTCCTCCAGCGGGTGTACGCGGCTGGGTGCCACGGTGATGACGCCCAGCGGGGTGGGCTGGGTGCCGTCCATGAGGCCGTCCTGCACAGCGCTGTTCTCGTAGAAGCGGAAGGAATCAATGGCGTTGGTTACTTCCAGGTCAGCTTCTTCCAGGGTGAATCCGGCATCCCTTACCAGCAGGGAAATGAACTCGGTGCTGTTCTTTTCCAGCAGGCGGGCTGCCTGCAGAAGGTGGATACGGCATTCCTCCTGGGTGGGGGGCATCTGCACCGCTATGGCGGCGGCGGTATCCAGCACGGTGTTCACCTGGTCGAAACCGGCGGATAAGTAGCGGTAATCTTCCATGCCCGGCGCGGTGAGCGAGCGGCGCACGCACTGCAGGGGCGAATCGACCGCTTCCCCGTTAATCAGCAGCGGCAGCGGCTCCTGCGGGCGCTCGGCTTCTTCCTCTGCCGCGCGGTGCAGGGCATCCATGCGGGCGCGGTCGGTGATGCCGCTCAGGCGGGTGAAGGCGTAGGAGCCATCTGCCCCGGGGGCTTCGCGCGGCTGCTCTTCGCGGCCACTGAGGGCGGCCAGGAAATGCTGGCGCATGCGGCCCCAGCCCATGGAGTTGGGCTCAAGCTCTCCGCCGGAGGCCAGGATGCCTTCCGGGCGTCCCAGCTCCTGCACCAGTGAAAGCAGGTAGGCTTCGAATCCGGCTTCCCCGCTCTCGGAGGTCACGCCGGTGGCCAGGAGTACCCGGGCGCCTCCCTTGGTGAGAACGCGGCCGATGTGGTTGGCCAGCCCGGAAATAAAGCAGAACTGCGGTTGCCCGCTGCGGCCGGAGCGTCCCCAGCAGAGTAGCCCGTAGGCTATGTCGAACAGGTTATGGGTGCCGACCACCGGGGTGAGTACCTTTTCCTTGGTTGCCATGGCGGTGGAGATGAGCTGCTTGAAACGCGCTTCCGTCTCACCCTTGTTGCGGCAGATTTCATTGGCGCTCCCGTAGTTGTATGTGTTTTCCTGCTCTTCATTCAGGTGGCTGCCTTTGACCAGCAGTACCTTGAGCGGGGCTGCTCCCTTGGCGGCGCGGGCGGTGGACCACTCCGTCATCTCCCGCAGCAGGGCCGGGCTGCCTTTCAGATAGGCCGGAATTTCCAGCGCGGCATCTGCCTTGTGCAGCGCAGAACCAGCCATGGCCAGGCGGAACCCTTCGGCCACGATGCCCATGGTGGTGGAAAGGCCGCTTTCCACCAGTACCGGGCGGGGGGTGCCTCCTTTTACCGAGAGCTTGAGCAGCGGGCGCAGCTTCTCGGCCAGGGCCTTGGCACCGGCTTCCGGTGAATAGGGGGTCAGCCCGGGGCAGAGACGCCAGGGTTGGATGACGATGCCCACGCCTTCCTGCTTGGTGAGGATGGCTTCCAGGTGCTTGTAGTACTTCTCGGCGCTCTTGTGCCCGAATACCTGGGGCACCAGCGGGTTGAGGGCCAGCGTGAGCCCGTCTTTCGCGATTTCCTTCACGCGTCTGGCCACTTTATCGGCCAGGGTGGGCAGGGTCAGCTCGCCGAATGTGGAGCGGAAGATGCGCTGCACCTCGGCAATGGCGGCGCCCTGCATGCTGCGGGAGGCCATGACTGCCGCCTTGAATCGCAGCTTGCCCATGGTGCTGAAAATGGCAGGCACGCCGCCGTATTCGTTCAGCAGGCGGCGCAGGTTTTCCACCTGCTCGGCGGGGTCTGTCACGTGGAAGACGCTGCCGCAGAGCTCCTGCACAAAGCGCAGGTTCTTCTTGTCCGCCGCCAGTCGGGCCAGGGCGGAGATGAGGGTGCGCTCATCGGAACGGATGGCTTTCAGCGAGGCCAGCAGCAGCTCCTGCGCCATATCCGCAGAGCGCTGGGCGAGTGTGCGGTCGTCCCATTTGCGTTTCTTCGCCTCTGCCAGTTGTGCCTGTATATCCAGTTCCGCCATATGTGCGGATATTCTATCTCACCCCGCCCTATGCTGGCAAGTGAAAAGTATGACTTCCGGAGCTGTTTCGCCGCTGCATCAGAAATGCGATTACATGGCAGACCAGTCGATTTGATGGGGCAGCAGTTCAGAGATGACGGCGCGCACGCGCTGGTCGGTTTCCTCCTCGGTGAGCTTGAGCTCCGGTGCCCAGTAGGAATTGACTTGCAGGTAAGCCCAGCGTTGCACGTAGCCTTTGGCCACGCGGTCGTACATGTCCTGGAAGGTGCGCCCCAGGTGGGTGTGCCGCATGGTGCCGTGGCCGATGAAGATGTAGTAGCTCACGAAACGGAGGGTGAGTCCGTCGTCCCGGTTGGGCAGGGGAACGCGTGAGGTGAGGCGGGTGAAGGCTATGGTGCGGCCATCGGCCAGGGTGATTTTGGCGCTGCTGGTCCGCAGGTCGATGTGGCCCTGGGAGGGCAGGCAGCGCTCCGGCCGGTGGATGGAGGAGTTCATATCGTTGCCGGAGTACACGATGGAGACCTCCACCGGTGGCTTTTCTGCTTCCCAGAAGACGCGGCGGGGCTGGGTGTACTGCGCCTTGCTGAACCGTGTGTCTGCCGCCAGGGAGCTGCGCTCCACCTCACTTTCCTGGATTTTTTTACCCTGCCAGCCCGGGAGTTCGAAATCTACGGGTAAATCCGGGGAGATGCTGGACTCCACCAGCGCCTCATGACGGGGCAGGATGAACACACTGCCCAGGATGAGCGCGAGCAGGGCCGGCGGGAGCAGGGCGCGGAGCACTTGCTTCATTTTCATACCGCATCCTCCTTTCCGGTGGGGGCGTTCGCACGGCGCACCACGGTGCGGCGGCGCTTGAGGAAGGGAACCTCTCCTGCCAGCAGCCCGTGCAGCAGCATGAGCCCCAGCAGGCTGGCCGGGAAGAAGAAGAGCAGGCCGGACCAGTCGTGCCAGGTCTTGGAGGCAAAGGCGGGGTTGATGTATTCCGCGCACACGAAGATGCTGGACACGCGGAAGGCATTGGCCACGATGGAGAGCGGAATGGCGCTCAGCCCCAGGGTGATGCGTTTCCACAGTGCGAGCTTGTCGGCCAGGTAGCCCCAGGCGATGGAGACCATGATGAGGGCCATGAGTGAGCGCATGCCGGAGCAGCCGCCTGCAATGCTGTAGGTATCCCACTGGCCGGTGGCAGAGGTGATATTGGTGCCCTCCACGATAGTCTGCACCCCGCAGAGCCCGGCGCCCCAGTGCGCCGCCTGGGTGGCCAGCAGCTGCATGCCCACCGTGGCCTGCTGGAAGCCCGGCAGCGGTATGCTCAGCCACAGGAAGAAGAAGGGGAACGCACAGCGGGCCGCAGCCTGCCCGCCCCAGTAGCACCACACCCCGCCGGTAAGAAGGAAGGGAAGCGCGCCGATGGCCACGCGCCCCTGCTGGGTGCGCACGGCCAGCACGCAGAAGAGCGCCCCCACTGCTGCAAGCCACAGCCCGTGCAGGCTGCCGCTGGCCTTCATCCCCCGCAGGGAGGAGCAGGCGTGTACCAGCATGTATACCGCCAGCAGCGGTACCATCCACCCATGCTCGTAGTCATTTTCACGGTTCCAGGCTGTGGTGAGCCACTCGGTGGCACTGTGGGTGCCGCTCAGGAAACCCGGGTACAGCCCGACTATCCAGATGACCAGTAACAGATAGATGATAAAACCGGCCCAGTTCAGCGGTGAAAGGGCTTTTATCAGCGAATTTGAGGGCTCTTGTGTGCTCAATATGAAAAAAAATGCAGTTAAATGTGCATTTAGTATTGCAATTTTTGCGAAAATGTCAAGAATAGTCGCTCACACACCTCATTGTCATACATGAAAATCATCAGCGGTACCGCTCATCCCCAGTTAGCTAAGGACATTGCCAAGGTCATGGGTCTTCCCCTGTGCGATGCAACTGTCAATACTTTCCCGGACGGCGAAAGCTTCGTTCAGATTAAAGAGTCCATCCGTGGTGCAGATGCCTTCATCATCCAGCCGACCTGCCCGCCCACGAACCACAACCTCATGGAACTGCTGGTGATGGTGGATGCTGTGCGCCGCGCCAGTGCCAGCCGCATCACCGCCGTGATGCCCTTCTACGGCTATGCCCGCCAGGACCGCAAGGACAAGCCCAGAGTGCCCATCACCTCCAAGCTGGTGGCCAACCTCCTCACCGCTGCCGGTGTGAACCGCGTGCTCACCATGGACCTGCACGCCGCCCAGATTCAGGGTTTCTTTGAAATCCCGGTGGACCACCTTCACAGCGTTCCCGTGCTCATCAAGCACCTGAAGGCAAACTACGTGAAGGATATGAATAACCTCGTGGTTGTTTCCCCCGACATCGGCGGTGTGAAGAACGCCAAGAGCTACGCCAACATCCTCGGCACGGATCTGGCCATCGTGGCCAAGCAGCGCATCTCTGCCACAGAGGTGGATGCCCACGCCGTCATTGGCGACGTGAAGGGCAAGGACGTGCTCATGGTGGACGATATGACCGAATCCGGCGGCACCCTCTGCGCTGCTGCCAAGATTCTGAAGGAGCACGGGGCTGCCCGCATCTTTGCCGGTGTGTCCCACGGCGTGCTGACCGATACCGCCCGCGAGCGCCTGGCCAACAGCTCCATCGAGTGCCTCCTCACCTCTGACTCCGTGCCCATGGCCTACGGTGACCGTGTGGATACCGTGAGCATTGCCCCGCTTTTCGCCCAGGCAATCGCCAACATCCACCACAACGCCTCCGTCACCCACCTGTTCGAGGTGTAAAAAGACGCAGTCGCGCCAGTAACTGTTTTTTTCGGCGGCAGCCCCAACCAGGGTTGCCGCCGCTGGTTTTTCTGAACGCCGTTTTTCGTATGGAATGCGGTTCCCGCTGGTTGATTTTTATTGAAATGAAATTTTGCTGGCTTTATGATGCGACGCGAAGCTTCCGCATGGAGTGGAAGGTAAAACATAAAGAGACGAAAAAAATATGTTCGGACAAAAACAGCCACTGTATAGTGATTGAAAAAGTAACTTGACACCCAGATACGATGGTGATACGGTAACGCAAGATGCGTACCCTGTCTTTGTTGTTAACAACTACAGCTCTCTTCTCGTTTTCTGTATGCGCGGCAAATGAGGGGAGGGCTTTTTCTATGGTGCCGGAAGTACTGCCTGTTCCGGATGTTGAGACATTAACTACCCTGCGCCAGCAGGCCGAGAAGGGGGATGCATCAGCCGCTTTCAAACTGGCGCTTCATTACCTGAAAGAGCCGACGACAGGTGCAGGAGAAGCCTTTTTCTGGGCCTCAAAAGCTGCCGTAAATCATGCGGAGGGCGCCGCGTTGCTGGGTGTGTGTTATTATGAGGGTATCGGCACGGAACAGGATTATCAGAAAGCCGCTGAAAGTTTTGAAAACGCGAGGCGGCAGGGTGATACACGTGTGCTGAATGCGTTGGCTCATATGTATGCGGAGGGAGAGGGCGTGCAGCAGGATTCGGGGAAGGCGATACAGCTGGCAGAGCGTGCGGTCGAACTTGGTGTGCCGAATGCCGTTCAGGGATTGGCCCGGTATTATTTGGAAGGGAAAATAGTGCCCCGAGATCCTGATAAGGCCATGAAAATTCTGCGTGAGCACCTGGAGCAGCATCCGGATGATGGCGTTGCATGCTATACCCTGGCCGTAATTTTAAACCGAGAGACGGAGGATACTCAGGCCGTGCTCGCACTGTTGAAAAATGCAGATGCACTGGGGGTGGAGGAGGCATGGGAAGCATTGGCGGATATTTATTATCGGGGCGTGGGAGTACCACAGGATTATGCCAAGGCTATCTCCTACATGCAAAAGCTGGCAGACAAGGGGCGCCCGGAGGGTTTGGTTTCACTTGCCGCCATGCATTATCAAGGTGTGGGTGTGCCGAAGAATGCGGAAAAGGCGAAGGAATTATGTCGTATGGCTATAGAGCGGGATTCTGCGTATGCTCCGGCATACCGGAATCTGGCCGTATTACTTAAAGAAAACGCCCGGGATGAACAATCACGGGCAGAGGTGGAACGCTGTTTTGTATGTGCTGCCCAGTTGAATGATATTGATTGCACGGTGGAGCTCGCACGGGAGTATTCATCTGATGCCGGGCTGATTCGCAAGCGCATACCGGAGGCTCTCCGATGGTGCGAGGCGGCTTTGAAGGAATACCCCGAATCACCGGAGTTGAATTGCCTGTTCGCTGATAACCTGTGTGCCATGGAACGTGCCGACAGGAAAAAGGCGTTTGTTCACTATACCCTGGCTGCGGGAGCAAAATATCCCCGGGCGGTGTATAGATTGGGCAGGGCCTGGGAAGAGGGCTGGGCCTATGAGCAGGAAAATCGACAGCCTGCGAATCAGGACAAAGCGGCGCAGCATTATCTGCAGGCGCTGGAGCTGGGAAGTGCGGAAGCTGCGGCAGCTTTGGCCCGCATGGCGGATCTTGGGTATACGGGGGTGGAGTATTCACCCGCAGACTGGGTGAATATGCTGAAAATCGGAGCAGATGCCGGGGTGAAAGGCTGCGCGGCCAAGCTTGCGGCGTATTACCACCCCAAGGGTGGTCAGCAGCCGGATGCGGAGATTTCTGCAGCCTGGATGAAGATTGCCCTGGAACGGGATAAGACCCCCTGGGCAATGACGATGCGGGGGTGGGAACTGGTAGCGGAGCACGAAGAAGCCGCTTCGCCGGAAAAATTGCGTGAGGCTGCGCTCGTTCCGGATGGCCGCTGACCGGGGGGAAGCCGCTGCCTTGGTGGGGCTGGGGTGGCTGCATCTGCAGGAGAACGGCCCCTTGCCGCAGAACCCGGGGAAGAGTATAGAGCTGTTCCGCCAGGCGGCCCGTATGGGCGAACCGCTCGGGGCGGAAATGATAGCCGATATGTGCGCGGATGGTGACGGCGTGAAAAAGGACTGGTGGCTTTCCCGCAAGTGGCGCCGCTACGCCCGCTCGATCGAGTACCGCCGGAAGGATAAGAAAACTACTCTGATTGAGCTGGTGGATTAAGGGAATGAACCGGAGACCCTGCGTGCTGAAAGCCCGCGGAACTCTTTACATCCGAAATCCGAAATCAGAAATCCAGGATCCAAAATCCCGATATCAGTGCTTTGATTCTCGCGTGAGTTTCTTCAGCCGGGTGTGGAGTTCGGCGGCTTTATCGGGCTGGGTGGGGGCCAGGTTGTGCTTCTCCGCCGGGTCGGTGGAGAGGTTGAAGAGGCGCTCGGGCTGGCGGCGGAAGGCGGGGATGTATTTCCACTGGCCGCTGCGCAGAGCATAGCGCGGGGCTTCGAAGGCCTGGGTCACGAGCTCGGTGCGGGCTTGCTGGCTGAGCCCCAGCAGGGCAGGGAGGTGGTTCTCGCTGTCGCGCATGGAGCCTGCGGGAATCTCAATGTTGCAGAGTGCGGCCAGCGTGCGGCCTATATCCATCTGGCACATGAGGGCGGGGTTGGTGCCGGGCTTGATGGTGCCGGGCCAGGAAACGATGAAGGGCACGCGGGTGCCGCCCTCCAACAGGGTGTACTTACCCCCGCTCCAGGGGTGGGCGGGCTGGTGCCCGGCGCAGGCTTTGCGCGCGCCGTCCTCGTAGCCGTCGGAAATGACCGGGCCGTTGTCACTGGTGAAAATGATGAGGGTTTCCTCCGGTTTGTAGCCAGCCTGTTGCAGGGCGGTCATGAGGCGGCCCAGGGAGTCATCCATCTGCAGGGTCACATCGCCGCGGATGCCGAGGCTGCTCTTGCCGCGGAAGCGGGCGTGCGGGTCGCGCGGCACGTGAATATCGTTGGTGCAGAAGTAGAGGAACAGGGGCCTGCCCGCGCAGCCGGTGATGAAGCGCTCTGCGGCAGCGGTGATGTCATCCGCTATGTCCTGGTCTTTCCAGAGGGCAGAGGTGCCGCCGCTCATGTGGCCGATGCGGGAGATACCATCGATGATGGTATCGGCATGCTGCCTGTTGCTGGGGCGGCCCCAGGGCTTGAGCAGTTCGGGGTGGGTGGTGGCGGTCTTCTCGCCCGGGTAGGTTTCGCCGCGGTAGTTCACGCGGATGGGGTCCTGCGGATCCAGATTGCGCACTTTCCCATCTTCCACATACACGCAGGGCACGCGGTCGCCTGTGGCGGCCATGATGAAGGAGTAGTCAAAGCCCACATCGGCCGGGGCGGGGGAGATGGGCTGGTTCCAGTCAATATGACCGCTGCCCAGGCCCAGGTGCCACTTGCCGATGGCGGCGGTGCGGTAACCGGCCTGCTGCATGAGGGTGCCCAGCGTGGCGGCTTTGTCGCGCGTGGGCAGGATGAGGGCGGCATCCCCCGGCAGGATGCCGGTGCCCTTCTGCCTCCAGGCATATTGCCCGGTGAGCAGGGAGTAGCGCGAGGGGGTACACACGGAGTTGGTGCTGTGCGCATCCGTGAAGAGCAGGCCCTGGTCTGCAAGGCGTTGCACGTTCGGGCAGGGCGCTTTTTCGCAGCCGTAGGCAGAGGTGTCATTATACCCTAAATCGTCTGCCATGAACAGGAGAATGGCCCTGGGCCGGGCAAGTGAGACATTGTCGGCTGCATATACAGGTAAAAGGGTGCAGAATGCCAGAAGTGCTGTGATGAGGGGATGCCGCATGATAGCAGCATGCTAGCATTATCGGGCGGCTCTGACAAGAAAAAACAGGCACCCGGCCTGTAGTGGGTGCCTGCTGAAAAATGGTGTTGCCCGGAATCAGAAATCGAAGCGGCTCTGGTCGGTCACGGGCATGGCCTGCAGGAGGTCACGGGTGAAGCCGGCAGTGGTGAACACGTTGTTGTGATTGGCCGGGTAGTGGCGAATGACGGGCGTGGTGCGGAACGCGCGGATGAGCTTCTCCGTGCTGTTGGCGGGTACCACGTCATCGTAATCCGCGCGCATGATGGTGACCGGGCAGGTTACGAGCGGGGCGTATTTCGTGCTCTGCCATTTATCCAGCGGCAGCAGGCGCGGGAAGAAGGGCACGATGTTGCAGGCCACGCTGGTCATGGAGTCGAAGGGGCAGATGAGCACCAGTCCCGCCGGGTTCTCCGTGGCGGCCAGCTGGGTGGCCACGCTGCTGCCCAGGCTGTAGCCGGCCAGGTAGAGCTGGGCTCCCGGGTTCCCCATGAGGGTGCGGGCGTAGCGGATGGCGTAGCGCGCATCGGCCATAATCTTCTCTTCCGAGGGTACACCGGCGCTGCCGCCGTAGCCGCGGTAGTTCATGAGAAGGTACGAACGGGTGGGGTCTGCCGCAGCAATGTGGGTAAAGCTGCCCACGTTCATGCCGTTGCCGCCGTACATGGCCACCAGCGGCGTGTTCGCCCCGCGGTTGAAGAACCAGCCGCGCAGCTGGGTGCCGTCCTCCGCCTGCAGGGCAATGGCCTGCTCCGGGTAGCCGCAGGCGGCATCCGGCAGCTCCATGCGGCTGCCGGGGTATACCAGCTTCTTCGTGGCACAGGAACTGCACATGAAGCCGCTGCAGAGCAGGACTGCGGTCAGCAGAACTCGGGAACTATGCTTCTTCACGGTGTTAATACGGGTGTTTAGTCTTCCTGCTCGTCGGCTTTATCGCTCTTGACAAGGCGCACACAGCAAGCGATGAAAAGAGACCAGACAATGCCGATGGAAAGCAACATGGTGATGATACCTGCGATAGTCATAATGGTGAGGATGGGGGGTTAATTGTTAAAGTCGTCGGGGTTGGTGTTCTTGTGGAAATTGGGGGAGGTGAAGATGACGAAGCAGAAGAAGATGGTGACGAGCACTACCCAGGCCACGGGGATGACGGCACCGGGTTCGCCATTGATGAGGTTCACCACCTGGCTGCTTTGCTTCACAAAGATGTTCTGGTAGAGCCAGGCGGCAAAGATGGTGAGCAGGATGCCCGGGGTGACCCAGCGGATGATGAAGCCCAGGCCGCGGGGCAGGGGGATGGCGGCCCCGATTTTGAGCTCCTCCACGCCGTTCTTCGTGCCCCACACCACGTTGAAGATGGTGAAGAAGAGGCAGGAAGTGAGGTAGAGGAACATGGTGCCGAACCAGAAGTCCATGGTGTCCAGGGCCATGAGCCCTTCAGTGAACCAGCCGACCATGAGGGTGCCCACGGTCACGAGGAAGGCCACGAGGGCCACGCTCTGCACGCGGCGCAGGTTCCAGAATTCCTCCAGGAAGGCCAGGGAGGGCTGCAGCATGGAGATGGCACTGGTGATGGCGCCGATGAAGAGCAGCGCGAAGAACAGGGTGCCGAAGAACTGGCCACCCGGCATGCTGGCGAATACCTGCGGCAGCACGTTGAAGCCCAGCCCGAAGGTGCCGCAGCCGGCGGCTGCCACCACCCCGAGCAGAGCCACGGCGGCCGGGATAATCATCATGCCGGCCACACCTACTTCAATGGCTTCATTGGCCGCGTTGGCAGTGAGGGAGCTCAGGGCAATGTCCTTGCGGCGGCGCACATAGCTGGCATAGGAGCACACGGTGCCGAAACCGATGGAGAGTGAGAAGAAGACCTGCCCGGCGGCGGTGAGCCACATCTCCGGGTTCAGCAGGCCCTGGGTGAGGGAGATGTGCTTCTCCGTGACGTCCTTGCCGGGGTTGGCGGTCTGAAGCTTCTGCACCAGGGCGGTCTTTTCCTCAGTGGAAGCCTGGGCGGGCACCATTTCAACCTCTTTGCCATCGACCACGAGCATGGTCTTGGTGGGGTTCCACATGTAGCCCAGGCCCTGGCTTACGCTACGTTCGGGGTGGGTGGCATCCGGGGTGCCCAGGGTGAGCACGCGGGCCAGAATGATGAAGGCTGTGATGAGCAGCACGGGCATGCTCCACTTGCAGAACCACTCGATGCCCTTGCCGATGCCCCGGAAAATCACATACATATTGGCCAGGATGGCCAGGGCGAAGAACACCAGCTGGCTGCCGCCGCCGAAGAACAGGGAACCATCGCCGGTGAGCCCCACGTAGTTGGCGAAGAAGTTGCCGTACTCACCCGCGGTGTTCAGGTTCAGGTCGCCCATGGCGGTGTGCCAGGCATAGCCGATGGTCCAGCTTTCCAGCGGGATGTAGTACATGGCGATGCCGATGGTGGAGACCACGCCGGCCACGCCGAGGTATTTCCAGCGGGCTTTGCCGCCGATGAGGTAGAAGATGCTGGCGGTGGAGTGGCCACCCAGTGTGCCGCCCTTGCGGCCGATGGCCCATTCCACCCAGCTCAGGGGGATGCCCAGCAGCAGGAAGGCGGTGAAGTAGGCAATCATGAAGGCGCCGCCGCCGTACTGGGCTGCCAGGCCGGGGAAGCGCAGGAAATTACCGAACCCGATGGCGCTGCCGGCCACAGCCAGTACTACGCCCAGGTTGGTGTTCCAGTTTTCTGTTTTCTTGTTTGTGCTCACGGTAGATAGTGTCGTTGGTGAATGATTATTTGTTGAAGCGGCGCGAGGTGGCCGCCACGATGCAGAAGAACACGGTGATGCCCACTGCCCACACCAGCGGCAGGATGGCGCCGATGCGGCCTTCCACGATGTTGGCCACATACGGACTGCGGGTGATGAAGAGTTCCTGGTAGAGCCAGGCCACAAAAATGGTGAGCATGATGACGGGCGTAATCCAGCGGATGATGAAGGCCGCGCAGGCGGGGATGCGGATGGCAGAGCCATCGGCCAGTTCCTTCATGCCGTTCTGCGTGCCCCACACCTGGTTGAAGAAGATGAGGTTGAGCCCGGTGGTCACGTAGAGGATGAGGCTGCCCACCCAGAAGTCGATGCTGTCCAGCGCGAGCATGTCCTTGGTATACCAGATGATGATGACGGCGCCCACCAGCAGCAGACCCGCCACCAGCGCAATGCTCTGCCCGCGGCGCAGGTCCCAGTATTCCTCCACGAAGGATACCGCCGGCTGCACCTGCGAAAGGGCGCTCGTCACGGCCCCGATGAAGAGCAGCACGAAGAACAGTACACCGAAGAACTGCCCACCCGGCATGGCGGCGAATACCTGCGGCAATACATTGAAGCCCAGGCCGAAAGTGCCCACGGTGGCAGCTGCGGCTACGCCCAGAAGCGCCAGGGCGGCCGGCACGATGGTGAGCCCCGCCAGGCCCACCTCCGTCACGGAGTTGGCGGCACCGGCGCTCAGCGCGCTCAGGGCAATATCCTTGCGGCGGCGCACATAGCTGGCGTAGCAGCAGATGGAGCCGGAACCCACGGAGAGCGAGAAGAAGACCTGACCGGCGGCCCGCAGCCACATTTCAGGGTTGAACAGGCTCTGCCAGAAGCTCATTTTCTTTTCACCGATGGTGGCCTGCGGGTATTCGCTCTGCAGGCGGGCTACCAGGGCGGCTTTCTCCTCCCCGGTGGCGCCGGCCGGCACCATGCCGATGGATTTGCCGCTGGTGGTATCCACCAGCATCACTTTTTCCGGGTTCCACATGTAGCCCAGACCTTCGTTCACGCTGCGCTCGGGGTGGGAGGGATCCGGAGTGCCCATGGTGAGCACGCGCACCAGCAGTACTATGGCCACGATGAAGAGCAGGGGCATGCTCCATTTGCAGAACCACTCGATGCCTTTGCTCACGCCCCGGTATATCAGCCAGAAGTTGGCCACCAGCGCCAGCAGGAAGAAGATGGGCGCACTGGTCTGGCCACTGAAGAAGTGGCCGTCCGCACCCATGCCCACGAAGTTGGAGAAGTAGTCGCCATAGGCCTGTGGGGTGTCTAAATTAAGGTTGCCCATGGCGGTGTTCCAGGCATAGCCGATGGTCCAGCCTTCCATGTAGACATAGTACACATTGATGCTCAGGCCGGCGAGGATGCCGAAGATGCCCAGGTATTTCCAGAGGGGCTTGCGGGAAAGGAGCTGGAAGACGGAGGCCGGGCTGTGGCCGCCGAGCACACCGCCGCCGCGGCCGATGCTCCACTCCACCCAGCAGAGCGGGAGCCCCAGCAGCAGGAAGCAGCAGAAGTAGGCCACGATGAAGGCACCGCCGCCATACTGGGCGGCCAGGCCGGGGAAGCGCAGGAAGTTGCCGAAGCCGATGGCACTGCCGGCTACCGCGAGCATAACGCCGAGATTGGTTTTCCAATGGTCTGTTTTATCTGCAGGCATAATCGGAATGGTAATCAGATATTACTTCTCGTCCTTTTTGTGGTAGCTGAAACGGGTGGAGGTGTGCGCCACGAAGATGAAGAACAGCAGCACGATACCTACCCACACCAGGGGGATGATGGCCCCGATTTTGCCTTCCAACAGGTTGGTGATGTGGTAGCTCTGCTTCACAAAGAGGTTCTGATACAGCCAGGCTACGAAGATGAAGAGCATGATGCCTGGTGTTATCCAGTTGATAACGAATGCGATAAAGCGGGGGATGGGCATGCGGGCTCCGCGGCGCAGTTCTGCCAGACCCTTGTTGGTGCCCCACACAAAGCGGAAGACGATGAGGAAGGAAGCGGAGCTGATGTAGAGGCTCATGGTGCCCAGCCAGAAGTCAAGCGTGTCGAGGGCGATGAGTCCGTCGCCCGTGAACCATACCACAATGAGCGAACCCACGGTGAGGAGCAGGGCGATGATGGTTACACTCTGAATGCGGCGCAGCTGCCAGAACTCCTCAATGAAGGCAACTGCCGGCTGCAGAATCGAGATGGCACTGGTGATGGCGGCGATGGAAAGCAGACCGAAGAACAATGTGCCGAAAATCTGGCCGCCGGGCATGCTGGCGAATACCTGCGGCAGTACATTGAAGCCCAGACCAAAGGTGCTGGTACCGGCGGCTGCCACCACGCCGAGTAAGGCCACGGCAGCGGGGATAATCATCATGCCTGCCAGACCTACCTCTGCTACTTCATTTGCCGCATTGGCTGTGAGTGAGGAAAGGGCAATGTCCTTGCGGCGTTCAACGTAACTGGCATAGCTGCAGACGATACCGAAGCCGATGGAGACGGAGTAGAATACCTGGCCGGCTGCGGTAATCCACAGGTTCGGGTTCATGAGCCCCTGAGTCAGAGTGATGGGCTTCTCCTTGATTTCCTGGTCGGGGTACTGTTTAGTCAGTCGCTCAATCTGGGCTGCTTTTTCCTCCGGGGTGGCATAGGCGGGCACCATGTCCACTTCTTTTTCGCCGGCCACGAGCATGATTTTGTTCGGGTTCCACATGTAGCCCAGGCCTTCGTTCACGTTGCGCTCCGGGTGAGTGGGGTCAGGGGTACCCATGGTGAGCACGCGCACCAGAATGACCACACCGATGATGACCAGCACGGGCATACTCCACTTGCAGAACCACTCGATGCCTTTGTTTACACCGCGATAGATGAGCCAGAAACTGCTGAATACGGCAATGGCAAAGAAGACGAGCATGCTACTGTCGCCGCTGAACACGCTGCCGTTGCCGTTGAGTCCCACGAAATTGCTGAAGAAATTGCCGTATTCCTCACTGGTGGAGAAATTCAGGTCGCCCATGGCGGTGTGCCAGGCGTAACCCAGGGTCCAGCCTTCCAGGGTCATGTAGTACATGGTGATGGCCAGCGGGGTCAGCACGCCGGCGAGGCCCACATATTTCCACTTGCTGCTGCGGGAAAGGACGAAGAAAGCCGAGGCGGATGAATGCGCGCCGAGGCTGCCGCCCTTGCGGCCGATGGCCCATTCCACCCAGCTGAGCGGAATACCCAGCAGCAGGAATGCCACGAAATACGCAATCATGAAGGCGCCGCCGCCATATTGGGCGGCAAGGCCGGGGAAGCGAAGGAAATTGCCGAAGCCTATAGCGCTGCCGGCCACGGCCAGCACGGCTCCGAGATTGGAGGTCCAGAGTTCTTGTTTGTTATTGCTCACGGTGCGGAAAAATAAAGGTGCGCCAAATCTTACGCTTTTGCCACTTGCATGTCAAGCATATCCGTTTGACTCACGATGTATTTTACGGTGTTCGCCACACGTGTCCCAAAGTTTGAGTACTAATCTCGAAAAATTGATGTTTGTCGTTGTCGGGGCACGGGACTTCAGTCCCGAAATAACGGTGCTTCCAATCGGGACTGAAGTCCCGTGCTCCGACAGAGTTCCCCCAAAAATTCCAATTTATCGAGTTTTTTCGAGTTCCCAATTGTCAATCCCGTTAAACTCTGAATTGACGGTAGATTCTTGAAAAACAAAAAGCCCCCGCGGGAGCGGGGGCTTTGGTATGAATAATCTGTAGGCGGGATGCTTAGATCTGGCCGAAGAGGGTCTTGCCCTCGGACATGAGGTCGGAGCAAGCAACCTGCAGGCGCTCGCAGATACCCTGCTCGCCCTTCTTCAGGTAGGAGCGGGGGTCGTAGACTTTCTTGTTGCCCACTTCACCGTCCACCTTCAGCATGCCGTCGATGTTCTGGCACATGTGCAGAACGATGGGCTTGGAGAAAGCGTACTGGGTGTCGGTGTCGATGTTCATCTTCACCACGCCGTAGGAGATAGCCTCGCGGATGTCGCAGAGGTCGGAGCCGGAGCCGCCGTGGAACACGAGCAGCATGTCCTCGCCGTGCTTGGCCTTCACCACTTCCTGGCCGTCGCGCAGGATCTTGGGAGCCAGCTTCACAGCACCCGGCTTGTACACGCCGTGCACGTTGCCGAAGGTGGCGGCCAGCATGAAGGTGCCGATGCCGTTGAGGGTCTCGTAGGTGAGCAGCATATCCTCGGGGGAGGTGTAGAGTTTCTCGTTGGGGGCGTCGCCGTTGTCCACGCCGTCTTCTTCACCACCCACAACGCCGATCTCGAGCTCGAGAACGATGCCGACCTCAGCGCACTCCTTGAGCATCTGCTGGGAAATCTTGAGGTTCTCAGCCATGGGCAGGGCGGAGGCATCGAGCATGTGGGAGTTGAACAGGGGCTTCAGACCGGCCTCAACGCGGCGCTTGGACTCAGCGATGAGCGGGCGCAGGAAGCTGTCGATCTTGTCGGCCTGGCAGTGGTCGGTGTGCAGAGCCACGAGCACGTTGTACTCCTCGGCAAGGCGATGGGTGGCTTCGGCAAGCACGATGGCGCCGATAGCGGAGCTCTTCACAGCGGTGCCGGAGGCGAACTGACCGCCGCCCAGGGACACCTGGATGATACCGTCGGACTTGGCTTCAGCGAAAGCCTTGAGGGCGCCGTTGATAACCTCGATGGTGGTCACGTTCACGGCGGGGTAGGCGTAGCCCTTTTCCTTGGCCGTGTTGAGCATCTTGATGTACTGTTCTTGTGTAGGTACAGGCATGGTACTTATTTTATGGGTTGGAATGTTTCAGGAGCACGCAGAGCGCGCGCTCTGCACGCGGGTATTTTAACGCGGTGTGTTGAAATTGGCAAGCGAAAAATCAGAAAGCCCCGATTTCCTTGTTGGAAACCGGGGCTTTCTGAAGTTCGGGAGTACGAGAGATAGGACTTGAACCTACGACCTCCACCATGTCAAGGTGTTGCTCTACCAACTGAGCTACTCCCGCATTAGGAACTGGGCAGGGATGGATTCGAACCATCGAAATCGTACGATAGCAGATTTACAGTCTGCCCCCTTTGACCGCTCGGGAACCTACCCATTCTTGGTTTTGCAGACCGCGGAAACGGTGTGCGGCGACAATTTACACAAACTCGCAGCGGATTGCAAGTCTTTTTTTATAAAATCAGCAATTTTTTTGCTTTTTGAGTCCGCGGAGGGCGTAAATGAGGAAGAAGATGCCGAGAATGGCGATGATGATGGAGAGCGCCTGCCCCTGGGTGATGCCGTACCACACGCCGGCATCGGGCTGTTTGAAGCACTCGCAGGTGATGCGTGCGGCGGCATACAGGAAGGCGAAGGCGGCGCAGAAGATGCCGGCGGGTGCATTGCGCCAGAGCAGGCGCAGGGTGAACAGCGCTATGAAGATGAGCAGCCCCTCGCCCACGGCTTCGAACAGCTGGGAGGGGTAGCGCGGGTTCAGGAACTGCCCCAGCGCTTCGCGCACGGCCGGGTTCTCCCGACAGAGGCGGGTGAGGGTGTCGAAAAATACCTCGCCGGGGAGGGCGAGCTCGCGCATGCTGCCGCCTGCGGCGTGCTCCACTGCCACCACGGCCTGTATCTGCTGCTGCGGGGCCAGTTCGAAAATCTCCTGGGGGAATTTCATGGCCAGCGGGTTGGCGGCATCGGTCACGCGGCCGTAGAGCTCACCGTTGATGAAGTTGGCCACGCGCCCGAAGAAGAGGCCGATGGGGCTGACGATGGCCACGCCATCGATGAGCGCGGCGGCGGAGAGCTTGTGTTTCCATGCGTACCAGAAGGCGGTGAGAATCACACCGATGATGCCGCCGTGGGAAGCCATGCCTCCCTCCCACACGCGGAATACCCAGGTGGGGTCGGCCAGGAATCCGCTCAGCCCGTGTTCCGGCAGCCAGTAGAAGAAGAATTCGCCCAGGCGGCCGCCCATGAGCACGCCGAAGATGCAGATGAGGGTGACATAGTCCCCGAGCTTGTCCTTTTCCACGCAGTACAGCTTTTTGCCGGAGAGCCACTGGAGCACCAGGTAGCCCAGGATGAAGCCGCCGACATAGGCCAGACCGTACCAGCGCAGGGCGAGCGGTGTGCCGGGGATGTTGACGATAATCGGGTCCAGGTGGTGGATGTAGGTGGCGATGGTTGGCATGACAGGGAGCTTATATCACAGGGCAGAGGTGGAAACAAGTTAAAAGAGCGCCCGCGCGCGCGGGATTTTATGCGCGCCTGTGGGCGTTTCTTTCAAAAAAATCCGCCATATTGAAGATTCTTCTCGCCAAGAGAGGGGATATTGTGTATAAGTATAGCACACGTTTGTTTTTATCTGAATCATGAAACGCTTCTTTCTCCCCATCGCAGTTGCTGCGCTCTGTGGCCTTCCCGAGGCCTCTGCTACAAGCGCAGATTATGCCCAGGCTGAGCTTATAATGAAGGCAAGTGATGCCCAGGTGGAACAGGTTGTGCCCCGGTCCGAATATTTCGCTACCAAGGACACAGCTAAAGGAATCAATCCTGCCTGGCACTATGTGCGAATCCCATACTCTCTGCAGGGTAAGTGCCGCGGGGATAAGACTCCGCTCTATGTTGATGAGTTGAAGGTGCATGCCTACCTGGTCTTTTCTGTGGGTAAGGATGGTGAAAAGCTTATTCTGCTGGATAAGGAAATTACCTATGTGAACATTCCGCTGAATCCCAAGTCGGGTGTGAGTGAAAATAAACACGTGCAGGCTGCGGTGTTCATCTCCCCTTCGGACGCTGCCCGCATTTGCGGTAATGGCTCCAGCAAGGTGGATAAGGTAGACCTGGGCGGCAAACTCGCTGCCGTGGCTGTGGAGTTCAAGTTCAAGGATGCTGATTGCGCCAAGCCTGAGACGGATGCAGATGTGCTTGTTGATAAGAAGATGAAGAACAAGCTCAAGAAGGGCTGGTGGAAGAAGGAGGATAAATCCGGTATCGGGGTGCAGCTGCGCGCAATCTCTGAAACGCCCTTTGCTCCGTTCTATGCTCCGGCGTTCCCCGCAACGTCCCCGATGTATGGTGATGCTTCCGGCAGCTCCTACTCATCTTCCTCTGGCAGTATGAGCGGTTACACTCCCTCTGCTGCTACGGAACCGATGCAAACTACTGATTCTGCCGATTCCTCCACTGCTGCCGAGGAGCCGGTGGCTCCCACCAGGAAGGGCAAAAAGCGCCGCAAGTAATGCGGCGCAGGTCTTGCTATTTCTGACTTGATTTTTTTGATAACTGACAACTAACTACATATGGCTGACTATAAGACAACGGTAGCCCTTGAGATTGGCTCGCAGAGCGTCACAATGGGCGTCTTTACCCCGGCCGGGCGAGGTTTTGCGCTTTCGCGCTATGCCCGCAGGGATATCCTGCTGGACCCGGTGGAGGAGGGCATGCGTATGGACTATGTTGGTAGCGCCATCGCAGAGATGGTGCAGGAACTCAAGGTGCGCGGCAGTGAAGTGCGCAATGTGGTTTCCGGCCAGCAGGTGTTCATGCGTTTCATCAAGCTGCCTGCAATTGATATCGACAACATTGCAGAGCAGGTGGGCTTCGAGGCTCAACAGCACATCCCGTTCCCCCTGGAGGATATCATCTACTCCTATCAGGAACTGGCCGACCGCGGTGAAGGCGAGCGAGAGGTGCTGCTGGTAGCCATCAAGAAGGATGTGCTGGATAACCTGAACTCCCAGGTGGAGGCAGGACCTCTCAAGACCCGCAGCGTGGACTGCGCCATCACTTCTCTCTACAATGCTTTCCGTGCCAACTATGATGAGGATGAGCCCGTGATGCTGCTCGATATCGGTGCCAAGACTACCGACATTATCTTTGCGGAGGATGGCCGCTTCTTCACCCGCTCTGTCACGGCCGCCGGTGCCTTCATCACCAACAGCATCGCGCGCGAGTTCAATATGAGCTTCCGCGAGGCTGAACAGCTCAAGATTGAGGATGGCGTGGTTTCCCTGGGCAATGGCTACACGGATTCCATGGGCGAGCAGGAGGCCGCCCTGGCTACCACCATCCGCACCGCGATGACCCGCCTCAGCTCGGAGGTGCAGCGCACCATCAATCACTACCGTGCCCAGTATAAGGGTAATCCTCCCACCAAGGCGTACATCTGCGGTGGTGGTGCTCGTCTCCCGTTTGCCCTCGAATTCCTGCAGGCGGCACTCAATATCCCGGTTGAGTACCTCAACCCGGTGGAGATTCTCGCAGTCGGCCCCAAGGTTGACGAAGCCGAGCTTGAGCAGGATGCCATCTGCCTTGGCCCCATTGTGGGTGCCGCCATCACTGGTTCCGGCACGGGTGAGTTCAATATCGATCTGGTTCCCACCAGCGTGGGAAAGGAACGCGCTGAGAAGAAGCTGCTGCCCATGGTGGGTATAGCAGGTGTGCTGGCTCTTGCGGGTGCCGCTTCCTATGCTGCGGTGGCTACCATGAATGCCAATGAGTCTGCCGCTGTGTATAAGAAGGCTTCCGATGTGGATGCTGCGGTGTCGCAGATTAATGACCAGATTACCAATGTGCAGCAGAAGTACGACCGCGAGATGGCTGAAATCTCCAAGTTCGCTGATTTGTACTCCATGCGTGCTGCTTATGTTGACGTGCTCCAGCAGCTCAGCCGCAAGGCAGCTTCCATCAAGTTCTGGTTCAATGAATTCTCTCCTCTCATCAACTATGATGTGGAGGCTAATTCTCTGACAGAGGCTGCTGATGTGAAGGGAACGAAGCTGATTGATATGAACCGCAGCCGTTCCAATACGAATGATTCTGCTATGAACGCCGCACCGGATGAGGTGGATGTCCGCAAGCGCAACAAGGCTCCCATGGTGACTGCTATCTACGTCAGTGGTTTCACGATTAAGAAGCCGGGCAGCGATGGCCTTGCCCAGCGCGATGCCATCTACAACCTGGTGGCTCAGAATTTTGACGAACGCAGTGCCGACTCTCTGTTCTCCTACGAAAACGGCAAGGTGCAGAGCAATCTGAACCATTACTTCCAGTTTGTGGATTCGAAGGCCGCCAAGGGCAAACTCCCCGATTATGTCGAGAAGTTCATGATGGTTATGCCGTTGAAGAACCCCATCCCGATTCCTGAGCAGAGCGAAGGTAAGAAGTGATATTAACTCTCAATTTTGCATTCGAAAATGAATATTAGTGAAAATAAGCGAGTTGTCGCTCTCACTGCCGTGTTTGCGCTGGCTTTTGGCGGTATCATGTTCTACGGCTATGGTAAGAGCCAGGAAGATGCCGAAAATAAGGCAAAGATTGCAGAAATTAATGACCGCTTTGCGGGTTATGATGGACAGACTCTTGCTCCGACCAAGCAGAACCTGAAAGATATCAAGGAGGCTTTTTCCCAGGTTGCGGAAGTCAATAAAGGCCTGGAAACCGAATTGAACGGCTATAAAACCTACTGCTGGGGCGATGGTAAGAAGATTTCTGCTCAGGATTTTCAGAACGAACTGCGCGATTCAATCAATAAGATTAAGAATATGGCATCCTCGCAGGGAGCCCGCGTGGCTGGTCCTGCCGAGAACCTGGGCCTGGCTTCTTTCAAGAACGCAGCTCCCGTGGCCGATGATGTACCGTTCCGCAGTTTCCAGCTCAAGGCTGTGACCCGCATGGCGGAATACATCATTGGCGCCGGTGCTCCTTCTCTGGAGAAGGTGTACTGTGCTCCCCTGCCTGATGCTGCTGCTGAGTCCCTGAATCCGAACAGCCGCAAGGCATTGCCGTACTTCCCCCTGCGCTTCGAAATCGCTTTCGATTCTACCCGCGGTGCATTGCCCAAGGTTCTGAACAGCATCATGAATGATAAGGATTTCTTCCTTACTATCACAGGTATTGCCGTGCGCGGTGGCGATAATCTTCCCGGAATAGATGCCTACTCGGCTCCGGCTGAGATTGCTGCCGCCGGTGAGGATCTTGGGGCGGAGGCTCCCGCTGCTGCTGATAACAGCGCTGCCGGAGGTTTCCGCACTGTGGCTGTCCGCAAGACGGGGGCACCTGATGAAAAGGTGCGCGTTCACATGACTATGCAGGTGCTCTATTTCACCCCCGGTAAGACTAAGTAAACCTTAACAACTTTATATCAGAACTATGGCTGAACATTCTAATCCTGGGGTAAAGGCTCTTGTGACAGGTGCCATTCTCGGTCTGGCCTCCGCTGGCTTTGCCGGTTACACCTATATGGACAAGGTAATTGAACCCGAAACAAATATCAGTGCTTCACAGGGCGGTGAGTCTCTTACGGCTGAGGCTGACCAGGTGAAGGAAAACCTGAAGCGCGACCGCACTGTGGTGGACGTAGCGCCTGAGGGGGCTAAGATTAACGGGCAGCCCCGAATTGCTCCTCTCTTCTTCTCCACGGAACTCTGGCAGATTACGCTTGATGACCAGAAGAAGAATACGGTGGTGGACATCTATGATCCCGCCGCACCCAGCATCCACGGCGATATTCCCAATACCTGGTTTATCTCCAATAATATTGCCGATGCTCTTGGCCGTTCCGATGGCCGCGTGCTCGATAGCGATGAGGACGGCTTTACCAACGAAGAGGAATTCGCCGCCAAAACCTGCCCGTCTGCGGCAAACAGCTACCCGGACCTCGTCCAGACCTCCGGTGCTGCTCCCAAGCTTGAGGTGGTCAAGGTGAATGTGGCTCGTGCCACCATCGTGGTTGATAACCTGTTTGGTATGGCTTCCTCCACGCCTGCTTCTGCAAATATCCGCATCTTTGCCAAGCACACCGATATGACCCCGGTGTGGAAGGGCGATGTGAAGCCCGGCGATTCTTTTGACCTGCCCGGTGAAAAGAGCGGCCGCTTCACGGTGGTGCGCTTTGATAAGGCTGAATTCCCCAGCTTCAGCGGCATGAGTAAGGAAAATGTGGTGGTCGTCCGTGATAACGGCACCGCTTCTCCCAACAAGGAGTTCACTATCCGTGCCGGCAGCAAGACATCGCAGGGGTCCAAGGATTACGGTACCCCCAATGAAAAGGGTCGCCGCATCAGCGATACCTCTGTCACACTCCGTGTAACTGCCGGCTCTGCTGCCGGTAAGCCGGAGGGTGAAATCAAGACCCAGCCCTACGCCAGCTTCGTCATCCCCGGTGGCAAGGCTGATGGTTCCGAACTCAAGGCTACGCTTGAATCTATCGACGCTTCCGGCTCTGTCAATATTCGCCTCGATGGTGCTGAAAGTCCGGTAAATGTACCGAAAGCTGCTGGAAAAAAGTAAATCTTTCCTGAAATTACGAAAAAAATCCCGATAAATAAGCAAAAATTAAATTGTAGACTTTACATTTGAACAGAATTCTGCCATAAATAGGACGTTACCATGAACCACACACCTCTCATCAATTCAAAGCGCACGATGATTCTTGCAGCCATCGCTGTTTCCTGCCCCTTTGCGCAGGCTAACACGGCTGGCTACATCAGCACTTCGTCCGCTGCCGGCACCAGTCAGGTGGGCCCCACCGCCGTGTACTCTGGTGATTCTCAGGACAGCATCAATGCCCGTGAAGCTGCACGCCGCAAGGCCAAGACCTCCGAAGCTCTTGAGCTGCTTCAGCAGGGGCGCACCTGCTACTCCCAGAAGGAGTATGTGCAGGCTCTTGAAAAGTATGAAGCCGCATGGAAGGTGCTTCCCAAGGCTCCGGCCACTCAGAAACTCCAGGAATTCCTTCGCAAGAGCATTGGCGACGCCTCCATTGCCGTGGCTATGGAGTATTCCCGCATCGGCCGTTACGATGAGGCTGAGCAGCTGCTGCTGGATACTCTTGAACGTGAGCCCAACAACAAGCGCGCCCGTCATGAGCTTTCCCTGATGCGCGATCCTGTGCGCAACAATCCTGCTCTTACCCCTGAGCATGTCAAGAATGTTGAGGAGGTGAACCGCCTTCTGACTCTTGCATATGGCTATCTTGACCTGGGCAACTATGATGCTGCCTATGCTGAGTTCAACCGCGTCATTAAGATTGACCCGTACAATACCGCAGCACGTCGTGGTCAGGAAGCAGTCAGCAAGCGCCGCTCCAACTATTACAAGGCTGCACATGAATCCTACCGCGCCAAGGCTCTGGCTGAGGTTGATGCTCTCTGGGAGGAGCAGCTTCCCCAGGAGCTGCCGACCATCGAGCTCGGCGGCACTGAGGCCGTTGCGACCTCTGAAGGTGTGCTCCGCAACCGTGATAACCTCGTTACGCTGAAGATTGCCAGCGTGAACTTCGAGGATACTCCCATGTCTGACGCCCTCGACTTCCTGCGCGCTGAGGCTCGCAAGAGCGGTCTGCAGATGAACTTCATTTTCGAGAAGGCTCAGGCTCCCGCAGCTCCTCCCGCTCCTGTGGTGGAAGATAGCGGTGACGATGAAGACGAGGAAAGCGAGGATGAGGAGGAAGAAGAGGAAGCCGCTGCTCCGGCTGCCGTGTACACGCCGCCGCCCCCTGCTGTGATATCTTCTCTGCAGATGAGTGATGTGACTGCTGCTGACCTGCTGGCTCACATGTGCTCTCAGGCTGGTTGCGAATACCGCGTGGAAGAGACTGCTGTTGTTGTGTACCAGAAGGGTGCCGGTTCTCAGCGTATGTCCCGCCGCCAGTGGACGGTGCGTCCCTCTTTCTTCAGTGGTGCTGAAGAGGGTGGCGATGACGAGGAAGAGGATAGCGAGTTCACCTCCGGTCCTTCCCGTCGTACCCGCAAGATTGATGCCAAGGCATCCCTCATTGATATGGGTGTGAACTTCCCGCAGGGTGCCACCGCCAAGTATTCTCCCGTGACTGGTACGCTGACGGTGACCAACACGGATGATGAACTTGATACTGTTGAGGAAATTATCAACAAAGTTCGTCAGGAAATGCCCAAGATGGTGAAGGTGAGCGCCAAGTTCGTGGAAATCACCCAGACCAACGAAGAGGAACTTTCCTTCGACTGGGTAATCAATCCCTTCTCTATCAGCGATTCCGGTAAGACCTATCTCGGTGGTGTGAATGGTTCTGGCTCCTTGCCCAACCGCCTCATGAGCGACTTTGTGACCAGTGGTGGCAGTGCCTACAACAATAATTACGATGGAACCGGCTCCTGGCCGATTTCCTCCAACAAGGCTTTTGCCAGCGCAACGGACACTATTTCCAATGGCTTGATGACCGGTGGCCTGCGCTCTGGTTCCGGTGCTATTACCTCTGGTGCTCTGCAGAACCTCATCACATCCGGCTCCGCCGGTGCTTCCTCCAGGGCTGCCGTGGCCCCTGGTGTGATGTCTCTGTCCGGCATTTATGACTCTGGCTCCTACCAGATGATTATGCGCGGTCTTTCCCAGAAGAAGGGTGTGGATGTGATGTCTGCCCCGAGCCTCGTGATGAGTGCCGATGAGGACCGCCCGATGGACTATGCCCCGGCTCCCGACCAACTGGCTTCCGACCAGAACGACGAGACTGGTTGCGCCAAGATTGAGGTAATCCGCCGCTTCGTGTACCCGACCGAGTACGACGAGCCTCAGATTCAGAGCTCCGGCAATAACTGGAATAACAACAACGACGACAATAACAACAATGGATACTCCGGCAGCATGCCTGTGGCTGCTCCGGCCAACCCCTCCAGCTGGAGTGTTGAAGAAGTCGGTGTGATGCTGCGCTTCCAGGTGGAGCCGCTCAAGTCTACCGGCGATGATGTCGTGCGCTTCAAGCGCTTCGAAATCCGCGTTGTTGACTTCGAAGGTTTCGTGAACTATGGTTCTCCGATTACCGCTGGTATTGCCAACCAGAGCACCATTGAGCACATCACTCTGACGGATAACCGCATTGATATGCCCATCTTCAGCCGCCGTTACATCAACTCCAACCCCTGCGTGTATGATGGTCACACCATCGCCATCGGTGGTATGATTCAGGATGAAGTGCAGAAGGTGGAAGACAAGGTGCCTGTGTTTGGTGACCTGCCTCTTATCGGGCGCCTGTTCCGCAGCAATGCTGAGTCTCACATCCGCAAGAACCTTATGGTGTTCGTGACGGCCGACATCATCGACCCGTTCGGTAAGCCGATGCGCAAGCGTGACACTGGTACCAGTGCCGCTGCCAGCAACAACTCGATTCCCGGTCTCTTCCCGGATGATGGTCTGGTAAACCCCTAAATAACCAGGTTCAATGGTAATTTTGCCCCGCTCCGCGTACCGGAGCGGGGCTATTATTTGCCGCTTGTGCAGAAAAAAACACACGTGTCCCAAAGATTTGGTAAGCAATAGAAACATCAGAAACATTTAGGAAGAAGCCCCTATCTGATTGACAAATGGGAATATGCAGCTCTGGCGTATACGCCAGAGCCATGCGGCACATAGTGCTGCTTTCATACCGCTGCTCGCAGCGGTATGAAAGCACTGCTATGGCAGTGCATGAAATACATGCCTGTGGCATGTATGAAATCCCTCATGCTGGCGCATGAGGGATGCGAATTTGTACTCAAACTTTGGGACACGTGTGGAAAAAAACAGAAAAAAATAGAAAAAAACCTTGCCAAGGGGTGTGCAATGTGGTAAATTGCTCTCGCGCTGGTGCAGGCCGGTGCGAATGAATAAAGTCTGGATCGTCTAGAGGCCTAGGACTCGCGCCTTTCACGCGCGCAACACGGGTTCGAATCCCGTTCCAGATGCTGAATCGGTTCCACCGCAGGGTGGAACCGGTTTTTGTTTTACGAGAAGCCTGAGGTATGAGTATGTTCCGCAAGTTGATTGACAAGGGAGAGTTGAAGCGCCTGCTGGTGCTGATGCTGCCTTTGTATATAGCCAATCTCATGAATATGGGGATGGGTGTGGTGGATACTATCGTGGCGGGGCAGGCCGGGCCGGAACAGCTGGCTGGTGTGGCGCTGGGAAGTTCCGTGACTGTGCCGATTATGGTGGCAGTTGGTGCAGTTCTTACGATTATCGGCCCTATGATATCGCGTCTGCGTGGTGCAGGATGCGAGGGAAAAGTGGGTCTTCTGCTCAATAACGCCAAGTTGCTCGCATTTATCCTCATGTTGGTTGAGGTTGCGGCGCTTTTCTGTGGTGTTATGGTGTTTCCTCTTGTTTCGGATGATGCTGAGATGGTGCAGGTGGCAACGCATTATTTATATTTCCTGGTGCTGTGTGTGCCTGCCAGTGTGATGTTGCGCTGCCTGCAGGGGCATTTTGAAGGGTATGGCCATACGCGCCCTGCCATGATCATAGCCTTTGTGGGGCTTCTTCTCAACATACCGATGAATTATATCTTTGTGTTCGGCTGGGGGCCAGTTCCTGCCATGGGCGGTGCTGGTACCGGGCTCACTACTGCATTGATTCATTATTTGATGATGTTTGCCCTTCTGGTACTCATGGGGGTATATCCGCGATACCGTCGCAATCTTGTGCAAATGGGTGCCAACCGCCGGGCTGAGTGGCGCGTCGTGCGTGAAATCTTTTATAAAGGCTTACCACTGGGGGTGGCTTCGCTGTGTGAGATGACCTTCTTCTGCGTTGTTACGCTTGTTATTGCTCCGCTGGGGGCGTTGGCGGTAGGTGCGCATCAGGTGGCCATTAATGTTTCAGCTGTGCTGTTCATGTTCCCTCTATCGTTGAGTATTGCGACAGCCATCCGCTCTGCCTATTATGTGGGGGCGCGCGATAAGGAACGCTTTGATGCACTGTTGCGCACTTGTATCACCACCATGCTGGTGGTGATACTTTCGCTCTCTGCGCTGACGATTTGCTTCCGCCGTGAAATTATTTCCCTGTACACGGACGAACTCCCGATTATAGACCTGGCCTCCGGTCTCCTGTTTCTTTGTGCTGTGTATCAGTTGTCTGATGCCTTGCAGGCTCTTATGAGCGGCCTGCTGCGTGGTTGCCATGATACAAAGGCCATTACCTGGGTGAACATGTTCTCCTACTGGTTCATTGGTTTCCCCCTGGCATGTATCCTCATTCGCACGGATTGGATTGTTCCCGCCATGGGGCCGGCCGGTGCCTGGGTGAGTTTTGTTGTGGCGCTCACTATCACAGCACTGTTGCTCAGCTGGCGCTTTGTCTGCGCCAGAAAACGTGTTTTTGCTGATTCCCTGCAAAAAAATGCAGGGTAGGGGAGAAAAGTCGCGTTATTTTGCTTGACGCCGGGGAGAGAAGGGCGTATAGTGGGTGCCCCGCACTACAGGTGTAGTGTGGTCTGAACATATACAAAGAAAACACAAACGATGAAGACCCACGTGAAGAAAGGTGATAATGTCGAAGTTATCGCCGGCAAGAACAAGGGCAAGCGTGGTGTTGTTCTTTCCGTGAATGCCAAGAAGCAGACGGTGACGGTTGAGGGTGCCCGCATCCTCAAGAAGGCTACCAAGCCCACCGAAGCTGACCCTGAAGGCGGCATCAAGGAAATCGACGGCGCCATCCACATCTCCAATGTGAAGAAAGTGAGCTGATGCCGAAAGGCTGAAACTCCGCGCTTAAGCCATCACTAAACTAACTAATAACAAGAGCTGACCCGCTAATATTATGAGCACACCTACATTGCTTACATACTACAAGGAGAAGGTCACCAAGGCCCTCCAGGCGAAGCACAACTATGCCAACGTGCACCAGATTCCCCGTCTTGAAAAGATTGTGGTGACCACGTGCATGGGCAAGCACCCCGACCGCAAGCAGGCTGTTGAGGATGCTGTTGCCGAAATCGCCAAAATCACCGGCCAGAAGCCGGCTATGACCTACGCCCGCAAGAGCGTGGCTAACTTCAAACTCCGCGAGGGTGAAGTCCTCGGCGCCCGCGTGACGCTGCGTTCCACCCAGATGTGGGAGTTCCTTGATCGCTTCATTAACATTACCGCCCCCAACATCCGCGACTTCCGTGGCCTGCCCACCAAGTCCTTTGACGGCCGCGGTAACTATGCCATCGGTATTCCTGATCAGTCCATCTTCCCGGAGATTGAGCTCGATCAGATCAAGCGTAACATCGGTTTCGACATCATCTTCGTGACGACCGCTAACACGGACGAAGAGGGTCGCGACCTGCTTGCCGAGCTGGGTGTTCCCTTCCGCAAGCCCTCCAAGAAGACTGAAGAAAACGCCTAACTAAATTACGATTATGGCAGTATTAAGTGATCCTATTTCCGATTTCCTCACCCGCGTGAAGAACGCTGGCGCCGCCCGCAACGAGGTTTTCACCGCTCCTTACTCCGGTATCAAGGCCGAAATCGCCCGCATTCTGCAGGCTGAAGGCTACATCTGGAGCTACGAGATTGTTGGCGAAGGCAAGGATAAGGCCATCAAGGTCAAGTCCAAGTTCACGAACGAGGGTAAGTCCATCATCACGGACGTGAAGCGCGTGTCCAAGCCTGGTCGTCGCGTGTACGTTCCCTCCGCCGAGATTCCCACCGTCATGAACGGCCTTGGTATCTCTATCGTTTCCACCTCTCGCGGCATGATGACGGGTGCTCAGGCCCGCAAGCAGCAGATTGGTGGCGAGCTCGTCGCTCTTGTCTGGTAACATTAACCCCTGACCTGATATAAACTAATATGTCTCGAGTAGGTAAAAAGACTATCACCGTTCCCGCCGGCGTGACCGTGACGATCAACGGTGCTGATGTTACTGTGAAGGGCGCCAAGGGTGAGCTCAAGTGGACCCTGCCCACTGGCATTTCTGCCGCCCAGGAGGGTGACGTGCTGACCGTTTCCCGCGCAAGCGAGGACCGTCAGGTGCGCGCTCTGCACGGCACGAGCCGCTCCCTCATCGCCAACATGGTTGAGGGTGTGTCCAAGGGCTTCGAGAAGAAGCTCGAAATCGTCGGTGTGGGTCTGAAGGCCGCTGTGAAGGGCAATGTGCTCGACCTGGCTCTCGGTAAGTCCCACCCCATCCTTCACCCCATTCCTGCCGGTCTTACCGTGACGGTGGCCGACAACACCAAGGTGACGGTGGCAGGCATCGACAAGCAGCTTGTCGGTCAGTTCGCAGCAGAGGTGCGCGGTTACTATCCCCCCGAGCCGTACAAGGGCAAGGGTGTCCACTATGTGGGCGAGTACATCCGCCGCAAGGAAGGCAAGAGCGTTGGCAAGTAATCATTATCATCTCAAACCCTTTAAAAGTTTACTAGAAGAATATGAGCACTATCAATCGCAAAGCCATCCGCGCCCGCGTTCATATGCGTATCCGCAAGAAGCTCTCTGGTACGCCTGAGCGCCCCCGTCTGGCCGTTAATTTCTCTAACCAGCACGTCTATGCCCAGGTGATTGATGACACCAAGGGTGTGACCCTCTGCAGCGCCTGCACCCAGCAGGTTGAGCTGAAGAAGGCCAATGTGGAGACCGCCGCCAAGGTGGGTGCCCTCATTGGTGAGCGCGCGCTGGCTGCCGGTATCACTGAGGTTGTGTTCGACCGCGGTGGTTTCCTCTACCACGGGAAGGTGAAGGCCCTGGCCGATGCCGCTCGTGAGGCTGGTCTGAAATTCTAAAGAAGAAAGGTTTATAGAAAATGAACACTGAAGAAACGAATGTTCCGGCCGCAGAGGCAGCACAGTCTCCCGCCGCTGCTCCCCAGCAGCGTGGTGGTCGCGCTCCCCGCCGTGATGGCAACCGTCCCGGCCGTGGTCCGCGCCGCGAGGGTGGCCGCCGCAACGAGTCTCCCGCTGAGGAAGGTCCTCAGCTGATGGAGAAGGTGGTATACGTGAACCGTTGCGCCAAGGTAGTGAAGGGTGGCCGCCGCTTCTCCTTCTCCGCCCTCATCGTGGTGGGCGACCAGAAGGGCAAGGTTGGCTACGGCTTCGGCAAGGCCAATGAGGTTTCCGATGCTATCCGCAAGGGTACCGACGCTGCCAAGCGTGCCATGAAGAAGGTGGTCGTGGTGAACGACACCATTCCGCACGAGGTGTACAGCGAGTTCGGTGGCGCCAAGATTGTTCTCAAGCCCGCCGCCTCCGGTACGGGGCTTGTGGCCAGCGCCAAGGTGCGTTCCGTGCTTGAGGCTGCCGGTGTGAGCAACGTCATCGCCAAGTCTCTGGGTTCCTCCAACGCTGCCAACGTGGTGAAGGCCACCATGCAGGCCATGCTCGATATGCGCACGGCTGACCAGGTGCTCTCCGCCCGCGGCAAGAAGAAGAAGGACGCCGCCATCTGAGTTAAACCACCAACCATAGATATTCAAGAATCATGTTGACTCTCGACAATCTCCAGCCGAACCCGGGTGCCAAGCATCGCAAGAAGCGCCTCGGTTGCGGTGAAAGCTCCGGCCTGGGCAAGACCTGCGGCAAGGGCAACAAGGGCCAGAAGGCTCGTTCCGGTGGCACCATCCGCCCCGGTTTCGAAGGTGGTCAGATGCCCCTTCACCGTCGTCTGCCGAAGAAGGGCTTCAATAACGCCCGCTTCCAGTCCACCATCGCTATTGTCAACCTGAACCAGCTCGAAGCCTTCTTCGAAGCCGGTGCCACGGTGACGGAGAATGAGCTGCGCGCCATGGGCCTTGTGAAGGGCCAGGCCGACGCTGTGAAGCTCCTGGGCAATGGCAACCTTTCCAAGGCTCTGAACGTGACCGTCGATTTCGCCAGCGCTTCCGTTGCTGCCAAGATCGAGGCCGCCGGCGGCACCCTCACGGTGCTCAGCGCCCAGTAAAGGATTCAGGCTCAGCTGCTGAGCCTTTGCAAAACTTGACACGGAGCCGGGCAGCGCAGCGCTGCCCGGCACCTGTGTAAGAAAGGGAAGGGGTTTTCTTAATCTGTATACCTTTCTAAGCCTCAATACGGTGCGAGATAAAACAGCTGCATGCCGGGCTGCCTCGCCACCATTCGCTGCACTACCAGACTTCAAACAAATCTTAACATCCCAGGAAACCATGATTTCAGCATTTGCTAATACCATGAAGGTACCGGAGCTCCGGAGCCGCATCCTCTTCACCCTGGCCATGATTGTCATCGTGCGCCTCGGTGTTCACCTGCCGCTCCCTGGCGTGGACGTGACTGAGCTCGCCCGCTGCGTGGCTGAAGCCTCCAAGGAAGGCGACAGTCCTCTCGGCGCGCTCGGCTCCATTCTGACCATCTTCTCCGGTGGTGGTCTGCAGCAGTGCGGTATTTTCGCCCTGGGTATCATGCCCTACATCTCCGCCTCCATTATGACCCAGCTCATGGGGGCAGTTCTGCCTTCCTGGCAGAAGATGATGCGCGAGGAAGGCGGTCGCCAGAAGATGACCAAGTACACCCGTATCCTGGCCATCATCATCGCCATCATCCAGGGCTACTTCCTGACCCAGACCCTGCGCAACCCTTCCACCATCGGTCTGAATGCGAATGACCTGGTGATGAATCCTGGCATTATCTTCACCCTCACCACCATCTTCATCATCGTGACCGGCACCATGTTCCTCATGTGGATTGGTGACCAGATTACTGAACGCGGTGTGGGTAACGGTATCTCCCTTATCATTTCCGTGAACATCATTCACGCCCTCCCCGGTGCATTTGCCGTGGCATGGAAGACCTGCGTGATGAAGGGCACAGAGGTGAACCCGCTGGGTTCCCTGGGCATGGTGGCCCTCATCCTCTTCATGGTGCTTGTGGTTGCCCTGGTGGTCATCGTGAGCCAGGCGCAGCGCCGCATTCCGGTGCAGTATGCCAAGCGCGTGGTGGGCCACGGCAAGATGATGCAGGGTGGCACCCAGTACCTGCCGCTCAAGCTCAACTACTCCGGCGTGATGCCCGTTATCTTCGCCACTGCCATCCTTGCCCTGCCGCAGATGCTGGTGCAGCAGATGTTCTCGCAGGACAGCTGGGTGCATGCCGTGGTGGCCAACTGGCTCTCCCCGAACGATTTCCCCTACTACATCATCTCTGCCATCATGATTTACTTCTTCTCGTACTTCTGGGTGGCTACGATGTTCCAGCCGCAGCAGATTTCTGAGGATCTGAAGCGCAGTGGCGGCTACATTCCCGGTGTGCGTCCCGGCCCGCCCACCGCTCAGTACCTGGACACCACCATGTCCCGCCTGACTTTCTCCGGCTCCCTGTTCCTGACCCTCATCTACTTCCTGCCGAGCCTTCTTTCCGTGTGGGGCGGTCTGCCCATGCTGGTGACCCAGTTCTTCGGCGGTACCTCTCTGCTCATTCTTGTGGGCGTGCTGCTTGATATGATGCGCCAGGTGGAAGCCACCCTCCTCCAGAAGAACTACGATGGCTTCATGAAGAAGGGCAAGATTCGTGGCAAGTACAGCCACCTGCAGGGTACAGGCCAGGCTGCCGAAGGCCGCGGCCTCGTCATCCTCTGGGTGATTATCTCGGCCTTTGTGCTTGCTGGTGCCATTGTTCTGGCCTCCTGATTTTTCCGGATTGATTTTAGCGAAATGGCGCGGTTCCTTCGGGAATCGCGCCATTTTGATTCCTGGTGTCTGACTCATAGCGGAGCCGGCGTATATAAGACACAAATAACAGTGATTACGCTTGCGTAGAATCGTTAGATATGATATAAGCCCCGGTGCATTAATGCGGGGCTTATATCGTTATGAAAGAAACGCTCAGAAAAATCAACAGCTTCATTCCCCAGGGCATCGTCTGCCTTGTGGTTGTTTTCGGTATC
Organism: Akkermansiaceae bacterium; assembly: GCA_015062005.1. Taxonomy (GTDB): domain Bacteria; phylum Verrucomicrobiota; class Verrucomicrobiia; order Verrucomicrobiales; family Akkermansiaceae; genus Akkermansia. Next base: position 45,138 of record SUVL01000015.1, read on the forward strand.
TTCGCCTACATTGCTTCCCAGATGGGGACGCCGCAGATGCTCAACACCATCATGAAGACAGCGCATGACCTGCTGCTCAACACGGTGTTCTACCTCATGGCCATCTGCGTGATTACAGGCGCCATCGGCCGCCTGTTTGTGGAGTTCGGGGTGGTGAGCCTGCTGGAGAAGCTGCTGCGCCCGCTCATGAAGCCCCTGTTCAACCTGCCAGGCGTGGCCTCGCTTGGTGCTGTGCTCACTTTCCTGTCGGATAATCCGGCCATCATCGCTCTGGCGCAGGATAAGCGATTCAGCTCCTATTTCAAGAAGTACCAGTTCATTTCCCTCACCAATTTTGGTACGGCATTCGGTATGGGGCTGCTGGTGATTGTGTTCATGGTGGGGCAGGGCTTCTATGCTGCACCCTTCATTGGCCTGTTCGGTGCGACGTGCGGCTGCATTGTTTCCACGCGCCTCATGCAGCGTTTCATCCTGAAGAAGCTGCCGGAGTTTGCCTCGGAGGACGCCTGTGAGCCTGCTGAGCTGGCCGAGGCCAAGGTGGAGGAATACACCAAGCCCCTTTTCCAGCGCATTCTGGATTCCCTGCTTGATGGCGGCCGCACAGGTGTGGACGTTGGGATTGCCATTATTCCCGGCGTGCTGATTATTTCCACGCTGGTCATGCTGCTTACCTTCGGTCCGGCAGCCGGTGGCAATTTCACCGGTGCTGCGTATGAAGGCGTGGAACTGCTGCCCTGGGTTGGTGCCAAGTGCGGTATCGTATTCGAATGGCTCTTCGGTTTCCAGGACCCGCACCTCATTGCCTTCCCGATTACTGCTCTGGGCGCCGTAGGCGCGGCTCTGGGTCTGGTTCCCAACTTCATCAGCGCCGGGTGGGTCGATGGCAACGCCATTGCTGTGTTCACCGCCATTGGCATGTGCTGGAGCGGCTACCTGAGCACGCACACCGCCATGCTCGATACCCTGGGCTATCGACACCTCACCTCCAAGGCTATCTGGGCACACACCATCGGCGGTATCTGTGCTGCCATCATTGCCCACTGGACCTTTGTACTCTACACTCTGATCTGATTATTTTATGAAGAAACTGATACCCGCTATCATACTGCTGGCTCTGGGGCTGAGCTCCTGCGCCGTGAAGACCGTGACCCGAACGGAGCTGCTTACTCCCACGCTGTCCACGGCCATGAATACCAGTGAACTCACGGATATGAAGTACTACGGCTGCGATGCCGAGTACGACTATTTCACCCGCGGCTACACCCGCTACCGTGTGCTCAAGAGTGAGAACTGCCTTCCGGAGAGCGCCCGCTTCGCCTTCAATAACTGGCAGGGCGGCAAGCTTTACCGCGACTGTCTCAAGGAATCCGTGGGCAGTACCCTCACTGCCAAGCTTCAGGAGCTGCTGAACGGTGCAACCACCACGGGCACCACTGCTCAGACTCTGCCGGCCAGCACGCCCACGCCGACGACTTCCCAGCCCTATCAGCCCCGGACCCAGACGGGTAAGGCCATCCAGAACTGGCTGGAGCAGCGCAAGGCTGCCACCGCCCAGTAAAAGTAGCATTTTCCCAATCATTGATTAACCTGATCCCCTGCGCCAGCTGGTTTGCAGGGGATTTTTCTGCTCTGCTCGCCGGGCACGCGGCTGAATCCGGCGGGCATCCCATTACTCTTTCAGCATTAGCGGAAGTCCGGCGAATCCATCTGCTGGGGCTGCACAAAAAATCCCCCGCCGTGGTGGGCGGGGGATTGCGGGGAATAAGTGTTCGGCAGCGGTTTAGTTGGCCACGATGTTCACGAGACGGCCGGGGACGACGATGACCTTGCGGACGGTCTTGCCGGCGGTGAACTCCTGCACACGGGGCAGGGCGAGGGCAGTGGCCTCCAGTTCTTCTTTGGGCGCATCAGCGGCCACGGTCATCTTGTCGCGGAGCTTGCCATTCACCTGCACCACGATTTCCTTCGTATTCTCGATGAGGAATTCGGGGTTGAAAGTGGGCCAGGGCTGCTGGCAGAGCTGGCAGGCGGGCAGGGTGGCGAACTGCTGGCGCAGGAGGCTGTAGAGCTCCTCGGTGATGTGCGGGGCGTAGGGATTGAGCACATGGAGCAGGCTCACGTAGTCGGCCACGCAGACGGAATCGGCGCTGGTCATGGCGTTCACACACTCCATCATCTTGGAGATGCCTGTGTTGAAGCTCATGGCCTCGATATCCTCGGTCACCTTCTTGATGGTCTTGTGAACCTCCTTGCGCACAGGGGTGACGGCACCGGAGTCCTCGCCGGTGAGCTTGGAGCCCAGCACCCACTCGCCCTCCTGGTTTTCGACCATGGCGAGGCGCCACACGCGGGCCAGGAAGCGGCTGATGCCTTCCACACCCTTGGTCTGCCAGGGCTTCACTTCCTTGAGCGGGCCCATGAACATTTCGTACATGCGGAGGGAGTCCGCGCCGTAGGCCTTCACGATGTCATCCGGGTTGACCACGTTGCCGCGGCTCTTGGACATCTTCTGGCTGTCCTCGCCGAGGATGAGGCCCTGGTTCACGAGCTTGTTGAAGGGTTCATTGGTGGTGACCAGACCGTAGTCGTAGAGCACCTTGTGCCAGAAGCGGGCATAGAGCAGGTGGAGCACGGCGTGCTCGGTGCCGCCCACGTAGAGGTCCACACCGCCGGGGTTGCCGCCACCCATCCAGTACTGCTCCACGGCGGGGTCAACGAAGGCTTCATCGTTGGTGGGGTCAAGGTAGCGCAGGTAGTACCAGCAGGAGCCTGCCCACTGGGGCATGGTGTTGGTCTCGCGGGTGAAGTTCTCGGAGTACTGAATCCAGCTGGTGGCTTTCACGAGCGGGCCGCGGGGGTCGCCGCTGGGCTTGAAGTCTTCCATCTCGGGTTGCAGGAGGGGCAGCTCGCTTTCGGGGATGGCGTAGTGGTTGCCGTCCTCGCTGTTCCAGACGATGGGGAAGGGTTCACCCCAGTAGCGCTGGCGGCTGAAGAGCCAGTCGCGCAGCTTGTAGTTCACCTTGCCGTGGCCGTAGCCCTTTTCCTCGAGCCAGGCGGTCATCTGCTGCTTGGCTTCGGGGACGCTCAGGCCGTTGAAGTGCTCGGAGTTGACCATGGTGCCATCGTACCCGCAGAAATCCTGCCAGGGGGTGTCGGCGTTGTCCGGCTGCACCACCTGGATGATGGGCAGACCGAATTTCACGGCAAACTCGTAGTCGCGGCTGTCGTGGGCGGGCACGGCCATGATGGCGCCGGTGCCGTAGCCGGTGAGCACGTAGTCTGCAATCCAGATGGGAATCTGCTTGCCGTTCACCGGATTGGTGGCATAGGCACCGGTGAACACGCCGGTCTTCTCCTTGCTGAGCTCAGTGCGCTCCAGGTCGCTCTTGGCGGCGCACTCGGCCTGGTAGGCCTCCACGGCGGCCTTCTGCTCAGGCGTGGTAATCTGCGGCACAAGGTCGTGCTCGGGGGAGAGCACCATGTAGGTGGCGCCGAAGAGCGTATCCGGGCGGGTGGTGTAGACGGTGATGGTGTTGCCCTGGCAGTCGAAGTTCACCTCGGCACCGGTGGATTTGCCAATCCAGTTGCGCTGCAGGAGCTTGATGCTCTCCGGCCAGTCGAGCGGCTCGAGCTCATCGATAAGGCGCTCGGCATAGGCGGTGATGCGCAGCATCCACTGGCGGAGCTTGCGGCGCTCCACGATGTGGCCCTTGCTCTTCCACTCCTCGGCTTCCTCATTGGCGAGCACGGTGCCCATGTCCGGGGACCAGTTCACCATGCCCTCGGCCACGTAGGCGAGGCGCACGTTGTCGATCTGCTCGCGGGTCCAGCCCTTTTCCTCCAGCTCGCTCACCGGGCGGGCCTTCTTGAGCTCCTCGTTGTAGTAGGAGTTGTAGAGACGCAGGAAAATCCACTGCGTCCAGCGCACATAGCGGGGGTCGGTGGTGGCGATTTCGCGGTCCCAGTCGTAGGAGAAGCCCAGCATCTTGAGCTGGCGGCGGAAGGTGTCGATATTCGCGTAGGTGGTGATGCTGGGGTGCTGGCCGGTCTTGATGGCGTACTGCTCAGCGGGGAGCCCGAAGGAGTCCCAGCCCATGGGGTGCAGCACGTTGTAACCGTTCATGCGCTTGTAGCGGCTCACGATATCGGTGGCGGTGTAGCCCTCCGGGTGGCCCACATGCAGACCGGCACCACTCGGGTAGGGGAACATATCCAGGATATAGCACTTGGGTTTGGCGGCATCAAAACCCTCCTGGCCGGGGTTGAGCACTTTGAAGGTCTTCTCTGCGTCCCACGTGGCCTGCCACTTGGGTTCAAAGACGTCGAAAGGATACGGATTTTTGCGTTCGGACATGTCGCGCGCGACTATAGCGCACGCGACCGGTAAAATCAAGCCTAATGTGCCCGCTGCGGCGCGTATGCCGCGCATTGTGCGTCATGCCCTGAACCTGAGAATCATCCCGCGCCCGGGGGGTGGCCGCAAGGAGTGCCAGCAGCTGTGTGCATGATTCATTTGAAAATTGCTTTTTGTGGGGCATTTTGTTACAATGGCCGCACATGGCATATCTGGATTTAGAGCATGTGAGCGTCCATTTCCCGGTGCGCAATACCTGGGGCACCACCGGCGAGGTGGTGCGCGCGGTGGATGATGTGTGCCTTTCGGTGCAGCGCGGCAGCATTCTGGGCCTGGTGGGCGAGAGCGGTTGCGGTAAATCGACCCTCTCCCGCGCCATCATGCAGCTGCAGCCGGTGACGGGTGGCCGCATTGTGCTGGATGGCACTGACCTGACCGCCCTGCCACCGCGCGAGGTGCGCCGCCGACGGCTGGATTTCCAGATGGTGTTCCAGGATCCCTATGCCTCGCTCAACCCGCGCTTCAGCATCTTCTCCACCCTGGCAGAGGCCCTGGGGCAGCGCGAGCCACTCCCCCGCCGCGGCCGCGAGGAAGCCGTGGCAGCCCTCATGGAGCGCGTGGGGCTCAGCCCGGAGCACATGTACAAATACCCGCACGAGTTTTCCGGCGGCCAGCGCCAGCGCATCGCCATTGCCCGCGCCATTGCGCCGCGGCCGGCCCTGCTGCTGGCGGATGAGCCGGTCTCTGCGCTGGATGTCTCCATCCAGAGCCAGATTCTCAACCTGCTCACCGACCTGGTGCGGGAGCTGGGGCTCACCATGATATTCATCTCGCATGACCTCGGCGTGGTGCATTACCTGGCAGATGATATCGCCGTGATGCGCCGCGGCCGCATCGTGGAATACGGCACGGCTGATGCCGTCTTCCACCACCCCCGGGCGGAGTATACGCAGACCCTCCTGGCTGCGGTCCCCTCACTATAGTTTTATCCTATGAATACCGAACTCCAATTTCTTTTGTATGATGATCCCGCCGAAAAGGGGAATATCAATGTCGTTGTGAAAGATGATACAATCTGGGCAACCCAGAAGACTATTGCTGAGTTGTATGAAGTACAGACTCCGGCTATTAGTAAGCATCTTAAGAATATTTACGAAGAAGGAGAATTAGAAGAATCTTCGACAATTTCCAAAATGGAAATTGTCGTAAACCGTGGTTTTCGAGGTGCGGTAAAAGAAGATATGCTTTTCTATAACCTTGATGCCATTATTTCCGTGGGCTACCGGGTGAATTCCCGCAAGGCCACGCGGTTCCGCCAGTGGGCCACGCGCACGCTCAATGAATACATCCGCAAAGGCTTTGTGATGGACGATGAGCGCCTGAAACAGGGCAAGACCGCCTTCGGCAAGGACTACTTCCGCGAGTTGCTGGAGCGCGTGCGCTCCATCCGCGCCAGCGAGCGCCGCATCTGGCAGCAGATTACGGATATTTTCGCCGAGTGCAGCATAGATTACGACCGCGAATCGCAGACCTGCCGGAATTTTTATGCCATGGTGCAGAATCGCTTCCACTATGCCATCACCGGCAGGACCGCCGCGGAGATTGTGTATGATTCTGCCGACCACACCAAGGAAAACATGGGGCTGCTCACTTGGAAGCACGCGCCGGATGGCCGCATCCTGAAATCGGACGTGACCGTGGCCAAGAATTATCTGGATGAGAAGCAGATTCGCCGCCTGGAGCGGGCCGTGACCGGCTTCTTCGACTATATAGAAGACCTGGTGGAGCGTGAAAACAGCTTCAATATGGCCCAGTTCGCAGAAAGTGTGAACGAGTTCCTGGCTTTCCGCCGCTACGAGCTCCTGCCGGATAAAGGGCGCATCTCTCACGCCCAGGCCGAGCAGAAAGCCCATGCGGAGTACGATATTTTCAACAAGACCCAGCTTATCAACTCCGACTTTGACAAGCTGGTGCAACGCACCCGCCAGTCATGAATGAGCTACCTCCCTGTGTGCTGCCGCGGCGGCGCCTGGTGCGGTGTTTTCTGGCGGTGTGCCTGGTGGTGCAGGTGGTCGGACTGTGCATTGGTTGTGCCCGTTTTGATAAGTTCAACTCAGATTGGGTGGTGGCTGCCGTCAGTGTGGCCGAGTTGTCGCTCATGAGCCTTCCGTATCTTCTGCTGCTTGTTCCCTGCCGCACGAGCAGCATCTCGCTGGTGCAGGTGGCGGGGCTGGTGTTTCCGCTGGGCACGGCCCTGTGGGCCTGCCTGGGTTGCTGGACCTCCCATGTGGAGGATTCCATGGCTGCGCTGGCTTATGTCATGGGAATGGGCCTTTTCATGGTGGGTTTCATGTATGCGTACCCCGTCATGTTTGTGCTGGGTATGCTGGCGCACCAGTGGAGGAACCGTAGAAAGAGAATGCCATGAATGCCGTTTCTCCCTGCGCGCTGCCGCGGCGGCGTTTTGTGCTGTGGTTCCTGGGCGGGTGTGTGCTCTGGGTAGTGGCCTGCGGTGTATACCGCGGCATGCTTTCCCGGGAGTTGCTGCCTACGCCTGAGTTTGTAACGCTTTTCCTGCTGGAAGTCGTGATGTTGAGTATCCCCAGCCGCACCAGTCATGGCACGCTGATGCAGCTGATTGGACTGGCTATGCCGCTGAGCGCTGCGGTGCTGCTGACCCTGGTCGTGGTGGAATGGTGGTTCCCATCGCCTGAGAAGGTGCCTTGGACGGAGCTCATCATGATTCCGTTTGGCTTGGTCACAATGGCCGGATTATTCCTGTACCCTCTGGGTTTCGGGCTGATATGCCGGATGCATAGCCAATCAACCACAAAATAAGTTTCACATACCTGAAATAGGGAATGCGGTGGCTCCATGTGGCATGCCTCGCAGGTCTTCTATGGTGCAGAGCAGGATGGGTGCTTTCAAAGTGGCCCATGAAGCCACCGGAATATTCCGACACCATCGCAAATCATTATCCGAGGGTGTTCCACTGCGTTTTACTTCCATGGGGTATATGCCGCCGTTTTCCTCAATGATGAAATCGACTTCCGCGCCATCATGGTCACGATAATATGAGATGATAGGCCGCTTGCCTTCGCTGGCATAGCTGCGCATCAGCTGTCCATAGACCCAGGTTTCCAGAATAGCTCCTGCGTAGTTGCTTTCCATGAGGGTAGCGGTATTGCGCCATCCGGCCAGCCAGCAACACAACCCTGTATCCATGAAATAGACTTTGGGTGTTTTTGCCAGACGCTTGGTCGTATTCACATGATAAGGTTCCAGTAATTCCACTATGCCGGATGCCTGAAGAATAGAAACCCACGCTGCCACTGTTTTGGATGATACGCCTGCATCACGCGCCAGATCGCTGTATACCAGCTGTTGTCCGGTGCGCATTGCGACAGAGCGCAGCATGCGCATGAAGGCAGCTTCATCGGTTATTTTGGTGAGTTGGCGCACATCGCGCTCCACGTAGGTCTGCACATAATCCCTGAAGAAGTCGTATGTTGGTAACTGTGGCTGCTTTTGTATTTCCGGATATCCGCCGAGCATGATACGTTCATACAGTGTCTCCAGATTGCAGATGGATTCCTTGCAAAGGCATGTTTCTGGTGCAGCGGGATTAAAAACAGAGCCCTTGGCATCACCATAAAGTTCACGCTGTGACAGACTGTACATATCCACGATACCGATGCGACCGGCAAGGCTTTCGCTTACCCCCTGCATCATATTGAACCGCTGGGAACCCGTCAGCCAGTACATGCCGGGGTGTCGGTTTTCATCCACCTTTATCTTGATGGCTCTGAATAAATCCGGTGCGTACTGAACTTCATCGATGCATAAAGGGCTGGAGTATTGCTCCAGAAACCCCATGGGGTCTTTCCGCGCATAATCTGCCAGTTGAAAATCATCCAGACTCACATATTTCATTCCGGCAGGGAGCATATGTTGCAATAAAGTCGATTTGCCGACCTGACGGGCTCCCGTGACCATGATACACGGATAGAAACGATTCAGCTCTGACACTTTATAGCTCAGGCTACGTGACATATATGCGCTGCTGTTCCTAGGTTCTTTCATGACCTCAGTATCCTACAACGTGCTGACTATGTCAAGTCGATTTTCCAAAAATCGGGAATCAGATTTCCGAAATTCGGGAATCATATTCCCGAATTTTGGATTTTGGGGTAAGATGCAGAAATAACTGGCGGGGGCAGGGGATTTGTGCTAGATTGGGAGCATGATACGTTTTCTCTCCTGCCTTGCGGCGGTGACCATGTTGGTGCTGGTGGGTTGCCAGCAGGTGCTGCACCCGAATTTTCCGGAGTACAAGGGCTACAAGAAGGCTCCTTACACGGTGAAGGGCACGCGCTTTGTGCCTATGAGTGTGGAGAGTGCGCTGCACTACAAGGCCACCGGCATTGCCTCCCACTATGAGGCGGATGGCGCCATCGGCGCCATCGGGCAGAACCTGTACCGCCACCAGCGCTATGCGGCTCACCGCACCCTGCCGCTGCCCTGCACAGTGCGCATCACCTGCCACCGCACCGGCAAGAGCTGCATCGCCCGCGTGGCCGACCGCGGACCCTACATCCGCGGCCGACTGATTGATGTGGGTACCAAGGTGGCCAAGGAGCTCGGCTTCTATGAGCGCGGGCTTGATACCGTGACCGTGGAGGTTATCTCCGTGGGTGATGGTAAGTGGCGTCGTTTCCCCTGAGGTCCGAACGCAGTGAGGATATCGTCTACCCCGCAGGGGTAGATATCGTCCGGCGAAGCCGGATATCGTCCTGCCGGAACGGCAGGATATCGTTTCCCTGAGACGCCCGGGCAGAATATTTCCCAATGACAGGGAAGGTGGAGGGTTTTGCTGTTCAGGGAAACGAAATCCGGCTGCGCCGGACGAAATCCACGCCTGCGGCGTGGACGATATCGCGGCAATGCCGCGACGATATCCTCCCGGTGGTCGGACGAAAAAAATCCCCGCACCGGCAACGGTGCGGGGATTTTTTTTAAGCTATACAGCAACTCAGGCGCCGAGCTGGAAGCGCTCGAAAGCCTTCACGGTGATGGAGTCGCCCAGGGCCTTGCCGGTTTCGGCCACGAGGGCTTCCACAGACTTGGAGGGGTCCTTCACGAACTCCTGGCTCATCAGGCAGCTCTGCTTGTAGAGGGCCTTGAGCTTGCCGGGGAGAATCTTCTCCAGCAGGTGCTCGGGCTTGCCTTCAGCGATGAGCTGGGCCTTGGCAATCTCCTGCTCCTCGGCCACGAAGGCGGGATCCAGGGAGGAGGAGTCCACGCTCTTGGGCGCGCAGGCGGCGATGTGCAGGGTGATGTCCTTGCACATGGTCTGGAAGGCCTCGGCAGCGGCGGTCTCGGCCTTGCCGGTCTCCACCTGCAGGAGCACGCCCACCTTGCCACCCATGTGGATGTAGGAGGTCACGGTGCCCTCGCCGGCCAGCGTGAAGCGGCCGAACTTGCGGAACTTCATGTTTTCACCGATAGCGGCGCACTGCTCAGCGATGTACTTCTCCACGGTGGTGCCGTTCATGGCCACTTCCAGGGCCTCGGCCAGCGTGCTGGCGGAGGAGGCCTTCAGCGTGGCGGCCACTTCGGCCACCAGGGCCTTGAACTTGTCGCCCTTGGAGCAGAAGTCGGTCTCGCAGTTGATTTCGAGGATGATGCCATCCTTGCCTTCAACCACGGTGGTCACGATACCCTCCTTGGCTTCGCGGTCGGCCTTCTTGGCGGCCTTGGCGATGCCCTTCTCGCGGAGGTACTTCACGGCTTCGTCCATGTTGCCGTCGCACTCCATGAGGGCCTTCTTGCAGTCCATCATGCCGGCATCAGTCTTGATGCGCAGCTCTTTCACCATTGCGGGTGTGATATCAGCCATTGTCTTGGTATAAAGGGGTTAAATTAGGCGGGCTTGTTCTTGTTGATAGCCTCCACGAGCACGGAGAGGATCAGACGGATGGAGCGCACGGCGTCGTCGTTGCCGGGGATGGGGAAGTCCACGGTCTCGGGGTCGGCGTTCGTATCGGTCAGCACAATCACGGGAATGCCCAGGATGTGGGCCTCGCGGATGGCGATGTCCTCGTGATCAGCGCCGATGGCGACCATCACATCGGGAGCGCCACCCATGTTGCGGATACCCTGCAGGTTGCGCTGCAGCTTCTCGCGCTCACGGGCCAGAGCGGCGAGCTCCTTCTTGGACATGCTCTTGTACTCAGGCTGCTTGTCGAGGTTCTCGAGGTAGTCGAGGCGGGCGATGCTCTTCTTGATGGTGGCCATGTTGGTGAGCATACCGCCAAGCCAGCGGAAGTTCACATAGTACTGGCCGGTGGCCTCAGCGGCCTCCTTCACGGCCTCCTGAGCCTGACGCTTGCAACCCACGAACAGAATCTTCTTGTTCTTGGCAGCAAGTTCACCAAGGAAAGCGCTGGCCTTGTCGAGGCACTTCTCGGTTTCCTCCAGGTTGATGATGTGGATGCCATTCTTCTGGGTCAGAATGTACTTCTTCATGTTCGGGTGCCACTTGCGGGTCTGATGACCAAAGTGAACACCGGCTTCCACCATCTTCGTAACGAGTTCGTTAATCATTGTATGTGTATATGTTGTGTGCAACCTTGCGGCAGGATGCACGGGGTTTTGGAAGGTGCTGCGCTTAGCCCCCCAGCCCTCCGTTGTTGGTATTGCAGCATCAGCGGGGACGCTGAGGATACTCCCAACGCCCCCGTTTGTCAATTCAAATTTCAAATTTTAACGCTGAATTTTCAAGGCTTAAAGGCGCCTCGCTCAGCATTTGATGAGCACGTACTCCGGCTTCTTGTTCCGGGGTGCGCGCAGGTAGCGCACCAGGAAGAAGAGGAAGGCCAGCAGCATGAAGGCAGGGGCGCGGAGAATGCCGTAGTCCTTGATGGTGGCGCAGCCGGGGTCGACAGGGTTGTAGAGAGCGGTCACCTGCGAGCCTGCCGGGTATTTCGGCTCATCGTCAAAGCCGTAGAGGCTCTGTACCTTGTGCGTCTGGCCATCGGGGGTGTTGAAGGCAAGCATCGGGTGGTGCGTGGTCACGGTGCGGCGTGTCCATTTGCGGCCCCGTGTTTCCGTGCCCTGCTCGTAGCTCAGGATGGTGGCGGTGGTTTCCTGCCCGCTCAGCAGGAGCCGGGTGCCTTGTGTATCCAGGCAGAACAGGCAAAGCACGGCGAGGATGAGGTTGTAGCCCGGGCGGCGGATGCGCTCCTCTTCCTTCGGGTAGCTGAATCCCGGGAGCTTGCGGGTTTCGCCCTCGGCGGGCAGTTCGACTCCCAGTTGGGTGAAAACCGGGGCAGGGTCCTGCTCCGGGGGCAGGTTGATGAACCCGCGCGGCAGGTCTTCCTCCTCTTCCATCACTTCGCGGCCCAGGTGGTAGTCCACATGCCCGCTGCTGCGGCGGAGCACCCGGCCCACCATGTTCCTGCGCACCCGGAAGGTGATGACGGTGGCGGGTTTGCCACGCTTCACGGGCGTTTCGATGATGAAGGCACGCCGGTTGCTCAGCACGTAGGAAATGCGGTGCGGGGCGTTGGTGCAGCTGTGCTCTGCCCCGGAGACACAGAGCAAGGCCACCGCACCCAGCACAAATGCCAGCGCAAAATCGCTACTCAGGAGGGCCAGGGCCAGTATGCTCAGCACCACCGCCACACACCAGAGCAGGATGCGCAGCCGCATCGACCCGCCCGGCAGCGGCTTGTGCAGCGCCCAGAGGATTTCTTCACCCTCGTCCGGCTCAAAGGGCAGGGGATTATCCGGCCTTTTCATGGTGCGGCGCTTTCTTTGCTGGAGCTTTCGACTTCAATGACCTTCATGAGCCGCTCCTCGCGCCAGAGCTTGTAGAATTTCCACACCTGCCACAGCGCCCAGAGCAGGGCGAGCAGGAAGAAGCCCGGGCGCATGAGGATACTGGCGTCCTTGATGGTGGCGCGGCGCGGGTCGGCGGCATCGTACAGCAGTTCCACGGTGGCACCCGGGGTGCAGGCGGGTTGCTTGTCGTAGCCGGTCTGACTGACGGTGAGGCAGTGTGCGCCGCTCTCGGTCCGGAACATGACTACGGGGTAGTAGACAGTCACCTCATGCCTGCTGCGGCGTCCGCCTCGTTTCTCGGTGCCCTGCTCATAGGTCACCACGGTGGCGGTGGTTTCCTTGCCGCGCAGGAAGAGGTCGGCGCCGTGGTTGTCGTAGTCCAGCCCGAGCGCCAGCGCAAACAGGCAGCTCAAGATGATGATCCCCGCAAAGTTCTGAGCGGCAGGGGTGGGGCGGGTATATTCGCAGGTTTTGCGCTTTTTCTCCCCCTTGGCCGGGATGCTGGCGCCCACCCGGGCAAAAGCCGCTGCGGGGTCCAGCTCCGGCGGCAGATTCCTGAAACCATTGGCAAAGGTCACGTAACCCCGGCGTTCCTTGCCCAGCAGGTAATCCACCGTGCCATTGCGGTGGCGCTTTACCTTGAATATCATGTGCGGGTGCACTTCGAAGCTGAACACCAGGCATTTGCCGTCCGGTCTGGCCGGGCGCTCGATGATGCAGGCCCGCTTATTAGTGAGGGCATAGAACGTGCGGCGGTTGCTGCGGCGTTCCTTCAAGAGGACATGAAGGCCCAGCACCAGCAGGAACAGAAATAAACCACCAAAAGCCGCCGCTATCTTTCCCGCCTCCGTGATGCCGCTCACGCAGAAAATGACCCCGCAGGCCGCGGTGAGCAAGAGCAGCACGCCGATGATAATCCAGTCGGTTCTCTCCGGGCGCCGCGGCATGGGGCATTGCCACAGGAGCTCTTCATTCCCACCCAGCTCAAACGGCAGGGGTGTTTCAGTTTCAGGGTTCATCTCGGCGCTTATCCAACACCAGGAATTATTTCTTTCCCGCCATGCGGGCAGCGAGTACCAGGTAGGTCACCAGCTTGGGGGTGGCGGCCAGAAGCTCCCGGATTTCTGCCGGGAAGGGCAGGGTGGTCACGGCCTCGGCCTGGATTTTTCCGCCGCCTTTCATGGCCTCGGTCACAAAGTTCTGGATGATGCCGACGGCCTCTTTATTGCCCAGCAGGGTTTCAAGTTCGTTCTTGATGCCCTCCGGGCAGTTGGAGCGCAGGTTGGCCATCACCTTGTTGCGGATAGCGACAGCGGCGAGATTCTGAAGAAGTCCCATGGTCTGTGTTGTTTCTATGTGTTGTTTGGTTGTCTGCATCATACCCCGCTGCTGCGGCATTGTCAAGAAACATGGCGATTTGTCTTTGCCTACGGGGCGCGTGTGGGCGAATGTTTTGCAAAAATTCCGGTTCAGATGGTTAAATGGCTGAGCAGAGTGCCATGCCGGGCCGATTTCATGGCAAGTTTGTTATTTAGACGAAAAAACCAGTTGCCATCACACAACTTTTAGAGTATACTTAAGGCACATGGTTGAGAATATTCTGTACATCGTTGCAGCCTACCTGATTGGTTCTGTGCCGTTCGGCTATATAGCCGGGCGTCTGAATGGTATTGATTTGCGTGAGCATGGTTCCCGCAATATCGGTGCCACAAATGCGGTGCGAGTGCTGGGGAAAGGGTGGGGCATTCCGGTTTTTGTGATGGATTTTCTGAAAGGGTTTGCCCCGCTGCTTTACATGAAGCACCACCTGGGGGGAGATTTGACGGCCTTTACGCCGGAGCAGATGGGCTGGTTCCTGGGGGTGATGTTTGCCTTGATACTGGGACACACCTTCACGTGTTTTCTGAAGTTCAAGGGAGGGAAGGGCGTGGCCACCACGGGTGGCTGCCTGTTTGCCTTGTCTCCCTGGGTGGGGCTCAGTGCCCTGCTGTTCTGGATTGTCAGCATGTGCATTACCCGCTACGTCTCCTTCTCCAGCATCATGGCGGGCGTGGGTATGATTGCCGCTGCTGCTGTTGAGCTGATTGTGATGGATGGGGCCTGTTCCGTGGCTGATGGTATGGTGCTGGGGCTGCTGACGCTCATCCTGATTCTGGTGACGGTGAAGCACCGCGCCAACATTGTGCGCATCATGAATGGCACGGAACCCAAGGCTTTTGCTCCTAAAAACTGATGTTATCTGATACTATGGAACGCGTTTTCAAAAAGACAGCGGTAATTGGTGCTGGTGCGTGGGGCACAGCACTTGCCTTCACGGCAGCCCAGGACGGCAGTGAGGTTGTGCTCTGGACCTATAAGGAAGAAGAGGCCGCCACGATTCGGAAATCCCGCATGAGCCTGGTTCCGGTCAAGGGCGCTCGCCCGTTGCCGGAGAATGTGAGGGTGACCAGCGACTGGGCCGATGTGGCCGGTTCCCAGCTGGTGATTGTGGTGGTGCCCAGCGTGGTGATGCGCAGTGTGGCGCAGAGCCTGGCAGATGTGGGGCTGGCAGAGGATGCCGTGATTGTGACCTGCTCCAAGGGAATTGAAAAGGATTCCCACCTGCTGATGAGCGAAATTATTTCTTCCTACGTGAAGTACCCCGTGGGTTCTCTTTCCGGCCCGAATCACGCGGAGGATATTGTGCAGGGACTGCCCAGCCTCACCCTGGTGGGCTTTGAGGATATCGAGATTGCCAAGGCGGTGCAGAAACGCCTGAGCACCGGGTTCCTCCGCATCTATGCCAGCAGCGATGTGGTGGGTATGCAGATTGGCGGCGCTATCAAGAATGTGTTTGCGCTGGCCAGCGGTATCTGCGCCGGCCTGGGTCTGGGAGATAATGCCCGCGCTGCTCTTTCCACCCGGGGACTGGCTGAAATGACCCGCCTGGGCATGGCTCGTGGCGGTCGCATGGAGACTTTCATGGGGCTTTCCGGCATGGGTGACCTGGTGGTAACCTGCTACTCCGACCACAGCCGCAACCTGACCGCCGGCCGTATGCTGGCCAAGGGGATGCCCCTGGATGAGTGCTTGAAGCAGATTGGCCAGGTGGTGGAGGGTGTGCCGAACACGCTGTCGACCTACCAGATGGCCCGCAGCCTGGGTGTGCGCACTCCCATCGTGGATGCCATGTACGACATCCTGTACAACGGCAAGCACCCCAGCGTGGCACTGCAGGAGCTCATGGTGCGCGACCTGCGCGAGGAAAACGTGAAGGATTGATGAGCTTTTCCTGGTAGAATCTTTCGGCGGTTTGCGTTCTCCGACACAAGGGGGTAGAGCAGACCGCCTTTTTTTATGATGCATATGGGAGAAACGCCTGAAAATCTGTGGCTGGCTGACCTGTGGATGCAGTACCGCGACCGCATTCTGCGCATGCTCTCGCTGCGTATGCCTGCGGTGTTGCAACGCCGGCTCAGTGTAGAAGATCTGCTGCAGGAGACCTATCTGGCCTGTGGCCGCCGTGTGACATTCCTGCAGGCGGAGCCGGAGGTTCCCATGTATGTGAAGCTGCGCCGCATTGCACTGCAGACGCTCACGGATATGGAGCGCCACCATCTGGCTGCCGCCAAGCGCGATGCTATGAAGGAGCATAGCCCGGAAGACGAAGCCGCCGTGGCAGATGCCTGGGCGCATTTTGCGGATACGATATCGAGCCCACGCACGCATCTGGAGCGCCTGGAGCGCCAGGCCATGGCCCGCCGCGTGCTGGCGCAGCTTTCGACAAATGACCGTGAAATTCTGGAATTGCGGCATTTCGAGGAAATGGGGAATGCGGAGTGTGCCGCAGCCCTGGGGATTGAGCAGAAGGCCGCAAGCATCCGCTATGTGCGCGCCTTGAAACGTTTCCGCGAATTGATTAATCACGAGAATCCCTATGCCTGAAGCCCCGGAACACGAGGAACTGCTGGCCTCGCTGGTGGAGGAATACCTGGAGTCCAGCCGCAAAGGCGAGGCACCGCCGCTGGCGGATTATGCGGCTATGCACCCGGAATGTGCCGGAGAGCTGCTCGAACTGCTCAAGGGAATGGAGGAGATGGAATCACTCAGTGTTTCGACGCACAACGCTGCGGTGGCGTGGACATCACGTTTCCCCGACTCATTGGGCGATTTCCGCCTGCTGGAGCGCATTGGAGCCGGTGGCATGGGTACCGTGTTTCGCGCCATGCAGGAATCCCTCAACCGCGAAGTGGCGGTCAAGATTCTCTCCCCCGCCTGGAATGCCGATTCGCGGCACTGTGAGGCCTTTGAGAATGAATCTCGCGTGATTGCCGGTCTCCACCACACCAACATAGTGGAGGTGTTCGGTGCGGGGCAGGAGGGTGATTACCGCTATTACGTGATGAGTCTGGTGCAGGGTGAGGCTATCTCCCCCGCCGGCATCCGCAAGACCTTCGCCGGAGTCCCTTATGAGCAGGCCGTGGCCCGCGTGGGGCTTCAGGCGGCGCAGGCCCTGGCCTATGCACATTCCTGCGGGGTGCTGCACCGCGATATCAAACCCGGTAATCTCCTGCTGGATGCCGAGGGGGTGCTGCGCGTGGGGGATTTCGGCCTGGCCACGGTGCTCAATAACGGAGAAACAGCCCCGCTGGTGACCCAGAGCCATGATGGTACCTTGCGCTATATGTCGCCGGAGCGTCTCATGCGTGGCGAGAATTCTTTTGCCGGTGACCAGTACAGCCTGGGCGTGACCCTGTATGAGCTGCTCAGTAGGCGCCCGGCTTTCCGCGAGTCGGAGCCAGGCTCCCTCATTCACCGCATCTGCAATGAACCACTCCGTGAGCTGCGCGGCGAGGGGGAACTGGGGGCCATTGTCAATAAATGCATCAGTTTCGCCCCGGCTGACCGCTACGCCTCCATGCCGGAGCTGGTGGCTGACCTGCGGCGTTTCCTTAACGGAGAGCCTGTGCTGGCCCGCCCGGCGTCCACTCTGCGGCGATACGCCATGTGGCTGCGCCGCCGGCCTGCCGTGGCCGCTTGGAGCCACGCGGCTGCGTTGCTGGTGCTTTTGCTCTTTGGCAGCATTCTCTGGGGCTACGCCGCCGAGAATAAACAACGCAGGCTGGCCGAGCGCAACGCCACGATTGCCGACACCGCCTTGCGGCAGATTTTTGCCAGCATGTCTGACCAGGATTCCGGTGATAACACACTCTGGCAGCCTTCCAGGGCAGATGCCCAGTTGCTTCAGCAGCTCATGCCTTATTACGAGGAAATAGCGGCCATGGCCGAAAAAGGTGGCGACATGATGGCGGAAGCCTGCCAGACCCTGGCCATTATTGCGCTCCAGATTCGTGATTACTCCACGGCCCTGGAGTATTTTACCCGGGCTCGTGATAATTCGGTTCCGGGCTCAGTGAATTATGTACGCAATACCAACGGGCTGTGCTCGGCTTTGTACGCCCTGGACAAACGCGATGAAGCGGAAGCTCTTCTCAGCTCCCTGGTGCAGGCTACTCCTCAGACCGGCGATGTGGACACGCGCCTTGAGCTGGTGCGCACGTTGCAGATGCTCAGTGTCGGTAACCGGTACACACGCCGCTGGCGGCCCGGCGGAAAACGCCCGCGTCCGGGGAGTCTGCCGCCGCAGCGGGAAGGGCACGAGCAGCGCATGCAGTACCTGCAGCAGGCGGCGGTGATGATGCAGCAGCTGCTGCAGGATGCCCCGGAGAGCGAGAAGGTGCAGATGCGCCGTGTGGAGCTCCTTTCCCAGACCCGCAACCCTGATTTGCAGAAGATGCTTCTGGGGGGGGACGGGGATTTTCAGGGCACGCTCGATGAACTCCTGCAGCAATACCCGGGAAATCACCTCTTCAAGCGGGCCTTTGTGCAGTGGACCATGCGTCCCCGTGCTTCCCGGGATATTGCTCTCCTGGAGCGTGCTGCCCGCTATGCCCGCTCCCTGCTGGCAGATAATCCCGGCAGTGCAGAGATGATGATGCTCTACATTGCCGCCCGCGACCGTTTTTCCTCTGCTATAGCCGAAGCCGGAGCCCCGGACCGCGCCGCCCGAGAGAATGAAATGACCTTGGGTGTGATTTCCCTGATTGCCTCCCGCGCCGATTACACGCCGGAAATGCGTGAGCGGCTGGCGGTGCTGGTTTCGATGCATGGCCGGGGCAAGAACCGCTCCCAGCAGGAGGCGGAGCTCTCGCTCTTGCTGGAAAGCATGGATGAAAAGCGCATGCAGGAGGTTCGCCAACGCATCAACTCCATGCGTGCCCGCCGTCATCGCTTTCATCCTGGTGGCCCCGGCCCGGTGAAATCCGTGCCGGCTGATGAGTCCGGAGGTAAATAGCCTTCCGCAGAAATTCCCAGGAATGTCCGGCGCGTTGTGTACTTCTCCTTGACGCGCACTGGGAATAGGAGTAAATTCGGCAAGGAACATGGAGAAAGACCAGAAACTCGTGGATTTGGAGCAGAAGCCTATGGGGCGCCTGCTGGCGGAGTATTCATTGCCGGCCATTGTGGGCATGGCTGCCATGTCGTTCTACAATATCGTGGATTCCATCTACATCGGCCAGTGCTGCGGGGCATATGCCATCACGGCCATGGGGTTGCTTTTCCCCATCATGAACCTGCTGGTGGCGCTGGGTACCCTGGTGGGGCTGGGTGGTGCGGCTACCACCTCCATCACCCTGGGGCAGCAGGATTTTCCGCGCGCCTTCCGGGTGCTGGGGCACTGCACCATCATGGGTTTTGCGCTGGGGGTGTTGTTCGGCTGGCTGCCCCTGCCGTGGATGGACGAGACCCTCTATTTATTCGGGGCCGATGAAAATACGGTGGAGCCTGCGCGTGACTTCATGCTGGTGCTCATGCTCACCTGCCCGCTCACCTTCTCGTTCATGAATCTCAACCACGTGATGCGAGCCAGCGGGTATCCGTACAAGGCTATGTACAGCCTGCTCATTTCCATGGTGGTGAACATCGGCTGCGCTCACCTCTTCATCTGGGTGCTGGAGTGGGGTATGACGGGTGCCGCCCTGGCTACCACTGCTGGTCAGGCAGTCGGTATGGTGTGGGTGATGGCGCATTTCCTGAACCGTCGCAGCGTCATTTATTTCCGTGGCCGCATGTGGAAACTCTGCGGCCCCATCATGCGGCGCATCTGCCTGCTGGGCCTGCCTCCCTGCCTCATGAACCTCTGCGGCTGCCTGGTCGTCATCATCTTCAACACCCAGTTCCTGCGCTATGAAGGTGCCATGGGCGTGGGCGCCTTCAGCATCGTGAACCGCGTGCTGCTGGGCATAGCCATGGTGGTGGTGGGCATCGCGCAGGGATTGCAGCCCATTGCCGGTTATAACCTCGGCATTGGTTACTACAGCCGGGTGCGCCGCGTTTTTTATTACGCCGTGAGCTCAGCCTTTGTGCTCACGCTGCTCTGCTGGATTGGTATTCAGCTCTATCCGGAAGCCGTGGTGCGCGCCTTTGTGAAGGAACAGGACGCGAACTCCACCCAGCTCATCACCCTGGCGACCCACGGTTTGCGCATTATGGGGCTGGCTTTCCCCCTGGTGGGAACCCAGATTATCATCGGCAACTTCTTCCAGAGTATCGGCCGCCCGATTATGAGCGTGTTCCTGAACATTTCCCGCCAGTTCCTGGTGCTCATCCCCTGTCTGCTGCTGCTGCCTCTCTGGTGGGGCGGGGAGGGTATCTGGCTTTCCCAGATGGTGGCCGATATCTTCTGCGCTCTGCTGTCCTATCTTGTCATCTATCTCTTCTTCACCCGCGTATTCCATAAGAAAGATTCCAACCTGCTTCAATGAATATGAGCCGTATCCCCCTTCTCATCGCCACGCGCAATGCGCACAAAGCCCGTGAGTTTGCCCGCATCCTGCCCCCGCACTTCGAGCTGAAGACCCTGGCCGATTTCCCCGGAGCTCCGGACCCGGAAGAAACCGGCACCACCTTTGCGGCCAATGCTGCCATCAAGGCTGAAAGTATTTCCGCTGTTTTTCCCGGGCTTGTGGTGTCGGACGACAGCGGCATCTGCGTGGATGCGCTCGGTGGTATGCCGGGTGTCTATTCGGCCCGCTATGCCGGCACTCACGGCGATGATGAGGCCAACAACCGCAAAATGCTGGTTGAACTGGCTGCCCGTCCTGAAAGTGATAAACCCTTCACGGCTCGCTATGTCTGCGCAATCTCCGTGGCGAAGGCTGGTCGGGAGCTCGCCTGCTTCATCGGTACAGTGGAAGGGCAGATTACCCTTTCCCCCCGTGGTACCGGTGGGTTCGGGTATGACCCGCTCTTCATTCCGGATGGCTACTTATGCACCATGGCCGAGATTTCAGCCGATGAGAAAAATGCCATTTCCCACCGCGGAGAGGCGCTGAAGAAGTTTGAACAGTGGCTTGCCTCGGCTCCTGAAGCCGTGGTGGAATAAGTGCTCCTTATTCCAGGTAGGCCTTGAGGTCGGCTTCGTAGAGCTCGGGCTCCAGGAGGAAGGAGTCGTGCCCCTTTACGGAGTGGATGCACTTGTAGCGGGAATCGACGCCGTTCTTGAGGAGCCGGCGGTGGAAGCAGGAGATATCCCGCGCGGTGAAGCAGCAGTCCGTGTTGATGGAGAAGAGCATGAAGCGGATGCCGTGCTCGGCAAAGAGCTTGAATGCCTTATCCACGCTGCCCAGGCCGGAGAATGTGGCCAGGTCGTAGCCCGCCCAGAGGTTGATGATGCGGATGTAGGCGTTCGCATCGTAACGCTTGGCGAACTTGGTGCCTTGGTGCAGCATGTAGCTTTCCGTGTTGCGCTGGGGGGAGTACCAGGTGAGCATGCCCTTGCGGTCCGAAATGCCCTTGCGGGCGCGCTTCTCCAGTCCGCGCTGGTTTACAAAGAGCTTGTGACTGATGATGCGGGCCAGGGCCAGGCCGCGGCGGGGCGGGTCGCTGAGCGGGTAGCGCCCCTCGCGGTAGGCGGGGTCGAGCTCGATGGCCATTATCTGCTCAAAGGCATCGAGCTTGTGTTCGATGGCAGGTTTGTAGCCGGCGCCGATGATGATGATATTCTTGATGCGGGTGGGGTAGAGCGTGGCCAGGGAGAGCGAGAGCATGCCGCCCAGGCTGGGGCCCACCACCGTGAAGCGGTCGATGCCGAAGTAATCCAGCACCTGAATCTGGGCGCGGGCCTGGTCGTTGGCATTCACCAGGGGGAAGCGGCTTCCCCAGGGCTCGCCATCCGGCGCCGTGGAGCAGGGGCCGCTGGTGCCGTAGCAGCTGCCCAGGTAGTTGATGCAGATGATGAAGTATTTCTCCGTGTCGAGCGGTTTGCCGGGGCCTATCATGCGGTCCCACCAGCCCTCGAAGTTCTCCGGCTGCCAGAAATCGCCGGCTTCGGGCAGGGAATCGTTGTGCCCGTGGGCGTGGTGGCTGCCGGTGAGCGCATGGAAGAGCAGGATGGCGTTGCTCTTTGCGGCGTTCAGCGTGCCGTAAGTCTCGTAGGCAAGTTCGATACCGGGCAGGGTTTCACCGTTGTCGAAGGTGAAATCGCCGATGGGGAGGATGTGGGTGCGGATGGTCTGGCTCATGGTGCTG
The DNA here is from genome assembly GCA_015062005.1 of Akkermansiaceae bacterium. GTDB lineage: Bacteria > Verrucomicrobiota > Verrucomicrobiia > Verrucomicrobiales > Akkermansiaceae > Akkermansia. The sequence continues at coordinate 66,907 of SUVL01000015.1, forward strand.
AAACACGAAAAAAGACCGGGGGGTATATCTCACCGGTCTTCTCTCTGTCAATTATCCCCGACGAAAAGCTGGGGATGGGGTAAAATTACTTCACGCCCTTCTTGCTGAGGCGCGTACCGGCCGTCGTGCCCTGACGAGCCTTGAACTTGGGGTTGCTCTTGCAGATCACGTAGAGCGTGCCCTTGCGCTTCACGATCTGGCAATCAGCGTGACGGCGCTTCATGGATGCGAGTGAGGAAAGAACTTTCA
>SUVL01000044.1 GCA_015062005.1 Akkermansiaceae bacterium
TTTTATAGTAGAATACCCCGCGTTATGGCAGACCGTACACAGACTGATCCCGTCCGCATGGAAAAAATCGTCAGCCTTTGCAAGCGCAGAGGGTTCATCTTTCAGGCCGCAGAGATTTATGGCGGTCTCAACGGTTGCTGGGACTACGGTCCCCTGGGTGTGGAGCTCAAGCGCAATCTGAAGGACTACTGGTGGCGTGTGCACGTGCAGGAGCGCCCCGACATCGTGGGTATGGATGGCTCCATCCTCACGCACAACTCGGTACTGGTGGCTTCCGGCCACGTGGGTGGTTTCTGCGACCCGCTGTGCGACTGCCTGCTCACCAAGGAGCGCCTGCGCGCTGACCAGATTCCCGCCCAGAGCGGTGTGGCCTACTGGTGGAAGGGCGCTGCCCGCAAGGATGGTTCCTGGAGCACGAAGAAGGAATTCTCCATGCTGGTGGAAGGCACGGACGACAAGTCCGCCAAGACCGCCCGCAAGGGAGCTCTCCAGTACTACAGCCAGATTGCCGGCAAGGGCACCCAGCCCGCCGACCTGGAGCTCATCGAGGAGCGCACCGAGGAGGTGACCGATTCCGTGCGCTACAACCCGGCCAACGGCTCACTGGTCACGGAGGCCCGCTCCTTCAACCTGATGTTCAAGACCACCATCGGTGCCACTTCCGATGAGAACGACCCCGCCAGCACCGGCTGGCTGCGCCCGGAAACGGCCCAGAGCATCTTCTGCCAGTACAAGAACATCCTCGATTCTTCCCGCAACAAGATTCCTTTCGGCATCGCCCAGATTGGTAAGTCCTTCCGCAACGAAATCAACCCGCGCAACTTCACCTTCCGCTCCCGCGAGTTCGAGCAGATGGAGGTGGAGTACTTCTGCCGCGCAGAGGATGGTTTCCGCCTGACCGATGAGTGGCTGGAGAAGAGCCTGCAGTTCTACGAGAATATCGGTATCGCCCGCGATAAGATTCACATCCTCGACGTGCCGGATGAAGAGCGCGCCTTCTACTCCAGGAAGACCTACGACCTGGAGTACGAGTTCCCCTTCGGTGTGCAGGAGCTCATGGGTATCGCCTACCGCACTGATTACGACTTGGGCCGCCACCAGGAAGGCTCCGGCAAGCCCATGGAATACTTCGACGAGGCCACCCGCGAGCGCTTCATCCCGCACGTGGTGGAACCCTCTGCCGGTTGCGACCGCTCCGTGCTGGCCGTCATCTGCGAAGCCTTCGATGAGGAGGAACTGGGCAAGGACGGCAAGAGCGACATCCGCACCGTCATGCACTTCCACCCCCGCATGGCTCCCATCAAGGCCGCTATCTTCCCGCTGCTCAAGAAGAACGCCGAGCAGGTGCGCATCGCCCGCGAGATTGAGGCCGAGCTGCGCCCGTTCATGAACGTGTTCTACGATGAGGCCGGTGCTGTGGGCCGCCGCTACCGCCGCCAGGACGAAGTGGGTACTCCCTTCTGCATCACGGTCGACTTCGAGACCCTGGGCGAGGAAGGTGACCCCGCCCTCAAGGACACGGTGACCATCCGCCACCGTGATTCCATGGAGCAGGAGCGCGTGGCTATCAGCGAGCTGCTGCCCTGGCTGCTCAAGCGCATCCACTAATCGCTTTCAACCTGCGCCACCCCCGTGGATTTCCCCTGCGGGGGTGGCGCTCCTTTTATACTACCCCCTCTTACCCCCTATGAATCTTTGTGATACCAATCTTTCCCCCGCCTGCCAGCAGAGATTGAAAGAAAGTCTCTTCGATGATGAACAGCTGCTCTGGGTGGGGCAACCTGTGCCGGAGCCCTGGGCCTCGCCTGCTGGCTTCTTCGTGTTTTTCGGAGCGTTCTGGGTGAGTGCCTTGCTCTATGGAATCTGCCGCGGGGGAAGTCCGGCAATGGCTTTCGCCCTTATTCCTTTTACCGGGATGCTCTTTGCCCCGCTGTTTAACAAGTGGATGCAGCAGCGCACCATCTACGCGCTTACCAACCAGCGAGCCCGGGTGCTGCGGTATACCGCTCTGGGCTATATTTCCCTGGCCTATGTGCCGGTACCGGATATGGTGAAATCCCGGGAGGAGCTTCCCGGCGGATTGGTGAACCTGGTGTTGGGCAAAAATCCCTACGTTGCCAATAAACGCGGTGGCAATCTTGAGCTGGTTCCCGAGGGCTTCCTCAACCTCTCTGCAGAGGATGCCGCCGTGGTGGAATCCCTCATCATGCAGCTTGAAGAATCTCAGACCAAATAAACGCCATGAAACTCTCCGATACTGATTTATCCCTCGCTGATCGCCAGATGGTGGAAAATAACCTGATGCAGCAGGAGGAACTGCTCTGGGTGGGTAAGCCCATTCCCCGCTTGTTCAGCGCCGGCAGCCTGGCTACGTTCCTGTTTTCTCTGCCTTGGCTAGGCTTTGTTATCTTCTGGACCTGGGGTGCTGCGCAGGGCAGCGCCATTTTTGCCTGCTTCTCGATTCCCTTCTGGTGCGTGGGTATTGGCTTGTTCTGCTCCCCTTGGTGGACGCAACGTACGCAGAAACGCACGGTGCTGGTTATTACTGACCGCCGGGCCATGGAGATTTACCTCGGCCTGTTCGGGGCGGTGAAGAGCCGCGTGTGGCCGCTGGAGCCGGGCATGGTGAAATCCTGCACGGTGCGCAAGGACGGCAGCGGTGACCTGATTCTCGGCCATGAGGTGCGCCATTCCCGGAACGGCACCCATGAGGTGGCACGCGGCTTCATGAATGTGCCCGAGGTGCGCCGCGTGGAGCAGTTCCTTTACGATTTGACTCAGAAACAGTGAAATCCCCCGACCCCAGAGATTTCGGGCTGAGCCCCCGGCTGAGCGAGCTGGTGCAGCATGATTTGCGCCCCGGCGAGCAGCTGCGCTGGGTGGGGCGGCCTGCGCTTTTCTGGAGTCTTGATTGGGGCATCGTGATAGGTCTGGCGCCTTTTCTGGCTGTTTTCGGCGGGCTGGGGGGCTATGTGCTCTATTCATTGGTTACGGGGGAAATTGAGGTGAGCGGATTTACCTTTCTCATAGTGCTGGGCCTGTCTCTCCTGTTTGTGCTGTTTCCGCTGGCCGCGATGTTGTCGCCATTCTTTCGAGCCTGGCGCTTGCAGAATACCTTCTATGTCATCACGAACCACCGGGCTTTCATCAGCGGGATGGGGGAGGGCTCCTGGCGCTTGCAGAACGATATGGTGGCCAGCAATTTCCAGCGCAAGGATGGCAGTGGCAACCTGGTGTTTTCCGTGCGCTGGGAAACTGATGCCAACGGCGTCACCCGCAAGGTGGAGAATGGCTTCATGAATATCCGCGACGTGCGGCTGGTGGAGGAGATTCTGGAAAAAGCTATTGCAGAAAGGATGAACGCATGAAATCCCCCGACCCCAGAGATTTCGGGCTGAATCCCCGGCAATGTGAGCGCTTGCAGAAGGCTCTGCAGCCCGGCGAGCAGCTTCGCTGGGCGGGAAGCCCCATTGTCCGCCATCCGGAACCCGATAAGGGAAATCGTGTGGTGGGTGTGCTGTTTTTCCTGCCGTTCGGGTTGGCCGGTGTGGGCTGTATTTATGGGGCACTGGCGGGAACATCGGACGAGTCCGGCAGTCTGGTCGGGCTGTTCTTTGCTGGCATGATATTTCTGCTGGGGCCCATCGGTGCGCTCATTATCTATCCGTGCTTGCATAGGAAAGAGCTACGGAGCAGGACCTATGCCATCACCAACCGCCGCGCCATTGTCTGCGGAGTGGATACGGAATCCTGGCCACTGGCGCCGGATATGGTTGCCTCGGATTTCCAGACGAAGGACGGCAGTGGCAACCTTGTCTTTGCCGTGCGTGCTCGCCGCGACGGCGGCCCGGGGTGGAATGAGGCCGGATTCATGGATATCCGCGATGTGCGGCTGGTGGAGGAAATCCTCGAAAAAGCTATAGCCGAAAGGAAAAACGTATGATGACGCTGCCCGAACAGCAGTACCTGCAGAAGGTGCTCCGCTCCGGCGAGGAAATTCGCTGGTCGGGGCGCCCCGTACCGCAGCTCTGGACAGTGGATGCCGTGATGGCTATGATGGGCGGAGTGGTGTCATTGGCGGTAGCTATCGGCTGGCTGTGTTTTGCATGGCCCCGTAGCTGGGAACTGGCGCTGTGTTCGCTGCCCGTCTGGGCTGGAAGTCTCATGTTGTTATCTGCTCCATGGCGGTGGTGCCACCGGCAGAAGCGAAGCCTGCTGCTGCTCACGAACCAGCGCGTGATGGTGGTGGCTCCCGGTTGGTCAGGACGCTTGCAGATGGATGGCTGGACGCTGAAACCCGGTTTGCTGAAGCGCTATACGGTGCAGGAGGATGGCAGCGGTGATTTGATTTTCGGATACAATGCTCAGATCCGCAGCCGGTGGGGTAAGGTGCCTTTCGGTTTGCAATCCGTGCCGGATATTGAGTACGTAGCCCGGTTGATTCAGGACTCATGATGACAGAACAGGAACAGACGCGACTGCAGGCAGAGCTGCTGCCGGGGGAAAGGGTGCTGTGGCATGGCCGCCCGCAGCTGCCGGTGGTGAACAGTGCCACGCTGCCGATTTTCCTGCTGGCGGTGCTGTGCCCGCTTCTGCTGATGTTCCCCATTTTGCAGCAGCGGCGGTTGCGCCGCACGCTTTATCTGCTCACCGACCGCCGCATCCTGGTCTATCGCGCGAACTGGTGGCGCGGGGTGCGGCGCCATGCCTGGCCGCTGGAGCCCGGCATCATCACCGCCCGCGTGCAGCGCCCCGGCGGCCGTGGCGACCTGGTCATGGAGTTCACCTACGGCCACCATGTATCGGAAGATAAGGGCTTTCTCCATGTGCCCGATGCCCTCCGCGTCGCCCGCCTGGTTGATACGGCGGAGAAGAAACTCAACTGCCCGTGAAAAACGAAATGAAAGTTTGTCGGGATGTACGTTATACTTACAAATTCCCATTTACCTGGGAGAGGCGGTTTCTTCAAACAACGTTGTAAGTATTCCTCTATTACTTGAAAATCTTCAGGGGCTTTTTTTTCGTTTCTGCCGTTAAGCGTGCTTGACTCCTGTGAGTTAGTAAGCTATCATCATTGGCAGTCATGTTGGACATAATTGATACTTTTCTCTCCTCTGTAAGTGATTTTCTCTGGGGATACATCCTGGTGTTCCTGTTGCTCGGGGTACACCTGTATCTCACCGTTATTCTGCGGGTTCCTCAGCGTTATCTGCTGCACGGCATCTTCTATTCCCTGCGCCGCCGCGCCGAGGGAAACAGCATTTCGCACTATGCATCGCTGATGCTCTCCCTCGCTGCCAATATCGGCACCGGCAACATTGTGGGCGTAGCCGTGGGTCTGGCCACGGGTGGCCCGGGCGCCATCCTCTGGTGCCTGCTGACGGGGCTGCTGGGTATGTCTGCCCGCTATGCCGAAAGCCTTCTTTCCGTGCGATTCCGCCAGTTGGATGAGGATGGAAATCTGGTCGGCGGGCCTATGTATGCCATTGAGAAAGGTCTGAAATGCAAATGGCTGGCCGTTCTTTTTGCCGTGTTTACGGCGTTTGCCGCCTTTGGCGTGGGCAATATCACCCAGGCCAATGCGGCTGCCCGGGTGCTTAATGAAAGCGCCATGTCGGTGCCGACCTGGTTCTCTGGTGCGTTGCTCGCCGTACTTACCGCGCTGGTGCTGCTGGGCGGGCTCCGCGCCATCGCCCGTGTGTGCTCCGCCTTTGTGCCCATCATGACCCTGGTGTACATCATCGCCTGCTGCCTGGTTCTGGGCACTCATGCGGATTATGTGCTGCCGGCTGTGCAGCGCATCTGGGACAGCGCCTTCACCAATCAGGCTGCAGCCGGTGGCTTTATCGGTTCCACGATTATGCTCGCTATGCAGGTGGGTGTGAAACGCGGCCTTTTCTCAAACGAGGCAGGCATGGGCTCCTCCGCCATTGCCTCTGCCCCGGCGGATACACCCAACAGCGTGCAACAGGCAGTGGTAGCTTCCACCGCCCCGTTCTGGGATTCCGTTGTCATCTGCACCCTCACCGGCGTCACCCTGACCACCGCCGGCATGGCAGAGTCCTTCGTAATGCACGCACCGGAGGGTGAGCTTATTGTCTTCTATTCCTTCGGCACCGCCGGTGGAATGGGCTCCATGCTGCTGACCTTCAGCCTGGTTACCTTCGTGATTTCCTCTATCCTTGCGTGGTCCAACTTCGGTGAACGCGCAGTGCAGTATCTGGGCGGCAAGCGCTGCATCACCCCCTACCGCTTTGCCTGGGTGCTGGCAGTCTTTGTGGGTTGCATCATCCCCCAGAGCAGCCTGGTCTGGCACTTTGCCGACGTGGCCAATGCCCTCATGGCCATTCCGAACCTCATTTGCATGGTCGGCCTCACCCCGGTGCTGCTCGCCGAAAGCCGCAAGTACCTCTGGAGCGGCAAGCTCGGCGAGGTGGATGACACCCTGGTGAACCCCGCCCCTCTTTCCGAGGAGGTGGAACAGGAAGACGTGGATGAGTGGGATCTCCAGCCCAAGGTCATCCTCAAGCCGGTTGTAGAGGAAATAACTGCTTCCGAGGAGCAGAACACCCCTGGTGAGGCTCCCGGGCCTGAAACGCCTGATTCCCCAGAAGAAAACTGATTACCAATGCCTTTTTAACAGCTCCCCCCCCACCGGGGAGCTTTTTTTGTAAAAACATTTTTCAAATAACGGCATTTTAGTATGATTTATTTGAACGAAAGCCCGCGCACCAGCATCGTACCTTCAACAGTTCTTCCGGTTCCCCGGTGATGGAGAGAGCGCCGGGCTACCATACCAAAAGGCAGAACTGAGTTTCATAGGTAGTAAGTTGGGCGGGGCGTTGCTTCAAAGGCAGCGCCCCGCTTGCCTTTCTCATTCAATGATTAACAAAACATCCTGCGAATCAGCAATACAAAAAAATTCACTTACCCCTCACTTTTTTATTGCATATCGTTTTAGTAGGTGTTATATTGATTGAGTGAGCCCGATGGCTCTTGTATTATCCACATCACCAAACCATAGAAAGGACTAGCGAAATGAAGAAACTTGCTCTTACTCTGCTTGCCGTAGCATTCAGCTGCGGAATGGTCAACGCCCAGGACCCTGCCCCCGCTCCCGCTGCCCCCACGCCCTGCGTGAAGAAGTGCTGCGCGAAAAAGGCAGAATGCCCCAAGAAGAAGTGCTGCCCCAAGAAGACGGAATGCGCCGAAAAGAAGGCATGCTGCCCCAAGAAGACGGAATGTGCCGAAAAGAAGGCATGCTGCCCCAAGAAACCCTGCTGCCCTGAGAAGAACTGAGCGCGTAGTAGTGCAACCCCGTGCGCCCATCCGGTTTCCATACGCCGGATGGGCTTTTTTTTTGCACTCAGAACACCAATCAACAAGAAAACACTACCTAAAAGGTAGTAAAAAAATGCATAGCATGCGCATTTTTTTATTGCAAGGCCGGAAAAAATTCAGTAATTTGCAGTCAGCAAGCGGGTGTGGTCGTCTCCCTTCACCCGGGTAATGCCAAAAAAACGAACAATAGAAAGAAATCCGCAAACATGAATACGACGACACTGAAAAAACTGGCTCTTTCCGTTCTTGCCGCTGGTGTAGCTTTCGGTATGGGCGGAGCGGCGAATGCGCAGGATGTGAACTGGGCAGACCGCGAGGGAGAAACTCTTTTAATGAAGGCGGCCGACCGCGGTCAGACCGCTGAAGTGAAGCGACTGCTGGCAGCCGGAGCCCAGGTGAATACCAAGGATAACGATGGCGAAACCGCGCTCATGATGGCCGCAGACGATGGCAATGCCGCCATTGTGAAGCTGCTTCTGGAGGCCGGCGCCGCTGTGAATGATGCCGATGAGGATGGCGAAACTCCGCTGATGTACGCCGCGGATAGCGGCAACCCCGCCACGGTAAAACTGCTGCTGGAGGCTGGCGCTTCGGTCAATGTGATTGATAATGACGGTGAGACTCCGCTCATGAAGGCCGCCGATGAAGGCAACGTGGCAGTGATTCAGCTGCTCATCGCGGCCGGGGCCGACCTGAATGTGCAGGATAGCGAAGGCGAAAGCGCGCTGGATAAGGCACTGGACGAGGGCAACATGCGGGCAGTCCAGGCGCTGCGCGCTGCAGGCGCCCGCTGATGCTGAATCAAGAGCACAGATTCCTCAACCAAATGCCCCACGCTGTTTCAGTGTGGGGCATTTGGTTTCGATGATATCCTCCAATCGAGGCTCTTCTGAGCTTCCTCCAACTCAATGAGAGCGAATAGGTCTGAAGGCATGTGCCGGCTGGTCATCTTCAACCTCGTCTTCCTCATCCTCTCCTGGCTTATTCCTGCCCTTCTGCCTTTCTGCCCTGGCTTTCTCGCGGAGCGCAGCTGCTGCAGCCCGGGCGTTCTGTTTATCAAGCTCGCGGAGCAGCTTTTTCCAATCCTTGACAAACTCACCAACCTCAGAGCCACTGGCTTCGCCCAGCTTGGTTCCGTCCGGGGTCATAGCCACCATGCAGGGGAGCAGCGGGCGTCCGGTGTAATCCCAGGGCATGCCGCAGCTCATGCTCACCGCCGGGGAAATGACCGGAAAGGTCATTTTGGCATTTTTGACCCATCGAGCCGCGGCCTCTTCGCTGGCATCGATATTCAGCATCACCATCTCGCAGCCCTTGCGCTTCATTTTCTTGTACTCCTTCACCAGAGTGGGCGCTTCCCGCACGCAGATACCGCACGCCGATCGCGATTGGTACACAAAGTAAATGCGGGCTTTCAGATTGGGCTTGGCCTTGTTCACATATTTGGCAGAAGCCAGCACCCGAGGGACTGCTTCCATTTCCTCGCTTGCAGCCTCTTGCGCCACCGCAGAAGCTGCGCAGCACACCATGCCCAGCAGAATGAAAAACCGGCGTATCTTGCTCATGGCTGTATTATGGCAGATAAGCGCATATCTGGCAATTCAAAATCTGGCAATCAGGATAAGTTTCAGGATAAGTCTAAAACCACCCTGTTTACCATCTATTATCTTGACAAATAAATAATAATATGTTACTATACTTCTGCTGAAAAAATATTTACTTATCCTGCCATGTACGAGTATCCCTTATTGTCTGAACAGTATTTGTATGCGGCCGAACCGGAGGTCGGGGAGCGTGCATCTGCCTGGGATGTGGCCATGGGGCTGCAAGCGGTTGACGGGCTGGTGGTTTCCGAGTACCTGAGAGAGGTCGCCGGCGACCAGATTGAGGGGCTCATCTCGTTTGCCGAGGTACACCAGCGGCTGGATTCCTATTACTCCGAACAAGGCGGTGGATGCAGCATGAGCGATGAGGCGGATAAGGTGGCTGCCAACATCGCAGAGCTGCTGAATGAAACCGCTTTTCATTTCAGCCCGGCGGGATTTGCTGCGATTCATAAGCGTCTTTTCCACAATGTGTTCAAATTTGCCGGAAAAATACGCGAGTGCAACATCACCAAACGGGAATGGGTGCTGAATGGCGATACGGTGCAGTATGCCCATGTGTCTGATATCATCATGGCCTTGGATTATGATATGCAGCGCGAAAAACGCTTTTCGTTCGCCTCCTTGTCGCAGGACAAGCAGGTGGAGCATATCGCTCACTTCATTGCAGATATCTGGCAGGTGCATCCCTTCCCGGAAGGCAATACCCGCACCACGGCGGTGTTCTGCATCAAGTATCTGCGCTACCTGGGGTACGATGTGAACAACGTGCCCTTTGCCCGCCACTCCCGCTATTTCCGCAATGCCCTGGTGCGGGCCAACTACACCAATGTTCCTGCCGGTATTGGAGTAGATTACTCATTCCTTATCAACTTCTTCCGCAATCTTCTTTTCAACGAGGCCCACCCCTTGAAAAGCCGGTACCTGCATATCCATTGCGAGCGCGCGGAATACGATTCAGGACAAGTAAGAAGGCAAGTAACAGGTGAAGTTGCAGGACAAGTGCAACTCCCGGGGGAAAATATATGCCGCCTGGTGAAGCTGCTGGGCTCCGGGCAGATGTCGGTTCGTGAACTGATGACCGGAGTCGGGCTGAAGGGGCGCGACCATTTCCTGAACAAATACCTCACCCCTGCACTGGATGGTGGATACCTCTGTCTGTTATACCCGGACAGCCCCCGCCACCCGAAACAGAAATACCGCCTCACTCCGCGCGGCTGTCTGGTGTGGGATAAGCTGCATGGCTGACAAAAGGTTTCAGCTGATTCCGGAGCTCAGCAACTTCCCATTTGGGAATCTCTAAAAACTCACGAAATTGGAATCTGTCGGGATGTACAAAGGACAAATTACAAAGGACAATTTAGGAGTTCCGCTCGCCTTAGGCTCGCCATTTTAAACGGCTGCGGCAACTAGTCTCGGCGTAGCCCGTAGGGCGAAGACTGAAGCCGCAGGGAACTTTCAAATTGGGAACCTCTAAAAACTCAAATTAAGACAAGACCGGACAGTATGAAGTAAAGTCATAGAGAGCCGTTGACGAAAAAATGCGCCTGTTTTGGCGCATTTTTTGGCTTTCTGCTTCCATCAGCGCAG
>SUVL01000045.1 GCA_015062005.1 Akkermansiaceae bacterium
ACGGATGGGGTGGGATTCGAACCCACGGAAGGGATTAACCTTCGGCGGTTTTCAAGACCGCTGCATTAAACCGCTCTGCCACCCATCCGGGGTGTTGCAGGCGCTGTCGCGTGCTGGTGTGGATACTATCGCATGCCGTGCGCTGGTGCAAGTATTTTCTGTTACATGCGCCAAATTCTTCGAAAAAATGGAGCTTATTTCATTTTTTTTTGCAGATTAGTCTTGACGCGGTGTGGGTAAGTGTGTATAATGCGCGCGCAGTCCAGCTGCGAGCATCATAAAAGTCCCCATCGTCTAGGGGTTAGGACATATGATTCTCAGTCATAGAACCGCGGTTCGAATCCGCGTGGGGATGCTCTGGAAGCCCGAGGTTATCGCCTCGGGTTTTCTCTTTTTGTGAGAGCAAGGTATGATTCGTTCCGTCAGAACAGAGGATGCGGCAGCCATTGCCGCCATTTATAACCACTACGTGCTGGAGACGACTATCTCTTTTGAGGTGGCGCCCCTCAGCGCGGAGGAGATGCGGGCGCGCATTGAGCAGACGGCGGAAGAGTACCCTTACCTGGTGTGGGAGTCAGACGGGCAGGTGCTTGGCTATGCCTGTGCCCACCGCTGGAAAGAACGCGCTGCCTATGCCGGCACCTGGGAGGTGACCATCTACCTGCATCCGCAGAGCTGTGGGCTGGGCATAGGCTCACGTCTCATGCAACAGCTTGTTGCCGATTGCCGCCGGGCAGGCTGCCGCTCTCTTATAGCATGCATCACGGGGGAGAACGCGGCGAGCCGCGCGTTTCACGCTCGGCATGGGTTCTGCCAGGTCTCGCACTTTGTCCGCGTGGGAATGAAGTTCGGGCGTCTGCTGGATGTGGTGGATTACCAGCTGGAGCTGTGATAGCGCATCAGTGGGTGCAATTCGCAAAGCCGTGGGAGCGGAAGATTTCGCGCACGGCATGGGTGAGCTCCGGTTCTGGCGGTTCCACGTCCATGAGGGGGTAATCGAGCCCCAGTTCACCCCATTTGAACTTGCCCATCTGGTGGAAGGGGAGCACATCCACCCGCTGCACGTTGCCCAGGCCTGCTGCATAGCGAGCCAGGGCGGCGATGTCCTCCAGCTGGTCGGTGAGCCCTGGCACCAGCACATAGCGCAGCCAGACCGGGATACCGCGAGCTGCCAGCTTCTCCGCAAAATCCAGCGTGGGCTGCAGGGGCTGTCCGGTCACGTTTCTGTATTGCTCCGGATTCCAGGCTTTGATATCCAGCAGCACCAGATCTGTATCCGCCAGCAGGGCATCATCTGCATTGCCGCCGAGGTGGCCGGAGGTATCAATGCAGGTGTGCAGCCCCATTTCCTTGCAGCCGCGCAGCAGGGCGCGGGTGAAATCCGGCTGGAAGAGCGGGTCGCCGCCGCTGATGGTCACGCCGCCACCCGCATTTTTCAGGAACGTGGCGTAGCGTCCGATTTCCTCCAGCATATCTTCCACAGTGCGTTCCTTGCCCCGGCGTTTGAACGAAGTATCCGGGTTGTGGCAGTACTGGCAGCGCAGGCTGCACCCGGCCAGAAACACAATGAAACGGATGCCCGGTCCATCGACCGTGCCGCAGGATTCTACAGAGTGAACAAGACCAGTCATGAGTACACCGGCATCCTAACACGAAACGCAGGAATGTTCAACCCAATTGCGCCGGAATCATAGTCCGAAATGCACTTGGTAGCTTCTCTGGTTGTATCCCATGCAGGAATGGGGGGCATGTTTACCAGCTTCTGGCGGCGCGTACGTCCGCTGATATCAACGGACGGCATGGGCTTGTCCTCGGTATCGGCATAGTTCAGCATTTGTTCTGCAATCCACTGGGCGTAGGTGGGGTCATGGGGGGCGCGTAGGTGGCCGGAGCTTTATTCGTCCCTATTGGCAAATTTGCAGGGGACTATCCTTGCTTTTATGCCCAATGGACACGAGAGCAGGGATACGGCGACATCTGATTCGGGGAGGTCGAGGGATGCGGCCACATGCTTGCGGTAGGCGGTCATCTGGTGCTTGTATTCTTCCTTCAGGGCAGTGTATGATTTTTCCTGAGTGGGGTCAAGCTGGTTGGTCTTGAAGTCGATGATGTGGGCGGCGGTTACGTTGCCGGCGGCATCGTGGGTGAGCACAAGTCGGTCGATGGTGCCGGAGACCCACTCGTTTTTCTCGTTGACGGCTTCGAACGGCTGCTCGTTGTAGATTTCCTGGCCGGGGCGGTGGGTGAAGAGTGCAGCTATTTCCGGCTGCTGCAGTGCGGCTGCAACCACTTTCTGCTCATCGGTTTCAGGTTGTGCAACCCAGGTTGGCAGCGTAGAATCCAGCCATGAGATTTCTTCCCAGCAGGCATGCACCCTGGTGCCAAAGTCTGCACCTGCGGCGTTTCCTTGAAGCCGCTGTTCCACCGGGGGTGCCGTGAGACTCTGAGCGGACATGGCAGATGGGGCGACTCGGACTCGATTCCGGCGAGCCGAGCCGAGCGGTAACAGGGGGGGCTCTTGTATATCAGGTGTCGCGTTTGTGTGTTTTGAGAGGAACCAGTCAGCGTGACCGAAATCCACCTGTCCACCATCAGTGGTGTAGTTGTTTTGAAGCAGGGCGTTCTGAATCCAATCGCCTTCCTTATCAATCAGTTTTTCCGATTCAGGAACGAGGATATAGTTTGCATAGCGTGCCCGGGTGAGCGCCACGTACAGGAGGTTGTAGCTGTCTACCCGGCGGTCGTGTTTCCATTTTTCCTCGTATTCCAGAAGCTGGGGCCAACTTTTGCGCTCTTCTGCCTTGCCCGGATGGATGAGCAGCCCTTCCCGGTTGTCGGAAATGAAATAGGGAATGCCCTCAGCGCGGGGCTGGTCAACAGCTTTGGAGCCAAGGAAGGGCAGGATGACGGCATCGAACTCAGCGCCTTTGCTCTTGTGCATGGTCATCACTTGCACAAATTGGGCGGAGCCGTTTTCCTTGCGGCAGCAGGTGCGCATGTGCAGCACCCATTCATCTAGCGAACCGCCTGCGGCATCGAACGCAACGGCTTCCTCCAGCCATTCGTCGAGCATGCGCCGGGACTGCGCTTGCTGCAGGTTCCCGGCGAGTCTGAGGATAGTGGCCGCGTAGCCCTGGTCATTCAGCAATTGTCGCCAGGTGTTCCAGAGCTTGCCCTGGTCTGTTTTCCCTTTTGCCTGATTGCAACCGAGGGGCGAGACTTTCCACACATGGAACCGGTACTGGTCAGCCGGTTCCTTGAGCCACATGAAGAATGAGAGCAGCATTTCCCCCAGCGGAGAGGCTTCGACAATGGGGGAGTCCTCAACCAGTTGTACGGGAATTTCCGGCTTGTAGCGGCGAAGCCATGCCACTATTTCGCGGGCATGAGCTCCCTTGCGCAGGAGAATGGCCACACTGATGCCGTTGCGCAGCTGCCGCAAGTGGGAGCCTGCCGGGGTGGTGAGTTCCTCCAGTATGTTGCCAATGGATTCACAAGTGCGCTGCAATGTTTCTGCGGCTTTGCCTTCTGGCAAGAATTGTACACGCACGTAGCCCTTCTTCTTACCATTTTCCGGGTGGTATTTTTGCCGGGAGAATTCGGAATCCGCCTCGGGCAGGGAGGCAAACACCATGTTTGTGAAGTTCATGATTTCCGGCACGGAACGGCGGCTTTCGTCCAGGGTGGAATTGGTGAGCACCTGTTTCTGCCAGTCGTAACCATCCTTGCCCGGCTGGGTGCCGCGCAGCTCCTCGAACAATTCTGACGAAGCCCCGCGGAAACTGTAGATGCTCTGTTTCTTATCGCCTACCACAAAAAGTGACTTTTCCGGATACTGAGCATTTTCCTTCAATAGGTTACTGAGGATTTCCCACTGCACTGGGTCCGTGTCCTGGAACTCATCGAGCATCCAGTGGTTCAGCCGGGTGATGAGGTGAAGCGCCATGCCGGATTCATCGCCCTCTGCATTGCTGCCCAGCACCTGACGGGCGCCCTGCTTGATATCGTCGAAGGTGCAAAGTCCCTCTGCCAGCACGCATTCCCGGTAGGCTGTGTAGTATTTCCTCAGCATCTCGTGCATGGCGGCGGAACGTTCCTGCACGTTGCGCAGAAACAGCTCATTGCACTGCTGTTGCAAGGTTTGAATAATATTGCGCAGGCGGTTGTCTGCTGTCAGTTCATCCGCTGGGGCCAGATAGCCTTCCTCCCCGGTAAGCCAGGAGCAGAACGAGGGCGAGGGCTTGAAGGAACCGCTCCTGATGTTTGCCGCTGCTGTGGTCAGCGTTTTCTTGACGTAGCTACGGGGCTTTTTCCAGCTGATGCTGCCTGCCAACTCGTTGATTTCGAGCTGGCAGGCTGCGACCTCGTCATCGGAAATCAGTCTGGCTTCACTGCAATCAGGAAGCCCGAAGGGCTGGGTGCGCCCCCAGGGCTGCTTCTGGGGAAAATCCTTGTACAGGCTAAGGTAGGTGTTGACGTTCTGCTCCAGCAAATTGAGCAGGGCCCCGCCTTTTTCCTCCGCAATGCTGGAGAGCAGGGTGATGAGGGCGGATTCGTGGTGCGATGACTTTTCGCTTTCCGCCAGCATAGCCAGCAGGGCGGTGCGTGTGGCTCGCTTCTGCTGCAGGGCATTCATGGGGGTGACACTGCTCAGCCCTGCACGGTGCAGGTCTGCCGCCACGACCCTGTTGAAGAAACTGTCCAGCGTGGAGAGTTGGAGCTCTGCAATTTTGCTCAGCACCTGCACCAGCAGTTCCGCAAAGAATGACGTGGTGAGCTGCGGCAGAACTGGCTCTCCAGGCTGGGGGGTGAGTTGCTCTGGGTAGCAGTTCATGGAACACGCCCTCTCCAGCATGGGGATGGCTGCCGGGAAAAGTGCTACCGGATTCGATGAGGGGATGAGCCGCCCATCCGCACGGAGATGCAGGCCTGTCCAGGTCTCCCAGATGCGGGCCGCCAGCCCGTTGCGCTCCGGGTTTTCGTGGTCTGGCTTGCCTAAGGCTCCATCGGACAGTGCCTGGAAAATGCGGTTGCGGAATTCACCTGCGGCCTTTTTAGTGAAAGTGAGGGCAATCATCTTTTCCGGCCGTACGCCCAGGGCCAGCAGTGCTACGTACCGCGAGGTGAGCTGGTAGGTTTTGCCGGTACCGGCCGAAGCTGCGATGAGGTTGCCGGTGATATGTTTGGAGGAAGAGGCACTCATGGGGGATATCGGGAATCAGTTATCTGAACCGGGCATATTGAGGGGAGGCAGGGAGCACATGACGCGGGGGTCTGGATCCTTGTAGATACAGAGGGAGCCGAAGCCATCGTAACTCAGGTTTCTTCCGAGTGATTCCGCTGAATACAGGCAGAGACCGGCCCGCATGAGTTCGGCGGCGGCTTTCACGCATTCCATTGCCTGGCGGTGAAGTGCCGGAGTCATGCAGGATTTGGCATCCACGCCGGACATGATGTTGTAGCTGACCTCGCCTGGGTTGGTACGTGGCATATTGTAGAACGCTGTCTCCGGAAGCTCCTGCAGGTGGAACTGGTGGCAGAGGGCCTCGGCATAGAGGGGCAGCTGTACACTGCTCCAGCGGAGCATCTCTTCCTTCTGGTTCCTCAATATCAGCGCTTCCGGCATATAATGATGGTACAAGCCGGCAGCGGCCTCAGAAAGTTTCTCCCAGTGGGTTTTGCGAGGGTCAGCGGTGTTGGTCTTGTAATCAATCACACGCATTCGTCCATCGCGGTGGCGGTCCACACGATCCACCCGCATATCGAAACGCAGGGGCGGGGCTCCGTTTTCCATGGGCAGCTCAAAGACCAGCTGTTCCTCGCGCATGATGACTTCCCAGCCGGCGCATATATCGGCAGCGTGTATGCGGGCGAATGCCTGGGTGGTTTTGAGCAGGTTCTTTTGCAGAATGCTGATGGGGGCAGGAAGCGAGGAGGTTTCGTACCTATATTGTTCAGAAACCCGTTCTGCGGTGCATTCTGCGGCGTAGAGCTCGATTTCCCTGGACAGGGCATCGGGGGGTACGCTCTCTTCTGCGTGGGCATAGCGGGTGGTGATGTCTTGCAGAATGGCGTGAAGCAGGGTGCCGTATTCAGCTGCGTCCGGCTCCGATTTGCCGTCCTCCAAGGCATCTCCCGGAGATACTTTCAAAAGCTTCTTGAGCCAGAAACGCAGTGGACAGGTCAGGAAGTCCTTGATGGCAGAGGGCGAAAACGTCTTCTCCGGATTGGCGTAAGGATTGGGTATCCCCGGAGCGATGAGGTCTGCCGGTTCCATGCCCATACCTGGCAGGATGCAGTGTTCCGGGGTGATGAAGGGAAGCTGGTCATAGGCCGCGCTGCTGCTGAGTTTCTGAGAATCGGCAAAGAGCCAGTTGACACGTTCTGCGGTTTCTGCCGGGGTGTTGCAGCGTAGCAGAAGGGGGGAAGGGGCAATGGGGGTGCCATCTGCTGAGCTGGATGCCAGCACAAAGTGTACAGCCCTCGCCGGGCGGCTGTGCAGCAGGGCTGTGAGCAGAAAGCTATCCCTCGCCGTGCGGGTTGTATCGCTCGTCATGCCCTGGAAGGCTCGGTAGGCCTGGGGCAGATAGGCATCTGCCGGCAGACGCTCGGGGACGCATCCATCGTGCATGCCGGCAATAATCAATCGAGCCTCTCCCGCGAAGCTGAGCTCACGCCAGCCGCGCAGGTCGATGGCTTTGCCGCGTTCACCCGCACCTTCGAGCAGGCCACCGGCCTGTTTTTCTGTCAGGTAGGCCAGGAGGGCCAGAGCTGCCGGAGGCGAGCAGGAAATAACCGGAGACTCCACCAGAGCCGCGATGCGGCGCAGCAGTTGCGCAAGGTGCTGTCCGGCTTGTCTCACCTCAGGGGCAGAAAGCTGGTACTGAAGCGCATCTGCCAGCTTTTTCAGGCAAAAGGGTAGCTTCTTCGTTGAGTTGCAATCCTGAACGAGGGTGGTGACACTTTCTGTGTAGCGCAGGAAATCACGAATTTGAGAGAGAGTCCACGGAGAGGATGGGGAATGGACTGTTCCTTTCATGCGCTGCATCAGGTGGCACAAGTGACCGGGGCTGCCGGGCAGGTGTTGAAAACACAGCTCAGTGAGGAATCTGTTGAAGGAGCGCAGCTTTCTTGCAGGCTCCAGGATAGATTGGAGCGTGTGGTTCCGCAGCAGAGTGAGAAAATCCTCCATCATGCTGCTCGTGAATGGTTCTTCTGAATGAAGCGCAGAGCAGGCATCACGGAGCTGCAGGGGGAGCCGCCCCGCCTCGGTTGCCAGCAGGGAGCGTCCCTCCGGCATGTTGATTTGCCATTCCGGTTGGAATGCGCTCACCAGCATGGGGGAAAGAGAACTGTCGCAGGACGCCAGCACTACCTCATCGGAATCACAGCCGCCAGCCAGTTCCCGCACTTTGAGCCCGAAGGCTGCGGGACTGCCCGTGGTGTGGATAACCTCTGTTGCGTTGATGCAGGCTGCGGATTCGTCTGCATGCGGTTGGCGGGGAATGGTAATCGGGCATTCGCACCAACCCATGCCGGCAGATGGCCCCACGGTTATGACGGGAAGCGGCTGACCGTAGGTGTCGAAGCGCGTGGATTCGGCGGATGGCGCGTTGACCCAGATTTCGACCTGTGCTTGGTTGGTGTCGGTAAGGCGTTGCAGATACAGGCGATTGAGGGGGGAGAGCTCCGGTATGCAGGCGATGATGAGTAACCCGCGGGCGCGTGGTTTCTCCAGTTCATCTGCCCGCGCCTGTTCTGCCGGGATTCGCTCCCATTGTGCAAGTTGGGCATCTACACCGGCGAAGGCGGCCCGCAGGGTCTGCCAGCGTTCCTGTTCATAGAGAAGGGTGCGTTCCCATGCCTCATCCGGTTCGTGCAGGTATTCGCGCACAAAGTCGCGGGCGGCAGCATCATCCCACTCTGGGGAACGGGCTTCCTGCTCCAGTTGTTTTCTGACTCGCTGCATTTGGGTGGCAACATCCAGCAACCAGGAGAGAGACTTGTCTCCCATGGAGGCTCCAAGTACCTTGAGCCAGGCGGCAAGTGTTTCTTCTTCTGTGGCAATCCTGGAATCTCCCGTTGTCAATAATTGCCCTGCCAGCGTGATTCTGGGCATCAGAAGCGCCTTGCCTGCCTTTTCTGCCATATATTCGCGCAGGCGGCGTCCGCTCTCCGCAGTGGGCACCACCACGGTGGCGCGGCGGTATTGCGCGGCGGTTTGCGGGTTGCGCAGTCCTTCGAGAAGCCGGTGGGCGACAAGTTCAATGGCGGGCCTGTCCCAGCCCAGGAAGATGCGTTCGGGTGTATTCATGGGAGTGGTGACACTCTAGCATATATATACCCCGCTGGCAAGCCAACGCACACAAAAAACGCCGTGGAAAAATGCCTGCTGACCCGGAAAATGCTTGCCTGTGCCCTCTGCCCGCGCTATACTGCGCGCAGATGACCACCCCGGTGAACAGAGACTGCATGATGCATGGCATGAATGCCATGTATTATTACTACGTGCTCTGACAGGACACCGGGAAGCTCATCACCAGTGCCCAGGCGGGCACTTCATTACCAGAAAGACGATGCCCAGGCTTCCCCGAAGCTCGGGCTTTTTTATTTTTACCCATTCTCAAAGCATACAGGAAAATGAATACGAATCACACCAGCACTCCGAATAACCGCCGCCCTTTCATCAAAGTCTGCGGGCTGACCTACGCCGGCTCCGTGGATTGCGCAGCTGCTTATGGTGCTGATTACGTGGGATTCAATTTCTGCCAGGGGAGTGAGAGCTACGTGAGCCCTGCGCACGCTGCCGGCATGCCCACTGCACATGTGAAACGCGTGGGCGTTTTCAATGGCGGCGGTGCGGGTGAAATCTGCCGCACGATGCAGCAGGCCGGGCTGCACCTGGCCCAGCTCCAGGAGGGAACTTCCACGGAAGATGCCCGTATTATCGGCCCCCGGCGGGTTATCCGCTCCCTCCGCCTGGGGCAGGGAACTACCGTGCAGCAGCTGCAGGAGGAACTGAATCGCTGGGCTCCGTTCTGTCGCGCTTACCTGGTAGAGAGCTCCGATGCGCATCTTCTCTCCGAAGTGGCGTTCCCGCACCCTTGGATTTTGTCTGCTCGCATGGAGAACGGCGCCCTGCGGGAGATGCTGCGCTTCTGCCAGCCGGACGGTGTCGATATCGAAAGCCGCGTAGGCTGCGCAGAAACCATGGCGGCCATGCGTGCTGTTTCCTGACTCATGGCTGCTGATAACGAAAACAACGCAGCAATCACCTGATTGCAGCGTTGTCGAGAGAGGCGGGAGTGGGATTTGAACCCACGAATGACGGTTTTGCAAACCGTTGCCTTAGGCCACTTGGCTATCCCGCCGTGGTTGCGGGGCACAGTATAGGCTATGAGAGCGCACAAGTCAAGAGAAAATTTTGCTTTTCCGAATTTTTTTGTATGTCGTGAGGGAATAGTTTTATTCTTGCGCGAAAATGGGATATTGAGGAAATTTGTGTTGACTCTGAGGCCGAAATCTATATAATGACTCTTGCCTTGCCAGGCCCGGTGGCCGGGCGGGTCTAATCTTAAAAAACCATTACACACTACTATGGCTAAATACGCTATTAACGGTTTCGGTCGCATTGGTCGCAATGTGCTTCGCGCCATGTCCCAGGCCGAGCTCGAGAAGGTTGTTGCTATTCACGACCTTACCCCCATCGCTACCACTG
>SUVL01000016.1 GCA_015062005.1 Akkermansiaceae bacterium
ACCCGGTCCCATTCCGAACCCGGAAGTGAAACATCAGCACGTCGATGGTAGTCGGACGACAGGTCCCGCGAGAGTAGATAGCTGCCAGGGTAAATGAAGCCCCGAAACCGAAAAGGTTTCGGGGCTTCATCGTTTGCGAGCCCCGGCTCGCAAATATCGTCCACGCCGCAGGCGTGGATATCGTCCGGCAAAGCCGGATATCGTCCACACGCAGTGTGGATATCGTTATTCCCGCATCAGGCGGGAGGCATACATAGGGAAACAAACGGGGGGGCCGGGTAAACCCCATGCTTTGAAAAAAACATGCCGTTTCTGTGCGGGAGGATTGTTTTCCCAGACAATGGGGCGGAGTCTGGCCGTGCAGAAGAGGGAAACGAAATCCGGCCGCGGGGCGGCCGGACGAAATCCACGCCTGCGGCGTGGACGATATCTGCGCCTGGCGGCGCAGACGATATCCTCGTTTCACTCGGACGTGGGGCTGAGGAGGAGGACGCAGGATTGCTGGGGGCGGGTCCAGCGGATGGGGATGCCTGTGGACATGAGCGAATCTCCGCCCTGGGTGTGGGCGTGCAGCGGGCAGTGGTGGCCGGTGGCATCGGGCGCCAGCTCGGTGATGGTGTAGCGCGTGGCGGGGTTCAGCCCGCGCAGGGGGATGCGGGTGTGCTGGTCGGTGTAGAGGCGCTGGGTGGTGTAGGCCAGGAGCAGGGCGTGTCCTTCGTGGGTGTAGAGCAGGGCACAGTCTGGTCCTTCATAGGGGGAGACGAGGCGGTGCAGTTCTCCCAGCTGGGTGATGGGGCGCAGTTCTTTGGCAAGTTCGACACGCGTGCGGATTTCCTGCATTTCTTCTTCTGAGAGTGTGCGGGGGTCGAGTTCCAGGCCCAGGCGGCCGGCCAGGGCTACGTCGAATCGGAATTTGAGCGAGGTTTCACGGCCTGTGTAGCAGTTCGGGCTGGCGGTGACGTGGCAACCGATGGCATTGGCAGGAAAGAAGAAGGAAGCAGCCCACTGCATACGCAGGCGGTCGCAGGCGTCAGTGTTGTCGGAGAGCCAGAATTCCTCGTGGAAGGCGGCAGCGCCGCAATCGAGTCTCCCACCACCGGCAGAGCAGCACTGGAAGGTGACTTGCGGGAATTCCTGCCGGAGGCATTGCATGAGTGAGTAATAGTTGGTGATGTAGTCGAAGAAGAGGTTGCCTTGCTGCTCCGGGGGGAGGAAGGTGGAGCCAGTGTCGCTCATTTTGCGGTTGCAGTCCCACTTGATATAGGAGATGCCGGGATTGGCAGCCAGGGTACGGCGCAAAGGTGCCACGATGCTGGTGGCAGGATTGGCGAGGTCGAGCACAAGCTGGTGGCGTTCTTCCCGCGGGGTGATGCCGGGCAGGCGGATGGCCCATTCCGGGTGGGCGGAGAAGAGCTTGCTGCGGGGGCAAACCATTTCAGGTTCCATCCAGAGTCCGAAATCGAGACCGCAGCTGCGGGCAAATTCAGTGAGGGGTTGCAGACCTCCGGGCAGTTTTTCGGGGTCGGGCTCCCAGTCGCCCAGGGAGGAGGTGTCGTCCTTGCGGTTGCCAAACCAGCCATCGTCCAGCACAAAGAGTTCCACCCCCAGTGCGGCAGTGCGCTGCATCATGGCGCGCAGGGTGGGTTCATGCACATCGAAATGCACACCTTCCCAGCTGTTGAGGAGGGTGCGGCGCGGTTCCAGCCCGTGCGGCAGCACATGGTGCCGCAGGTAGCGGTGCATGCTGCGGCTGGCGTGGGCGGTGCCGCTGTGGCTGTAGATGAGGATGGCGCCAGGCAGGGCGATTCGCTGCCCTGCTGCCAGGGTGTAGGGGCTGTGGGCGAAATCATGGCCCATGCGCAGGTAGAGGTGGCCGTAGCTGCTGTGTTTGAAGCTCAGGGTGTAGTTGCCGCTCCAGGCCAGAGCGCCCAGCAGGCAGGGGGATGCTTCTTCGCGTGCGGGGCCACCAAGTGAGAGCAGGAAGCCGGGTGTGCCTTCCTGGGCGGTTTTGATGCCGGTGGTGCTGCCTACGCTCAGGGTGTTGCCGCGCGCCACAGGCTGCTCCTGCATATAATTTTCGCCGCTCCAGCCGCCACGGAAGGTGCAGAGGTGGTATGCCTGTGCTCGTAGGGGGAGTGTTGCCGAGTCTGCCTGCAGCAGAGTGATGGAGCCGGTTCCCTTGTTGTGCAGGGTGGGAGTGAGGCGGTAGGTATCCTCTGCGGGAAAGGTCTCCAGCAGCAGCTGCACTTCCAGCTCCGGGTGCCGCGGGTCTGCCAGCGTGAATGTGCTCCTGTTTTCTGTGATGTCGTGCCGAAGCAGGTGAAGGTCGCAGCCCTGGGTTCCATCGGCATAGCGCAGGTGTAGTGCGTATTCGCCGGAATGGTTGCCCCACTGCTCCCTGGAGTCAAAATCGGTGGCGTACAGCGGCCATTCTGCGGCCGGGGCTGCAAGTGCGTCATCTGCGCAGCGCAATCGCGGCCCCAGGTAGCAGAATTGCAATTTGTCGGTCTCGGTCACCCGCAGCGTGAGCTGGTTGTTCTCCGTGAAAAAGTGCCAGTGCTGCATATTGTTACCGGGGCTGTGTTTTTTTGATTATTCCATGGTTCTGGCCTGGCGGCGCGCGGCGCGCAGGCGCTCGCGTTCGGCAAAGGCTTTTTTGCCTATGCCGGAGTTGCGGTCCAGGTCGCGGGCAGCTTCCAGCGCGGCGATGGCTTCGAGCAGTTTGGCTTCACTGGCCGGGGTGTGGGCACCGGTGTACATGTTGGTGTATTCGCGCATGAGCAGGGGATAGAGGCAGAGGAAGCCCAGGCGCTGTTTGTCAGCCTGGGTGGCGAAGGGGTGCTCCATGAGGGCGCGGCAGTTGCTCAGGCACTGCTGCAGCGCCTCGCCTTCCAGCGGTGAGATGAGCGCCATTCTCGCAAAGAGCAGGTACTGCTGGGCTTCGAAGTTGCGCTGGCGGGCCTGCTGCTCCCGCTCCGGGGCGCTGGCGGCAGCCTTGGCGGCTGCCAGAGTGGAGGCATTCAGCTGCGGCAGGGGGATGGCGGCGAAGGGGCCGCGCTCATCGCTGATGACCAGGCTGGGTAACTCATTGACGCCGGCTTTCAGGGCATTGGCGGAGTTGATGGCTGCCGGCATGCTTTCGGCCTCGTCATCCAGCACCACGTAGCGGCACTCCACGCCTGGCACCGCGGCCCGCAGGGGTGCCAGTTGTTTTACCATGGCGGCAGTGTTGGTGCCCTGCTGGAAATAGACGGTATATTCCTCCCCCAGTACACTCAGGGCGCAGCAGAGGAACAGGGCTGAAAGGCGGGCCTTCATGCTTGGTTGATGCGACTGATGGTGATGCGTTTGAACCGGGATTCCGTTTCCTCGGAATGGGTCGCAATGCCGGGAATGGTTGCCAGTTCATTGTGAACCAGGCGGCGCTGGTAGGCATTCAGCTTCTCCATGAGCAGGGGTGTGCCGGTTTTCAACACCCGCTCGGCGCGGGAGCGGGCGCGCCGCAGCAGTTTGGCCTCAGCACGGGCGCGGTAGCCATCACAATCGACCCGCACGCGCGGGGCATCGCCCCATTTGGCTTGCACGAGGCGGTTGACCATGTACTGCAAATCATCCAGCCGGTCACCTTCTTCACCGATGATGAAGCGTGCGTCCGGGCTGTCGATGAGCAGGGAGATGCCATCTTCGTACGGTTCGGTGGTGAGGCTGAAACTGAGGCCGAGCGGGGAAAGCAGGGCTGTGGCGGCTTCTGTGGCCAGTGTGGTGAGACGTTCCATGAGAGAAAGACGGGGAATTGCGGCTGATTTATTCCTCGCGACCGAAGAAACGCAGCAGCATGAGGAAGAGGTTGATGAAATCCAGATACAGGGTGAGGGCTCCCAGCACGGCGCCCTTGCTGCGCACGGCTTCGTCATCGCTGGTGCCGATTTCGAGCAGGCGCTGGGTATCATAGGCGGTGAAGAGGGAGAAAATGACCACACCTGCGCAGGAAATGACGAAATCCATGATGCCATTGCCCCAGAAGATATTGACAATCATGGCTACAAGCAGGCCGATGAGTAGCATGAACAACGTGCGGCCCATGGTGCTCAGGTTGCGCCTGGTCACGGCGCCGTAGATGGACATGGCGCCGAACATGACCGCCGTGCAGCCGAAGGCCTTGCCTACGGATGTCATGCCGTACACCACCAGAATGGGGCCGAAGAGCAGCCCCTGAATCGCGGCAAAGGCCAGCAGCAGCACTGTGAGTGCACCCGTGGAAAGCCGGTTGGCCCCAAAGCTCATCACTACGATGATGCCCAGCGTGCCCAGGCAGACAATCCAGGAGTTCTGCGCGGCCCACATGAGGCTCTGGGCATCCTGCGCGGTGTAGGCGGCTACCCCGGCGGTAAGCAGCATGCAAACGGCCATCCACAGGTAGACCTTATTCAGAAAAGCTTTTGCGAGTGCTGCGTAGTTTGCGGCCTGCAGCTGGCCGTTCTCAGGGTATGTTTGATTTTCCATGTATTCATTTTAACCTTCGCAACATATCAAGTCAAGCAACCATTGGTGCATTCTTCAATTTGAGGAAGACGCCGCGTGCGGGTTTCTGGTTTTTACACAATCTGATGCACACCGAGGCCGACCAATAGAAGACCCGCCATGGTTTCCAGCCAGCGCGTGGGAAGGTGGTGCAGCAGCCGGGCGCTGTGAAAGGCTGCCAGGGAACAGATGAAGGTGATGAGACCGATGATGCCTGCGGCCTGGCCCAGAAGCAACTGGGGGCCTCCTATGTTGCCCAGGGCCATGCAGGCCCCCACGGCCAGGGCATCGATGCTGGTGGCCACTCCCACGAGCAGCAGACCTGCCATGCTCAGAGGAGATGAGGAAACGGATTCTCCGCTGGCTGTATTCCGCCAGGCATTGTGAATGATGCTGCTTCCCAGTAAACAGAAAACCAGGAGAACGAGCCAGGGGGCCCAGGTGCTGACGATGCTGCGCAGCATCTCACCGCCCCAGTATCCCAGCAGAGGCATGCCTGCCTGGAAAGCCCCCACCGTGAGCGCCAGCCTGGCGGCGGCCCAGCCGCGTTCCTGCCGGAGCACGAGCCCGTAGGAGAAGGCGTATACGGTGGCATCCACCGCCAGAGCCAGGGCTATGAGAGTGATTTCCAGGTAATTCATGACTGCCGCCGGATGATAACAGAGACGCTCCGCAGAGTCAAGGCTTGCAGGTTGTTACTGGATTTCCACGTTGAGGGAATCTCCTTGTTTGAGCTCCAGGGAGGGGATGAGGATGAAATCGTTGGTGAAGATGGCGCCGGGGAGATTACATCCTGTGGCATTGCGGCCGGTTTCAGCGGTGGGGAACCAGATGGCGCAGCGCTCTTTGGCATCACGGTTGGCGGTGATGGTGAAGCTTCTGGGTGAAGTCCATGTCACGGAGTAGGGGGCCTGGGCGTTGCTCTCATCCACCGAGGCGCGCCAGGCCGGGTCGCCGTAGAAGGCCACAACATCGCGGTCATGCACGAGTCCGAGCACGTTTTCAGCCTTTCCCTCTGAGGGGATGGAAATGTTTTTCTCCATGAGCTGGTACACAATTTCACCAGGATGGAACTTCGGGCTGTTGAACTGCACTTCCAGCAGCCGGGGGTGGAGCTGCATGGTGCGGTGCAGGAGGAATTGGTTGTTCAGGAACCATGCTTCTGCAAGTGAGGTGCCGGAGGTATTGCCCATGAAGGAGCCCAGGGTTCCCCAGCCACCTTCGCCATACCAGGTGGGTACGGTGTAGCCCACAACCTGGTTGCATGTGTAGGCGGAAAGCGCGGTCATGACCATGCTGTGCTCGCTTCGCTGGGCATTACCGAACAGGCAGTTGCCCGCGGCCAGCCATACGCGGGGCTCCCCATCAGGCTCCACGGCAGGGCATTCAGCAGAGAGTTTGCCGATTCTGGCATAATCTGCCTGCGTGGCATCTGCCAGGACTTTGCGGAAGTCGGGCAGGTGGTGTTTGGGAAGGCTGTGAAAGCGGTTGGCGTAGGAGAAGATGAGGCCGCGGCTGAAGGGCATTTCCAGATTGAACTGGGTGGCGTGGCTGGAGGTGACCACAAACTGCGGGGCCTGGGTTTCCAGTTGGTGGGTGAATACGCTGAGCAGCTGGTCATTTTGCTCTGCTTGCGGGTAGGTAGTGGTGGAGGGTTCGGTATAACCGCTCTGCTCCCTTACGGGAGCTCCGCTCCAGTCGGTGATGCAGCAGCTGTGTTCAAAGCGTTCGTGCCCTATATTGGTGGTGGCCAGCAGCCGCTTGATGACAAGCGGTTTGCTGGTGCGGGCGATGCGCAGGGCATCCTCTGCACTGTGGCCGGTGATGATGCCCCAGATGCAGTCGCCCCAGGGGTCATCATCCACACGCCGCGCTGCCCGGTGCAGGTTGTTCACCAGGGTGCGGTCCACCTCTGCCGGGCGGAGTACACAGGCTGCGTATCGTGCACCGGTGCTGCGCAGCGCGTTGGCGAGGCTTTCTTCCGTCAGCTCTGCCAGGGTGATGAGTGTTGCATCAGGTGTTTTTTTTTTAAGGCATCAGCCACAGCGACCCAGGCGGGGTCTGCCATGGTGGAGGCAGAGCTGATGATGGTGTAGGAAAGACCAGACTGTGTGGCGGGGGCTGCTTGCTCTGCCGGAGCCTCGGCTTCCGGCTCAGTTCCTTCCGTGGGGACGCTGCCTGCGGGCATGGTGAAGAAGTAGTTGGTTTTGTCCTGCGGGCCGAACACCTCGCGGGCGAGCTGCTGGATTTCCTCAAGGGAGATGCTCTTCACGTCCTCCACCAGACCGCGGAGCAGGGGAAGCTGGCGCTCATCGCTCTGCAGTCGGGCAAGGGCGTTGTTCCAGTATCCGGTGGTGCGAAGATTCTTCTGGGTGCCGGCAATGTAGGGCCGCAGGGCGCAATCCAGGTCATCCTGGGTTATCTTACCCTGACCCATGTCTATGAGGATGGCATCCATGGCAGTGTTGACCTTCACCCGGTTGCCTGCCACGCCGGCGCTGATGGTGGTGATGGTGGCGGCATTGCTCAGGCTGGTGTTGGTGGCCAGTCTCACAGAGGGGGAGTAGGTTTCACCCAGCTGGGCGCGGATGCCGTCGAAAAGCTTCTGGCGGGTGATGGAGGTGAGCACGGCCAGGCGGCGGTTGCGGCGCTGATCCATGCCATCGCCGCAGGGGCGTACCTGTGCGACGATGGTTTTGTCCAGGTCGGTGGTGTAGGGGAAGAAGGTGCGCTGCCCCCACCGTACCTGGCTCACCTGGGTTTCCGCTTCTGTAAGCGGGGTGAACTCGCGCTTGCGTGCCGGCATGGCGCCGAAGGTGCGCTGAATGACCGGCAGCACTTCATCTACCTTGAAATCACCGACGATGCTCACTTCCATGGCGCCTTCCTGCAGCCAGGGGGAGAGGGCAGCCTTTACCTGTTCGGCGGTGCAGGCTTCAATCTGGGCGCGTTCCGGGGTGGTGAATCGTGTATCGTTGCCATACATGGCCTTGGGGGCCTGCAGGCTGTAGGCCCCATTCGGGGTGGTTTCGTAGCGCTTATAGAGGGAAGGAAGCTGGCGGCGCAGCAGCTGCTCACCATCGTCCCGGAAGCCGGGGTGCAGGATGCCAGCGGCCAGCAGCTTGCACTGCAATTCAAAATCGGCCATGGTGGTGGTGCCGCTCACGCTGAACCGGTCAGCACTCATGCCGAAATTCAGGCTGACATTGCGACCGGCCAGGATTTTTTCCAGCTGGGTGAGGTCGTGGGCGGCCAATCCGCCCTGGCGCATGACGCTGCCGACCATGCTGGACAGCCCCGGGGTGTGCATCAGGCGCAGGGAACCGCCATCAATATGGGCATTCACACTGATGCTGCCCTTGGAGAAATCCACGGGTTTCAGGTTCACACGGATACCGTTGGAAAGGGTGATGGTGGTGACCCCGAGATCCTCGATGAAGGCTTGCTGATCAATGCTGCCGGGTTCTCCAATCTGCTCATAGGCAAAGGGAGGCAGCTCTTCCACCTCAGGCGGGGTGACTTCCTGCTGCATTACCTTGTCGTAGGTGCTGCGGAGGGAGGCCCCGGTGATGCCCTCAACCTGGGCACCGCTTATCATGAGCTTGGCCCGCTCGCTTTCGAAAGCCGTTGCCAGAGCCTGGCGGCAGAGCTCCGGATTCTGGATGATGCGGGCGATTCCGGCTTCGAACACGCGAAAATCCTCAGCGGGGGCGGTCATGGTGTCGCGCTCCGAGATGGAATTGATAAGGCGGTCGGCCATGGTGGAGGCATCGGTGGTATCCCAGCTGTTAATCTGTCGGGTGTAGGCCGCGCGCACCTGGGCAACGATTTCAGCCAGCTCCGCCGGGGTGAAGCCGTATTGGCAGGCGCGGCGCAGTTCCAGCAAGGCTGCTTGCATAGCGGGCTGCCATTTTTCCGGTGCAGCGCTGATGCTCATGCTGAACAGTTCTGCGGCCTGGTACAGTTCTTCCTGCGAGACCCCGGCGCGCTGGAAGGGGCTGGATTCCTCGCGCGCCAGGCGGCTGAGCCGCTGGTTAAGCATGGCACAGGCCAGCTCTAAAGGCAGGTCGCTCATGCGCTGCCGGGTGGTATCCGCCTTGAACTGCCAGGGGGAGGATACCGTGATGTTGATATTCAGAAGGGCGTTTTCCGGGTTATTTACCACAGTTTCGGCCGGCCCCAGGTTATCCGGTGTTCCGGGGGCAATGCGAGGGGCGGGCGTGGTATCCGCCATGCTGCCGAAGTGCTTTTCCACCCAGCTGATGGCGGTCTGAGGTTCGAAATCGCCAGTGACCACCACAGTCATGTTGCGGGCAGTATAGTGCGTCTTGTAATAATTGCGGAACACCTCGTAGGGGGCGCCCATGATGACCTCCTCAGTGCCGATGGGCAGGTAGTCCGCCAGGCGGGTGCCGGGGGCAGCGTGGCGCAGTGTGGCAACCATGGCCCGGTAACTGGCAGAGTCGCGGGCATAGAGTTCGCTGCGAACGATGCCGCGCTCGTGGTCAATGGCGCTGTCTTCCAGTGTGGCGCCATCTGCAAAGTCGCGCATGATTGTGAAGGCAAAGTTCACGGTCTCATCCTTCAGGTTGGGCAGGTCGAGCATGTAGACCGTCTCCAGCAGGCTGGTGTAGGCATTAGCGTCGCCTCCGAAGCCGAGCCCCAGCTGCTGCATAGTGGGGATGAGTTCGCCGCGTTTGAAGTTTCGCGATCCGTTGAAGACCAGGTGCTCAAGCAGGTGTGAAATGCCTTTTTCATGCTCTTGTTCATCCAGGGAACCCACGTTCACGTGCAGCCGCACGCTGGCTCTTCCCTGGGGTTCTGCCGTGGGGCGGATGATGTATTTTACTCCATTGGGCAACTCCCCGCTGGTGATTTGGGAATCCGTCTGCAGCTCTGGAGCCTGCTGTTGGGCGGTGGCCTGGGTGGGCGCTTCCTGAGCACCTGCAAGAGGGGCACCCACGGTGAGAGCCAGGAGGGAAAGAAGATAGCGGTATGTCATGGTATGAATCGCGGATTTTTGGTTAGGACTCTGCCCGATAGATATCCGTTCAGAATTCTGGCGTATTTTATCCCGGCTGAGACAGGGGGTCAAGAAATTAGTGTGTCCCGCCCGGGGTAAACGCATTCATAACTCGCGACTTTGCGCTTTCTTATGATTGACTTTCGGTGGAGTATGGTCTAAGATTGGCGCATGGAGACCCGAGTGATTGAGGTGGATCCGCTGGAGGATTGCCGCAGCATTTATAAGGAAGCCGCTGCCGTGCTGGCAGAGGGTGGGCTGGTGGCTATTCCGACGGAGACGGTATACGGCCTGGGGGCAGATGCGTTCAACCCGGATGCCGTGGCCAAGGTTTTTGAGGTGAAGGGGCGGCCGAATTTTGACCCTCTCATCTGCCACTTGCCGAATGGCAAGGCGCTGAAGGAGATAGCCGAGGTGCCGGCAGAGCTGCAGCCGCTGGTGGATAAGCTGGTGAAGGAGTTCTGGCCGGGGCCGATGACGCTGGTGCTGCCGCGCAAGGAATGCGTGCCGGATATCGTGACAAGCGGACTGCCCACGGTGGCCTGCCGCGTGACGAGCCACGAGGTGATGCGCGCGGTTTCCCGTGCGCTGGGGCACCCGATTGCCGCTCCGAGCGCCAACCGCTTTGGTCACATTTCTCCCACAAGCGCCCCGGCGGTGATGAAGGAACTGGGCGGCTCCATTCCTCTGGTGCTGGATGCCGGTGCCTGTTCGGAAGGGCTGGAGAGCACGATTCTGCAACCCTGCTTCGATGAGAAGGGCTCCCCCGCCGTACGCGTGCTGCGCGAGGGGCCGGTGACCCGCGAGAAACTCCGCAAGATCTGCAAGGTGGTGAAGCCCGGCAAGGGCAGCGATATCGAGGCCGCGACTCCCTGTGCCCCCGGCATGCTGAAGAGCCACTATGCCCCCACCAAACCGCTCATCCTGCACGACCCGAAGGAGCCTTTCACCCCGCAGGAAGGCGTGAGCTACGGCCTCATCACCTACCAGGGGGATTCCCCGCTGGCCGGGCAGGATTGCTGGACCGAGGTAATGCCGCTTTCTCCCGGCAGCGGGCGTCTGGCCGAGGCTGCGGTTCGCCTGTTTGCCGTGATGCGCGCCATGGATGAGTGCGAGGAGGTGCAGGTGATAGTGGCCGAAGAGCTGCCGAAGATGGGGCTTGGCATGGCCATGATGGACCGTCTGAACCGGGCTGCTGCCCAGCGCGGGGAGTAAGCCCATGAAGCTCGCTTTGCAGAAACTGACGGTGGGCATTGTGCTGCGCGTGGTGCATGCCGCGCTGGTGGAGCTGTACGCACTCGATACCCGGGTGCGTGACGAGTTTAACCGCATGCCGGAGGGTATGAGTTATGCCTTGCAGACCGGCCACGCCGCGCCGGAGCTCTATGTGCAGTGGACGGGCGGCAGGTTGTTGAATCTGAAGAAGATTGAGAAGCCGACCTGCGCGCTGCGCCTGAAATCCACCGGTATATCCTTCCGCATGTTCACCGGGCAGATGGGGCTGGCGCAGGCCTATGCCCAGCATGCCTTCAGCATGCAGGGCGAGATTGCGGATGTGATGCGTCTGGCCCGCCTGGTGAACCTGGTGGAGGGTTACTTGTTCCCGAAATTCATCACGAAACATATTTTAACCGATATTCCGGCCTTGCAGGTGAACCCGCTGCGAGTGTATGGGCGGGTTCTCTGCGGGTTTTTGACCGGACGATATAAATAATTGATCATGAACAAGTACTTTGAATTTCAGAATGCCGTGAAGCTGCTCTGTGGCGACTCTGCCCTGGAGCGTCTGGCAAATGAGCTGGAGCACCTGGGGGCCAGGGCTCCCATGCTGCTTTCGGATGCGGTGCTGGCGAAAATCGGCACCATGCAGCAGGTGGTGGATGCCATGGCGGCCGAGGGCTGCACGCCCTCCTGCACCTTCACGGATATTCCGGTGGATTCCTCGCTCAAGGTGGTGAACGACATTGCCGCCCTCTACCGCAGCAGCGGCTGCGATTCACTGGTGGCCGTGGGCGGTGGCTCGGTCATCGATACCGCCAAGGGCGTGCGCCTGGTGCTCTCGCAGGAGGCAGATGACATTCTGGCCATCGGCGGGGTGGAGAATCTGGTACGCGGCAAGTACATTCCCTTTGTGGTGGTGCCCACCACTGCCGGCACCGGTTCCGAATGCACGGGTGTGGCCGTTATCCGCAACGATGCCAACGGCGTGAAAATGGAGTTCCTTTCCCCCTTTGTGGAGCCGGATGTGGCCGTGATTGACCCGCGCATGACCGCCGGCCTGCCGCCCAAGGCCACGGCCAGCACCGGGTTTGATGCCATGGTGCATGCCATCGAGGCCTGCACCTGCCTGCAGGCCAACCCCATGAGCACCGCCTACGGCACCACGGCTATCAAGCTCATTTGCGAGAACCTGGAGGAAGCCACCCGCAACGGCTCCAACAAGAAGGCCCGCTATGCCATGGCCGTGGCTTCCACCATGGCCGGTATTGCTTTCTCCAACAGCATGGTGGGCGCGGTGCATGCCATCGGCCATGCGCTGGGCGGCGTGTGCCATGTGCCGCATGCCGTGGCGATGACCATTCTGCTGCCACACGTGATGCGTTACAACCTGGAGCGCTGCACGGACTCCTACGCCGAGCTGCTGCCCTGGCTGGTCGGTATGGATGCCGCCATGGCCACCCCGGCGGAGAAGCGAGCCGAAGCCGCCATTGAAGCCGTGACCTCGCTGGGGCTCCGGCTGAACGCACTCTGCGGCCTGCCGCTCACACTGAAAGAGACTGGTGTGAGCAAGGACGATTTCGCCAAAGTGGCGGAGTTTGCTGTAAATGATGGTGCGCTCATTGTGAATCCGCGCGCGGCTGATGAAGCCCAGGTGATTGAAATTCTTAATGCTGCCTACTGATATGCACGAAATAGTCGAGACACAACGCCAGTTCTTCCAGACCCATGTCACCCGCGATGTGAAGTTCCGCATCCGCGCGTTGAAGCTGCTGCAGAAAACCATCCGCGAGTGGGAACCCCGCATCAGTGAGGCCCTGTATGCCGACCTGGGCAAGAGCGCCGCAGAGGGCTACATGTGCGAAATCGGCCTGGTGCTGGGCAGCCTGCGCGATACGCTCAGCAATATTTGCAAGTGGAGCAAGCCGCGCCGCGTGATGGCCTCGCTGGCGCATTTCCCGAGCTGCTGCCGCGTGGAGCCGCAGCCCTATGGCGTGGCGCTCATCATGAGTCCGTGGAATTACCCGGTGCTGCTGTGTCTGGACCCGCTCATCGCAGCGCTTTCTGCGGGAAATTGCTGCGTGGTCAAGCCCTCGTCCACCACTCCGGCGACCTCTGCCGTGCTGGCAGAGATGCTGGGCAGCATCTTCCCCCCGGAGTATGTGAAGGTAGTGCTGGGTGGCCGCGAGAACTGCAACGCCCTGCTGGAGGAGAAGTTCGACTACATTTTCTTCACCGGCAGCCCGGGCGTGGGCCACGGCATCATGGAAGCTGCCGCCCGCCATCTGACGCCGGTGACCCTGGAGCTGGGCGGCAAGAGCCCCTGTATTGTGGATGCCACCGCCAATATCAAAGTAGCAGCCCGCCGCATCGCCTTCGGCAAGATTCTCAACGCCGGCCAGACCTGCGTGGCGCCGGATTACCTGCTCATCCACCGCAGCTGCAAGGAGGAGTTCATCACCGAGTTCCGCGAAGCCGTGGCCGAGATGCTGGGCGAGCACCCGGTGCAGAACGAAAACCTCACGCATATCATCAACCAGCGCCACTTCGACCGCCTCATGGGGCTCATGGACGATGCCACCCCGGTAGTGGGCGGGCAGGGGATTCCCGGGACCCTGCGCATCGAGCCCACCCTGCTGGATGGCGTGACTCCCAGTTCCTCCTGCATGCAGCAGGAAATCTTCGGGCCCATTCTGCCGGTGCTCTGCTGGGATAAGTGGGAGGAAGTGGAGGCTTTTGTGCTCTCCCGCCCACGACCGCTGGCTTCGTATTACTTCACTACCGACAAGAAGGCAGAAAAGCGGTTTGTGAATCACCTTTCCTTCGGCGGCGGCTGCGTGAACGACACCATCATCCACCTGGCGGTGCACGGCATGCCTTTCGGTGGTATAGGTGACAGCGGCATGGGCTCTTACCACGGCAAGACCGGGTTTGATACCTTCACGCACTACAAGTCGGTGCTGAAAAAGGCCAACTGGCTGGATCTGCCTTTCCGCTACCAGCCGTACAACAAGCTCAAGAGCAGCCTGCTGCGCATGTTCCTGCGATAATGAACGCCTCTCTCTCAGTTGATGAACAGGCGCGCCTGGCCGCCGTGCTGCGGCCAGGGGAGCAATGTCTCTGGCAAGGAAAAGGTGGTGCTGCGCCTGCTGCTCAATCTGCCGGGCTTCTGGCCCGTTTGCTGGGTAAGAAACGTCAGGCCGCCGGGGCGGCTACTCTTTACGCCATCACTGCCAGGCGGGTGCTGGCTCTTCCCCCGCAAGGGGAGCCGCAGGAGTGGTTCCTCATGCTCGGTTTGATTCAGCGTGTGGAAGAGCAGCCCGATGGCAACGGCAGCATCATTTTTGATTTTGCTGAGCAGAACGGTGAGAAAGTTTCCCGTGGTATCATCTCTGTGCCTCAGGTGGCACAGGTGAAGAATCTCCTGGCAGATGCTATTGATGCTGCCTACAATGCTTCGCCCTGGTCTGTGTAATTCATTTGGAACAGGTAGGCAAGGAACTTGCAAAACGGTTTGTATATCTGTATAACGTAATCATGAAACGAACGCTGTTGCTGCTGCCTGTGCTGCTGCTGGTGGCTTGTCAGAAAGAAAATGCGCACGAGCCTGCGACGCCGCAGGCCATGTATGAGATGGCTCAGACCCTTCTGCAGCCGAATGTGGAGAATGCGCAATCCGATTTTGCCGGGGCTATGCAGTGGTTGCGCAAGGCGGCAGAGGGCGGCTGGCTTCGCGCCCAGTTGGACCTGGGCGGTATATACTATGCAGGTGGTCATGGGGTGCAGCCGGATGCTCAGCAGGCGCTGCTGTGGTTTACCAGGGCTGCCGGGCAGGGA
The DNA here is from genome assembly GCA_015062005.1 of Akkermansiaceae bacterium. Taxonomy (GTDB): domain Bacteria; phylum Verrucomicrobiota; class Verrucomicrobiia; order Verrucomicrobiales; family Akkermansiaceae; genus Akkermansia. The sequence continues at coordinate 14,600 of SUVL01000016.1, forward strand.
AGCAAGGAGGCGGAGGTCTTCCTTGGCCTGTTGCATTATGATGGCCTGCTTGGCAAAAGGAATTTGGATACGGCCATGAAACACTGGCGGACCGCGGCTGAAGCCGGCATTGCCGAGGGACAGTACCGCCTCGGGCGTATCCTGGCTCAGAATGAACAGACCCGGAAGGAAGGCATGGACTGGTTAGTCAAAGCCTCGGGTGCGGTTCCCCAGGCTGCTACTGCTCTGGGCAATCTGTACTATAAATACCTGGAAGATACGACTGCTGCCGCTGCCTGGTTTGAAAAAGGTGCGCTGGCGGGGGACCCGCTGGCTCAGCACATTTTTGCGGAGATGCTGTTGTTGGGAGACCCCATGCCCATGGATAATGACCGGGGAATGGCCATGCTGCGCATGGCCGCCGGACAGGATTACAAGCCTGCCATGGCCCGGCTCATCAATATCCTGCGCAATGGAAAAAATGCGAAGGAGAACGAGGCCGCAGCCTGGGACGCCCGCCTCCAGGAACTCCTTCGCAAAGAGGGAAAATAGTCTTCAGGCATATTTATCTCCGGCTGGAGAAGTCACCGGGAGACAAAGTAAAAAAAAAAGTTAGCCCAGGCAAACAAAAAGGCTTGCAATGCGGTAGGGAATGTGATAAACTGGCGCCAGCAAGAAATCAAAGTTAGAAAGAACTAACATAAGGAATTAACGACAATGAAAACGAGCATAACGAAGATACAGGCGCGGGAGATACTGGATTCCCGCGGGAACCCGACGGTAGAAGCCGTGGTGGAGCTGGCAGGCGGGTCGTACGGTCACGCCTCGGTTCCGAGCGGAGCATCCACCGGTGAGCACGAAGCCTGCGAGCTGCGCGATGGCGATAAAAGCCGCTACCGTGGTAAGGGGGTACTCAAGGCGGTGGAATACGCAAACACGGATTTGGCCGCTGCGCTGGTGGGCATGGATGCCACCAATCAGATTGCGGTGGATGCCCGCATGCGCGAGGTGGACGGCACGCCGAACAAGAGCCGGGTGGGCGCGAATGCGGTGCTGGCCATTTCGCTGGCCACGGCGCGCGCCGCAGCCTGGGCCACCGGGCAGCCGCTCTTCCGCTATCTGGGCGGGCCGAACGCGCATATCCTGCCGGTGCCCATGATGAATGTGCTGAACGCCGGGGCCCACTCGGATGCCCCCATCGACTTCCAGGAGTTCATGATTATCCCCCGTGGGCTGCCCTCTTTCCGCGAGGCGCTGCGCTGCGGTGCGGAGGTGTTCCACTCGCTGGCCGGGGTGCTGCGCCGGAAGGGGCTGAGCACCGCCGTGGGTGATGAAGGTGGCTATGCTCCCAACCTGCACAGTGCGGATGAAGCGTTGGATACTATCGTGGCGGCTATTGAGGAGGCCGGCTACGAGCCGGGCAGGGAAGTGGCTCTGGCGCTGGATGTGGCCAGCTCCGAGTTCTATGATGCGGAGAGCGGGCTTTACGTATTCAAGAAGAGCACGGGCGATAAGCTCACCGCCGGGCAGCTCACCTCGTACTACGAAGACCTCATCAAGCGCTATCCCATCATCTCCATCGAGGACGGCTGCGCTGAAAACGACTGGGAGGGCTGGAAGCACCTGACCGACACCATCGGCAACCGCTGCCAGCTCGTGGGCGATGACCTCTTCGTGACCAATGTGGATTTCCTCCGCAAGGGTATCGACCGCGGTGTGGCCAACTCCATCCTGGTGAAGCTGAACCAGATCGGCTCGCTGAGTGAGACCTTCGAGGCCGTGCGCCTGGCCACCACCAATGCGTACACCGCCGTCATCTCCCACCGCAGCGGCGAGACGGAGGATTCCTTCATCGCCGACCTGGCCGTGGCGACCAATGCCGGGCAGATCAAGACCGGCTCTCTCTCCCGCGCAGACCGCCTGGCGAAATACAACCAGTTGCTGCGCATCGAGGAGAAGCTCGGCGCTGCCGCCCGCTACGGCTGCTGAGACTCAACCACCCACTGATGCAGCACACCGCGAGGCAACTCGCGGTGTGCTGCACGTACGCATTCTGTCGGAGCACGGGACTTCAGTCCCGATTGGAAGCACCGTTATTTCGGGACTGAAGTCCCGTGCCCCGACAACGACAAACATCAATTGGTCGCGCAGAGGGAGGTTTCTTCCAAAATGTGGCTGATATTTCTATTGCTTGCAAAATCTTAGGGCGTATGCGCTGTAGCCACACAAAAAAAACTTGCGCTCATATGAGAAGATGCTAGAATAGGCAAGCTAAACTGATGATAGCCATGAGAGCCATTTTATTATCTTCAACCCTGGCGGCATTGCTCGTTTGCAGTGCACCAATGCTTTATGCTCAACAACCGGAAGCCCCGGCGACGATTTCAGTTCCTGGATCTTCTGCATGGAAGAACCCTGGTAAGCTTTGCGATAAGCTTGCTTCGGAGATTGCCCGTCGGGTTACAGGGCTTGACTCCAAACAGATTCAAGCGTTCATTAAGAATAAGGATAATCAGAGGCTGTTGCTGATGTATCACCTGGCGTACACGGAAATCGCGCGTCAGGAGGAGTACCGCAATTTCAATGAAGCGTTGAAGAAGAATGTTCAAGGCAAGAAGGACGAAATTGCCAGACTTGAAAACGAGGTCAGCAAGAAGAAAAACGCTGAGAAGAAGAACGCCGAATTCCGCTTGAAGTGCGCCAAATCTGATTTGAAACGCCTGCAGAAAGAAGCAGGATACCCCATCAGTTTTGAGAAACACGACAAGGTTCTGCAGGCCATCCTGGCAGATGATGAGTGGATGGACGACATCGCTTTCAGTGGCGAGATGCATCGTTTTGCCCGCGTGGTGCAGATCATAGATGCCATAGCCAAAGCCGACAGCGGTGCCTTGAAAAAGGGAGTGGCGCGCGATATCACCACCGCTGTGGCCCTGGAATATGCCCGAAATAATTGCAGAACCGTGGATGCCGTTGACCGTGCCAAATACTTTTTGAAATACTGGAGCCAGGGTCGCTTGAATTCATCTTTTGACAAACTTCCCATGCACCACCGCCGCATTGTGTGCGGGTGGAAGCCGAACCACTCATCCGGCACGGTGAAGGCCTTTGAATGGGCTCTGAAGAATGTGCACATACCGGATTGGCAGTACCCTGCCAGCTGCTGGCGCTGCGGTTATGTGCTGGACAACGTGTACGGTGACAGCGTTCATGGTTCTCACTACTACGCACCGTGGGCAGGTGTTGCAACGGATAATCACATGTGGCTCACTAAGAATGTGGGTGGTGTGTGCGGTGGCTTGTCCCACTTCGGGGCAGCATCCGCCTGTGCCAACGGTGTGCCTGCGCTCACGGCGGGTGAGCCCGGACACTGCGCCTACATCGTGCTGGTGAACGGCAAATGGACACCGGCCTACTCCCTGAGCTGGGAGCGCGGCCTGCATTGGATACCCTGGGATAACCACACATTCAGCTCCCTGCATCTGACAGATGATTTGTATGCCGGGAAGAATGCCAAAAAGAGGCGCTTATCAGATGCAGCTCGCGTGCTGGCCCGCATGTACCAGAACAAGGGAGATGCGCAAAAAGCCCTCGCGTGCTATGAGACGGCAGCCAAGGCTGCTCCGCTGAATTACCCGCTGTGGCGGGAATATGCCGCTTTCCTGGGCGATAAGCTGCCCAAGGATAAGGAGGCGTGGACGAAGCTCAACACCGTGCTTTGCAAGGGGATGGCTACCAAGTACCCCGAGCAGTGCGCCGAATTGCTCAAGAGATGTGTGTATGGACGCCTCAGCAAGGCTGATATGGGGGTAAAGGAGCTGACGGAGGCTTGCGCCCTATTCTGGAAGCAGGCCGAGGTAATGGGCCCCGACCGCTGGCACATCGAAAAATTTGCCAATGAGCAGTTGAAGATGTGCAGGGACGCCGCCGGCAATAAGGAAGACGCCGCTATAGATTTGTTTATCTCTGTGCTGAAGTCTGCCGCTCCGCATGATGCGTACTCGGGCTCGATGATGGCCTGGGGTAATAAAGTATCTGAAGGTCTGAGTGAGGCCGGGCAGCGCAAGTTGTCCGAATCGATGGTTCAGGCGTTGGGGGCTGATAATAAGCTCGATTCTGCGCAGAAGGCGAAACTGCTGGGCGGCCTGCTTCTGGCAGCGGAGAAAGCGCGCGATATTACCACCTTCTACGCTATCAGTAAGATGATTGACCCCAAGGAGATACACGCAGATGCGGCTATTCCGGATTTCAAGCCGTTCCCGGGTAAGCTGGTATCTGAGGGCGGTATGCCCTTTGCCAGTTCCACCAGCCAGTGGGATGCCCCCCACACGCACTCGGGCCTGCTTACCAGGAAGGGCGGTAAGATGCACACCGCTAAAGATAACAATGCCTGGATTGCCGTAAAACTGCCCAAACACGCCTACATCACCGGTGTGGTATTTGCCGGAACGAATGATTGGAAACTCGTTCACCGCTTCCGCCCGGTGCGCGTGCAGGTTTCCGATACCGGTCGGGATGATGATTGGCATGATGCCGGCCCTGTCATACCCAGTACGGGCAACTACATAATCACGTTCGACCTGCAGAAGGAGCGTCCCAAGGCGCTGTATGTGCGAGTTCTCCGCTCCGGTGGGCCGGAGTTCTTCCATGCCAACGGTATCTATGTCTTTGGTGAGCCTGCCGCCTGATAACCTTAAACTTTCTGATATTTTTATGAAAAAATCTTATTCTGTTCTGCTTGCCTGCGCCCTGCTTGCCCTCCCGGTGAGCACGGCGGTAGCTGCGCAGCAATTTCCCAGCTATGAGGAAGCCGCTAAGCGCGTGACCGACGATGGCTACATCCTGTTCATTTACCCTGAAGGCTGGGACCGTTATGGCGAAAAACTCTGCAAGAAGCTGGTTGCGGATGAGGGAGTGAGGGAAGCCGCCGGCAATGCCGCTCTCATTCTTGCCCCCATCTACCAGAATCGTACTGAAAAGACAAACGCCAAAGCTAAGAAGGTGATGGGCTCTTTCGGGTATCCCGGCGATATGGCGGACATTTCCTACCCCGCTCTCATTTTCTACGATAAGGATGGTCGCCAGTACTCTGCTTTGTATGGAGAAGAACTTGTGGATGCCTCTGCCGCCGAGGTGGCAAAGCTGGTAGCTCAAAGGATGGCAGCCAAGAAAAAGCAGCAGGCGCTTTTTGATGAATCCGGCAAGACCTCAGACACTGCTCAAAAGGCGCGTCTCATATTCGAAGCGACCCAGGTAAGTGGCATTAATTCTCCGAATTGGGTCAGAGATACCCTCAAGAGCATTGACCCGGATGATAAGCAGGGGTATCGTGCCGCGTTGGATTTCGGATTCGGAATCCAGGCGAATGAAAGCTTGGATTCCATTCTCAAACGCCTGGATGCCGCTCTCGAAAACGAGAACATTGTCGCTTGGAAAAAGCAGCGCGCCTGTGCCATGGTGATCGGCCATATCCGCCGGGCATACGGCGCCATGGCTGGTGGACCCTTCATCACTAAATATGCAAGAATCATGCAGAAGCTCGATCCTGAATCCCCCCTGGGGCTTTCCGCCCCGGTCGTGATGCGCGATTGGGTGAAAAACTACCACTACGGCCAAGGCTGGAGCGACCAGATCATCCCTTCCGCTCCCATTCCCGTCCTGATGCATGATGTTCCCATCACCAAGCCCGGAACATACAATATCACCTTCAAATTGACCACCGGGCGCGATGGTATTAAAATCAACAGTCTCCGCCTCATGGATGGTGATGATTGCGTAGTTGCCGATAGTACCCCGCGAGAGGTTGGCTGGCATAATCGGCAAGTTACTTACACCTTTGCGGTTAAGAAAACTCTTAAAAAACCGGCCTTGGAAATCACATACGGCAATGCGCCCGATAAGCGCAGCTCCTGGGGCGATATTACAATCAGCGCCCAATAAATCATCCCTCACTTTGAGCCCACGGAGTGGGTGAAAGACCTTAGACAGGGGTAAGCCCGCAAAGCGGGCTTACCCCTTGCGCTCGCCTGAGACTCGTCAACTACCCCACAAGTTTGTCGTTGTCGGGGCACGGGACTTCAGTCCCGAAATAACGGTGCTTCCAATCGGGACTGAAGTCCCGTGCTCCGACAGAGTTCCCCCCACAAATTCCAATTTATTGCGCAGAGGGGGGCTTCTTCCAAAATGTTGCTGATATTTCTATTCTCTGCAAAATCTTTGGCACACGCATGAAAATTATCGCGAGACAAGCTGATTTTTGGGTTGCCAAGAGCCCGGGGTTTTGGTATGGTAGAGAAATAATAAGCTGAAGCCTTTTTGCTGCCATGAAACCTTCTCGCGCTGTTTTGCTTTCTCTGCTACTTGTATCTACTGTTGCGCAGGCTGAGTCGGTCTGGGCTCCCGGGGTGAGCCAGAGTAGTGGCTGGGTTGATTACAACAAGGACAGAGGCCAGGCTCCCGGGAACGATGACTCGCTCATGTGCTGGGCGGCGTCTTCCAGCAATATCATTACCTGGTGGCAGAATCAGCAGAATGGGACGATGCCGGACTCCATTCCAACGGCCTCGTCATGGGATGTTTTCCGCACGATCACGACAGACAGCGGCAGCAACCCGCGATTTGCCCTGGGGTGGTATGTCAATGGCAGTGGTGGCAACACCTGGACATGGGATGAATCCAATTCTACCCAGTATCAAAGCGGAGGCTTCCTGCAGAGCGTGTACTGCACGGCGGACAATCCGGTGTATATTGCCAATCGAAACACGAGTGCCAGTAATACCTATGCCCAGGCTGCCGCTCTGGTGGGTGCATTGGATAGCGGCTATGCTATGACTCTGGAAGTCGGTATTGCCGGAACAACCGGCAATGTGCCTTCCAGTCACGCCATTACACTCTGGGGGCTGGACTATGACACGGATAAGGATGGTAACATAAGCATTACCGGAGCCTACATTACGGATTCAGATGATAGTCATGCAGGCCTTGTATCTTGTGCTGTTAAGCTTAGTGAAAATAGTATCATTCTCACTCCGCAACAAGGCAGCTTGACGCAGATAGCCTACACCATTAACCGGGCGGATGGCATGAATGCCAATGGCTACCTGGACCCGACCAAACCGCTGAAGTGGAATGCGCAGTCCGGCAGCGGGGACAGGTATGTGACTCGCGATGCTTCGGTGACCGGCACCGCAAATCTGGGAAATCTGATTTTCAACGACAGCTCGACGGTGACGAGCACCGATTCGACAAGCTGCATCAGTGGGAACGGCAGTCTGACCGTCAACAACGGCACAGTGGTTTTCGACGGTGTATCGCGCACCGGAACCTCGGGGAATATCACCATCAACGCCGGCACCACACTGGAGCTTAAGAATGGGGCTAAGATGTATAGCGACACGACATACAATAGTTCTTCTGTGGTGAGTGTGCACGGAACGCTGAAGGTGGAGAGCCTGCAGTATCGTGCAGGAAATCTGGGCTGCCTGCGTGATAATTTGGGTGCGCTGGATCTGTACGATGGTGCCAGAGTGGAAATATCCGGGGCTGATACCACAGCAACAATTGGTGTGACCATGTATGGGGATAAGGCCCAATACACTATAGCGCTTGCGGATAACAGCAGGTTTGTTTGGAGCGCCAATGATTATAACATAGTAACGGCAGAAAGCGCCAAAGACAACATTCTGGTGCTGGAGACCGGGGAGAATGCGACCTTCTCTCTGGGAAAGTCTGTGAGCGGTGCTCTTTCGCTGCACAAGACCGGCGCCGGCCGGCTGGAGATTCAGGGCGGAATCAACCTGGACAGCAACAGCGAGGTGCAGGTGCTCGGCGGTACCATGCATATCGCAGAGACCGCCAGCATCACCACCCTGGGTTCGCTGCGTGTGGAAAACGCCAAGGTGCAGGGCAGCGTAAACAAGGATGGCGATGGTGCGAGAATCACCGTTGCTTCCTCTGTGGACTTGTGCAACGCTCGCCTGCAAGATATGCAGCTGTGGGCTGCCGCGGCAAGTCTCAGCGTAGAGGATGTGGCGTATGCGTCTACAGGACCTGCGCTGACCAGCGTGAACAGCAGCTACATTTTCAATGATTCCGCGCCTGTGATTGGCAATTCCGGTGCCCATGAAGCCTATATTACATCTCCCGTGTTGAGTGGTTTTTCCACCATCGATGGAGCTCTGACTCTTGGCCTTACGATGGATTTCATGCAGGGGGTGATGGAGAAATCGGGCGGACAAATCAACTATTTGCAACTGGCTCTGCTGGCGGATGGAATGGCGGCCGGGCAGAGCGGGTTTGCCATCACCCTGGATGCTGCAACGCAGGCCATGCTGGACGCCAGTACTCTGGTAGAGTATGGCTTTTACGATGACAAGGGTACACGGCTGGGTATTACCTCTACCGAGCAGATGAAAGAGTTTGGCGTGGTGAACTTCTGCGTGCGTGGGCTCAGCGAGCTGGCCCCCGAGCCTAGCTCTGCCACACTCAGCCTGCTGGCTCTGGCTGCTCTGGCTGCGCGCCGTCGCCGGTGCTGATACTTTCTGAGGCGACGACGATTTTTTTGTCTTCGCTGAAGCCACGCCGTGGTTCTTGAGCTTGTGGAGAATTTGTGGAACGCTATGCCGGAGCCGCATACATAGGGGCGCCTGCTGCCTGGCATGGCGTATGAAAAAACAGCTCAATAATCGGCGCGAAAAACGTGATGAATTCCGATTTTTTTTTTTTTTTTTTTTTTTTTTTTTTTTTTTTTTTTTTTTTTTTTTTTTTTTTTTTTTTTTTTTTTTTTTTTTTTTTTTTTTTTTGAGCGTTTTTTTCACTTGTCATGTTGTTCATCTGGTGTATTATAGTGACTATCTTCAAATGGTATTACTCGTATGAAACGTACTCTCGCACTTTCCCTTATACTGGCCGCTCTGGCCATGCCGCTCAAGGCTGTTGAATGGACATCGGCCACGACCGGTGACCAGACGGTATCCGAAGACGTCACCGTAACCGGCACCGCTACGGTGGGCAACATCACCTTTAACGGCGATTCCACGGTTTCCGGCTCCGGCAGCATTGGCGGCACTGGCAACCTGACAGTCAACAGTGGTACGGTGGTGTTTGATGGAGTGTCCCGCCCGGAGGGTGCAGGGAATATCACCGTGGCGTCGGGGGCAACTCTTGAAATCAAAAACGGCTCCAAACTGCTGAAAAGTAGTCATAACGCCGGTTCGACTGTCACCGTGAATGGCACCTTGAAGGTGGAAAACCTGGCCTATGGCGGCAGTTTCGGCAATCTGCATGATAATGTGGCGGTGAGTGGATATACTGATGCTCTTATCCTGAATGGTGGTGGTACTGCTGCCACTGGCCCGCGCGTGGAAATTACGGAAACCGGCTCGGCAACGATGGGCGCACGCCTGAATGGTTACGGCCTTTACTTCACCTTTGCTGTTTCTGCCGGTAAGGAGTTTTCCTGGAATGCATCGGGCAACGGCAATGTGTCGGCTCAGAGCGGCGCCGGTAGCGTGCTGGTGCTTGAAGCCGGTAAGGATGCCACCTTCACGCTGGGGAAGAATATCGGAACCGGGCTTACCATTGACAAGACCGGCGAAGGTACGCTTGTGCTTAACAGTACCTTGAATATTGACAGCGGACGCCGTATCAATATTGGTAGCGGTACGGTGAAGTTCGGGGCAAATGCGGCGATAAGCTCTGCTGGTGACGGCTTTTTCGTGAATGCGGGTGCAACGATGGACCTGGAGGGTAATGCCGGTGTTTCCGGCAAGGCTGTGACGGTGACCGGCTCAGTCATCAACGGTCAGAATAACGAGATGAATATCTCGCTGGGCGAGAATGGCAAGTTCAGCATATCGGGAGATGCCACTTCCGGCTACAATGGTTCGCTGGTGCTGACGGAGGGGGCAACGATTGATCTGGGTGGCTATGTCTTCTACAACTCCATCGATATTTCCGCCGGCGGTGAATTGCTGAATTCGGAGAATCACCGTGGTTCGATTATGCTGGGGGTGGATGAAAATGGAATTACCAGTGCGGATTCCGACACGCTGGTCAAGTATGGCAGCAGCCTGGCTTCTGCCGGCAGCATAGAGGTGAGCCTGACAGAAGATTTTGCCGCAGAAGCTCCGGATTTCGGGCTGCTGCGTGGTAGATTGTACGCCGCTGATACTCTTTCTATCGAAGGCACGGGGGAAGAATCTGTTTCCATTTCCGGTTATCAGTCTGAATATGGTGCGTTGAGTGCCCAGAATGGTGATATTTCCATCACGGAAGTGGTGGATGTGACCCTGAACAATAACGGAGCCGATAATGCGGCTACGGAGGATTACAACCGCGCCGGTGCACTGAGCGCCACCGGGAATGTGACGGTGGCGGCCGCCGGAGATATCGTTGTTTCCGGGAATTCTGCATCGGTGAATTCCGTTTCTGCGGGTGCTGTTTATGCCGGCATGGATGTCAGCCTTTCCGGCGCCAGCATCAGCATTACCGGCAATTCTGTCGGCGGAGAGGCCGAGGATTCATTCAGCGGGGGCGCCTTGAGGGGTGACCTCGGCTCCATTTACCTGACCAGCACAGAAGGCGATATCGAAATCCGCGGCAACACGGCAGCTGAAAGCGGTGGTGCGCTGTATGCCGGTTCCGGGGTTGAAATCAGCGCCGCCGGAGATGTATACATTTCCGGGAACATGACGCACACCGCCGATGGCGGCGCCATTTACAGCGACGGCGATGTATCTATTTCGAATGAAGGAGAGGGCGGGGTGAGCATCACTGAGAACACGGCCGGTGGCAACGGCGGTGCCATCTTCAGCAATGGCACCGTCTACCTGGGCGGCGGCTCTTATGATGTTGCGGATAATACGGCCGGATCTTATGGCGGCGCCATTTATGCTGAAAGTGTGGAGATTTCTGCCGATGCCGGCGATATCACCTTCTCCGGCAATACTCATGATGGAGGCACGGCCAACGACGTGGAGCTTGCCGGTGGCACGGCTGCGCTTTCGGCCTCCAATGGCTACACGCTGGAAATGCAGGGTGGTGTCACCAGTGCCGGAGTAATTGCCATCACTACCGATGCGGATTCTGTCGTCAGACTGGGTGGCACCAGCAGCACAGAGAGTCTCAGGATTGAAGACGGCCAGGTGCATGGGATTTATGATGCCGATGGCAACCAGGCTGTCATCAACGTGAGCACGAGCGTGACACTCAGCAACGCCTGCCTGCAGGATATTGCACTGGTGGATGAGTGGGGTGAGGCGGCCCTGACCAGTTCTGCCAGCACTTATGTATACAACGATGCGGTGGGCATGCTCTTCGAGACGCTGGATGATGGCGCTGTGAATTGCACCTCCAGTGCGCCGCTCCTGAATGGCTTTGCTTCGGTAGACGGTGATCTGAGTATCGGCCTGACGGCAGATTTCCTGAACGCAGCGCTGGCAGAGGCCGGTGGCGAAGCGGTGAATATTTCGCTCACCCTGCTGGAGGACACCACGAATATTGCCGAAGAGGGGAGCTTTACCCTCAGCCTTGATGAAGCCCTGGTCGCTTTGCTGGATGAAAGCACCCTGGCGGAATACGGCTTCTATGATGCAGAGGGCAATTGGCTGGGGTATACTGAGGTGGAACTCACCGAGGCCGGTGGCGTGGTCTTCTCCATCATGGGCCTGACAGACCTCATCCCCGAGCCGACCACCACCACGCTGAGCCTGCTGGCACTCTGCTCCCTCTGTGCCCGTCGCCGCCGTCGTTAATTATTCTTCAACATTCAACACACACATACACTATCATGAAATCCTGTTATTATCTCATTCCCTTGCTGGCGCTGCCGCTGCAGGCCATTACGGTGGAGACCCGCCCCACACACGGCGTGTTCTACGCCGGTCTCGAAAAGCAGGTCTGCCTGCAAATCAAAGTCGATGCCGCTGCCGCAGACGTGGGCAAGAAAATCACGTCTCTCAGCTTCACCTCGGGTAAGACCAGCACACCCGGGGATATCACCAAGGTGCGTCTCTACAAGAGTACGGAAAACGCCTTTACTCTGAATACGGGTGATACGAACCGCAAGGCTGTAGAGGTTGCAACCGGCACGCTGACCAAGGGTGCGGTGAACTTCACCACGGATATCTCTATCGCTTCCGAGGGTACTTCCTATTACTGGCTGGTATACGATATTGCCTCCAAGGCCAAGGGCAACAACAAGATTGACGGCGTGTGCACGGCATTTACCGTGGGCGGCGCCACGCTCACGCCCACTCCCAAGCTCGGGGCCAACGTAAAGAAGCGTGTGTATGGCACGGTGTATCCTTTCAAGCACCGCATTGTGCCTTATTACCGCACTCACTGGATTAATGTGTGGGCTGCCAATCACCTGAATGCGACGCATTTCAAGAACTTCACGGATATCATCCATTTCGGTTATTTGCTGAATGCCGATGGTACAGTCGGCAATCAGTGGTATGCCGGCGATGTGGCAGACCCGATGGCGCATGCGGCTACGGCACGAGAGAAACTCAAAAAATTGCGTGGAACTGCAAAGTCCCGCATTATTGCCGGTTTCGGGCATGTGGATGACGGGTTGACCGCCTTCTATCGCAACACGACTGACCGCACAGCCCGCAAGGCCATTGCCAAAAATATGGCCAAATTGGTGCTTGAGGGCGGCTACGATGGTGTTGATATTGACTGGGAGTACCCGGACAATGGAAATGAATGGGTGTACCTGACCTACATGCTGGCCGATTTGCGCGATGAACTGGCCGGCTCCGGTGTCTCCATCAGCATGGCCGCAACTCTTTTCCACATGGTTCCCTGGACTGATGCCACAGACCAGGTGGATTTCATCAACACGATGAGTTACGACCAGCAGAGCACTCAGCATTCACCCATGAGCATTCTGCAGGATGATGCCGGGCGCTGCGTCAATACTCTCAAGATGCCCAAAGCCAAGGTGGTACTGGGGCTGCCTTTCTATACCAATCGCTATTACGTCCTCTGGGATCAGGTTGGCTGGAACACGGTGGTGAGCCAGTACCCGAATATTTCCCCTTCGGTGAATCAGGCGTCCATCACCACTAGTAATGGTACCACTGGGCATTCCTTCAACGGTGCCAATCTGATTAAGGAAAAGTGCAAGTGGGTGAAGAACAACGGCTACGGCGGGGTGATGATCTGGGCTTATGATACGGATGTGCAGCTCACGCACAAAATGTCGCTGGGCAAGGCCATGTATTCCGTTATCAAGCAGACCCGGCGCTGATGCCGTTCCCAGCTTGGGAATAAGTTGCTGAGTAATTTTGTCGGGCGGGGTGAGAACCGCGCCCGACTTTCCTGTAGAGACCGCGGAGCAGAAAATGAGATGGGCAGTACCAGCCGGATTCCGGGAGCGGACGCATCATCCGCGAGGGTTTGCCCTCATTGCCTCGCTCACGCTGCTGGCGCTGCTGGCGATGCTGGCCTGCTGCATCATGGCGCAGGTCGCCTCCGTGAACCGTTTCTCCACGCACGACGTGATTCTGACCCAGGCGCGGCAGCAGGCTCTCATCGGGCTGGATGCTGCCATAGCCGAACTGCAGGAGGCTCTGGGCCCGGACCAGCGCATATCGGCTCGTTCGGCCATACTGGCGGATGAGGCGAACGGTGTGCCCCCGCATCTGCTGGGGGTGTGGGACAGCTGGAATGCGCCGCTGTACGGCAAGCTGGCAGATGGCAGGAGCATCGGCAGTACCTATTCCCCGGGGCGCAGGTCTATGTTCCGCCGCTGGCTTATTTCCAGCAGGACCCCGGAGCAGACGCGGGATTTCGATGCTGCTGCGCAATTGAGCTGCCGCAAGCCCGGCGAGCGAATCTGCCTGCTGGGGGAGGGAACCTTGGGGAAAGAAACTCCGCGGAGCCACCATGTGTATGCTGATTTGCTCTATATGCCGCTGGATGGGAAGAACCGGGGCGGCTTTGCCTGGTGGGTTGCAGGGGAAAACCAGAAAGCCAATATTGTTGTGCCTGGTCGGGGCAAGTCACGGTATCCCATGGAGGCGTTGCGATGCACCTGGGATACGCCTGCTGCCATGCCGGTGGATTATCTTGATGCCAGGGCATTGCCGGCAGCCATGGAGCAGGCGGATAAACTGGTATCGGTGGCGGGGCTGGCCTTGCTGAGAAATGAAGAAATGCCGCAAGCGGGAACTTCGAGGTTCTCGGATTACACCACCACCTCCCGCAGTCTGCTGACCAATGCAGCGCATGGTGGCTTGAAACAGGACCTCTGCCTTCTGCTGAATAAGGAAAGCCTGGATAAAACGCCCTTTGCACCAACGGGGGAGAGCGATGCTCCGCTGGTGCCGGAGCCATGGTTGCCGCAGAGAAATATGCGGATTCCTATCGGCTCCTGGCAGACCTTGCATGCCTATTATAACTGCTGGCCGAATGCTTCTCAGAAAGATGAGCATGTAACAACACGCCTGGTCGGTTCTGTGCGCGAGCACCATACGCGCCTGGGGGGGAGCGTGTTTGATAGCCGTTTGCGGTATGATGCTCCGGCTGCTGAGGCGGGGGAAAGTACTTATCTGGACCTGCGCTCCAGGCAGAGGGGGGATGCAGGGGCCGGGTATGCCCGCTCGCCTGTGATGCTGGCTTACCTTTGCAATGTTGCCATGGGGGTCGAAAAGCTGGAAAGCGGTGAGAACCAGCTGTCGCTCTATTACAGCCCTCTCTTTCTCTGGTGGAATCCGTACAATGTGCCCATGCGCATCGGCGGGCGTCGCATGTGGGCAGTGGCGGCTCCTTTCAAGACGATGCCGTTGGAGACTTTCGCGGACATAGGGCAATTCGGCCGCAGGTGGTCCGGCTACGGAATGGTCCGCGCAAATGAGTCCGTCATGGCGGGCGGTGTGCGGAAAGTGCGCCCGGAGCTGGGCTTCATGAGCAGTCTGGATGGCGGGGAGTATTTCCAGAACTCCCTGCATGATGCGTATGAGGATATTGTATTCCGGCCGGGTGAGGTGCTGATTTTTTCTCCCGGTAAGAATAAGTTCGGAAAGGGAAGCACGGGGGAGCAAAGCGCAGCCCCGGGCGAAAATCCCTGGATTCCCGGGTACCAGGCAGATACAGTTGCGACCTGGTATTCACCGATGTACCGCTCGTTTGCAGCCCCGGAACAGATTCGGCGGCAGACTATGTTCGGGCTTCGCCTGGGGTGCTCACCGGAGCGCTTGACGGATAGCCGGCTCATGGCGGGCGGGGTGCCGGACTGCATCACGGTGGCTCATGGTTTTGGTGGTATATCTTCTGCTGCTCCGGCTCCGCACCCGCTTGATGCGCAGGTGAATGATATCAGTTCGGAAAAGGGTAAACTCATCCATTCACCGCAGCGTTTCCTGCTGGATTGGTTCGGTGAGCCGCAGACGGCGTGGAATCGCATTCTGACGGAGCCGATGAACTGGTTCGGTGATGCGCAGAGCCTGAATCAGGCACCCTATTATGTGGCTTCCATCGGTGTGGTGGCCAAATCGGCCAACCCGTCCGTTGATTCCGCCGTCTACCGGTCATGCGATTTCCGCACGAAACACTGGCTGCATTCCAGTCCGGCGTTCTGGGGGGCTTCCATCCGGCAGGCTGACCACCAGCAGCGGCAGTATCATCCCTACCAGCTGGCGGTACTGCCGGTATCGGGCGGAATGCTGGCTTCGCCGGTGTCTTCGGTGGGGCGCAACGGTACCATCGGTATCAACGAATCGGGCGAGCAGGTGTCTTTTGCTGCGGTTTCTGAGCTGCCGGTGCATCCCCCGTTTTCGCTGGCGGGCTTTGCCGGTATGCGGCTGCACCCCGGCTGGTTCCGCACACCCCCGGGAGAGAATGCTGCGCAGCTGGCCTTGCAGCGCATGCAGTACCAGTCCGGGGTGCCGGGGGTGGGTATCGGCAATTCCTTTGCGGACCCCTGCCTGCCGCCGGATAAGGTATATATCAGCCATTCCGAAAAAGACAAGCCGCTCACCTTGCAGAACGAGTTTTATGACCATGCTTTGCTGATAAACGATGCCCTGTGGGATCGCTGGTTCTGCTCCTCGGTTTCGGATATGCCGAGTGACGACGGCAAACGCACCATTCCGGCGAAGTATACTCTTGAACAGTTTCTGAAAGGGCGGAATGCGCTGCCGGTTTCCCGCTATGTGCGCGCCGGTTCAGCCCTCAGTTCGGAGAAGGCGCTGAAGCGCATCATGCAGGGGGATGGGTGGAAAATCATCGCTGCTCACCTCATGGTGAATGGCGGGTTCAATGTGAACAGCACCTCCGTGGCGGCCTGGAAAGCCGTGCTCCAGGGGCTGGCGGCCCGCCAGCTGGTCACCGCGGAGGGGGGCAACCTGCGCCTGGTGGAACCGAAAAAACACCCGCTGAATGTCACCTTCTCCCGCTTCATGCTCTCCACCACGGATAAAAGCACGGATTCGGTGGGCTCTTACAGCCCCATGCAGGGCTCCGAAACATTCCGCCCGGAGGCGACTCCGGGCACGGCAGCCTGGAGCGAGGTGCGCATGCTCAGACCGGCGGATATTGCCCGGCTGGCTGAGGAGATGGTGCGCCAGGTGAAGGCGCGTGGCCCCTTCCTCAGTATGTCCGATTTCATCAACCGCCGCCTGGATGAGAAGGGCGGGGATGCGGCCCTGAAAGGAGCCCTGCAGGCCGCCATCGACCGCACGGATATCAACCGTGATTTCCGCGAGGTGCAGGTCACCCCGCAGAAGGGCTCGCTCTACCGTTTTCCCCAGGCAGAGCAGGGGGATTTGCACACGGCGGCGCCCGGCTACCTGATTCAGAGCGATGTGCTTGCCTCCCTCGGCAATATCCTGACAGTGAGGGATGATACCTTCACCGTGCGCGCATACGGCTGCGTGCGCAACGATCAGGGTGCGGTGCTTTCCCAGTGCTGGTGCGAGGCCACCGTGCAGCGCTCCATCGATTATGTGGATCCCACCGATTCCCCGACAGCTGCCGAATTCTCCACCAAGCTGAAACACACCGGCAGCTTATCGCGCATCAACCGCGTATTCGGCCGCCGCATGCGCATCACCTCCTTCAAGTGGCTTGATTGGTGGGATTTGTAGCGAATACAGCGGCTTTTTGTGCTGCGCAAACATATTTTATGCTCGCATCTTGTGGAAAAACCGCTATAATGGCGGCAGCAAGGTATCACCGGTGTGCGTTGCCGGTGCCGAGCATTTTCTACATCACAACATAATAACCATTATGCAGTACACACACGAAGTCGAACAGATGTGTTGCGTCAAGAAGGGCTGCAATCACGGCCCCGCCCCCATCCCCCAGGAGGGTGCATGGACGCAATCCACCAAGATTGAGGACATCTCCGGCCTGACCCACGGTGTGGGTTGGTGCGCTCCCCAGCAGGGCGCTTGCAAGCTGACCCTCAATGTGAAACAGGGCGTTATCCAGGAGGCCCTGGTCGAAACCATCGGCTGCTCCGGCATGACCCACTCCGCCGCCATGGCTTCTGAAATTCTCCCCGGCAAGACCGTGCTCGAGGCTCTGAACACCGACCTCGTGTGCGATGCCATCAACACCGCCATGCGCGAACTCTTCCTCCAGATCGTGTACGGCCGCACGCAGAGCGCCTACTCTGAGGGTGGTCTGCCCATCGGCGCCGGTCTTGAGGACCTGGGCAAGGGCCTGCGCTCCCAGACCGGCACGCTCTACGGCACGCTGGCCAAGGGTGCCCGCTACCTGGAGCTGGCTGAAGGCTACATCACCAAGCTCGCCCTGGACGCCGACGGCGAAATCACCGGTTACCAGTATGTGAAGATGGGCCCGATGATGGAAGACATCAAGAAGGGCATGGACGCCAACGAGGCTGTGAAGAAGCACACTGGCTCCTACGGCCGCTTTGCTGATGCTGCCAAGTACATCGATCCCCGCCACGAGTAAAGAACCCCAAAACATAGAACAAGATTATGCCTCTTTTTGAATCTTATTCCCGTCGTATCGACCAGATCCTTCCGGTTCTTGCTCAGTACGGTATCAGCTCCTGCGAGGAAGCCGAGAAGGTTTGCCTTGACAAGGGTATCGACGTGCGCGAAATCGTGCGCGGCATCCAGAACATCGCCTTCGAGAACGCCGGCTGGGCCTACACCGTAGGTGCCGCCATCGCCATCAAGAAGGGCTGCACCAAGGCTGCCGACGCCGCCGAGGCTATCGGCGAAGGCCTGCAGGCTTTCTGCATCCCCGGCTCCGTGGCCGATGACCGCAAGGTGGGCCTGGGCCACGGCAACCTGGCTGCCATGCTCCTGCGCGAGGAGACCGAGTGCTTCTGCTTCCTGGCCGGTCATGAGTCCTTTGCCGCCGCTGAAGGCGCCATTGGTATTGCCCGCTCCGCCAACAAGGTGCGCCAGAAGCCGCTCCGCGTCATTCTGAACGGCCTTGGCAAGGACGCCGCCTACATCATCTCCCGTATCAACGGCTTCACCTACTGCCAGACCAAGTTCGACTACGCCACCGGCAAGGTGGAAGTGGTGAGCAAGAAGGCATTCTCCGACGGCGAACGCTCCAAGGTGAACTGCTACGGCGCTGACGACGTGCGCGAAGGCGTGGCCATCATGTGGCTCGAAGGTGTGGACGTTTCCATCACCGGTAACTCCACCAACCCCACCCGCTTCCAGCACCCGGTGGCCGGCACCTACAAGAAGGAATGCACTCTTGCCGGCAAGAAGTACTTCTCCGTGGCCTCCGGTGGTGGCACGGGCCGTACCCTGCACCCGGACAACATGGCCGCCGGTCCCGCCTCCTACGGCATGACCGATACGCTGGGCCGCATGCACAGCGATGCCCAGTTCGCCGGCTCCTCCTCCGTGCCTGCTCACGTGGAAATGATGGGTCTCATCGGCATGGGCAACAACCCCATGGTCGGTGCCACCGTTTCCGTGGCTGTGGCCATCGAGGAAGCCATGAACAAGTAAGCACGAGGTTTACTCTGAAAATATTTCAAGCCGCCACCTGCCTTTGCAGGTGGCGGCTTTATGAGTTTTAGAACCAGTGTCAGCGGGTCGGGATTTTCGAATCCGG
Organism: Akkermansiaceae bacterium; assembly: GCA_015062005.1. Classification (GTDB taxonomy): domain Bacteria; phylum Verrucomicrobiota; class Verrucomicrobiia; order Verrucomicrobiales; family Akkermansiaceae; genus Akkermansia. The sequence continues at coordinate 33,644 of SUVL01000016.1, forward strand.
GGGGCATTGATTGGCTCCAAAACGCTGGAGGAAGGCGGCGGAATCCGGCTCTCGGCCCATGAAGTCGCGGAAGAGCTCCAGCGCGGGCTTGCTGCCACCGGGCTCCAGAATGCACCGGCGGTAGTCAGCCCCGGTGGCGGGGTTCATGATTCCTTCCTTCCGGAAGCGGGAGAAGGCATCCATGGACATGGCTTCGGACCAGATGTAGGTGTAGAAGCTGGCGGCGTAGCCGGGGTTCATGGTGTGGTGCACGGTGCGCATGTCGCTGGGGGTGGGGGCGGAGTAGGGAAGTTGCCAGGGGGCCAGAAGTTCGGCCGCCACTTCATCCAGCGGCCTCCCCTTGAATTTCTCGTGGAAATAGAGGTTGATTTCCAGATCCAGTTTGGAGTGGCGCAGCATGCGCATAGTATCGGAAACCGGGGAATTCTGGCGACTTTCAGCCAGTTGGCGTGCCAGAACAGCCGGAAGGGGCTCGCCGGTTTTGTGGTGCGTGGCAAAGGTGGCCAGCGCTTCCGGCTCCCAGATCCACTGCTCCTGCAGCTGGCTGGGCATTTCGATGAAGTCGCGCTCCACGCTCATGGCGTGGTGTTCCGGTAACTCGGGGTGCCCGAGAAGCATGTGCATGAGGTGCCCGAATTCGTGAAAGATGACGTATACATCTCCATGATTCAGCAGGTGCGGATGGCCGGGCGGGGTGATATTCGTCACCATTGCGGCCAGGTGGGGTTCGCCTTCGTGGCCGAAGCGAATGGGGGTGGTCCAGCCATCGCCACGCTTGCCCCGGCGTGGGTACAAATCCAGATAGAAGGACCCCAGGTGGCAACCAGTTGAGGTGTCGTGTACGGTGTAGAAACGCACATCCTTGTGCCACACCTCAACCTTGCCCGAGGGACAGGGCTCACCATGATTGAGCTGCACCGTGGGATGCTCAGTGATGCGAATGCTGAGCAGATGCTCCCATATTTCCATCATGCCGCGCAGTACGCGCTCTGTTTCAAAATAGGGAGTGAGCTGCCCGCTATCGAACCCCGGGGTGGCCGGGGCAGGGGCTCGGTGGGACAGGTAGGCTTCATCCCAGGGGTTAAGTTTTGTGATGGGTTCCCCCTTAGCCTGCCCCAGGCGGTTCAGGTACGCATCAATCTCTGCATCGTAGAGCGGTTTGAGCGCGTTGAGCATTTTATCAACAAAGGCGAGTGCCTTTTCTCCGCTGCCGGTCATGCGTTCTTTGGCTTGCATATCGGCATAGTTGCGGAACCCGAGCATCTGGGCGCACTCATGGCGCAGTTCCATGGTGCGGTAGATGAGCGCTTCATTTTCCTGGCAGTGAGTGCTGGTGCCAAGCCAGCACTGGCGGCGGGTTTCTTCCACTGCACAGTGGGTGAGTACCTCGTGTGCATTGCCCTGGGTGATGAGCCATGCAGGCTTTTCATCGGTGCCAATCCCCTTGGCCCGGGCAGCTTTGGCTGCCTTTTCGCGCCAGCGTTCCGGCAAGCCATCGAGCATGTCGGGGTCGGTCACTTCCAGTTCCCAGGTGTTGCGTGAATTGCCCAGGTTCTTATAGAATTGGAGGCTGAGTCTGCGGATTTCCTTGTTGATTTCAGCCAGACGTTTGCGTTGCTCCGGAGAGAGGGAGGCTTCCCCCATCTGCCTGCGCTTGAGGGCCTGCTCTATATAACGTTTGCGTGCAGGGCTGAGCTGCTGTGCCCATGGAGCCCTGGCTGCTTCTTCCAGCAGATGGCCGATTGCGGAGTCACCCGCAGTTTCCGCCTGAAATCGTGCTGCTTCAGCCTGCATGGTTGCCTGGGCCTGCATCAATTCAGGGGTGGAAGCCACGTTCATGAGGTGCATCATGTAGCACTGCACCTGTTGTAGCTGAGCATTGATACGGGCTGCGGCCAGAAAAGTATTGTCGAACGTAGCTGTTTCCGGAGTGACTTGCAGGAGGGTCTGGCGCCGCTTTCTGGCTTCTTCCATGGCTGCGCGGGCATCCACCAGCAGTTGTTCCGGTGTCATCTGTGACCACGCTGGCAGCAGGGCATCCCGGAAGAAGGGGTGGGGCTCCTGTTCTCCTATCGTGACCTGGGCTGCGGGAGCTTCTGCGTTGCAGGTTTGCCAGGCTCCGGTAACCAGCGCCAGGGTGAGGAACAGCTTTTTCATGGTCTCATGATACACCAGGGCTGCCTGTAAATCAACGATTCTTTTGTCGGGCTCGGACTTTGGGGGGCTGTTGCCTGCGCAAAAACACGGCAATCAGATTTTTGAGCTTGTCAGGAGGGGGAAGGGTGGTGTATACTCGCCCCGTAACGCTATGGATATTCAACCGAAATTCACCCCTGTGCTCGACCCGGCCTTCGTGGCTCCGGTGCTTTGGAATAAGGCTTTCGCTGATAAGGTGGCTGCAACTCCCGGTTCCCACACTGTGGATCTGGCGCTGACCCGCCTGGATGGTACCTGCTTCCGCTGGAGCGGCAAGATTCTGCCCCAGGAGGGCGAGAATGTCGCTCTGAACAACCAGTACATCGAGCGTATCGTCAAGTTCCTGCTCTGGATGAAGGGCGGCTGCACCATCATGGTGGCCGGTGATGACCAGATTGCCGATATGCTGGCTGCTACCTACTGCGCCGGCGGTGCCCGTGAGTTTGACTGGGACTTCATCGGTAAGAAGATTTACGACCAGCCGATTCAGGTGGTGAAGGTGGCTTCCGCAGCTGACCTGCCCGCCGAAAACAGCACATCCGTTTCCCTGGGCCGCAACCTGGATGGCTACCGCATCGGGTTCGACCTGGGTGGCTCCGACCGCAAGTGCGCCGCCGTGGTGAACGGCGAGGTGGTGTTCTCCGAAGAGGTGGTGTGGGACCCCTACCACCAGACTGACCCCATGTACCAGCTTGAGGGTGTGGATGATTCCCTGCTGCGCGCTGCCAAGCACCTGCCCCAGGTGGATGCCATCGGCGGTTCTGCCGCAGGTGTGTACGTGAACAGTGAGCCCCGCGTGGGTTCCCTCTTCCGCGGTATTTCCCCGGAGGATTTCCAGAACGTCATCCGCGGCATGTTCGGTACGCTCAAGGACCGCTGGTCCGAGCGCATGGGCAAGGAAGTCCCCTTCGAAGTGGTGAACGACGGTGAAGTGACCGCCCTGGCCGGTGCCATGGGCATGAACGATGACGCCGTGCTCGGTATCGCCATGGGTACCTCTCTGGCTGCCGGTTATGTGGACCCCGAGGGTCACATTATGCCCTGGTTGAATGAGCTCGCCTTTGTGCCGGTGGACTACCAGGAGGATGGCGGTGTGGACGAATGGTCCAAGGACAAGGGTGTGGGTGCCATGTACTTCTCCCAGCAGGCAGTGGCCCGCCTGGCTCCCCGCGCTGGTTTCGAGTTCGGCGCCATGCCCTACCCGGAGCAGCTCAAGAAGGTACAGGCCGCTATGGCCGAGGGTGATGACCGCGCCCGTAAGATATACGAGACCATCGGTGTGGAATTCGGTTACACTATCGCTTACTTTGCCGATTTCTACGATGTGCGCAACCTGCTGTTCCTGGGCCGCGTGGCTACGGGAGACGGCGGCCAGCTCATCATCGACAAGGCCAATGAGGTGCTCAAGTCCGAGTTCCCGCAGCTCAACATCACGCTCTGCGTGCCGGACGAGAAGACCAAGCGCCACGGCCAGGCCGTTGCCGCTGCATCTCTGCCCAAGCTGGGCTAAGATAGCCTGATTTTCAGGGGCAGAGGAGGCTGATAACTTCCTCTGCCCCTTTTCTCATGTTGCCTTCTTCCCCTTCCTATTCCAATCATGAGCGAACAACCTGAAATCTGGAGCTGCTCCCAATGCGGCATGCAGCAGGACATTTCCCAGCTTGGCTTTTTTGCTGAAATCCAGTGTCCGCAGTGTGGCCGCACGGCGCATGTGCACAGCATGCTGGCCAATTACAAGGTGGAGTCCATTCTTGGAATCGGGGGGATGAGCGTGGTCTTCCAGGCGAGAGACCTGGTGCTGGGGCGTCCGCTGGCCATCAAGGTGCTGAATGATACTTACCGCGATGCTCCGGAGCGCATTACAGGTTTTGAAAATGAGTGTTCGCTCATGGCAAAGGTCCGCCACGAAAACGTGGTGGCGGTGTATTCCGCTGGTTGGGCCCGTGGTCAGTTCTTCATTGCCATGGAGCTGGTGGATGGCCGCAACCTGGAGCTGATTGTGGCAGAGCGGGGAGCTTTGCCCCCCTTGCAGGCTATCGAGATTATACGCCAGGTGGCACTGGGGCTGCAGGCTGCACATGCGGCGGGGATTCTGCATCGCGACGTCAAGCCCGGCAATGTGCTCATCACGGCAGATGGTCATGCCAAGGTGTTGGATTTTGGCCTTTCTCTCGATGAAAAGACCGGGGTTGACGAGGAGGAAATCATCTGGGCGACTCCGTACTACGTGCCGCCGGAGACCCTGCGCCGCGAGGAGGAGAATGTTCAGACGGATATTTACGCGCTGGGTATGAGCCTGCGCAATCTGCTGACTGGTGAATCCACCTTGCCAGGTACGCCTCAGACGATATCCGATATGCTTGTGGCCAAGAAGACGCTTCTTCCGCTTAAGCAGGTGGCCCCTCAGCTTGATTCATCCCTGTGTGAGCTGGTGGATGCCATGACCGCTTTTGAGGCAGGAGAACGCCCGGCTGATTATGCTGAAGTACTGGAGATGGTGGTAGCGGTTCAGCGGGAACTGGAAGAGGCTGCGGATCCTGCGGCTCGCCGGCGCAAGAGCCTGCGCAGAATGTATATCGCGGCCGGGGCGGCAGTCACCCTGCTTCTGGGAACTCTCGGGGGCTTGCTGGTCGCCCTGCTGACTCCGTCTGCCAGCATTCAGGAGGCCCTGAATGCTGATGCTCTGGTGTGGCCGGAACGCGAGACCTATGCACAGGCGGAAGCCCTGCTCAAGAGTGGGGAGAAAGGCCAGGCGGCAGAGGCTCTGGGCGCGTTGACGGGGGAGGATACAGAACCCGCCGTGGCGGCTGCCGCCACTTTGTTGCGCACGGCTCTGGATGCGCTCGACGGCAAGGCAACAGCCAATGGCTATAAGCGCTTTGCGGAGCAGGTCGCCCGCAAATCTCAGCTGGCTCCCCTGGGGCAGGACTCTTTTGAACAGATGGTTGCCTTGGTCGTTGCCCTGCAGCAGGATGCTGCCAAAGCTTCTGAGCTCGGGAATGCATTGACCAGCCCAATGCTGAAGGCAGCGGCCCAGATTCTCCTGGCAGATAGTTACGTGCATGCCGGCGATGCGGCCAAGGCCGACGCAATAATCGCCCAGGCGCTTGAGACACTGAAAGCTGCTGAAGCTGCTACACTGGCTTCCCAGGTGGAATCGTACCGCGGAGCGGCATCACGGAGAGCCGCCCGCATCAAACTGGAAGGGGTGAAGTCCCTTTTCCGCTCCGGGAGGTATGATGAGGCTATTGCCCAGGTGGCGGCAGTCCAGCAGCTTAAGTTGAGCCAGATGGAGAAAACAGAGCTCAACGTGATGACCGAGGCTTCTGCCATTATGCGCGTGATTCACGATACGCTGCAGAAGAAGGGACGCCGGGTAAATCCCGGGATGAATCCTGTAGACTTGCGCACAGCCGCCGCTGGTCTGGGGGAGACAGAAAGCCTGCCCAGGGAGTTCTACTGCATCGCGCTGATTCTGAGTGGTGATATGGACGGCGCTTTCCGGGAAAATCCCTACGCTGCTGATGCAGAAAGCCAGGAGCCTTTCGCCATCATGATGCGTGATTGGAAGACCCGCCTCGGTAAATAAGCGACTCAGGCGCCAATCAGGCAGCCCAGCGTGAAGGGCAGCGGGCGTATGCCTTTGGGGGGGGTAAGTACTTCTGCCCCGGGAACCTGTTTTGCGAAGTTGCTCTTCGGGTTGACCAGCACCGCTTTGTCGCAGATGGAGAGCATGGGCAGGTCTGCTGCACTGTCTGTGTAACCGATTTCGGCGTGGGTGATGCCCAGCGCAGCGAGCCTTACCAGTTTGTTGGCTCCTTTGTTGTTGCCCGGGGCAGGTATGGCAGGCATCAGTTCTACCCTCTCAGCCAGAGGAACCGGGGTGCCGATGGTGTGGGTGAAGCCCAGTGCGTTTCCTACAAGTCGGGTCCACCAGTCTGGAGAGGCGGAGCAGAGCACGGTGGTGTCTCCTGCGGCCTGGTGGGTTCGCAGCCGCTCCAGCACCGGCGGATAGAGGATTTGCAGGATTTCTTCGCGCACAAACGCCTCACATTCCGACTGGAGTGTTTCTTTCTTCATGCCCCAGGCATAGGCCAGGAAGGCACGCTTCATGAGCTCTGTGTTGATGATGTGCAACCCACGCAGCAGCCCCATGGGCAGCAGCCAGAACAGGTAGAGCCGCCGCCAGCCATGCCGCCGCAGAATCCAGCGGGCAAAGCGAAGCTGTGAATCTCCGGCAAACAGGGTGCCATCCATATCAAAAAGTGCCGTCATGGTTGTTTCAGCGCAGGCGGTTCATGATTCGGTATCTCCACCCCAGCATGATGAGCGCACCCATGATGATGCCGCCCAGGTGGCCGGCTTCACCACCGGCGTTGCTGAGGTTGAAGAGAATGGTGGCACTGGCAATGCCGATGATGATGAGAGCAAAGGTGCGCAGCCTCAGGGTGACTGGTGGGATGATGAGGGATATGCTGACGTCCGGATACATGAAGGCACACGCTACCATGACTCCGTAGATAGAGGCGGAGGCGCCTACGAGCGGAATCATCTCCCAGCAGCGTACGTATCCATCGTAACCGGCAAAGGCTGCAATCTGGTTGCAGATGAGTTCATTCTGGGGTAAATCGGGCAGCGTGGTATACAGGTTCATGCCGGCCAGCAAGGAGGAGAAGAGCGCCCCTGCCACACCGCAGACCAGGTAGAAAACGAGGAAGCGCCGAGCCCCCATGGCATACTCTACAGCCGGTCCGAAGAAGTAGAGTGCCCACATGTTGAAGAGGATATGCCCGAAGTTCGCATGCACGAACTGGTAGGTAACCAGTCGCCAGAGCTGCCCTTCCAGAAAGCAGGTGAACCAGGAATAGGCACAGGTGATTTCGAAGATGGACGTCTTGGGCGCCTGGGGGAAGGGTATACCCAGCAGGGCTTCGCGCTGCACCATGAGACCGACGAGGAACACCACCACGTTGATGATGATGAGAGCCTGGGTGACGCTGAGTTTCCGCTCGTTCATAACAGGAGGGTTGGATGCATTTTGTGCCGGGGTTGTTCAATCAGCTCTGCTGCTCCAGGCGTGCGCCCATGTCATCGATTTCCTCGAAGGTGAGGATATGCTCCATGCTGCATGCTGCAATTTCGGCACGCTCCGGGGTGAGCCCGGCGATTTCGACCAGGAAGCGCTGCAGGATGCGGTGCGATTGGATGACCCGGTCGGCATATTGCTTCCCCCTTTCTGTCAGCTCAATAGGCGCATAGCGCCGGTAGGTGATGAGCCCTTCCTCTGCCAGCTGGTGTACGGCGGCAGTTACGCTCGGTTTTTTCACGTTGAGCATGGCGGCCACATCGCTCACCTGGGCCTTGCCGCTTTCGCGGCACAGGTGGCCAATAGCTTCGAGATAGTCTTCCGCACTGCGGCTGAGTCTTGTAAACGGAGTGCTCATGCTTTTTTCTTGCGGAGGGTGGCCACGCACTCCAGGTGCTTGGTCTGCGGGAAAAGGTCGAAGGGCTGAACTTCTACCACTTCGTAGCCTGCTTTATCAAACTCTGCCAGGTCGCGGATCTGCGTGGCGGGGTTGCAGGAGACATAGACCACCCGTGCCGGCCCGAAGGCGAAAAGCTGGTTGAGGAAGGCCATATCGCAGCCCTTGCGGGGCGGGTCGATGACCACGGCGCTTTCCTCTGCCGGGAAGTCCACCTGCTCAAAGATGGCTTCGGCGCTTGCAGCCAGGAAACTGGCGTGCTGGATTCCGTTGCTTCGTGCGTTGGCGCGCGCCCAGTCGGCGCTGGTTTCGCTCACCTCCACCCCCAGCACCTTTTCAAAGTGCGGTGCCAGGGTGAGGGCGAAGAGCCCGCTGCCGCAGTAGGCATCCACCAGGTAGCGGGCGCCTTCTGCGCATGCCTGGCGGGCTACATAACCGGTGAAGGCGGGCAGAATGTATGGGTTGTTCTGGAAAAAATCACCAGCCAGGAAATTGAAGGTGAGGGACCCGACTTTCTCCGTGCATACGGCGTTGTTATTGGTGATGACGCTGCCTTCGCTCACACGCATGAGCAGGGTGGCTCCCCTCTTGTACTGGGCGGCGGCCTGGTGTACTGCCTTGCGCACCACGGGCAGCGCTTCGTTCAGCTCTCCCATGGCAATAGGGCATTGCTTGACATCACACACCTCGCTGCGGGAACCCACGCGCAGGAATCCGATATTGCCCACTTTGGCATCTTTCGGTTTGTGGAAATGAGGGGTGATTTTGCTGCGGTAACCGTATATTTGCGGTGAGGCGATGGCGGGTTGCACGGGGAGTTCCAGCCCGGCCTGCAGGCGAAGGAGATCCGCCACCTGGGCGGTTTTCCATTCCAGCTGGGCCTGGTATTCCAGGTGCTGGTACTGGCAGCCGCCGCAATAACCGTACACAGGGCAGAGGGGTTGCACTCGCTGGGGGGAGGGGATGAGCACCTCCACCAGATCGGCCATGGAGCAGTTCTTCTCGTTGCGGTAGATGCGGGCGCGGACCCGCTCGCCAGGCAGGGTGTAGGGCACAAAGACCACCCAGCCGTCCACTCGGCCTACACCGTGGCCCTGGTTGGAAAGGTTGTCGATGGTGAGCTCAATTTCCTGGTGGTAGGCGAAGGGCTCCGGCACAAACTTGCGGGGGGGGGTATCCATGGCGCGTTAGTCTTCCTTGATGATTTTACCGTCGATGTTCATGGGCAGATTCCCCTTCATGACCGGTGAGCGCAGGCCGCGCAGCTCTACTGAGTTGGGCAGGGGCTCATCTGCGTCGTCTCGGCTGATGGCTTCTTCCGGCGGTGCAAAACGGCGCGTGCGCAGGCCCCCGCTCAGATTGCTGCCGGGCAGCTCCATTGACTCCGGTTCCGGGGTTGCTGGTGCCGGCTGGGGGGTGCGGACTTTCTTTTTGCTGGCTTTGGGTTTCTGTGAAAGCATCTTTCGTGCTGCGTCCTGTTGTTCCGGTGTGGGAGAAGTCACCTCGGGGGCCTCCTGGGCTTTCTGTCTTCTGCGGCTGGAAAGCAGTCTCGGGGTGCGCTCCGGCTTGTTGGGCGCGGCTGAATCTTTTTTCGAGCGTTTGGCTTTTTCTTTATCCTGTCGCTCCTGTTCTTCGCGTGCGCGTTCTTCTGCCTCTTCCTGTGCTTTTTTCTCAGCTCCGCGTGCGCGCTCTTCCGCTTCGCGTATGCGCTCTTCCGCTTCTTCCCGTGCTTTTTCTTCAGCTACGCGGCGGGCTTCCTCAGCCTCGCGGCGGGCCTCTTCCTCTTCGCGTGCGCGCTCCTCAGCTTCCTCGCGGGCTCGCTCTTCTGCTTCCAGTCGAGCTTCCTCTGCTTCGCGTGCGCGTTCAGCCTCCTCCTCCTTGGCTCTGCGCTCGGTTTCGAGGCGGGCTTCTTCCTTTAATCTTGCTCTTTCCGCCTGAATCAATGCGCGGAGCTCATTTCCTGAAGCGTAAGTAGATGAGTACCTGCCCATGGGTTGAGCCTGGTTCTGGGCCGGGATGCAGGAAACCAGCAGGGTGAGGGCGCTGATGCACAGTGTGGAGCCTATGAGTTTCATGTCCGGCTATACTAACACGCTGCATGTCCATATGGCAAGCACTATTCCTGTCGCGCGTGAGCCTTGTTGAAGAAAAAATATGCCATTTCGTTGCAATTCTCTTGACATTTTGTCGGAAGTGAGTAAACTCTCCCCACCAAAACGAAAAACCAAATTACTTTTCATCTGAATTATGGCACACACACAGTCCGCTAAGAAGCGCATCCGCCAGACGATTAAGCGCACCGCTATCAACCGTTCCATCATGTCCCGTGTCCGCACCCTGCGCAAGAAGGTTGCTGAGGCTGTGGAGACCAAGGATGCCGCTGCCGCCGCTGTTGCATACAACAATTTCGCTTCCGCTATCGACAAGGCTGCCAAGAAGGGCACCGTGCCGGCCAACCGCGCCGCTAACTACAAGAGCAAGGCTGCGAAGGCCCTGGCTTCTATCGCCTGAGTTCCTTTTCAGGTTTTCCGTTTTTGAGCACGGCGGGGTATCGGTAAAGACCGGTGCTCCGCCTGTCTTCTTTCCTATCATATGCGCCAGGATTATAAAGAAATTGCCACTACGGTGGTGAACGACCCCACCAACTACAAGGTTTGCATGGTCTGTGGTTCGATTGTGGATAAGGCTTCTCCCACATGCCCGGATTGCCTGGCTTACCGTTTCGAAACGGATCCCAATGCTGTGACTGACCGCGCAGTCGATTTGGCCGCCAGACCGCAGCATGCTGTTTCGCACCACGATACGCTTGAGTGATGTCTGCGCGCACCTGGCAGCTGGCCCGAGAGTGCTGGCAGTTGCCGCCCGGTGGGGCGGTGATGGGGATTCTGAACGTCACCCCGGATTCCTTTTCGGACGGTGGGCTGCATGCCGATGTGGAAAGTGCTCTGGCTCACGCCCGGCAAATGCTGGCTGCGGGAGCCGATATGATTGATGTCGGCGGGGAGTCGACTCGCCCGGGCTCTGCCGAGGTGCCGGTGCAGGAGGAAATGCGCCGCGTGCTGCCGGTTATAGAGGCTTTGCGGGTGGAGTTCCCGGCAGCGCGCCTTTCGATAGATACCAGGCATGCCGAGGTGGCCCGTGCTGCTTTGCAGGCCGGGGTTGATGTGGTGAATGATATCACCGGACTGGCATCTCCTGAGATGCGGAAGGTGTGCGCAGAGATGCCTTGCGGTGTGGTGCTGATGCATATGCAGGGGGAGCCGCGGACGATGCAGCAGAAGCCGCAGTACTCGGACGTGGTGGCCGAGGTGCGGGCCTTCTTTGAAAACCAGCTTGCCCAGGCTGCGGCAGACGGTATTGAAATGCAGCGCCTTTGTCTGGATCCCGGCATAGGTTTCGGCAAGACGGTGGAGCACAATCTCTGCCTCATTCGTGAGCTGGATTCCCTGCGAGTCATGAACCGGCCGTTGCTGATGGCTCTCTCCCGCAAGCGTTTCATGGGGGCTTTGCTTCAGGATTCCGGTTTGCCGAAAATCTCGCCGCTTCCCACAGTGGTTATGAGTCTCCTTGCCGCTGACCGCGGGGCGGATTTGCACCGCGTGCATGATGTGGCAGAGCTGAGGCAGGCGCTCACGCTGCGCGCGGCGTTGCTCTAATAGTTGGCTCTATCAACTTGAAATCGTACTGCGGCCGGGGCAGAATGGCTCTGTATGCAGTATCTTGTTTCCTTTGCCCTGCTGGTAGCTTTTGTTGCCTGGATGGTGGGTGTGTATAACAACTTGTTTCATTTGCGCGGCTCCGTTTGTAACTGCTGGGGGCAGTGGCGCAAAGCCACCCACCATCGCAATGAATGCCTGAATGATTTTGCTGCAGCTTTTGCCTTGTTCATGCCCTCAGGGGATCCCTTGCCCGATTCCTTACGGCGTCTGGCGGCGGATTCGGAGCGTTCGCTCGCCTTATGCCTGGAGCCGCGTTGGAGTGCCTTGCATGGTTTTGTGGGCAGGGCAGAGGCTCGTTTGCGGCAGGTTGTGGCTCACTCGGTGCAGGTGGTGGAGGATTCTCCTGAAATGCGGGCACATGAGCACTTGCAGCAGCTTTGCAGTAGCGTGGCGGTTTCTCTCTACCAGCAGGATCAGCTCGCGGCTCTCTTTAACCGGGCAGCCCGGGAGTACAATACTGCGTTGGAAACGCCAGCGGCGCGCTTGCTTGCGCCGCTCTTTGGCTTTGCGGGTGCCGACCCGCTTACGCTGCCCGATACGCAAAGCACCCACAGCTTTTGATGCAGCTGTGGGCGCGATGAAAAAAAGCGGATGTGCTTCGGCAATCAGTCCTTGGGAATCTCGCCGTCCGGGTAGATGAGCTCCTTCGGGGCCGGGGCAATGGACTTGATGGTCATCATCACCGGGGTGCCGCCCATCTCAAGCGGCAGGCGCAGCTTGTCGCCCACGCTGTGCCCGATGAGCTTGGCGCCCAGCTTGGAGCTGTAGGCAATGATGTTTTCTTCCGGTACGGAATCCCATGCGCCCAGGATGGTGTAGACCACTGTGCGTCCCTTGGGGGCAGAGAAGGTCACCTGAGTACCCATGCCGGTAGTGGAGCAATCCACATTTGCAAAGTCGGTCGGGTCGGCCTGTGCCAGCAGGCGGGAGAGCTCCTCGCTGCGGCGCAGCAGCACGCGCTGGGTGGCCTTGGCATCCTGGTAGCCGCCGTTCTCGCGAAGGTCGCCCTCTGCTCGGGTGATTTCCAGGTCGTGCTTGTTCTTGGGCATGCGCACGTTGATGATGTCCTCCAGCTCAGCCTTGCGGGCGGCGTAGGAACGCAGGGAAACGAACATGCTCTGCTTCTCCTTGCCGCCGCGGCGGTTCAGTGCTATTTCCTGAAGGGAAGGGTGTACCTTCATCATGTTGGCCAGCAGTAGGTTGCGATCCAGGTCCGGTAGTACGGAGGAATCATACAGCGCTTTGGCGAAGGGGCGGGCTTCCAGTTCGGAAAGACCGCTCACCAGGTCGGGTGCCAGCTCTTTGTCGTCCAGCAGCAGGTTGCGCAGGCGCAGGGCGCGGTTCGGTCCACCTTCCGAGCTGTCGCGTTCGATGGCGCTCATGATGGCGGCGCCCAGGGGCATGAGGTTCTTGTCGACTACCTCTGCGGCAACGCCCTTGCGCTCCTTGCAGAGCCAGATGAGCACTTCCGGGCTCAGGCTCTGGCGGGAAATGCCGTTGGCCAGGTCGGTGAAGAGCTGTTCCTTGGCTCCCTTGGAGATGATGAATTCGGCGGCCGGGGCCGTTACCTTGGCTCCACCGAACAGGAAAATGTTGGTGGCGTAGGGCAGCCAGCTGTCGCCCATGGTTTCGGGCAGTGCGGCATACACCACGTTCTGGCGGGCGGCTGGCAGGTCTCCGATGTAGCCCACAAGTTCCTCTGAGGTGATGGTTTTGAGTTTGTCGGCCATGGTGGTTACGCTCTCAACACCGGCAGCGGTGAGGGCGGCATCCATGGCGGCCTTGTCTTCAGCCGTGGTGGCCACGGTTTCCAGCACGTCATCGCGGATGATGATGAGCTCCAGCACATGCTGCGGCTCAGTGAAGCCCCGGGAGATGTCTTCTTCCATGGCCTTCACCAGTTTCGCGGTCAGTTCAAATTCGCCCTTGAGCACTTCCAGACGAGCCTGGTCGAGAATGCGCACGCAGGATTCCAGGGAGGTGGCATCCGAGTAGTCGGCCAGCAGTGCTTCGGCCGCAGAGGTGGCCGTGCGCAGCACGATGGCTTCACCACGCTTGGTGGGCAGGCGGAAACTGGGGTTGTCGCGCATGGCGGTGCGGGCTTTCTCCCACCAGTTTTTCCAGTCGGCGGCGTCAATTACGCGGCCACTCAGGAATTTCTCCAGGTCTTCGGGCTGCATGGGAAGCACATCGTTGATGCCTTCGCGCAGGGAGATGTTGCTGGTGAGCACCATGCGGATGAAGTCCAGGATGGTGTCCTTATCCGAGGCTTTCTTGGCGCAGCCTTCGGGGTCGTCAAAGCAGGCAATCAGGAAATGGCCTGCGGGAATAGGTGTCAGCTGGTTGAATGCGAGTTTCAGACCAAGGATTTTACCCTCATTGCCTTTTTCAAAATCAATCTTGATTTTGCTCTTGGCCAGCGACCAGGCGGAAACTTTGCCTACGCCCAGATCCTGGTGCATTACATATTTACCGGGAGAGAACTGGTCAAGACGGGCCGCAAAATCGGCCGGAATCTTGCCGGAAGATACTAGTTTTTCAAGGTCGGCATGCATACTTGAGTGACATGATACCATATCTTTCGTCAAGGTCAACCCCTGACAGTAATTTTTTTGATTTTTTTTGGTAGAGATTTGCCGGGGCTGCATCAGAAGTGCAGGAGTACACCCAGCTGGGAATCCAGATAGTATGAGTTCTGGCTCAGTTTCAGGTTGGAGCCGGCATGCAGGGAGAGGTTCTGCTGGAGGGCAAGAGCCAGGCTGAGACCGAGTTCTGCAGCCAGAGGGTCACGTTTGTCGCTGAAGACTTGGAACTGCTCTTCCGGAGCTCCGGAAAAGCTCATGTCGGTTTTGGTTTCCATGTCGCCCACGGTAGCGGAAAGGGCTCCTTCCAGCTCCAGTTGCAGTTTTTGAGCCACGGTGGTTACGCAGCGGAGGCCCAGGCTCAGTTCGGTGAGGGTGGCCTGCTGGCTGTCTGCCAGCAGAGCGGCTGTGCCGCCGCTTTCGCTGAAGGAATCGACCCTGGCGGTGGTGGCTTGCAGCGCAAAGTAGGGGAGGAGTGTAAGGCTTTGACTGATGGGGATACTCCGCTCGATTTCGGCACAGAAGTTCACCGAGTTGCCGGAGACTGCGTCCACTTCGCAGCTGCCGCCGTTGCTCAGGCGTCGTGAGAGCGAGAACTCGTGCAGGCTCATGCCGGCAGCAAGGGTGAATCTCCAGTTTTTGCCGGCGTAGAGGGCATAGCCGCTCAGGTGGGTGGCGGTATCGCTGTGTGCGTCATCGCCGTCCGGGGTGATGCGGCTTTGTCCGTTAGCCATTGCGAAGCCCAGGCTGAGTGCCCTGCCTGCTTGTTGCTCTACCATGAGCCGGCCGCCCCAGCAGCAGCGGTCATAGCCTTGTTGCTGAGTGGAGGCGCTGCAAGTGTTGTTGAAGGCGTGGATGAGTACAGTGGTTCTGCTGTCGGGTGACAGTGTGTGGGCTCTGCCGGCCATGTTGCGTAACTGCTGCAGCTGCGCCAGGGCGTCATCTGCCATGCTGTTCAGGAGCGCTGTGTAGCCGCTGCCGTTCACCCGGTTCATGAGCTCGCGCATGGCTGCGGCATCGGTAGAGGTGTTGGCGGCGTTGACCAGTTCCCGGAGTTCACCGCTTACCGCCTCTGGAGAAAGGCGGCGGAGTGTTTCGTATGCCGTGCGCTGGTTGAGGCTGAGTTTGTTTGCCAGGGATGCATTGGCAACGGGCGGTGTGTTATCCGGTGGTGTGGTGATTGTAAGCTTGCCAGTTTCCGGGGCAAAGGCAAGCTCTGCATCCTTCTCTTCTTCAGGCAGGACGAGGCTGATGAGTTCTTCATCGAAGGTGGAGGGAAAATCCAGCACCAGTAATTCGGAATCCTGGCTGTTCAGCTGGCTGAGGTCCAGGGTGATGGTGCTGCTGAAATTGGCTACACCATGCAGGGTGAGAGGCCCGCCGGTGAGCACAATGGTGCCGCCGTTGAGCTTCACGTGGCCGTGGATGGTATTGCCGCCCGGTGCTATGGTAAGGGTTTGCCCTGGATTAAGGTTCAGAACATCGCCGGAGGCAATGGTGGTTTCGGCTCCTTCCTGCATGGTGATGGAACCGGAGAAATTTTCCAGACCGGCCAGTATACTGCTGCCGCTGAGAAGAAGATTGTTGCTCACCGGCAGGTTGGCCATATCCAGCCGGGGTGCGGAGTTCCGCCCCTTGCTGCCGAGGCTCACCATGCCGCAGCCCAGCGCCTGGGCATGTTCCAATCTCAGGTGGCCGGTCATCACGGTGGTTCCGCCGCTGTGCGAGTTCTTGCCGCTGAGTACAGCCTGGCCCAGCACTTCCACGCGGGTGGAGCCGCTCATGCTGCCGCCCAGAATGGCATTTTTCACTTGGACCAGACCACCGGTGGCGGCGAGCGCATCGGTGTCCGTATCCACCAGAAGGGTGCCGGAGTCCATGTGGATGCGTTGCAGGGAATTGCCTGCGGCCTGCATGATATCTGAAACGCTTACTCTGTGCTCAGCGGTGATGTGGTAGGTGTCCCGGTGCAAGGCTCCTGGCAGGCTGGCGTGGCCGCTTTCATCAGGCGCGATGAGCTGGCCGTGCAGCAGGATGCTGGCTTCGGAGCAGTTGAGGGTACCTCCGGTGGTGAGCTGCAATTCGCTGCCGGCATCGCGCACAAAACCGCTCTCACCGCCTTCATTTCCGTAGGCATCCACCATGGTGGCTTCTCTGGTTTCTGCCAGGGCGGTGGCATCGAAGCTGCCTCTGAGGAACAGGTGCCCTTCGTTCCGGATGGGGGCGTTGAGCTCCATCGTGAATCCTTCCGCCCTGAGCGTGCTGCTGCCGGTGGCGCAGAAGTTGTTCATGTCCAGAGCATCGGGGGTGGTGATGGTGAGTTCGCCGTTGCTCAGCAGGGTTCCACCGGTGTGCGTGTTGGCGGCGGTCAGTCTGCCTGCGCCGGTGACGCGCAGCTCTGTGCTGCCGCTCAGCGGGCTGGAGATGGTGCCGCTTTCCAGAATAACGGTGCCGCCGCTTGTCTGCATGGCGGCTGTATCGCCATCCACGGTGAAGGTTCCTCCGTTCACGAGGATTCGCTTCAGCTCCGGGTGCCGGATATCGCTGAGCCGGGCCGTATCCTTGCCGGTCAGCAGGTACTCGCTGTAATCCACGGTGCCGCCGGCAGTGGCCCGTCCATCAGCCCCGAGGGTGAGCCGCTTGTCGCCATGGATGATGGTGGCTCCTGCATTCACGCTGCCACCATTGACCACCAGCACGCTGTAGGCCGCAGTGCGGGCGAATCCACTGGCGGAGCTGGTGCCTCCGGTGCGGGTGGCTGTTTGTTCTGACAGGGGCAGGGCGGTGGCATCAATCTCGCCTTGCAGGGTGAGGGCGCCGGCATTGCTGATGCTGCCGGCAAGCTGAACTCCAGCCGTGGAGAAGAGGCTGCTGTTGCCGCTGAAGGTGACACCGAGTGTACCACCTGTGGCAGTGATGCAGGTATCAGCGCAGCTGCCATGCAGACTGCCACCGGTGAGCAGGATACGGGCGCCTCCCGCAGCTTCCACGGTGGCGTTTGCATCGGCCGTGAGCTGCCCTCCATTCATGGTGATGACCCGCAGGGCTTCCCCTGCTGCGGCGCGGATGCTGCTTACGGCAACCTGGTGGCCGGAGTCAATGTGATACTGGCTGAAATGCGTGGTGCCCCCGGCTGACCAGTGGCCCTGGGAATCGAGCCCTATTTCTTCGCCGTGGAAGAGGAAGCGAGCGTCACCGCCGAGACTGCCACTCCCGGTGAACAGGTGGATGACGGTGCCCGAGTCCCGCTGGAATCCGCTGCTGCCACCGGTGTTGCCAAAGGCATCCACCATGACGGGGGCAATGCTCTCTGCCAGTGCGGTCAGGTTGAAGCTGCCTTCCATGTTCAGGACCCCGGTGTTGTGGATGGGTGCGGTCAGCTGCAGTGTGCCCTCAGCCTTCAAGGTTGCGGAGCCGCTGCAGCTCAGGCGGGCGCTGCCGGGCTGCGAGGTGGTGAGCCTGCCGCTTTGCAAATCAATCTGGCCGCAGAAGTTTCCGGCATTCACCAGTCGGGTTTCTCCCTGCACCTGCAGGGTGTTACTGAGGCTCTGATGATTCAGGTCAAGCATGCCGCCTGAGAGGATGACTGTGCTGCTGCCCAGTGCCTGGGCATGGCCGGTGGTCAGGGTGCCGCTGGTCACGGTGGTGGTGCCGGTGTAGTTGCCGGCGCTGCTCATGAGCACATCGCCCTGCACCTGTATCCCTCCGTCCCCGGTGAGTTGCAGGGCTATTTCGCCTCCTTTCAACTGTGCCGGGCGGGTGAGTTTCAGTGTGTCGCCACGCAGGCAGCCACTCAGCAGCACCAGTTCGCCGGCATATTCGCCGCCGCTGGAGATTTCGGCATCTCCCTGCACATGGATACTGTTGTTCACCGCCTGATGATTCAGGTCGAGGCATCCGCCTCGGAGCCGCACCTCTCCCGTACCCAGCGCCCCGGCCTGCGTGGCGATGAGCTCACCCTCTTCCAGCGTGGTGCCACCGGTGAAGGTGTGAACCCCGCCGATGCTCAGGCTCCCGCTCCCGGTTTTGAGGATGGCGGTAGCACCGCCGATGCTGCCGTTACCGGAAAAGGTGACACAGCCCGTAGTGTTGCAGATTGTCACGTTGCCTGGGAGCAATTCTCTTTCCAGGGTGATTTCCGCTGCGTGCCGGAAGGTGACCCGGTCACCGCTGAGGAAGTTGCTGTTGCTATCCGGCCCGGCCCAGCTCTGTTCCACATGACCGGTGCCGGTTGCCCAGGTGCCCCTTGCAGGCTGCCATACCAGTTCCGCTACGTCGGTGCGCGGGAAGGTCAGCTCGCCATCGGCCAGGTAGAACATCAGTGTCCCCTCGTTCACCTGGGTGACGGCCGGGGTGTTGCCGCAAAGAATATGGCTGAAGGTCACGCTGCCGGCGTTCTCCACCAGGTGGTACCAGCCTCGTGGCAGTTCACTTTTGTTGTAGTCAAGTTGCAGGACTTCAATACTGCCTGTGGTGGTGTTCAGCTCAAGGACTGCCGTTTCCCGGTGCTCCTGCTGCAGGTGCATTGTCCAGGTGGTGCCGGTCAGACTGGTGGCGCTTACCGCGCTGCTGCCGAGGAATTCTGCTCCGGTGGCATTCAGCATGCCGCTCACAGTGAGGGTGCCGCCCTGCATCTGCAGCGTGTCGGTGCTCAGATTGCCAGTGTTCCGGACAGTGGCTCCTTCAATGCTGAGACTGGCTGCAAGCGTGTTGCTGGTGAGATGCAGTGTGCCTCCCAGTGCCTGGAAATGGCAGGCTTCGCCCAGGTTGCCGGTGAAACTCTGGCTGCCGCTGCCTTTCTTCACGATGGTGAGCCCGCCCACTATGCTCCCGTGGAAATGGTGTGTGCCTTCCGTATCAATGGTGAGCGTGTGAGTTGCCGGGGTAATGTAGTCGCTGAGCTCTTTGCTGTGCTTGATGGCGCTGATGTCCTCCTCCATTCTGCCGCTATACAGAATCGCTGCGGGTGCAATGTATTCGGCTGCATCTAATCCGCTGATGCTCAAATCTCCTCCCAGTCCGAGCGCTGCCACGAAGAATGTATCCGTGGTGCAGTAGCCCGCCACATCCAGCGTGATGCTGCCGCTCATGACCATGTTCCCGGTTTCCAGCACGGTCACGTTATCGTGGAGCCGGGCCCCATCCCAGGCGGCGCTGTAGTTACTCAGCGTGAGATTCCCGTAGAACCCGCTGGTGGCATCATCTGCCATGCGGAACAACTTCAGTGTGTTGGTGGAGCTCCCTTGCAGCTCCAGATTTCCCGCCCCGCTCAGGCGCCCTATGGTGATGATGCTTTTGGCTTCTGCATTCAGCCCGGCATACATGATATTGAGCGTGCCTCCCTGGGTGCCGCTGTGCAGTTCGCTTATGCTGTGTACAAAGTACGCGTCCCCGGCACCCAGCTGCTCATCCTTATCCTCCAGCACGATGAACTCATCATCCACCGAGAGAAAATCAAGCGCTTCACTGCCAGCCTGTGCCTGCATCATGCTCAATATCAGACCAATAAATAATGTGCGCTTCATGGAGAAAGTAAGAGATGGAATCGGTTACAGAAAAATAAGCTTAAGAAAACTTAATGATTATCTTCCCGATGCGTCAAAAGTCAAGTCGGATAGTGTGTAATACGGGGTAAAAAATAAGGTCGGCCATTTCTGGAGGCCTTCAAGTGAGAAACAGCCGGAACTTCCGGCTGCCTTGGCTCTTTTTCAGTGAATCCCTAATCCGTTAAAAAGCGTTTTTTCCAGTGTTCATAGCGTACCGGGTCAATCTCGCTGGGATTGATGCAGGCTTTTTCGCTGCGGAAAATAGCGGTATGCAGCACGGGGATGCCGCAGGCTGCCAGGTGGGCATCGATGGCGGCCTTATGCGCCAGCACGCCGGCCCAGTCGGCGGAGTGTACCACCCCCATAATCTGGGCTCCGCCGAAAGCTTCGCCGCCGCTGCGCCAGTAGCAGTGGGTCATGCAGATGTGGCGTCCGCATTCGGCTCCGGTGCGTTCTTCCATACCAGCGGGTACCGCCCAGTGGAAAAGCCCGGCAGCGCCGGTTCCGCTGTGTTTATTACTGCCTCCGGTGTGGTTCAGGAAAGTAGCGAAGCGGCCGATGACCTTGCGGGCATCCAGGTCGGTAGCGATGGCGCAGAACTCCTCGTGGCTCACACCGAGCCGGGCTGCCCTCTGTTCCCACGGACTGCGCACCAGCTCGTGCGGCTCCAGACTTTCCTTCAACGCCATGAGCACCTGCCAGTCCTGCTCGCTCAACTGCGGGCGGGTGGGAACCTGCATCTCCGGCAGCTCATCCGTCATGTCGCCGGGCTTGAGGCCGGCGCGGCGCACGTGCCCCACCCCCAGTGCAAACATGCCTACCACGGGCAGGGGAGCAAAATCGGTCGCGCCGATGTGCTGCATGAGCAACCGGCAGTGGCCCTCCACCGTATTGCTGCCGCTGGGGACTTTCAGCGTGGTCCACAGGCGGTAATCCGCCCCCGGTGCATCCGGAGCATCGCAGCGCCGCAGCACCACATGCCCGGTGAAGGGGTCATTATCGCGCAACCAAGCCCAGGCCGCCTCCAGCTTTTCCTCAGGCACGCGCCAGGCCACCAGCGCACCATCTGCCAGGCTGGTTGAAAGCAGCGTCTGGCGGATGCGCCGCACCGCACCGCTTGCCAGCAGTGCCCGCAGACGCTCCAGCACCAGCTCCACCGGCACCCCGCTGCGCTCCGCAATCGCATCAAACGGGTGCGCATGAAAACCGGTCAGCCGGTCCTCCGCCACAGCCAGTATCCGCAGGTCTGTTGCCGTCAGTTCCATTGATGTGCCAAAGTATACCATTCTGCTCTGCTTTTTCAAGCTCTATTTACCACTCCGTCCGCGAGCCCCGGCTCGCGGATATCGTTCCGGTCGAAGACCGGAATATCGTCCACGCCTGCGGCGTGGATATCGTCCGGCGCAGCCGGATATCGTTCCCTATAAAGCAAAGCCAGCCCACAAAGCGGCAGTTGGAATCCACCATCCCCCACCGTGAAAACTCGCGCCCGCCCCCGTCCGTGAGCCCCGGCTCGCGGATATCGTTCCCAATAGAGCCTCATACCCTCCCTTCCCGCAAGCATTGGGAAAACCAACCCTCCCATCGTGAAAACTCGCGCTCCGCGCTCGCGTGAAAGGTGAAAAGTGAAAACAGCCGCTCCGCGCCTGTGAGATAAATTTCTCCGCGCCCTCCGGGCGCGCTAACTTTCTATTTGTCAATCGTCAATAGTCAATTGTCAATTCCTTTCACGCTGCCCAGAATTGGGCAGAGGAGCGCACTCCTCGTTGGTCTACATATCGTGTTCGCAGCAGCGTAGCATCCCTGTGTCCTATTTCCACCTGCAGCTCCGCATAGCTGCGGAAATGGCTCAGATGATAACTCGCAAAGGTATGCCTCAGCGCATCCTGCGGCCAGGGGCGGGCAGGGGAGTTCCACCCTGCTGCTTTTCGCAGCTCCCGCCAGTGCCGCAGCCAATCCGCCGGGCATACCCTCTCCCTATCCGCTCGGCGGTGCACCCGCAAAATTTTCATCAGCGGCTTGTGAATCGTCACCCGCCGCGCCCCGCCCGTCTTGCTGTGCTGCGGTAGGATATAAATCGCCCGCTCCCGCAAATCCACCTGAGCCCAGGTAAGCCGCGCCACCTCGTGCGGGCGGATACCGGCATACAGCATCATCCCCACCGCCGCTGCACAACTGCCCCCCTGATAACGCTCTGCCGTCTGCCGCAAGGCCTTAATCTCCTGAGGCGAGAGAATCGTCACCTGCCTCTCCACCACGCGCGGCACCTCCACCCGCGCCACCGGATTTTCGCTGCACCAGCCCCGCTTCACCGCCGTGCCGAATACCCCACTGAGAATCAGCCGCGCCTTCTGCCGCTGCCGCGGTGTATCAAACGCCATCTCAATATACTGCGCACACTCCTGCGCCGAAATCGTCCGCACCTTCCGCCGCGCCAGTCCCGGGCACCGCTTCATGAATCTCCTCGTAAAATACCGGAAATCGTATACCGTCCGCACCCTTCTCTCCCGCCGAGCCTCCAGCGCGAAGGCGACCGCCTTTTCAAACGACACCGTCCGCTCCTGCTGCTTCAGTGTCTCAGCTCCAGCGGCTATGCACCGCAAAGCACGTTTTGTTCTACCTTTCCCCGATTTGATAGCAGCACACGCAACATGGGCTGCTTCCAACGCAGGAACACCACTGCGCTTCAATAACACAAGCGCCGCCATTTCTTCTTCGGATAGTTCTATGTTCATATCTGCTCGCTTTCGGAATCCGTAAGTCAAGCATGAAGAAAAGCATCACAACAGAATTTAATGAAAGGGATGACAGCATTCCGTTTACTTTGATTAACTGTTATTTGCTAATTGCAAGTAATGAAGGGTCAAACAGTTAAAATGTAATTTTACGGATTCCGAAAGCGTAGACTTGATTCAGTCTCAAAAGTAAATTTTCTCTCATTATGAAGCTGCATCTTCCTGTTTCTCTCCGTTCTGCTCTGTTTGCCTGTGTGTCTGCCGTGGTAAGCCTTACCTCAACAATGGGGTCGTCTGTATTCACTGGTGGCGTGGTAAGCTTTACGCTGGCGGGGGTAGCCATGGCTGCCGATGCAACGAGTGAATCCGGTAATCAAACGCTGAGCCATTCCGGTGGCAATTTTACCTGGAATACGACGACGGGAGATTTCTCCAACGGCGACGAGACGGTAGCCTTCACCCAAGGCGATTCCGTTATCTTCCATGGCACATCCACCATTAAGTTCGGGGAGCAGCTTACGGCTCAGTGTGTCACCATTGCCGGTGGCGCAGATGTGACCATTTCCGGAGATGGCGCGGGGAGTCTGGCGTTGGAAACAGCAGAGGTGTACGGCACGCTTAAGCTCATGAAGGGCGGTGAGAACGGCTCTTTCTCCGGTGATGTGGATGTCTACGGTACGCTGGATTTTGCCGCCGGCGACGTGACTGGCTGGAGCAACAGCCTGGGCATTAAATCAATAGACGTGTTCGAGGGTGGCAGAGTGCATGTCAGTGTAGGCGTAAGCGGATGGAGCAATAATCAGACTGGAGCAGGGCTTGCTATCAACCTGATGGGGGGTAGTATCACGGGCGTATCCAATGCCAATCTGGATTTGGGCTACGGCGGCAGCACTTATGGATATTCCTCTATCTCTGCCAGGGCTGCAGCGGATGCCACGGCTGAGAATCCTACCGTTTCGACCGTTTCCGGCACCAATCTGACCCTGCGCCAGAATGCTACAACCATCAGCGT
Organism: Akkermansiaceae bacterium; assembly: GCA_015062005.1. GTDB lineage: Bacteria > Verrucomicrobiota > Verrucomicrobiia > Verrucomicrobiales > Akkermansiaceae > Akkermansia. Next base: position 56,917 of record SUVL01000016.1, read on the forward strand.
GGCAGAAAATGCCCGTCTCGATATCAGCAGCGGCATTCTCATTGCTTCCGGCAAAGAGCTATTGAATAGCGAAGGAAGTGTTCCTGCAGGGATAACCGCCGGGCTGGTCAAGACCGGGGTGGGTGAACTGCGCCTGAGTGGTAACAATACCTACACCCAGGCCACCACCGTGGCAGAGGGTACCCTCACCCTCACCGGCGGGGCTGCATTGGCATCCTCTTCTGTTGCTGTGAACCGCGGGGCTGTTTTCAAACTCGATACCGCGGCAGATACTTCCATCAACTATGCCAATCAAATCAGCGGCAGCGGTCTGCTGCTCAAGACCGGTGCGGGCAGTGCCTCTATCGGTGGCCTGGCGGATTCTTTTGCCGGTCATATTGATTTGCAACAAGGTACGCTTTCTGTTGGCTCTCCGGTTGTCATCAGCTCCGGGCGTGAGCTGTCGCTGGGCATGACCGGCGCGGTTCTGAATTCCAGCCTTTCCCTGGGCGATGGTAAGCTGAGCATCGATTACTCCGGCAGTGGAGCCGCCACCAGACTGAATAACTCCGCCCTCACCCTGCTGGGCGGCAAGCAGTTGCAGCTTTCCAGCCTGGGAAATGGCGATGGTAAGACCTATGAGCTTTTTGCCGGCATCGGCAGCCTGCTGGGCCGTGATGGCAATGCCCTTGTGCTGGATGATACCAATAACGCTATCTCCAACTATTTCGATTCCACCCGCCCTGGCTCCGGTTTCTGGGCCGGTGCTACTCTTCAGCTGACGGATGCTGGCACATTACAGCTTGTGCTGCACAATGAAACGGTGAAGGAGGTGATTACGATTACGTCCCGACAGATTTATCCTTCTGCCTACCAATATTATGCCGGTATTTCGTTTGAAGATATTTCGTATTCTGGCTCCACTGCCTACGGCGGCGCGATTCATGGGGACACTTCCAGCACCATCACGCTGAGCGATAACGGGAGCGTGAGCTTCAGTGGGAATACGGCGTCTTCCTTCGTCTCCTACGCCTGTGGCGGCGCGATTTCTGGGGCTGTGACGATGACAGGGAACGGAGATGTGAGCTTCAGCGGGAATACGGCGTCTTCCTTCGGCTCCTACGCCTGTGGCGGCGCGACTTATGGGGCTGTGACGATGACAGGGAACGGAGATGTGAGCTTCAGCGGGAATACGGCGTCTTCCTCCGATGACGACGCCCTCGGCGGCGCGATTTATGGGTATGGCAGCACGATAACGCTGATCGATAACGGGAGCGTGACGTTCAGCGGGAATACGGCGTCTGGCAGATACGCCTGTGGCGGCGCGATTTCTGGGGCTGTGACGATGACAGGGAACGGAGATGTGAGCTTCAGCGGGAATACGGCGTCTTCCTTCGTCTCCTCCGCCCGTGGCGGCGCGATTTATGGGTACGGGGACAGCACCATCACGCTGAGCGATAACGGCAGCGTGACGTTCAGCGGGAATACGGCGTCTTCCTCCTCCGCCTTCGGCGGCGCGATTTATGGGGGCTCTTCCAGCACCATCACGCTGAGCGATAACGGGAGCGTGACGTTCAGCGGGAATACGGCGTCTGCTTCCTCCAGGGCCTACGGCGGCGCGATTTATAGGGAGGGGGGTAGCACCATCACGCTGAGCGATAACGGGAGCGTGACGTTCAGCGGGAATACGGCATCTGCTTCCTTCGACGCCTGTGGCGGCGCGATTTATGGCCCTGTGACGATGGTGGGGAACGGAGATGTGAGCTTCAGCGGGAATACGGTATCATCATCATCATCATCTGCCTCCGGCGGCGCGATTTATGACGTCACTATTACGTTGAGCAACAACGAGAGCGTGACGTTCAGCGGGAATACTGCATCCACATCCTCCGCCACCTACTCTGCCTCCGTCGGCGCGATTAGTGGCTTTGTGACGATGGATGGTAACGGAGATGTGACCTTTATCGGGAATACGGCGTCTGCTTCCTCCGGCGCCTGTGGCGGCGCGATTGAAGGGGATGTGACGATGACAGGGAACGGAGATGTGAGCTTCAGCGGGAATACGGCGTCTGGCAGATACGCCTACGGCGGCGCGATTTGTGAGGAACGGGGCAGCACCATCACGCTGAGCGATAACGGGAGCGTGACGTTCAGCGGGAATACGGCGTCTTCCTCCGATGACGACGCCTCCGGCGGCGCGATTTATACATACGGCGACCTGAGTATCCGGAACAATGATTCGGTGGCGTTCTACCAGAATGCCGAGGTAGTGAATGGCAATACCTACCGCCTGCGCAGTATTTATGCAGGAGGTAGTGGTGCTGAGATATCTCTTTCTGCCGCAGCGGGGAAGAGTATCACCTTCCGGGATTCGGTTTACATAGCCTCCGGCAGCACAGTGAATCTGAATGCGGATTATACCTATCTGGACGAAGCGGGTGAATCCGTTACCATCAGACAGACGGGTGATATCATCTTCACCGGTGCAGATACGGAACAACACTTGAATGACTTGCTGGAAGCAGCCGGAGCCGGGCGAACGGCTACAGCTCAGGAAATTCTCAATTCCCGCACCACGGAGGTCTGTGCGATGACGAATCTCTACGGCGGACGCCTTCGCGTGGAGGAGGGAGCCATCTACCAAGACCAGGGTATCACCGCCATGGAAGGCTCTGCCGCCACGGTGCGAGTGCAGAATGCCGAGCTGAGCCATGAGGGTTATGACCTGACCTTCAATGCCGGAACGGCACTGGAGGTGGCGGGAAACAGCACCATCCGTGGTAATGTGAATATGTTGGCAGATAGCTTGTTCAAGCTGGAACAGGCCGCTTCTCTCAGTCTGCATGAGACGGTGGAGGCAGATGCCGCCACGCTGACGGTGAATGGCGGCGCCCTGCTGGAGGGGGGAGCCACCCTGAATGCCAGCCTGACCCTGGCGGATGGCGCTACGCTGGATATGGACGCGCTGGATGTGGGTGCGGTGACTCTGAATGGGGCGCTGACTTTCGGTGGACAGGTGACTATGGGGGATAAACTCCTTGGCATCCTCAGTGAAATGAGCGGCTGGGAGGAAAGTGTCACTCTGTTCACCGGGCTTACAGATTTGGTGCTGCCTGCCGTGGCTGCCGATGACGCCGCCGACCGCCTGTGGGTGGGGAATGTATTCAGCAATCTGGCAGGCAATGAGAATTACTACTTCAACTACGTGCCCGAGGTCGGCAGTCTTGCCGTGGTGCACGTCCCCGAGCCGACTACAACAAGCCTTGGCTTAGCCGCATTGGCGGCCCTCGCCGCACGCCGCCGCAGAAAGTAACAGGGTTCTATATATACTTCCGCCCCTGGTTCCGTAGGGGAACCAGGGGCTCAACTTTGTCGGAGCACGGGACTTCAGTCCCGAAAACCTCAATTTATCGAGCTGTGCTCGATTCAAAAAAATAATTTTTCTCTCTAACTCGCACGAAATCGGGGCACTTAGGGCAGGGACGCCCGGGTTTTGAAAAACTTTTTCTCAAAAATACGCTTGACGTGAAACGCGCTTTGTGATAAGCTTTGCCCCGCACCCCGCTACGGGGTTGCCCGAAAGGAAAGCGAGTGAGCTTGCTTGACCGCCGGGCGAGGCAATTTTCCAAGTATGACTTTCCGAGGCGCCGAGGGCTGCTGAGAAGCGGTTTCACTGGCTAACAACCTGCCAGGCGGGGCGCCGGAGAGGATAAAGAGAGGGAAGGAAAAGGTCGTGACGCGTGCCGTGGCCTGCGCCGGGATGAAATCCTAAGGGATTTCGGAGCGGGGTAACACGGCACTGTCAGAATTGGAATGAGCTAAATAAAAAGCCAATTCTGATGGTCCAGCAATTTCTTAAATTATATTATGGAGAGTTTGATTCTGGCTCAGAACGAACGCTGGC
>SUVL01000046.1 GCA_015062005.1 Akkermansiaceae bacterium
AAAATGAATAGCCTTTATCCGTACGAGTCAAAAAACCACGTCTTAAACGCTCATATTCATCTTTCTTAGCACTATTACCCCCTCGGATTGCAAACATGGCATCTGGTCTGTCCACATAATCCATCAGGACTTTGTGCCACTGTAAAAGCACATCCTTTGCAGGAAGCAACCCAGAAATCAACTTCTCCCACAATTCACCAACAGAAGCAGCAGAGCCCGAAGGTAATTGCTTAACCACAGATATTTTATTGATATTTTGCAAATATTGACTTAATTTCATGGCAACTCTAATAATTATGATTAATCAAAAAATCCACTTCAGATTTGCGTATAATCTACAACTTATAACTTAACTTGTCCATAACATTTTGCAAATTTAGAAACAAGGTATGCATCTTTCTCAGAAATCTGGTCCAAACTCATGTTAGAAACAGGTATTTACTTCCGCCCCACCGCCGGTATCCCGTCGGTAGGGCGGAGCGGGAAATTAAGCCGCCAGTTCACCAAGGAAGCGGCTCACCGGGGCCGCAACCATGCTGACCTCAAACCCGGACGAGGTGAAAGCCTCGCTGAGGGTGTTGAACAAGTCCCCGATAATGGTCTGCTGGCGGGGCGTAAGGCCATCCGGGATGGCATGAAGCATCCGCACAGGGCAGGTAAAGCCACCGGCAATCAGCGCCATGGCCTGCACGGCCGAGAACGCGATATCCTCCGGATAAATCCAGATATTGCGAAAGGGGCGCTCATTCAAGGGCAGCACCTTGAGCGAAACCGCCGAGGTCACGGCCTCGCCCCGGAGGTGCAGCCCCAGCATCTGCGCGGGAGCCATGGCCACCGTCTGCTGAAGCGAATCACGCTGCAGCAGGTGGGCATAACCTTCCGGGACACGGAAGTTCTGCTGCACCATGTAGTGCTGCACCTTGCCCCAGACCTCGCCAAGCGGATTCAGGTAAACAAAGCGCTGGGGCGTGTCGCGCAAAATCCAGTCGCGCACGGTCTGGTCACAGCCTGCGACCTTGCGAAGCCAAGCTTCACAGCTGGCAGGGGTGATAACCTGCCTGTACCGCAGCCGGCGCGGGAGCTTCCTGCAGTCATGAGCTTCGAGCAAGCGCTCAAAAGCAGACTTCCTGGGGGTGGGCTCTGTGTTTTTTACAGTGTGAATGGTGGTGGTAATTTTCATATAATGGATTAGTGCGATTCTATTGCTTACACATCTATTATCAACTCATCCTTCCAAGAGTCACTAAGAGACTATAGGAAGCGCATAATAATTCCCTTACAACTTTAATCAGTAAATTCATGACTACACATCATGAGCCGGAGCGGAGAATTTTTCCACAGGTCGCGAGCATACAGGCAGGCTCCGGCCAGCACCAGCAATTCCGCGCAGCGCGTATGCCCCAATTTCAAGGCCACGGTGAGAGGCGTGGAAAAATCCTCCGACAAGGGCTTATCCGGCTCAGCACCATCCGCAAGCATCCGTCGCAGCGCATCCACATCATTTCTCCGCACCGCCGCCAGGATACTGAGAGGTTCGCCCCCGATGTCCAGAAGCCAGGGAAACAGCGTCTCTATTTCGTCGTCATCATATACCCCCATAGCGTAGGGATCGGCACCGGCTTGAACCAGAAGCGTGGCCAGGGCCGGGTCTTTTCCATAATCCACAATATCCAGCAAGGTATTGCCCACCCCCCAGATATTCGGAGAAGCGGGATTGGCGCCCTCGGAAAGGAGGCGCTTCAAGGCTTCCTGGTCATTCCGCATCACGGCCTGATTCACCGTCCCAGGCGGCGGGGCAGACTGAATCAGCGCACGAACCGTCTCGGAACGGGCAAATTCGTGCATTTCTGAGTTCCGCACTGTATGCTCGATGGTCTCATAAAAGCCTTCGATATTCTGAGCATAATGCCCCCACTCTGCCGCCAGGAGTGAAACACAGTCGCCGCGCTCATGAAAAAGAGCTGTTCGAAGCGCCTCCAGTTTCATATCGTCCGCATTATCCATTTCCAGTAGAAGGCGGACACAATCCGCATGCCCGGCCCGGGCTGCTATAATCATGGCATTTCCCGTGCTGATGGGAGAGAGAGCCACCCCACCGGCCAGAAGGGACTCCATAATGGCGGTATGGCCATGCAGCGCAGCCAGGCCCAAGGGGCGGAGCCCCCGGTGGGACAAATTGGCATCAGCCCCCAGGTACAGCAGCATCCGCACGCAATCGCGCGCGCCTTTTTCCGCCGCATATTGAAGAAGCGTCTGGCCATTATCCAGGCAGGCATCCGGGGAAATCCCACCGTTGATGCAACGCAGCAAGGCCGTGGCATCATCCATATCAATCATCGTCTTCATCATCTTCCCTCCTTTCTACGAGGCAGTAAACGGGTATAGCGAGCATCATTCACAGCGCGCACGCAAACGAGCCACTGGCGGGGAATGCAGTCCTCCCCGTATAAGGCGGCCAGCAAAGCCCCCGCAATGGCAGCATTGGTATCCGTATCACCACCGGAGGACACAATATCCACCAGGGCCGAGCGGAAATCCGCAGCGTGCAGCAGCTGGTAGAAAGCACTCTGCAAGGCAACAAGCACCCAGCCGATATACTTGCCATCGTAAACCGGGCGCTTCGATTCGGCCTGGCGCAGAGTCACCAGAACCAAGGGATGCAGCCCCTGCTCTGCCGCAAACTGCAAGGCAGATTCATATACACCCCGCGGTGTAGCGCCGGGCTGCATGGCCTGCAGCAAAGCATGCACAAACACCACATTGGCATCTCCGCACACCGGGTGCGGGTGCGTGATGGCAGCGTCCTCCCGGGCTGCCGTCTGCCAATCGAAATCCGGATGCTCCACCGCCCACAAGGCAATGGGCAGCACACGCATCAGCGCGCCATTCCCCTGGCTATCGGACAGAGGTTCGCCTTCCAGCGCAGCCGAAACTGCTTCCCCCACGTCCGGCGGGTCGGTCTCAAACCAATCCATATACCGGGCACGCGCGGCAGCGGCATCCCACCCGCCGGCATCCAGCAGGGCCTGGTGCAGGCACCAGGCCATCTGGGTATCATCCGTCACCACGCCGGCCTTGCGGTCCGTGCAGATACCAAAGCCCGGGACCATGCGGTCGAGGCCATCCGGGTAGGCCCGGTAAATATCCCGCTCAAAGCAGAACTCTGCAGGTGCGCCCAGTGCATCGCCCACCATGAGCCCGGCCCAGGCGGCACGGGCCCGTTCCTTGCGCTGACGGGTATGAGCGGAATGGCACGCGGACGCACGTTCCGCCCCCTCCTTTGCGCCGTATTTCACCAGCAGTTCCACAAGTTGCAGCGCGGTGGATGCCGGCAAATCGGAAGACTTGGCGCATTCCATGGGCGAGAGCCCCTGCGCCGACCTCGCTTCAGGATCAGCGCCGGCATTCAGCAAAGCCCGCGCCATCCACACATTGCCGTGGCGAACCGCCGCCAGCAATGGGGTGATACCCTGCCCGCAATTCGGGTTTACCCCTGAAGCCAGCAGGCGTACTACGCGGGGCAAGGCATTGGCCCGCGCTGCCTTTATCAATTCCTGTTGTTCCGTTGTCATCAGATGTCTGCTCTCCTGGTTGTGTTCGATATGGTGTATTTTGTGTTGTTTCTGAAATAAATATTCTAATTCTGTTATTAAATAATTATTCCCTGTCCGGTCCGGAAGGGAGCGCCTATTCAAAGACAGGCTCCCCCATCCTCGCAATAGGAATCTACTATCGAGGAATACCTCACGGCTTCTGGATAAAGCATTACCTTCGTCTCAGAAATACGCTGACCTCTCACCTCTAATGAAAAAAGAGCGTGATTGCGCCCACCCCCATTATACCGGCAGGAAGTGAGGGCTATGCTGATGGCACAGGGGGGCTCGGATTCCTTCCACCGCACCCCGGAAAGCACCAGGCGTATCATTCTGGGCGCTTCCACCTGAACAACAGGCTCATCCCCCGCTTCAGACTTCACCCAGCGGCGGATACCTGCGCTGAGATAGGTGCTCAACCGGGATTTCCTGTATTCCATACTACGTGGTGCAAGAATTCTCTGCGCCCGGTGGAAAACATCGTCCCCAGGCGCGCGGAGCCGCACATCCTCTCCTAACCAGAGAGAACGCCAGGCCGGGTTCCAGTCCTTCTTCAACCATTCACCCATTGTAGCCGCCTCCGGATGGGGAGCCGCTACACACGCGGACACCCCCTCCAGGAGGTACGCACCGGCTTCCGGCTTCACCTCCTCACAGCTGTGGATACGCACACTCCCCATACCGCCCTCAGCCTGGCACAACCACAGGCTGTAAACCCGGGTCAGCATCTGCGGGATATCCCCCAGGCGTATCCAGAGCCCCTGGTAGTTATCCTGGCAGGGGGTTTCCTTGACGCAAGCCTGCACCATCCAATCTTCCCCCAGGGTGATAACGGTATAATCCTGAATCGGATTCTCGAAAAGCTCAAAATTGTCGTCTTCCATATTTGTATATTGATGTTGTGTGTTTCAGGCGTCGACCGCCCCCAAGTGGGCAGGTATCTTAACATCGCCCTCTACTTCTACAATTATCACAAACATAATTCCCCGACATCAACTAACTATAGAACCCTGCGTTTCTTACGATTATAAATTTCAACAAAACACAGGATCCGCAAGGGTTCCTTCCGGATATCATCCCCCTCCCCGGAAAAGGAAGTGCGGCAACAAACCGTGAGCCGTATACGGAAGCTCCCGGTTCTTCACGAATATTCCCTGTTCGGGTATCGCAGTTTATGACTGTGAAAAGAAGTAGCAGAAACGCTGCTACACCCATTATAATTTTATTCTGTTATAAAATTAATATAAAAGACGCAGGCGTAAACAAAACTACAAAGACTTGTATTTTAATCTTGTACAACTTTTCGCAAAGATTACAAAGTCATCCAGAGCATGAACGAGCCCCCCATGCTGCCGCAGATTCAGCAACCGGAACTGCTCCGTCTGCAGCAAGGCATGCCGCATCTGATTCAACAGCACCTCGTCATCGTTCAGGAAAAGGAATGTCTGCTGCTGCGGGAAAAGAGCTCGAAGCATATTCTCGCATCGCTGAATCTGAGCCACTCGCGTATCGATTGTCGAAGGAGAGCTTTTGCAAATCTTGTGCAGGAACAAGCGGAACACCTTCTTGTCCATATCCACTCGTTTACCTCCTCGGAAAACCTCCAGGCAACGTTGTCGTTGCGCCATCTCATCCTCCGTCTCGTGCGGTAGAAATCTGGCGCAGAACTCTATGGGGGAGCCACACAACTGCGGTAGCGGCCCTTCCACCCGGGCGTGGGCATCAGCTCCATTGCAGAGAAGCACCCATATACTCTCCGCATTGCCACTCAACGCAGCCAGGTGGAGCGGGGTCAACGCAAAGGGCAAATCACGCGGAAGGGAAGTCGCCTGGCGAAGACCTAAATGCTCATTGATACGGTACATGGCCCCGGCCTTCAGTGACTTGAGTGTTACCCACACCTCCTGATTCACCTCCGCGCCATATTCCGCAAGCGCCAGGACATTATCCGCAGCCCCAGCCATCACCGCTCGGGCAAGTGGAGACAATCCATATTCATCCACCGCGTGAATATCGTCCCCCTGTCGGATGCAGGACAAAAGCTGCCGCGAACTGGGAAGAGTTGCGCAAGCGGAGACTGACCCCGGAGAGCAGCCCCCGCTGAGAGGAGCTCGGGAGGGCCTCCTTCCTCTTCTCTTTTCTCGTTTTGTTCTCATCCTGTCGTATCCTGCGCATCAGCAGCTACTCTTCCATATATCATATAAACTGTTTGGAGTCAACTTTCAAACGCGGTTTTCTCGTGCGATCTCTCACACAGCCTGAAAACAGACTTTATCTGATTGCCATGGCAGAATTAACATGCTAGAATGCCGGACAACGAGGAGCCATGATGAAAAATTTAATCGTTCCCGGAAAATTCGTAAGCCAGATGCACCCTGTTGCAAGAAGCCATTTCCAGCGCTGGGCTGAGTACATGTACAAAAATATACAGTTCGGCATGCAGGATAGCGTGATACATGAGGCAGCTCACTGTGAGCGAGTCCTGCTGTATGCCATGCTGATAGCGCTTCAACGCTTCGCTGATGACGAACAAGCATTCACCATCCTGGCACACGCAGCCATCTTTCATGATACCCGCCGTGTCGATGATGGACAGGACATCGGGCATGGTGCACGAGCCGCTGCGTATTACGAGGAATTTTGCCGGGAACATCCTGAGCTGACCTATTTTCCCGAAGCTGCCATCATCATGCGCTACCACGACCGCTCTGACAAAGCAGGTGAAGCGGCCATAAGCGAAGCTTTTGCCGATTTCTCCGAACGCGTACGCCTTTTGTACCACATTCTGAAGGATGCCGATGCTCTGGACCGCTGGCGTCTGGGGCGCTACGGCCTGGACCCGGATTATCTGCGCACAAACGAGGCCATTCACCTGATAGGTTTTGCCCGTATATTGGTAGCACGAACACTCCCGGCTGATTGGTGAGCCCGGGCAATGCCTGCCGGGCCTTTACAACAAGGTACCCCGGCACCATGGAGCTCTTGTTCTTCACCGCCTTTATTCGAAAATAACGGCACAGGCAAAAAAACACCCCTGCTCCATGAAACATGAAGCAGGGGCGTGATGTTGGAATAATCGGAGACAAGCTTATCTGGCAGCAGCCTTCATCAGCAACTGCTTCATTTCCGGCGAGCAGGAATAGTCGAAAGCGGAGCCACCGTGATAGCGTCTCGCTTTCACATCTATGCCCGGCGCCGCCAGCAGCAGCTTCAGGCATTCCAGGCTATTACCTTCAATAGCTGCTGTGAGGGGAGCGCCCGCATTCACATCAATTCCCGGGGCTGCCAGCAGAAGCTTCACCGCCTCGGGGTGGTTCTTAAGTGCGGCGCAATACAGAGCGGGTGTATCATGAAAAGCATAACCCGCCGGGTAGCCGGGTTTATTCACATCAATACCGGGCATCTCCAGCAGAGCTTTCAAACACTCTGTACTGCCCATGTAGGCTGCCAGGGCAAGCGGGCGCCAGCCCATGCCGCAATCTGAAACATTGGCATCCTGGCGGCGGGCTTTGAGCAGTGATTTCATCCTGGCAGCATCATCAATGGCAATGGCCAGCTCCAGAGGTGAGAAGCCGCCGGCATCTGCCCCCGGCAGCGCCAGCACTACCTTCATCAGTTCCGCACTGCCGCTTTGCTTGGCAGCATCCACCAGGCGGACACCATATTCATCCACCTGCGCAACTTTCACTCCAGGCGCAGTCAGCATCATCTGAGCAATTTCAGTCTTTCCCTGCTTCATAGCCAGGCGGGCCATCTCCGCGGCATCAAACCTGATATCTTTGGCGGCCATCAGCTCTTTCAGCACCTCCGTCTGCCCCAGGCGAACGGCCCATGTTAACAAGCAGCTTCGCGCATTCTGTCGACATTCACATCAGCTCCGTCTTCCTTCAGCAAGCGTTTGAGCTCCGCTTCATCATTCTTCATCACTGCCAACAGAATAGGCGGAACCGCACTGGTATCAATCCCGGGAATTCCCAGCAGCAGATTCGCTCCCTCTATCCAACCCGGGCTCCGCCTGCTTTCCTTCAAGGCCGCCTCCAGCAGCCTGGGATTTTTCACATTCGCTCCGGGCGCGGCCAGCATCAACTGCAACTTTTCCATCTGGTGGCGTGACTCCGCAGCCGATTCCAGCATACTCTTTCCCTTCGCATCTGCCTTGTTGACATCAAAACCGGGAAAAGCCACCATTCTCCGAAGACGGTCCTCAGCAAAACCATTGTATTTCAGAACCTCAACCCAGTTTTTCTCACCCAAATCCGCACCTGCCATGGAAAGCAGCCCCACAAGCTCGGTATCGCTGTCAGAATAGCCTTTCACGCACTCACTCAAGCGGTTCATATATGCTTCGGGCTTGATATTGCGCCGCTCCAGCTCTGCCACAGCCTTCGCCTTGGCATCTGCTGATACCGGCTTGTATGGAATCAACCGCACCGGCGGGCAGAACGACTGCGACTTCAGCTTCTTCTCCTTTTTTGCCTTCTTGCCCTTCTTCCCGGACTTTTTCTCATCTGCCCTGTCCTTCTTTTTCTTCGATTTGGCTTTCTTCTTCTTTGTTTTCGATGACTTGGCAGAAGAATCGGCCTTGGCGTCCACCGGCAATGTGGTGGTCAGCGCGAAGGCAGCCAGCAATGTGAGAAAGGAATGCAGTTTCATATATCGTTCAGGTAAAAAGCAGTGTAAGGATTGGAGCGCAGACGATTACCCCGCCAGTATATCGCATTCCCTATGCGATGTGCTTTATATTGATTGTAACTCATTAACAGCCGGTGTATAAAATTCGGTCACAAGCATAACACATAAACGTTTACTCAGCACGTAACATACGAACTATCAGCTATTCTTCTCTTTTTTTCTGTACATCGCATAGGGAACGCGTGTCCCAAATCTTTGGGACACGCGTGGGCATCTTGGCATATGTGTCCCAAAGATTATGGAAAAATAGTCCTAAACAACATAAAGGCATAGTATTCTGTGTGAAAATTCGTAGTGGGGTATCAAACGCCTCACCATCGGCGGTAAGCTTTCATTTGTGTCTCTATCGGCGTCCTGTCTCGGCGTAGTTCCGCAGGAACGAAGACGGAAAGCCGCTAACTTTCAATTCGTCAATCGTAAATTGTCAATCGGGAACTTCTAAAAAGTCGGACATCAGAACAATCAAGAATTTCCAAGAGGAAGGGAGTATAGTATAATGAGGGCATGGCTCCTAAGTTAGAACTTCCGTCCCTGAATTTACGAGAACTGGTCCAATT
>SUVL01000017.1 GCA_015062005.1 Akkermansiaceae bacterium
TCCTGCTGAAGCTTTTCATCATGTTTGCGGTGCTCAAGGCCTTTTTCTTTCCAGCCTACCTGCAGGGCGGGGATGCTGAGAAGGGGGAGGCTGTCTCGACCGAGCTGACGCGCCGCGCTGCACCGGAAAATTAACACTATGGACACTATCGATACGTCTCTCGTTGACTGGTCGCGCGCGCAGTTTGCGCTCACGGCCATGTACCACTGGATATTTGTGCCGCTCACCCTGGGTCTGGGTGTGGTCATGGCCATCATGGAAACGCTCTATGTGCGCACGGGCCGCGAGTTCTGGAAGCAGACCGCGCGGTTCTGGATGAAGCTCTTCGGCATCAACTTTGCCATGGGCGTGGCCACGGGCATCATTCTGGAGTTTGAGTTCGGCACCAACTGGAGCAACTACAGCTGGTTTGTGGGCGATATTTTCGGTGCGCCGCTGGCCATCGAGGGCATTGTGGCCTTCTTTATGGAATCCACCTTCATCGCCATCATGTACTTTGGCTGGAACAAGGTGAGCAAGGGGGCGCACCTGGCCTCCACCTGGCTCACCATCATCGGCGCCACCATTTCCGCCTGGTGGATTCTCGTGGCCAATGCCTGGATGCAGTACCCCGTGGGCATGGAGTTCAACCCGGATACCGTGCGCAACGAGATGGTGGATTTCGCCGCCGTGGCGCTTTCACCGGTGGCGGTGGTCAAGTTCTGCCACACGGTCACCTCTTCCTGGGTGCTGGGGGCAGCCTTTGTGGTGGGGGTGAGCTGCTGGTACCTGCTGCGCGGGCGTCACCAGGAGTTCGCCAGGGCCAGCATCCGCGTGGCCTGCTGGTTCGGCCTGGTGGCGGCGCTGCTCACTGCCCACACCGGGCACCAGAGCGGGCGCGACATTGCGCAGCTGCAGCCTATGAAGCTGGCCGCAGCCGAAGGGCTGTACGAAGGAGGCTACAACCAGGGTCTGGTGCTGGCAGCTGCCCTGCGCCCCGGGGTGGACTGGGCGGCCCCGGGCGAAAAGGACCCCTTCCTCTTCAACATCGAAATGCCGGGGGCGCTCTCCTTCCTGGCCACGCATGATTTCAATGGCTATGTGCCCGGCATCCGCAACATTCTGGAGGGTGGCTACCCCCAGCCGGATGGCACCACCGCCCTCTCGGCAGAGGAGAAAATGGCTCGCGGCCGCTTGGCTATCTCAGCTCTGGCCACTTACCGCCAGACCAAGGATGCCGCAGAAAAACAGGCCGCGCTGGAGTCTCTGCGCGAGAATTTTGCCTACTTCGGCTATGGCTACCTGAGCAGCCCGGCGGATCTGGTGCCGCCGGTGGCACTCACCTTCTACAGCTTCCGCGTGATGGTGATGGTGGGTGGCTTCTACCTGGCCCTGTTTGCCGGTCTCCTGCTGCTGGGCAAGTGGATCTGCCGCTGGAAGCTCGCGCTGCTGGCCGTGGTGCTGAGCACGACGCTGGCCTGGATGGCCAGCCAGGCCGGCTGGGTGGTGGCCGAGGTCGGTCGCCAGCCCTGGGCCATTCAGGGGCTGCTGCCGAATGTGGCGGCCATTTCCCGACTGGATGTGGGCGCGGTGCAGACCACCTTCTTCATCTTCCTGGTGCTGTTCACCCTGCTGCTGGTGGCCGAGGTGAGCATCATGGTGAAGGCCATTGCCGCAGGCCCCGAAAATGAGTGATTAATTATTAATGATTAGTGATTAATATTTATGAACGATATTTCTTTATTGCAACAGTACTGGTGGTTCCTGGTTTCGCTGCTGGGGGCTCTGCTGGTGTTCCTCATGTTTGTGCAGGGTGGGCAGTCGCTTATCTGGACGCTGGGCAAGACCGAGGAGCACCGCCGCATGCTCCTGCTGGCCACCGGCCGCAAGTGGGAGCTCACCTTCACCACCCTGGTGGTATTCGGCGGGGCGTTCTTCGCCTCGTTCCCGCTCTTCTACAGCACCAGCTTCGGCGGTGCATACTGGGTGTGGATTCTCATCCTGCTCTGCTTTGTGCTCCAGGCGGTTTCCTACGAGTTCCAGCTGAAGAACAGCAATGTGCTGGGCACGAACACCTACCGCGCCTTCCTCTTCCTGAACGGCGTGCTGGGACCGCTGCTCATCGGCACCGCCGTGGGCACCTTCTTCACCGGAGCTGAGTTTGTGGTGGACAAAGTAGCCGTCACGAACCCGGCCATGCCGGTCATCTCCCGCTGGGCCACCCCCTGGCATGGCCTGGAAGCCGCGCTCGTGCCGCAGAACCTGCTGCTGGGACTCAGCGTATTCCTGCTCACCCGCATGCTGGCCTGCCTGTATTTCCTGGGCTGCATGGCCGATGCCGCCCTGCGCGAAACCTGCCGCCGCCGCTTGTGGATGGAGGGGCCGTTCTTCCTGCTCTTCTTCCTCACCTGGCTGGGCTACTGGCTCACCTCCACCGGATTCGGCTACATGCCGGAGAATGGCATGGTCTACCTGCAGGACTACAAGTACCTGAACAACCTGCTCGAAATGCCTGCGGTCACCGCCCTGCTGCTGCTCGGCGTGGTGCTGGTGCTGGCTGGGCTGGTGCAGGGCATCCGCGGCTGGGGCAAAGCCTTCTGGCTTGCGGGTCCGGGCAGTGTGCTGGCCGTGCTGGCCATCCTCCTCTGCGCCGGCTGGAACAACACCGCCTACTATCCCTCCGTGGCGGATCTGCAGAGCTCCCTCACCATCGTGAACAGCTCCTCCAGCCTCTTCACCCTCAAGACCATGACCATCGTCTCCTTCCTCATCCCCTTCGTGCTTGCCTATATCGCCTGGGCCTGGCGTGCCCTCGACAAGCAGCCGATTACGCCGGATGAAGTTTGAGTGGTTCGAACGAAGTGAGAATATCGTTCAGCCGCCCAGCGGCTGAATATCGTCCCGGGCGTCAGCCCGGGATATCGTTATCCGTTTAAGTAAAATATACAGAAAGGCGAGCATTGGGAAAACATTTTCCATTGCCGGAGCAATAAAAGTGTGACTTATAGCACATTTTTGAGAAGAGGCACCTTTTTGCAAATCAACCCCACTAGTAAGCCGACTATCCAAACCAGACAGGCTACGCATACAGACGGGAAGTAAGCAGATTCATAATCCGTGAACCATGCACTAATCTCTCTTCTCAAAATATTTTCAACCAGCATAACTGTAAACACAGCTCCACCAAGAGCTCGCAGAACGTTGGACGTTTTGGCATTTAAATGGCATGAAACAGCCATTTTTTTAGTGACCAGGTATATCGTAATGCACGGAACAAGCATGTAGGCTTTCATTCCGGGGATATTCGGATTCACCTGTTCTGCATTCATTCTTCCCCGTGCCCACTCTGGCATCAATGCTGCTAGTAACACCAAGACGACAGAGACTGCGATAAGTGCGAAAATATGCTTTATACTCATTTTTTCCAGACGTACCTTATGCTCAGCATAGTAACCGGCAAGTACGAACACAAAAACATTTCCGCACAGAGGAAGATATTTCAATAGCCTGAATCCATCAGAGGTATTTCCTGTCACTAACACAAAGGCCGCCGGACATATCACACAGAGGGTCATCTGCAGTCCGAACAGATAAAGGAAATGAATCTCTTCCATACCCTTTACCATGAGCCTCAAGAAGGGTAACATCAACAACAAACCAACATAGGCATACAAAAACCAGACAGCACCAGCACCTGACCATCCAAGTACATACCCTGCGTTCATGTTACCCCAATAGCAATCGCTCAAAAAGCTTCGTATTCCGATGCCGTTTTCACCTCCACCTACGCAATAATAGGTTGACTGCACAATGTGAAACAAAAGAATCACAACCACAAACCTTGCTACTCTTTTTTGTAGCAGCCTCTTCAGAGACTCACACTTGGCCAGCAATAATGCTCCGCTAATCATAAAAAACAAAGGAACTGCGACCCCATCAAACGCTGAAATTATCAGCATCAATTTGACTTGTAGGCTCTCCCCCGTCGCATGGAAAGGAAAATGAAACGCTGGAGTATGATTAAATACAACTAGAAGAATGGCGATAAGCCGCAAAAGGTCCAAATATCCCTTATGAGAAGAAGTTTGCATCGGCACGAGTGTACGCTTTCGGAATCCGTAAAGAGCGAATTTTATAACATTTTACTCCCAATGGGTTATCCATGACAGAATACAGCTCCATCTCAAATGGAAAGCAGAACCCACCTCATGATAATTCTTTGATTAAAACGGTTTGTGTGCTTGACTTACGGATTCCGAAAGCGAGCAGATATGAACATAGAACTATCCGAAGAAGAAATGGCTGCGCTTGTGTTGTTGAAGCGCAGTGGTGTTCCGGCGTTGGAAGCAGCCCAAGTGGCGTGTGCGGCCATACAATCGGGGAAAGGGAGAACAAAACGTGCTTTGAGTTGCATCGCCGCAGGTGCCGAGGAGTTGAAGAAGCAGGAACGCACGGTGTCGTTTGAAAAGGCTGTTGCCTTCGCGCTGGAGGCTCGGCGGGAGAGGCGTGTGCGGACGGTTTATGATTTCCGGTATTTCACGCGGCGGTTCATGAAGCGGTGTCCGGGGCTGGCGCGGCGGAAGGTGCGGGCGATTTCGGCGCAGGAGTGTGCGCAGTATATTGAGATGGCCTTTGATACACCGCGGCAGCGGCAGAAGGCGCGATTAATCCTCAGCGGGGTATTCGGTACGGCGGTGAAGCGGGGCTGGTGCAGCGAGAATCCGGTGGCGAGGGTGGAGGCACCGCGGGTGGTGGAGAAACAGGTGCCGATTCTCTCGCCGCAGGAGATTAATGATTTACGTCAGGCCGCGGAGGCTTACCAGGGTGGCAACTGTGCGGTGGCAGTGGGAATGATGCTGTATGCGGGCATCCGTCCACACGAGGTGGCACGCCTCACCTGGGCGCAGGTGGATATGCGGGAGCGGGCGATTTATATCCTACCGCAGCACAGCAAGACGGGCGGTGCGCGGCGAGTGACGATTCACAAGCCGTTGCTGAGGATTCTGCGGGCACACCGGCGAGGAAAAGGTGAAAGAATATGCCCGCCGAACTGGCTGTGGCACTGGCGGGAGCTGCGCCGCGCAGCGGGGTGGGGCACCCCCTCTCACCCCTGGCCTCAGGATGCGCTGCGGCATACCTTTGCGAGTTATCATCTGAGCCATTTCCGCAGCTATGCGGAGCTGCAGGTGGAGATAGGTCACCGGGATGCCACGCTGCTGCGAACGCGATACCTGTGCATGAATGGAGTTCATACATCGGCCCAATTCTGGGGCGCATGAGGATTTTTGATTTGTCACATTGGGGAACTCTAAAAAGTCACGAAGGAAAGAGTGTTGGTTAATTTGCGAGCGATAGCGACCGAAGCTTTAAGCCCCGCCAGGAGCAATACTTTCCGAGACAGGTACGACCAGGGCTACGGAAAGTTCCGCCCTTCCGGGCTCAAAATTCCGCGGGGTTTCAGCCCGCAAAATTCGATGACTTTTTAGAAGTTCCCGTTTGTCAAATCATCGTGCCTGAAAAGGCCGGGGAGGCACACGTGTCCCAAATCTTTGGGACACGCGTGTGGGATTCGGGGGACGGCCCGTTTTTCCGTTTGACAAGTTCGCCGGTGAGATGGTAGACTAGCCAGTAATATGAAGTTGCGACTTTCCCGAAAACAAACACTCTATGGCTCAGCCCTGCTATTGCTGCTTCTGGGAGCGGGTACAGTAGCCCTGATACCTGGGACAGATCCCATTCTGGAGGAAATTCAGCAGTATGCGAGCGACGAAACAGAACAGGAGGCAGCCCTGCGCCTGGATCTGAGAGAAATCCGCAACGGGAAGAATCCGAATGTGGCGGACAGCCACGGCTATACGCCCCTCATGAGAGCCGCCCGCACGGGCAAGGTTGAGGCCGTCGACTACCTGTTGGTCAAAGGCGCCCGGCTGCACAGAAAAGGGCCGGACGGCAAGACGGCCGCAGCCATGGCGGAGAATGATGAAATCCGCACCTTGCTGAAGGCTTGTGCCCTAGCCGAACGCAACCCCGATGAACAGGAGAAGGAGCAGATGCGCCGCAGCCTGAGAGAGGCCAACATCAACCCGGACAATTTGACTGAGGCCCTGTTTGAAGCCATCAACAACTGGCGGGGAAACAGCGTCATCCTCACCGCGCAGGTGCTGGCGCTGGGCGGAAATGCCAATGCGGTCAATGCTGAAGGCCGCCACATCCTGCAACAGCGCCACCGGGATCCCGGCAGCATCATCCTGCTGCTGCGCCAAGGCAGCAAGCCTAACGCCGCTGTGGACAGCCAGGGAGCCAGCCATGCGGTGCTCAACAACATCAGCCGCCACCCGCGTGCCGTCCAGGCTTTGCTCACGGCCAAAGCATCCGTCAAGGGCGCCAATGCGCTTGCCATGGTCGCAGGACGCGGTGAGAGCAAGCTGGTGCGGCAATTTCTGGAACTCGGTGCCGACGCGAACGGAGTGGCCGATAATGGTAAAACTGTGCTGGAACACGCCATCCAGGGGCTGGGCAACCCCAGCGGAGATGCCGCAACCACCGGCATTTCCGAATGCGTGAAACTCTTGCTGGCCGCTGGTGCCAGAACCGAATACCAGGAAAAGGGCGGCAAGCTGCGTTCGCCGCTCTCGCCCGGCGGCATGAGCATCCTGCCGGAATGCCTGCGCCTGCTGGTGGATGCCGGTGCGAATGTCAATGCCTTGAACTCCCGCGGCGCCAACTATGCCCACATTGCCGTATACAAAGCCCCCTCACCGGAAAACCTGGAGCTGCTGGAGGACATCGTCGATGCTGGAGCAGACTTGAAAAAAGTGGACGACAAGGGGGAGACCTTCCTCTTTTATGCCCTGCCCGGCCTCTGTTCCCTGCCGGTGACCGACCCGGACGAGGAGATTCGCGAAAACGCCATTGATTTGCTGGAAGACTACCTTGATGTTATAGAAGACGCTGAGCCGGACCCTGCCGCGCTGGACCGCAACGGCAACACGGCCCTGCACCTGGCGGTCATCCGCCGCGGCACGGCGGACGACCGACTGGTCGAGTTTCTCCTTGAAATGGGGGTGGATCCTGCCGTGCGCAACGTGTTCGGCCGCACCGCGCTGGAAGCCATGCTGCGCAATCCCTGCGGCCCCCGCAGCAAATACGTGGCCCGCCTGCTCACCCAGAAAGGCCCTATGCCCACAGACCCGGGTCTGCAGCTCGTGCTGGCCTCCATGATTGATGACACCGCCGCCATCCGCAAACTGCTGGCGACAAAACCATCACACGACATCATGGCGGTGGCGCTGGGTTGTGTTCAGAACGCCACTGCTGCCGACCTGCTTCTCAAGGCAGGGGCGCCGGGGTATTACGAAAACATGGCCTACATGGTACGCCACGGCAACCCGGATGTGGTGCGCATTTTCGCCGAACACAAGCGGCTCCATGACCTGGCGCCGCACTGGGACTGCGTGCGTACGGAAGCCATGGCGAAAGCCTTCGTGGAAGCAGGGCTCATGCCGGGTTCACCGGAGGACATAGCCAACGAAAAGGTACTGGCGTACCTGCTGTCACTGCCGGACTTTTCCCCCAACGGAGTCAAAATCAACATGAGCAGCTGGCGGCAGGATGATGCCATGCTGCCCAGCACGGTGAAGAATGGGCGTAAAAAAATGACCCGTCTGCTTCTGGAACACGGAGTCGCGCTCAACGGCTATGATATCGCCCCCCTCGCAGATGCCAGTGATGTAGAAATCGCTGAGATGCTCATTGAGCACGGCACTGACCTAACCTGGCGCGGCCCCACCGGCGAAACCCTGCTGAGCTACCACAAGAACAAGCTCAAACAACTGGCCAGGGGTTACTCCGAAAGCCCCACCGAGGCGGAATTGGAAGCGTTCCGCACTCATCACGCCATTGCAGAAATGCTGGAAGATGCCGGGGTCTCCGACATCCACCCCCGGAAGGAGGAAATCAAGAAACAGCTGCAACGAGGTGCCGATACTGATGACTTCCGCACCGTCACCTTTGTGACACCCGAATGGTCCGGGCCCGTGCGCATTTCAGATGAAGCCATGGTTCTGGCCCGCGCCTCCGGCAACACCGATACGGCCAACATCATCAGCATGGGGCCGGACCGCATCAAGCTCAAGTGGGACCGCTGGGGCTACAGTTATTTCGTGCGCAAGCCTGATGGTAACTACCACAAAATGCTGGATGAAGACCGTTATCGGGATTTGCTGAAAGCCCCCACCAAGGTGCCTCACTACTACATCGATTTCACTGAAGATGATGGTAAGGAAGTCCGCCTTTACCTCCACCCGGATTTGGAATTTGCCGTTCGCGGCGATACCTTGGCCGGTGGACAGGTGCAGCAGCTCCAGCGGAGGTACTCCGGTGGTATCATCAAGATAAAGTGGCTCAAAGGCGGGGATTCCCACCTGATCAACATCAAGAACAAACTAACCGCCCTGAATGCAGAGACGGCCAGGGAGGTGCTGAAGGAATACCGCCCCGTCATCAACTACTCGGAAGTACGGGTCGTGGGCAAAAGCTGGCAGGATACCCTGCGCATTTCCCCTGACTTCAAGGTGGCGGTCCGCAGAACCGGCTCCAGAGACACGGCGCGCGTTCTCGTCTTCAACAACCAGAAGCTCACGCTCAAATGGGATCGCTGGGGTGAAGAAACCTTCGCAAAACAGGGCGATGGCAAATACCACAAGTTAGATGCCAGGCAGTTGGAGGGTGAACGCATCCGCCAGCTCATGCGCAGCGGCAGTCACGAAGTAAGGGTGCGAAAGTTCCGCTTCACCTCCCGCCACTGGAGCGAGACGGTGCTGATTTCCTTCAAGCACAAGGTAGCCGTGCGCACCAGCGGCCCCAAGGATGCCGGAACGGTGGTGAAGTACGATAAAGACAGCATCACCATCAAGTGGGACCTCTGGAAGGAGGACACCTTCGTGCGCCAACCCAACGGCACCTACCGCTCCACAAACAATCCCTGAGGCCCGGGAGCCGTATCAGAATGTCAGCCGGTAGCCCACCGTCCCGTTCCATTCCCATGCATCGGAGCGGAACTCGAAGCTGCCATCCAGGAACAGGAATCCGGCATTCACCCCGATGGGCACCGAAATTCCCGCCCCCAGTTCCATCCCGAAGCGTCCGTTTTCGGCAGAACGCACGCGGCCATCGCGCGCAGGCTGCACTGGGAGCTGTACATCCCCCACGCTGCGGGTGTCGCCAGCATCGGCCTTGACCAGCAGGCGGCCTTCCAGCAGGGAGCTGCGGTTCAGCGCATTTTCCAGCGCGTAGGTCTGTGCACGCGCACCCAGGCCGAAGGTGACCACGTCCATGCTCTGTTTCCCGAAATGCAGAGCGGCATCACTTCCGTGCTCTGTGAATGAATCGAGCGCCACGTGGCGGTAGCTCACGTTTATAATGGGTTGCAGGCATGCCCGGTTATCTTCATCCAGCGGAATCACATACCCCAGCTCGTAAAGGAAACCGAACGAGGTGCCATTGGTATCCCCGTGTGTGCTGCTGGTGCCACCGGGATAATGCACGTGGCGGTTCAATTTGAAATCAGACCACCCGATGGTTCCCACCAGGGTATGGGTCCAGCGCCGCGCGGCATACCGCCCGAAGAGCGTCAGGTAATAGTGCTCCGTATCGCCTTCGGCTTGGTCGGGGGATTTCCCCTGAAAATCGCCGTACATGCCGGTGATGGCCATGCCTGCCGTGACCGTGGCAGAAAAATCCAGGTCTACCCCCACAGTCGCACCCCAGCTGCTGAGCGAATAGCCGGCATCGGTCCCACTGGATTTCAATTCACGCCGGTCACCCTCTGCATTCACCCAGGCGTTGAAGAGGGGTAATTCATCGTATTCATATTGCGGGTCAAGCCCCATGCTGGTAGTGCGGTTGCGGATGGCCTTCAGCTGACGCTCCAGGTCTCCCATGCTCGCTGTGCCCAGCGCTGCCGCCCCTGCCCCTGCGACTGCTGCCAGCAAGCGATTTGCCCCGGCCTTATCCCCGCTTTCCACCATGGCATCCAGCGCGTTGGTGAGGGCAGATAAATCAGGCGAACCCGCCAGAAGAGAATTCGGCAACTGCCACATCAGCTGCGCTCCGGTCTGCGCATTGGGCGAATGAGCCACCTTGGCATACTGATTGGTGGTATCCCGGTAGGCATTGAATATCAACATGCCGTCTTCTACCGTCAGCCATGCTTCTTCTATCCCCCGGAAGGGTGTACCGCCCCCCAGAAGAACAGGAGCCCTGCCATCATCGCCCAAGTCCCCTTCCCCGGCCACCCCAAGCACCAAGGTGCCGTCGTCCCGCAGTTCAACGGGCAGCTTACCGGTTGATTCCAGGGTGATGGCGGCTCCGTCCTCAACCTTCAGCGACTCAAGACTAAACACCTTACTGTCGTCATCTGAGTTGAAGACAATCTGGGTATCAGAGCCATCCAGCAGCTGGAGGGATTCCAGGGTCAGGACTGCGTTGCCATCTGCCCCCGCCTGGTACAACGATAACTTCCCTTCGTTCTGCAAGCTCCACCCCGTGTCTGCCTGCACACGGTTCAGGGTAAAACGCCCACCACCCGAAGCCACTGTAAGTACACCCTGACCATTTCCGGCAACAAGCGAGCCACTGAACTGAGCATCATTGATATTCTGGACAACGAATTCACCGCCTGCTGCGGTCAAGCGACCACCACCGCTCAAGGAACCGACACTGCCGGAAGCAGGCAGGCTGCCGTTCAGCTCCAACGCGCCAGAGCCGGATAAGGAACCGGTGAAGGAGTCGGAATTGCCGCTAATCTCCAATTCGCCCTCCAGCTGCAGCTCGCCGCTGCCATGCAGGGCATGAACAGCACTCCCTGCACCAGTCAGGCGAAGGGTGCCTTCATCCACTTCCAGCCAATCAGCGGTAAGCGCCCCACCTACGCTGAGCGTGCCGCTCCCCGTCTTCACCAGTTGCACGGCATTGCCGGCACTTATATTCCCTTGCAGTTCCGTATTGGCAGAGTTGATCTGGGCATCCTGCTCAGGTGTCAGAACACCATCCACGGAGACCAGCACTTCATTATTCAGCAACACGCGCAGCACACCGGCAGCTTCATCCGTATTGGTCACACTGAGGTTACCACCACCCAGCAGGTTGTTCACCCATGCTTCCTGCGTATTATCGCCGGGCAGATTCAGGGAAAGGGTGTACCCAGTATCGACAAAAGTAGCCATATAGGGTTGCAAGCGGGTGTAGCTCGTCACGGTATCGTAATCACCATTCTCCATCACCATGTAAACCTCGCGCACAGCACCTTCGAGCACAATATTGCCGCCATCAATTCCCAGCACCACCAAGCCGAGAGCTTCCGGGGTGGTGGCACTGTTGGCAAACAAATCCTGAGCCGACAAACCATCCGCCAACACGATATCTGCATTACTGAGATGAAGGTACACAGCCTGGCGCTTTCCGGCAAGCAGACTCTTGATACTTTCCATATCCAGGGTCACGGCAGCAGAATCGGCAATGTTCAGCGCACCGTCCGCTATGTCCAGCACCACTTGCTCGCCGGCGGCAAGACTGGCGCCAGCCCCCAGATTGGAACTGCCAAGAGTAAGGTGCATGGAGTTCACCCCTCCGGCAGTGCCCACATTCAAATCGCCGGAAATACCGGTCAGCAGGCCATTCGCTCCCACAGTGATGCTCTGCAGCACGTTTCCAGCCATACCGCCCATATCGACAGTCCCCCCTGCTGTCACATCCGCCACCAGGGTTCCTTCCAGGGTGGAGAGAGGCGCAGCCAGCGCACCATTGACCAGGGTGAACAGCCCCTCTCCGAGAACAGAGTTGCCAGCCCAACCACCTGCTGCAGATGCTGAGCCAAGCCGTACCTCAGCCCCCGCATCTATAGTGAGGGAACCGCTCGTGGTATTCTGCCCCGTCAGGGTAAGTGTACCGGCCCCCTGCTGCCGCACATTCGCGCTGCCGCTGATGACGCCGCTCATCGTGGTGGGTTCCGCATACCAGAAGGAGTAGGTAGCGCCGGTGCCGGGACTATCCAGCCCCGCCTGCACCAGACCGTTTCCCGCAATACCCTCGCCACCGAAAAGCCAGGTCATAGAGGATGAGCCCGGGTGTACAAACTGCCCACTGAACTGGCTGATATCACCCGGCATTGAGATGGAACAGGAAGGCTTGAGCAGCAAATCACCTGAACCGCTGATTGTTCCGGTAAAGGTGTACGTGCGCCCGGAACTGCCATCGAAATACGTGGACGTCCCCTCTACCATTTCAAAGTTGGCAGCAGTCGTTGTACTGGCGGCAAACCAGAAACGCTGCCCGGCAACCTTTACCAGCGTTTCAGAGCCGCCTATGGAGGCCCCAGTCGCAAAGCAGACGCTGCCAGTCGAGCCGCTTCCATCTCCACTGAGAAGAAGAGTGCCGGCAAAGGCGCTGTTATCACCATTTACGGTCAGCTGCCCCGCCGCGCTGCCCAGGCCTAGTGTACCAGTACCGGAAAAGCCACCCGTCAGGGTGCCATTGCCACTTACCTTGTTGATCCGGAGTGTTCCCTCCTGCACTGCGATGGCGCCAGTCCGGGTATCGCCTGAAGCGGTCCAGGTAAGTGACAATTCGCCATCACCGGACTTTTCAATACCACAGGACAACACTTGCTTCACCCCGTCATCGCTGACCCAGGAAACATTGTTACCATTTGTATCCACCCGGACGGGGGAAATGGAATCTGAATGAATCTGCGCACTCACATCGGTGGTGATGCTGGCAGCGTAACGCAGCTGGCCACCATTGAAGTAGAGGGATGAGGTTCCCAAAGCATTATCCGCGCCAATCACCAGAGTGCCTCCCTGCAACACAGTACTTCCCGTAAATGACGAATTACCCAGATTCATGTTCAGCACTGTAGAGTCACCGCTCACCGTCAGCGTTCCGCTGCTGACTATCCCGGCCGGATTTGTTCCAGCCGGGGCGAATGTGTACTCACCGCCAATCACCCTGATACCGGAGGGAGTCACCCGGTCAATCGTCACCGTACCAGAATTACGCGCACTGAAAGTCACCTGCTGCCCCGCGGGTCCGCTACCGTCCGCGTTGCTCCATTGGGCGGCAGAATCATCTGCCCAGGTGGAGCTGTTTCCGCTCCATAACCACGGAAGGTCAGCAACATCGCCCACAATGAGCTTGAGCGCATTACCCGCCACTGCCAGGCTGTAAACAATATCCGATGTAGCATTCAGTCCACTGGCTGAGAAGTTATCAGCAGCCACGTCAGAAGCGGCTCCCCAGCTGACCAGCGGATATTCACCTACATCCAGCGCCTCATAGCCGCTGACGATAACGCCATAGCCAGCCCCGGAAAGGGACAGGGCACCGCCAACCTGTACAGCAGCTCCAGACGTTCCACTCAAGTCGATACTCATGCTGGTACCTTCCCGCAATGCCAGATTTCCTTCCGTCGTCAACCGTGTTCCTGAGCCCATCGTAACACTCCCCAGGCTCGCATCTCCCGTAAAGGAAAGTGTTCCGCTTTGCACGGTGGTTGCACCGGTGTAAGTACAGTTACCACCATTCAACAGAAAAGCACCCGAACCAGTCTTGGTAATTCCCAGCGAGAGTCCGGCGACTGATGCTGCTGAATCTTTCACAACACCTGCGTAGCTTCCCCCTGCTACACTCAGGACACAGGCACCACTTCCTTCAGCCATCACCACACCAGCAGAGCCGTTCAACTCAGCAATCGAAGCGCTGGTACTCATCAACACCAGGCGGGCATTCTGCGTATCAAGCTGCACACCGGCACTCGCAGCAGCGTTTTCCGCAGCCAGTGCAAGGGTGCTCAGGTACTCACCACGCACATGATATGAACCGGTAAAGACATTATTATCATTCGTAAGCACCAGCCGGTGGTCAGAGCCAGTATCAGGAGTGCCGGCGGACAGAGTCAGCACGCCATCGCCCGACACAACGCCATCCCACACTACATATTTGCTGTAGTACAAAGCCATCACAGTGGTCGCCGTTTCATTATACACCGGGGTATTGGCCGTCACATCCTGCATGTTCAGATACACATCGCCACTCCAGTTCACGTGACCATCCCTGTTGCCGATAGTGGCTCCATTTTCTGTGCGCACCTCACTCGCAAAAACCTTGTTAGTAACCAGCCCGGCCACACCGCCGCCGAGGGTAAGAGTAAACGTACCAGCGTTGCCTACATTCACGCGCTGCGCGCCGAACCCTGCGTACTGCCCGGCACCACCGTGCAGAGGGGCGCGCCCCAAAGCCACATTACCTCGTTGGACATACAATACTCCTGTGAAATCAGTCAGATTTTCACCAAAGATAGAAGCAGGAGTTGAAGCATCGGCCAGGTTAACCACCAGCTGACCAGCCCCACTCACCGGCCCGAATGAAGTACCGACAGCGTTATTAGTACCCAGGCTGTTGTACCGATTGATGGTGAGGGTGGCTCCCTCCTGAATCTCGGTTCCGCCAGTAAAAGTATTGGCATTCTGCACCACCAGAGACGCACCGCTGACCAGGGTCAAGCCACCGGCTCCACCTATGCTGCCAGGCCCGGAAAAGACAAATCCGCTGCCGCTGACCAGAATGCTGCCGGGGGCTACAGCTTCGGTTATCGAAACAGCGGTGGATGAAGCTGCTGCCGTAAACTCCACATCATCACCATTGCTGAACACGGCCGGAGCACCATTCTCCAGCCAGGCAGCATCCGTCGTGTTCCAGCTCCCTGAATTCCAGGTGAGGGCGGCCTCAATCGGTACGAATAGAGAAAGCAGCAAAGCTGCACGAAGCAGTGTGGGCAAGTGCGGTTTCATAATCCGCAATTTACCAGCAAACCTTCCAAAAGCAAGTTGTTTGACCTAGCTATTAGTCTATACAAAACCGCGCATCCAGTACCAGGATGCGCGGTGTAAGAATACCTTTGCTGGCGTGAAATTAAATATCCCAGTTATCCAGCCACTTGAAGGATACAATGCGGAACTGGCGTCCCATCACCTTGTTCGTGTTGGAAAGACCTTCACCCCGTGAACCATCCGGCTTGTATTCCACATCCTGGGGCTTGTTGGTCGGGTCCACATAATTCATCGTGCGCTGCACGATGGCCTCGCACCAGGCCTGTGCCAGGATAGCCTTGTTCGGATTGCGCACGCAACCATAGGAACGCACGGTGAACGTATCATCGCGCACGGTCAGGATATTGCCAAGTGACGCAAGCACATCACTCTGAATCAGGTAACCGGGAGCTGCGGTATGCAGTGAGCCCATGCCGGCAGCCGGGTTCTTGAACATCTGCCCGCGAGCCTCGGGAACCTTTACATCATTGAAGTCGCGGTTGATATCCGTTGCATCAATTGCGGCCTGGAGAGCGCCCTTCAGGCCATTCTCACCCTGTTCCAGGCGGCGGTTAATGAAGTCAGACATGCTGAGGAAGGGACCACGCTGACGCACCTGCTTCACCATTTCCTCTGCCAGCTTGCGAATGCCTTCAGCTTCGAGCATGCGCACCTCACCCCAGGCGGAGGTCATTCCTCCATCGCGGAAAGCGGAAGAGCCCTGCATCATGCTGTAACCACCCAGGCCATCCACGCTCTTATCCGTGGTGGAAAGCATGAAGCGGGAGAAGAGCACCTGATTATCACTCTTACCCTCTTCCACAAAAGCGAGGCGATTATTCTTACCAGCCACCAGCTTACGCTTGGCCAGGCCCTGCAGCACGGCAGCCCATGCCTCCACTGAGGTCGAATTCACATTGAAGCCGCCATCAATCATCAGGTACTGTGCGATGTATTTCCAGCCATCTTCGGCCATGATACGCTTGATGACCTGCTCATCATTATAGGGTGTATTGACACGCTTGTAACGGGATACAGGCAGCTCTTCATCACCCTTCAGGAACTTGGTCAGAACCTCCTCAGCCTTCATGCGTCCGTTCTTCGTCGGCATATCGGAAACAGAGGAACAGAACCAACGGTCCCACATGGCATCGTTAATCATCAGGCCATGGTCAAAGAAATCGCCGAAAATCTTGGCATTGGTTGCGAAATCGTTGGCCTCCGTGTTATTCTGGAAATAGGTATACACATCATCAGCGGGCAGACAGGGGTCAGCAAAGGCATTACCAATACCAACACCCGGCACACCGGCCTGGTACTGCATACGGCGGAGCGCCCCCTGGGTCACATAATCGCCGGTTGTGCCGGACTTATACCAACCCGGCTGAAGGCGCATGCCGGAGAACCCGGCAAGAGAGAACGGAGGATGCACCGGAAGCTCCAATACAGAAGCAAAGGACACCTGCTCACCTTCACTGGTGATTCCAAGGAAGCCGTTACGCCCGATGTTGTCCATGGGGGCACTATCCATGCCGGCACTCACACGCAGAGCAGCAAGCTGGTACGGATGGTATTTGCGCATCTGGTCATCGGGATTGATGATGGCACTTCCCCAGAATGCGGGGCTGGAATGCTGCCAGAGCTTGGTGCGATAGTCATTCGAGAATATCACCGAATTGGTGTGGGAGCCGGCAGACTTGGCCACAACACCCACTGCACCAATATAGTACGGCACATCCGGGTCGTCCTGGGAACCATCCGTCTTCCACTCTGCATCCTTGTCTCCGCAGAACTGCGTATCCGTTTCCCCCACATTGGCAGAATCATACCATCCCAGCACAAAGCGCTGCGGGGAAATGCCACGCTTATTCGTGCCGGTATCGGCGGAGTTGGGGGTGCCGGCACCATTGTAACCGGTGAACACCGTGAGACACTCAGCGTGCTTGGGAGCAAACCATTTACCATCAGTTCCGGCGCTATCGGGCTGCCCCTGCCCCAGGCGGAGTTTCACATAGAATTTACCGCTATCAACGTTGGCCTGAGAGGGAACGCCTGGCGCATCCTCAGTATCTGCCGCACGGCCGGAATAGAAACGGGCCTTGTACCCGGACACAGAGCTTGGGTTGTAGCCAGGCACCCACGGATTGGCAAATTGCTTGGAGTAGTCGCCGGTCACACGAGCCTTGGCAGGAGAGAAGAAAATAACCTCACCGGGTTCAAACACGATATCGCCATTCTCATCGCCATTCGCGGCGAGGAAATAGTCGCCATAGTCCTGGCCGTAGCGAGACTGCTGCATCAAGTAATTATTCCAACCATACTTCCACGTGTTTGTCTGCTGCACGCAGTAGGTATCTATCCACGTCGTTTTGTAAGGCAAGGACTGAGCCCAAAGCTGCTTTCCTCGAACACGCATGGGCACGTTATACGGATTCCACCACAGGAACATGGGCGCAAAGCACATGTCAAGATCATAGGTCGGAGCATCCTTTGCCAGTTTGTCCGTTTCTTTAGTCACCAGGCCGAAGTTCGACATGAAGGCCAGAAGGACGGGGGTTCGGGCATAGCCGGCAGTCTGGCTGCCCTCTTCCATCATGGCACGGGAATCAAAGAAAGTCTGGCCCAATTCGGCACTGGTCATTTCCTCGGGATCATCCTTGTAGTTCATCTTACGGTCGAACGCGGAACCGCTCATACGCGTATAAGCCTTCTGAACATCGCCCAGAAGACGAGCCGTGAAGTTCTTGGTATCCTTGGCGGTACCGTCCGGCCAGCAATTATAATAGGCATGCAGGTTCTGCCAGGAACCGATGGGCATATCAGCCTCAGTTCCCTGGGGCACCTGCTGGTTATCGGCGATGGGGCAGTCCTGGTTCGTGCGGGCGGCGAAATCCGTATCCTTGAGGCTTTCCTTATTCAGCAGCAGGCAGAGGTCCTGTTTGAAACCACCCATGCTCACATTGATGGGGAGGGAATAGGAAGTAGTAGTTACATCAAAGAAATACGGCATACCGGCAGCCTGGGAAGAGGAGCCTACCAGCGGCAGGGATGCAAGCGTCACCAGACGGGCCGGTTCCTCAATATCGCCAGGCAGGAAATCCAGGTCGCGGTTATCCACAAAGCGGGGAGCCGGAGTATCCCAGGTGCGGTGCAAGGCTTCAAGCTCATCTGTGGCCTCCTCACGATTCTGCACAGACACCTTGGCTTTCTGGTTTTCGCCGCCCACCCACCAGGCAAAACAGGCTTCATTCTTACCGGTGGCGGGCATCTTCAGCAAATCAGCGTACACGTAATGCTGGGCGGAAAGATTCTTGCCCAGGGTACCCTCGCCCACCATGCAGATGCGCTGGCCGGGCGCGCGGGAGCACAGCTGGTTAGCGGCATTCATGGTGCGGGTCGTATTGACATCGCGGGAGGAAATCAACCAGCGGCGGAACATATCCGCGCGGCCCTTGGAATAGGTAGCTGTAATCTTGCTGCCGTTTCCACTCACGCTCTTGCCGTAAATGGGTCCATCCCAGCTGTTCCACACACCAAGCAGGTGCTGAGCCGAGCCGCCATCGTTGTTACTCAGAATGCCGGAACTGGCCGTCACGCGCTGGTCAGGGCCGAGTTCCACCTGCAACTCGCCAATAGCGGCATCAAGACCGACCAGGGCCTGCTGGCGGGCCTCCGCCTGCAGCATGGTCTGCAACGCAATGCGGTTCTGCGAAGCAGCCGTTGCCATAATCGCCACAGCCAGCATGGCCAGCAGCATCATAAGGGTCAGAGTTGCAATCAGTGCAAAGCCCTTCTTCTGGCGCTTGCGGGCGGGAGAGGAGAGTTTTTGAGTCTTTCTCAATTTCATAAGAAAAAATGCGAGTACTTTCTTACTATACACAAGCCGCGGCCTGCGTCAAGCAAATTCGCCCTAAATCAGCATTGAAATCGGGCATGCAAAGGGGGCAAATTCCGCCACTTGGATGCGATTACCAAAAACGGGATTGAACCGTTCCGGTCTCTGTGGTACAATGCGCGCACGACCATGAATTTAGATGAGCTGAGACAAGGGATTGACGCAGTCGATGCACAACTGGTGGAGCTGCTCAAGCAGCGCGCCGCCTATGTACACCAGGTGGGGGAGCTCAAGAAAGCCAGCGGCGCCCCTACTTTCGTACCCGAACGGGAGAATGCACTCATCTCAAAACTCCTCAAACTGAACGACGGCGTACTACCGGAAAAAAGCCTGCTGAGCATCTGGCGGCAGATTGTGAGCTGCTCGTTTCACCTGGAAGGGAACATGCGCATCGGCTACCTGGGACCGGAAGGCACCTGGAGCCACCAGGCTGCCCTGAGCCGCTTCGGCGACAGCGTGGAACTGGTTCCCTACTCCTCCTTTGCCCACATCTTCGCTGCGGTGGAACGCAACGAGGTGAACTACGGCGTCATCCCCCTGGAGAACAGCACACACGGCAACGTAGTGCAGGCCATGGATTTCTTCGCCCATACCCACCTGAGCATCTGCGCCCAGGTGCACCAGAGCGTGCAGAACTGCCTCATGGCCAACATCCAGCCGAAGGGGATCCGCACTATTTACTCCCACCCCCAGGTGCTGGGGCAGTGCAGCGTGTGGTTGCAGCAGAATTACCCGGAAGCCGACCAGATACCCACTGCCAGCAGCACCGCCGCCGCCCGCATGGCCGTGGAGAAAGCTGCCGATGGCGCCGCCGCTCTCGGGAGCCCGCTGGCCGCCAGGCTGCACGGGCTCAACATTCTGGCCGAGCAGGTGCAGGACGTGGCCACCAACACCACACGCTTCGTGGTCATCGGCACCCAGAAGACGAAGCCCTGCGGCAAGGATCGCACCACCATCTGCTTCACCGTGCCGCACAAGGCCGGCGGTCTGGTGGATGTGCTGGAGTATTTCCGCACCTACGGCATCAACATATACTGTCTGGATTCCCGCCCCACGCGCGACACAGCATGGGAATACCTCTTCTACATCGATGTGGACGGGCATGAGGCAGCCGAGCCGCTGCGCAGCTGCCTGGCAGAGCTGAAAGCCCAGTGCCCCGTGTTCAAAGTGCTGGGCTCCTACCCCGAAAGCTGAATATTATGTCCTTCTCCCTTTCCCAGGCGCAGCAACTCCTCCTGCATGCCCGCCGCAGCGGGCGCCTGCCGCATGCCCTGCTGCTCACCGGCACCCCGGCGGCAGGCACCCACCAGCTGGCTCTTGCCCTGGCTGCCGAGCTGAACGGCGCCACTGCCACCTCGCTGGAGACCCTGCGCCATCCCATGTGCCGCGTGCTGCGTCCCGGTTCCAGGAGCCGCAAGATTCTCATTGAGGACATCCGCGGCATCGAGCCCTTCCTCGCCCTGCGAGCAGAAGAGGGAGCCACCAAGTTCATCGTCATCCTGGAGGCTGACCGCATGATGGAGGAAGCAGCCAATGCCTTCCTGAAAACGCTGGAAGAGCCCCCGCCGCAGACCCTCATCATCCTGATTACCGAGCAGCCCAGCCGCCTGCTTACCACCATTCTGTCCCGCTGTGTGCGCGTTCCCCTGCACGAGCCGGGCAATGCCCTGAACCTCTCGGAAGCCCAGCGGGCTTTCCTGCCCGCAGTGGCTGCGGCCCTGCCCCTGGTCGGGTCCGATGTGGCAGCCCTGGCGCTGCGTGCCGATTTCCAGGCATTGCTGGCCGAGCGCAGGGAGCAGATTACCAAGCGGCTCACCGCAGCCGTCAAGGCCGAGGCCAAGGCCATAGCCGAAGGCACCGACATCCGCGACTGGGAAGCCCGGCAGAAAGACGCCACCGCCGCGCTCATCGAGACGGAGTACCTGGCCGAGCGCGAACAGATGCTGGAGCTGCTCTCCCTCTGCCTGGGCCAGGCCGTGCTGCTGGCCTCACACGCGCCGG
The DNA here is from genome assembly GCA_015062005.1 of Akkermansiaceae bacterium. Classification (GTDB taxonomy): domain Bacteria; phylum Verrucomicrobiota; class Verrucomicrobiia; order Verrucomicrobiales; family Akkermansiaceae; genus Akkermansia. Next base: position 20,740 of record SUVL01000017.1, read on the forward strand.
ATGTGCAGCCGCTCACCCCGGAAATAGCCGGGCTGGCCGCCGCGCGCCCCGTAGCGGAGCTCCTGCTGCGCATGCGTGCGCTGGAAGCCCTGCGCACCGACCTCAACTTCAACGTGAACGAGGCCCTCACGCTCGATTCACACCTGCTCAACATCATCGGTAATATCACGTTATGAACAGCATGACCGGATTCGGAGCCGCCACGGCTCCCCTGGGTGGTTCCTCCATCCGCGTAGAAATTGGCGGTGTCAACCGCAAACAGGCAGAAATCGCCGTTGCCCTGCCACGCGCCTGGGCCGCCCTGGAAACCACCGTGCGCGACATCGTGGCCGCAGCCGTCTCCCGCGGGCGCGTCAACGTATCCCTCACCCTGCAGCAGGCTCCCGGAACCGCCGGTTCCCTGGCGCTCAACCGCGACAAGCTCGCCGCCCTCACCGCCACCCTGGCTGAGGCCGAAAGCACCCTGGGCCGCAGCATCGATACCTCGCTGGATGCGCTTCTCCGCCTGGGCATCATTGCCGAGGAGACGGAAACCGATATACCGCTCGAAACCGTGCAGGCCGCGGCCGAACCCGCCGTGCGCGAAGCACTGGAAGCCTTCCTCAAGCTGCGCGCGCAGGAGGGCGAGAACATGAAGCGCGACCTGCTCGGCCGCATTGCCACGCTGCGCCAGTTCCGCGAGCAGCTCATGGAACGCGCCGCCGGCGTGGCCACACGCCACCGCGAGGTGCTCCTCAAGCGCCTGGCCGAAGCCGGGCTCCCCCTTCCGCTGGACGACGAACGCATCATCAAGGAAATTGCCCTCTTTGCGGATAGGTGCGATGTGTCCGAAGAAATGACCCGCCTGGAATCCCACCTCAACCAGTTCGAGAAAATCTGCGACAAAACCGAACCCGTGGGCCGCACGCTCGACTTCCTCTGCCAGGAAATCTTCCGCGAGCTCAACACCACCGGCTCCAAGGCCAACGATGCCGAGCTTGCCCAGCTCGTTGTCACCGCCAAGACCGAACTCGAAAAAATCCGCGAACAAGTCCAGAACATCGAATAATTCATACTTCGTACTTCCCACCTCGTACTTCGTACTTTTACTATGCTTGGCACCCTTCTCATCGTATCCGGTCCCTCCGGCAGCGGCAAGACCACCCTCTGCCGCCGCGCGGAAAAAGATGGTCTCACGGCCTATTCCATCTCCTGCACCACCCGCCAGCCCCGCCCCGGCGAACAGGATGGGGTCGACTACCACTTCCTCACCCCCGAGGACTTTGCCGCCAAGGTGCAGGCCGGCGAGTTCCTGGAGCACGCCACCGTGCATGGCAACAGCTACGGCACCCTCAAGAGTGATATCATCGACCTCCTGCAGTCTGGCAAAAACGTGGTCATGGATATCGACGTGCAGGGTGCTGCCAGCATCCGCGCCTGCGAGGATGCCATCATCCGCCGCGCCTATGCCGATGTATACATCCACATCCCTTCCGATGAACTGGAACGCCGCCTCCGCGGTCGCCAGACCGATGCGGAGGAAGTCATCCTCCTGCGCCTGCGCAACGCCGCCCAGGAAGATGCCCGCATGGGCGAATACCAGTTCGCACTCGTCTCTGCCGACCGCGAGAGCGACTACGCCCGGTTCACCGCCCTGCTCACCACCCTGGGCATGCGCACCACGCTGCAATAGTGCATTTCCTGCTTGAACTCGGCCTGAATCCGGCATAGAATAACACTGTGAAAATCACCCCTTCCAGCAACAGAACCAGCCCGCTGTATCCCGTGTTCATCGCCATGGCGGGTGCCGTGCTGAGCGGCTGCGACAATCAGACTGTTCCGGGTATCGCGCCCTACCAGGAACCTGGCAACACCACGCAACAGACCGAACAAGAGGATGAGCCTGGTACCCCCAGCGAGTCGACCCTTCAACAGGGAGAAGAGGCGCGCCGCATGCCGAATGAGGAATAATGCCGGGGAATCTGACGCTCACCCTGTGCCTGACGCACGATTGCAACCTGCGCTGCCGCTATTGCTACGCCGGCCGCAAGTATGCGCACGGCATGTCGCGGGGGACTGCGGAGAAAGCGCTCGACCTCGCCCTGATGGAAGCACAGGCCACCGGGCGCCATCTTGATATCTCCTTTTTCGGAGGCGAGCCGCTGCTGGAATGGCCCCTGCTGCAACACTGCTGCGACTACATCCGGCAAAAAGCAGCGGGCAGCGGCACGCGAATCCGCTACGGCATCACCACTAACGGACTCCTTCTCACACCGGAAAAAACGGACTGGATGGCTGAGCGGGATTTCCTCGTCGGCCTCTCTATCGATGGCTCCCCCGCCATGCACAACACCAACCGCCTCTTTGCCAATGGGCGAGGCAGTCATGAATTGGCTGCCGCGGCGCTGGAGCTCATAGCAGCCCAGCCCCGGCTGCGCAGCAAGGTGATATGCGTGGTCAACCCGGCAAATTGCATCTACCTGAGCGAAGGAGTCCGCTGGTTGCACGCTCATTACCATGGTCCCATCGGGCTTAATTTCGACTACTGGAGCGAGTGGACGGACGAGCAATTTGAATTACTGAACCAGCAACTGGAACTGGTGGCGGCAGATACCACCCATTCCTACCGCCGCGGGCAGCCCCTGCGTCTGGAATGCCTGGAGGACAAAATCCTCACCCACCTGCACAGCAACAGTAAAAACTGCCTGCGCTGCCACATCGGCGAGCGGGAAATCGCAGTTTCCGTGGATGGCAACTTCTTCCCCTGCTCCCGCATGGTCGGAGTGGGGGACGAGCCGGACATCTGCTTCGGCAATGTGTACAGCGGCATTGACCGCGCCAGGCAGAACTACCTCATCGCCACGCGGGGCAACGACACTCCGGAATGCAAAATCTGCGAATGGCGCCACCGCTGCCTCAACACCTGCGGATGCACCAACTACGCTTCCTCCGGTGAAATCAACCGGGTCTCTCCCTTTCTCTGCAATCTGCAACAAACCCTCATCCGCCTGGCTGACACCATGGCCGAGACCCTCTACCGGGAACAGAACCAAACGTTCCTCCGCCTGTTTTACAGCTGATTGGGCCCCCTACTTCGGCAGGGTTTCTGCGTTCAACGCCCGCTGCTCAAACCAGCGAGCCTTTGATTCGCTCAAAGGTAGCTGCAAATTCCCCAACGCACCGGCCCGGTACGCCGCCGCGAGAGTGGCACAGGCAGCACTCTGCCCCGCCAGAGCTCGGCGATGCAGCGCCACAGCATCTGCATATGCCTGAGCATTAGACGCCAGCGGCCTAGCGGGATTCTGCTCCTGCAGCCAGGCCAGCAACAGCACACGGCCTAGCTCGTCATCCTCCGCCAGCACGGCGTGCTGCCAGGAATCCCCCGCAGCTGCCGGCTCAGAAACAGCACCCGAACGCACCTCCTGCCAGATGCGGGAGAACTCAGACGGGTCAAGAGTCACCGGTTCTGAGCCATCCAGCAAGGAGGCACAGGCCACCGGCGCCAGCAGAAAGGGCAGCAGCACCTTCATTACTTGAGCAGATTGGCAGAGCGACGGGCAAAGTGGTGGGTCATCACCGTCCAGAGCTCCTGCAGCTTCTCCTCTTCAAAATAGGGCTCCTTCTTGAGCTCCCACATAACGGCGCTCACGCGATTCTGAGCCCGGGCGAGTTCCTCCAGCTGCGCATCAGTGCCACCTACCAGGGGACGCAGCAGGGAGAACTTATGCATGAGCTTCGCCTTGACCGTCTTGGCGCTCTTGGCATCGGAAATGGTCTTAAGCATCGTCTCGGCCTCTGTCAAAGCGGTAATTTCGGTTACAAAAGCCCGGTCGAGGGTACTCTTGGGGACTGTTTTTTCCTTCCTGGAACGGCGATCTTCCTCCTCATCCTCCTCATCCTTTGCGAACACGGGGGAAGGAGCCAGCAGCGAAAGGCCTATGACAAGGGAGAAAAGAACGAGAAGTTTACGCATAATGAAAAATCAGAAGGGGGTTCTGTCGCGAGAATAGCACATGGGAGCTCAACTGTCAAACGGTAAGCCGGGAATGCATGCTGTTTTTTCAGCTCAATGACAAAACTGCGACTTGTTCCCAGGCTCAAACCAGTAAATAATACCAGCATGGAGCCCGAGTACCCGGCAGATAACAACGAAAAATGGTTACAATTGCAGCTGTGGGGGCTGGATACCCCCATCACGGCCTTGTGCTGGGCTATAGCCTGTGCCGCTCTCATGCAGATAACCATGATTACGGCCGGCCCCCTGCTCCTGGTAGCGGGCGGGGTGTGGTGCATGGTAATGCTGATGAGGCTGAAAGCTGCCATCACCCGCCCGGGCAGCTGGCATGCAGCTTTCTACCGGGGGCATCTGCCGCTGATTCTCGTGCTGCTCGTTGCCGTAGGGCTGTCAACGCTCTGGATGATGTTCTTCTATGTAGGGCGGAACATATTCACCTATGCGTTCTTCCCCTGCAGCATATTCCTGGCTTCCCGGTTGATGATAGACAACGCATGGTTCAAAGAGGTAAAACTACTCATGCAGGCAACTGCATTTGCCATGTTCTGTGCCATTCCGGCGTTTTATTTCAGTTTCACCCTGTCGCCGCTCCACATGCTGACCACCGGGCCGGTCTGGTACCTGGGCATTCTCTTTTACCTGATGGCCCGGGAACGCGAACGCCTCCGCACCCGGGAACGAAATGCACAGAGCGTCATCATAACGACGGTCACCCTCATCCTGCTGCTGGCAGCAACCCTGGTTTCCAGCGTCACGGCCCCCATGTTTGAACGAACGCTCTGTGTCACCATCGCCATCGGGGCCGGATGCCTGCAAGGCTTTGCCAGAATAGCCAATCTGCTGCCGGGCAATGCGGCTCTGGCGCTCAGCTGGCTGGCCATGGCGCTGCCGGCTGTGCTGGGCATCATGTTGTATGCCCCGCACAGCTGGTAAAAAAGAAGCGCTCACATCCCCAAACCAGCCGCCAGCCCGGCAGCTACGCTGCGGAATGCGGCTGATACGGGATTCGTCTCCGGGTCTTCCAGGGCCACGGGTGAGCCGGCATCGCCACAGGCGCGCGTCTGGGTATCCAACGGCAACTTACCCAGCAGGGGCACACCCAGCCTGGCGGCTTCACGCTCGCCACCGCCTTGCCCGAAAATATGGTAGATATTATTATCGCTGGGGCAGTGGAAATAGCTCATATTCTCCACAAGGCCCAGAATGGGGGTATTGACACGCTGGAACAACCCCACAGCCTTGCGGGCATCGATGAGGGCCACCTCCTGCGGAGTCGTCACAATCACAGCGCCAGCCAGGCGAACCGTCTGCACAATGGTAAGCTGGATATCTCCCGTGCCAGGGGGCATATCCAGAATCAGGAAATCAAGACCGCCCCACTCCACATCGCGCAGGAACTGCTGCACATAGCGGGTGGCGAGCGGGCCACGCACTGCCAGCGGCGTATCACCATCCACCAGCAGAGCCATGGAAAGGAGCTTGACCCCGTGAGCTTCCACCGGCAGGAACTGCTCCTTGTCACTGCAGCCGGGGCGCTCCGTTGTGCCGAACATCAGCGCCATGGAGGGGCCGTACAAGTCCAGGTCCAGAAGCCCTACCTTATACCCCAGCTTTGCAAGCGCCACTGCCAGATTGGCTGAAACCGTGCTCTTGCCCACGCCTCCCTTACCGGATGCGACCGCAATGACATGTTTCACTCCAGGCACGCTGGACTTCCAGTCATCCGGGTTATCCCCCTGCTCCAACTCCGCCTTTTTCTGCTCCGGCACCTGGTGGTCCATCTGCACATCATACGTGGAAACACCCGGCAACTCACGCAGAACACTGATGACACGCTCGTATATATAGCGGGGTACATCCGAATTCTTACTTTCCACCCGCAGTGAGACCACCACGCGCCCCTCGGGGCTCACGTTGATATTCTGCACCAGGCCGAACGCCACAATATCGCGGCTGAATCCGGGGTATTTCACCGTTGTCAATGCGGCCCGCACCAACTCAGGAGTCAGTTTTGTTTCGCTCATGCGGGCATTCTAGCACCGAGCTTATGACGGTTCAAGCCTAACATTTGTCTTGCTCGCTTCGAATATATGGTGTAAACTCAGGCTGCCTATGCTGAACATCCTCGTTACCGGCGGCACCGGATTTGTAGGTGCCAATCTCTGCCACCGTCTGATTGCAGACGGCCACCGCGTCATCTGCCTCGATAATAACTACACCGGCTCGCTGGATAACGTGCGGGACATCATGGATAACCCGCGATTCCATTTTGTGGGGCACGACGTCATCTTCCCCTACGAATGCCCGGAAAAACTGGACCGCATCTATAACCTGGCCTGCCCGGCCTCTCCGCCGGCCTACCAGAACGCACGCTCCATCTTCACCACCAAGACCTGTGTGCTGGGTGCGCTGAACATGCTGGACCTGGCCAAGAAACACGGAGCCCGCATCCTGCTCAGCTCCACCTCCGAAGTTTACGGCGAGCCGCAGGTGCATCCGCAGGTGGAAAGTTACCGCGGCAACGTCAACCCCATCGGCATCCGCGCCTGTTATGACGAAGGCAAGCGCTGCGCCGAAAGCCTTTTCTTCGACTACCACCGCCACGAGGGGGTGGATATCCGCGTCATCCGCATCTTCAACACCTACGGTCCGCTCATGAACCCGGAGGATGGCCGCGTGGTCTCCAACTTCATCTGCCAGGCCCTGCGTGGCGAGGACATCACCATTTACGGAGAAGGCCAGCAGACCCGCTCCTTCCAGTATATCGATGACCTCATTGAAGGCATGGTGCGCATGATGGAAAACGCCAAGGGCTTTGTGGGGCCTGTCAACCTGGGCAATCCCGGGGAGTTCACCATCCGCCAGCTGGCCGATATCGTTCTTTCCAAGATTAATACGCCGAGTAAACTGGTGCAGCTCCCCCTCCCCTCCGATGACCCGACCCAGCGCAAGCCCGATATCACCCTGGCCGGCGCCGTGTTGGATTGGAAGCCCACCATCCCCCTGGTCGAAGGGCTCGACCGCACTATCGCCTACTTCCGCCAGCGATTGGGTAAATAATCACCCACGCAGCTGGGTCTCGAACTGGCGGAACTGAATCGCCTCGAAGAGGTGGGCATCCGTAGGATGCTCACAGCCGGCCAGGTCTGCAATGGTGCGGGCCACGCGCAGGATGCGGTCGAACGCACGGGCGGAAAGGCCAAGCTGAGCCACAGCATCCAGCAACAGCTGCTGCTGAGAGGGAGAAAGCGGGCAGAACTTGCGCAGCATCTTGCTGCTGAGTCGGGCATTACAGCTCACACCGCTACCGGCATAACGCGAGGCCTGCTTCTCACGAGCCGCCACCACGCGTGCGCGGATAGCGGCACTGCTCTCACCATCCGGTTTGCTCAGCAAACTGGCTGGCTCCACCGGTGGCACCTCGATAATGAGGTCGAACCGATCCAGAAGCGGCCCGGAAATTTTCTTGCGGTAGCGGGTCACATCCGCCGGGCTGCAACGGCAACGGTGGCGTGGGTCACCCAAATACCCGCAGGGGCATGGATTCATGGCGGCCAGGAACATGAACGAACAGGGAAAATCCATGCTCCCATTGGCCCGGGAAATCGTCACCCGCCCACTTTCCAGGGGCTGACGCAGGGTTTCCAGGGTGCGGCGGGCAAACTCCGGCAATTCATCCAGGAAGAGCACACCGTGATGCGCCAGCGAAATTTCGCCGGGGGAGATATTGGAACCACCGCCCATGAGGCCCACATCCGAAATCGTGTGGTGAGGGCTGCGGAAAGGCCGGTAACTGAGCAGGCCACCCGTGCGAGGCAACAAACCGCACACTGAGTGAATCTTGCTGGTCTCCAACGCCTCCTCCTGAGACAGGGGCGGCAGGATGGTAGGCATGCGGCAGGCCAGCATACTCTTGCCGCTGCCGGGGCTGCCACACATGAGCAGGTTATGCCCACCGGCGGCAGCTATTTCCATGGCGCGCCGGGCGTAGGGCTGCCCCTTCACCTCATCAAAATCAACCTCTGCCGGCATGGGCGGCATATCGGCAGACAGTGAAAATGGCGTGAACTTCGCAGGATTCACCAGCACCTCCCATGCCTCACGCAGACTGGAAACAGCGTAAACAGACAAACCTTCCACAACGGCCGCTTCCGCTGCATTCTCCAGTGAAACCATGATGCAGCTGCGGCCGGCGTCCCGCGCCGCCACAGCCAGCGGCAACACACCGCGCACTCCGCGCACCACGCCATCCAGCGCCAGTTCGCCCACAAAGCACCAGGATTCCAGCCCGGAAGGCACGCGGCGCTTAAATGCTTCCGGCACGTCACGGTAATTGGTCTGAATAGCCATTTCCAATGCCAGGGCAATGGGCAAATCAAAGCCGGGCCCCTGCTTGCGAGTATCAGCCGGGGCCAGATTCACCGTGACCATCACATCGCCAGGGCGGAAAAACGAACTATTAGTAAGGGCGGAGGTGACTCGTTGCACGCTCTCGCGCACGGCGGCATCCGGCAGGCCCACCACGGAGATACGCCCCACATCCTCCACCGGCCGCACGTCCACCTCCACCTGGACCTCATAGCCGTTAATGCCTTCCACAGCCGCCGAATGTAAGCGCGTAATCATACCTCACTTCACAATAACCTTTGAACCAACCGCCAGTTTCTCAAACAGCACGCTGCATGCCTCCACCGGCACGCGCACGCAACCATGCGATGCACTGTATCGATACACATTCCCTACGTGCATTCCAACGGAACCGTTGAAACGCATCCAGTACGGCATGGAGGCGCCCTTAAACACGGAACCCTTCGGAGCAGCATCGCTGGATGAAATATCACTTTTCACCACTCGCTTGCCATCCCGGCTCACAAATGAACCATACCGGTTGGAACGATACTGGCGCGCTTTCTGCGAAATCCGGAATGCCCCCTTGGGAGTTTCCTGCCCACCCACGCGACCGGAGCAGATGGGAAAATCCATGGCAATAGCCCCATTGATATACAAGCGCCCGCGCTGGGGCTCCAGCAGAATCTCCACATGGGAACGGGACGGCGCGTACTGGTTCAAGGCAGCACCGCGCCAGATATCGCGGGTTTCGCGGTACCCGGGGTGGGCGATGAAGGCCTCAAAAGTACAGGCTTTACGCGTGTTGCGAGTCGCCTCTTCGAGCCTGTTTCCTTCCTGTTCGTAGTAAATACGCGCCTCCTCCGGGCTTCGGTGCTGGCAGGAAGCCATGGCAACGGCCCCCAATATGGCAAGGAACAATCTCATACCCGGTAATTGCTCAGGCGAGCGGCAAACTCCTTAGGCAATATAGCCTCTACGATAGCATCATTCCCTTCATACTCGGTATTGAGCACCTTGCCATCGCGGTGCATGATGGCTATAATACGGCTCTCAGCCAGGGGGATTCGGTAAGTCTGGCGCTCCACCCGGTGGGAGAGCATTTCCACACAGGAGGCAAGCAGTTCCTCCACCCCCTGATTTTCCAACACACTCATGCGGAGACTGGGGCAATTCAGCTTGGCGGAAAGCGCCTCCAGAGTCACATCGCGCAGTTCTGCGGGGATAAGGTCGCACTTGTTCCACACCACCACCATGGGCTTGTCCTCAGCCCCCAGACTGGTCAGCACCTCGCAAGTGGTCTCATAGTGGCGCAGTGCGTCCTCATCGCTGGCATCCACCACCTGAATCAGGAAATCGGCCAGCACGGCCTCCTCCAGAGTAGACTTGAACGCCTCCACCAGGCGGTGCGGCAAGTTACGGATAAAGCCGACCGTATCCGTCAGCACCAGCGGCTGTCCATCCGGCAGCTCAATCTTGCGGCTGGTTGTATCCAGCGTGGCGAATAGAATATTCTGCGCCAGCACCCCTGCCCCGGTAATCAGGTTGAGCAACGAACTCTTGCCGGCATTCGTATAGCCCACTATAGCAGCAGTGGGGATTCCCTGGCGGGTGCGTTCCTTGCGCTGGGTGCCACGCTGGCGGCGCACCAGTTCCAACTCGGAGCGAATGGCCTCGATTCGCTCGCGGGCCAGGCGGCGGTCCACCTCAATCTGCTTCTCACCCTCGCCGCGGGCGGCAGCACCGCCGCCCTTTCCACCACCACTGCCACCACGCTGGCGGTCCAGGTGCTTCCACATACCGGTCATGCGGGGCAGCGCATACTGCATGCGGGCAAGATCCACCTGCATGACGGCTTCGCGCGTGCGCGCACGCTTGGCAAAGATATCCAGAATGACCTCTTCGCGGTCAATCACGGTTACGTTGGTGAGTTTTTCCCACTCGCGCTGCTGGCTGGGGGAAAGCAGGTTATCAAAGATGAGGCAATCTGCCTCCAGCGCCTCGACCCTGGCGCGGATTTCCTCTGCCTTGCCGATACCGCAGAGGTATTTTGCCTGCACTTCACGGGTGAACTCCAGCATGGTACCGACGATGCCGATACCCAGGTTGCTCACCAGGTCCTCCAGCTCAGCCAGTAGAGCAGCACGCTCCCGGCGGGAATCACCGGGCATGCCGAGCCCCACCAGCAGGGCCCGCTCCACCATCTCCGGTTTCTCGCGAATCTCAAACGACATAGCCGCGTGTTACTCGAAACTGCGGGAGGAGGAAACAGGCACATCGCGCAGCAGCGCCGGATTATACGAATTGCACGCGCACTCACCACACGAGGAAAGCGTGAGCACGGCAGTTGCGGTCGCCAGAACTATTGCAAGCATCTTCATGTGCCCTATTGAAACGCAAAAGGACTCGGTTTTCAAGCTTAAAGTATCAACCGCTGCCGCATTTAATGCGGCTCCACCAGGCTGGGATCACTCATAAGCACCACCTCAGCACGCGTTACCCGGCCTGCCGGGCTGAAATCAAAACGCAGCGCATGTGTCTCCGAAGCAGTATTCTCCGGGTGCTCGAAATAGAAATAGATGAAGGATTCCTCCCCGGCATCGCCGTGCAGCGTCACGTGCATGGCGCCGAAATCGCGTTCCACCTGGGCCTTGCTTGCAGCCTGGAGCTGCATATCATGAGCTGCGGCCACAGCCTTGTGCCAGCGCCGGTCATCCCGGCCGTTGATGCAGTATCCAATGCGCCCTTCCCCGCAATCGTCATTGAAATAGGGGCGTGTCACAGGCCTCAGATACGAGCAGGAAACCAGCAGAAGCGGAAATAGCAGACAGATTATCTTCATGGTTTGTTTTTCTTAGAGTTCAATTTTTTCGCACGGGCCCGGTACCGTTTGGCCAGCCTTGTATTCGGCGGTATTCCCCGAAAACCACGCTCGTAAATATTAGCAAGCCGCAGTACCGCTTCCACGTTTCCCTTGTTTGCGGCCTTGCCATACCAGGCTACGGCCTCTACCGGATTCGCTTCACCGAGGCTTCCATTGTAATACATATTACCTAAGGCGCAACAAGCATCCGCATGCCCCTCAACTGCCGCCATCATATACAATTTCCTGGCCTCCTCCACATTCCGGGGGACCACTATACCATGCTCATGGGCTCGCCCCAAGTAATACAGCGAATCCACATCTCCCTGCGCCTTGGCTTGTGTGAACAACTCAACGGCCTTCGGATAATTACGCAACACGCCCCGGCCTTCCCAATAGGCGCGGCCCAGCATAAACTGAGCATCCTTGCAGCCTTGCCCCGCGGATTCCTTAAACCACTGCACAGCGCTCTCCGGATCAGGCTGCGGTGCACCTCGGCCTTCCATCAGACAGATACCCAGGGCGCACTGCGCCTCTTTGTGCCCCAGGGCGGCTGATACCTCATACCAGGAAAAGCGCTCCCGGCTACCCTTTTCACACACCAGGGCGGCCTGATAAGCACATTCGGCATAATGCTTTTCATCTATCTTATACTCCCCAGCTCGAGCTTTACTGTACCAGCTCGCGGCCTTGCTCCAGTCTTGCTTGACAATCAGACCATGCTCGTAAGCATATCCAAGCAGGAAACTGGCATTCGGGTGCTTCTCTGCCAGTTGCTCTACTCTCCTCAAATTTCGCATGGAGTCAAGCATCCCCCATATTATACCTGCCATCTCGTCCGTTATTTCCAATTTGGCCAGGTCAGCAGGCATTTCTCTGCCCTGCTGCACCGCTTCAGCATAACTATGTGCATTTATTTCCGCTCTGCTAATGAAAAATGTATCCTCTTCGGAGAAAAAATCCCTATTGGCCCAGGTAGACCCCAAGTCTACTCTTGCATATGTAGCACCACCACTAACCGCATCGAGAGACATCAGTTCCGATGTGATAGTCATACTCTCGCAGGACACAAGAAAGAGCGCAGAAAACAGGAAAATTAACTTTTTTAACTTATTCATATGCTTCTGTTCATCATTCGAGGCGCCTGATTCATCGTATTTCTTCATCATTTAACGCATTTTGGATTGGAGGCGTTGACGATACTCCGAAGCTAATGCCGCACTCGGCGGGATTCCCGGGCAACCGTGCGTGTAGATACGGACGAGTCTCTGGAGCGCTTCCCTGTGATTGCTGGCCGCTGCCTTTCCGTACCAGAGCACAGCATTCTTCTGATTTGGCACTCCGAGGCTACCGTTGTAATACATATTCCCCAGTGCGCAACAAGCATTCGCATCGCCATTCTCTGCAGCCATCTGATAATACTTCTCGGCCTGTCCCGCATTCCGGGGCACCGCAATCCCGTGCTCATGGGCCAGACCTAAGTAATACAGGGAATGAATATCCCCCCGCTCCTTGGCTTGCGTAAAAAATACTATAGCCTGCGGATAATTGCGCAACACGCCCCGGCCTTCCCAATAGGCAATCCCCTGCATGAACAGGGCATCACAGCACCCCTTGTGGGCAGATTGTCTGAACAGTTCCATTGCCTCGACGGGGTCCGGGGCTACACCTATCCCTCTCCATAAGCAGATTCCCCAGGAGCACAGAGCCTCTTTATGCCCCACCTCAGCGGACTTCTTGTACCATGAGGCCCGTTCTTTCTTATCATCACGGCACAGCAGGGCAACCTGATACGCACCTTCTGCGTAATGCTCCCGGGCTAATTCATACTTCTTTGCGAGCGCTCGCTCATACCAGATTGTTGCAGCCCTCCAGCTCTGCTGAACAATCAAACCGTGCTCATAGGCAATCCCCAACAGGAAGCAAGCGTTGGGATATTGCTCTGCCAGCACCTTTACTCGTTCCAGGTTTTCCCTGGAATCAAGCTCACCCCATATTTTTCCGGCCATCGTTTCCGTTATTTCCAATTCGGCCAGATCAGCTGGCATACCCCCGCCCTGCTGCACTGCTGAGGCATAAAGGGACGCCTTGGCAGACTCCTCATCGTATCCAAACGGTCTGGTTGCGGACAAGAGCCTGCCTGAAGGGCGCGTAATGTGTCCGCCCTGGTGGTAAGAACGAGCGGCTGAGCGGTGGAAGTGCCCTGCATGAGGACGAAAATGCCCCTGATGAGCACGCGGCGCTGGCCGTGGCCCGATCTTTACTCTATCATAATGAGCCACAGCCGCAGGGCGCTTGCGAGGTTCAGCTTCTGCCCGGACAGCGGAAGCAGAACGATTACGGGATTCCATCGCGTCCAGGACTCTGTCTGCCGCACTCACGGCAGAATCAGAAGCAGGCTGAACGCTGCCAGCGGGGCTCTCACTCGCACGGACAGGCACATCTGGTGCGGACAATTTGGTCACGATGCAAGCCCTGCCCGCCGAACCATTGTGTGTACAGGATACCACATGGATTGCAACCAACAGATAAAAGAACGAGCTGATTATTTTTTTTAGCATACGTTTATCATTCTTTAGCGCGCTGTCTGTATTCAAGAGCCTTGACAATATCCACCATCTCGCCACACATGCCGTGCTGATAAATAACTGAAAGTCTCAACAACGCATCTCTGTGATTCTGATTTGCCGCTTTTTCAAACCACCCCATGGCATCGCGATTATCCTGGGCACTTCGGTTCGCTCGGAAATAACAGATATTTCCCATGGCAAACTGAGCCTCGGCATCACCAAGCTCCGCCGCCTCCGCATACAATTGCCTGGCCCGCACCTTGTCCTGCAACACCCCCTCCCCCAAGGCATAGGCTCTGCCCAGCTCGTACAGGGCCCTCGGGCACCCCTGCTCTGCAGACGCCCTAAACCACTCTACTGCCTCCCCCGTATTCTTCTCCACCCCATAGCCGCACTTATAGCACAATCCATACTGAAGCTGGGCATATGAATGATTTTCATGCGCCGCCGCCGCATACCACTCCACGGCTTTCAGCGCGGCCCCGGGGTCTTCGCTTTTCTGGTGCTGAATACCTGCCTGGTATGCCGATTCAACGAAATACTCATACGCCACCTCATAATCTTTTTGGAGCGCCTGTCCGTACCAGATAGCAGCAGCCTCCCAATTCTGCTCGACATGCCGCCCAAGCTCATAGGCCACCCCCAACAGGAAACAGGCATTGGACAAAGTGGCGGCTTGTCTCTTGATTTCTGCAATCCCATGTGGATTAATCTTATCCAGAATATCACAAGCCGTATCATAGGAGATTTCATAATCGGCCAGCCTGACCACCCATGGAGCCTTTGAACGAGCACTCGCAATGAGATAATCCATCACCGTCTCATTCGCAGGAACCAGGCTTCCGAAATCTGAAACAACCCTGTCATTATGCAGCAGCAGACTATCCAATCCCTCGCCAGACACTGTTTCCGTTTCCTGAACTCGGAGCACCAAATCCTCCAGCGCTGCTGTTTGCCCCTGCGCAGCAGCCAAAAGCAACTGCTGCGATGGAGTCCGAGTCAAGTGCCAACCGGCCCACCCCCCCACAGGCACAAGAACCGCAGACATCAGCAGCAATGCTCCACTGTATATCCACCGTTTTACTCCAGGACCTGCTTGTTCTATCTGTTCCGTCATGACCGGCTGGGCGTATTCTACTCACTTGTACGCAAGTTCGCAAGAAAAAAAAGCACCCCCAGGCAGAGCAACCCCGGACATTTCAAGAGAAAGCATTTGCCTTTTTACGGAAATCATGTATACTGGCCGCGCCATGCTGACCATCAAGAAACTCACCAAAGCACACGCCGGGCGCACGCTGTTTTTCGAAACAGAGCTCGTTGTCAACTGGGGCGAGCGCATTGCGCTGGTAGGGCCCAACGGAGCAGGTAAATCTACACTGTTCCGCATGATTCGCGGAGACGATACTCCCGACGAAGGACAGATTGTAATGGATGACTACGCTGTGGTGGGCTACCTGCAACAGGAAGCAGGTGACCCCACTGACCGCACCGTACTGGAAATTGCCATGAGCACCACTCCGGAAATGGGAGAGGCCATCCGCACGCTGCGTGAGTGTGAGGCAAAAGGTGACAACTCCAGTGATGAATACGCCCATGCCATGGACACTTTCATCTCCCACGATGGCTACCAGATTGAGCCCAAAGCCAAGCGCATCCTGAAGGGGCTGGCATTCAAGGACGAGGATTTCCACCGCCCGGCGCGCGAAATGAGTGGCGGCTGGGTCATGCGTGCGCACATGGCGCAGCTGCTGGTGGCAGAGCCGGATCTACTCATGCTGGACGAACCTACCAACCACCTGGACCTGATGAGTCTGCTGTGGTTCCAGCGCTATCTGATGAACTACCCCGGCGCTATCTTCATGATTTCGCATGACCGCGATTTCATGGACTCACTGGTCGAGACCGTCTACGACATTGAAAACGGGGAGCTGGTCCGCTACACCGGCAACTACACCCGCTTCCTGGAGCTCAAGGAGCAGCGCTACGAGCAGGTGCTGGCCGCCTGGCGCAACCAACAGCGTGAAATCGCACACATTGAGGCATTTGTAGAGCGTTTCCGCTCTGTGGCATCCAAAGCCTCACAAGTGCAAAGCCGTATCAAGCAGCTGGAAAAAATGCGCCGTATCGAAAAACCCCGCCAGTCTCGCCGCGTATTCAAATTCATCTTCCCGCAGCCGCCACGCAGCATGCAGAAAGTTCTGGAATTGGAAAAAGTCGGCCAAAGCTACGGAGACAAACGCATTTACCGCAACCTGGACCTGCTTATCGAACGCGGAGACCGCATTGTGCTCGTAGGGCCGAACGGCGCAGGCAAATCTACCCTGCTCAAGATTCTGGCCGGTGTTATCCCCATTGATGAAGGGCAGCGTGTTCTGGGAACCACCACCCGCATCGGCTATTTCTCCCAGATGCGCTCGGAAAACCTTACGCCCAACTTCACCGTGCTGGAAGAAATCATGAAAGCAGACCCCGAATTACGCGAGGAAGAAGCCCGCGCGGTGCTCGGTTCCTTCATGTTCCGCAAGCTGGACTGCGAAAAGCGCGTGGAAGTGCTCTCCGGTGGAGAAAAATCGCGTCTGAGCCTGGTGAAGTTCCTGGTTAACCCACCCAACCTGCTGCTCATGGACGAACCCACCACCCACCTGGATCTCATGAGCGTTGAAGCTCTTTCACAAGCGCTGCAACGCTACGAAGGCACTCTGGTATTCATTTCGCACGATGTGCACTTCATCCGCGCGCTGGCAGAAAAGACGCTTCATATCAACCACGGCACGGTAACCCCCTACGCTGGTGGGTACGATTACTACCTGGAAAAATCCGGGCTACTGGACAATCCAGACGCCATGGACCAGTGATTTCACATGAAGATAGAGGCCTGAAGTTCAACACTCAGGCCTCTTCCCTTCACTGAATTCCCTGTCTGTCGTACAATTCTTTGTACAAAGCGCATGTTGCGTACAACTCATCATGCGTGCCGTCGCCCACGATGCGCCCGCCGTCAAATACCAGTATGCGGTGCGCGTTGCGAATAGTACTGAAGCGATGGGCAACAATGAGGGTCGTACGCCCCTGCGCCAGCTTATCCAGCTCTTCCTGGATTTCCCGTTCGCTTTCTGCATCCAGCGAGGCTGTAGCCTCGTCGAGAATGAGGATAGGAGCATCCTTCACGAAAGCTCGTGCAATTGCCACGCGCTGGCGCTGCCCGCCGGAGAGGCCGGAACCGCCCTGCCCTAGCTTGGTATCAATTCCTTTAGGCTGGGAATCCAGGAACTTGGAGACTGCCGCAGCATCCGCCGCCGCCATAATCTGCTCCTCCGTGGCGTCCTGGCGGCCCAGT
This sequence comes from Akkermansiaceae bacterium, assembly GCA_015062005.1. Classification (GTDB taxonomy): domain Bacteria; phylum Verrucomicrobiota; class Verrucomicrobiia; order Verrucomicrobiales; family Akkermansiaceae; genus Akkermansia. The sequence goes on from SUVL01000017.1 coordinate 37,851, forward strand.
GCTATATTCTCCCGAATGGTACCGGAGAACAGAAGTGCCTGCTGCCCCACAAGCGACAACTGCTCACGCAAATCGTGCGTCCGCAAATCGCGGATATCGATTCCATCCACCTCCACAGAACCTTTAGTGACCTCGTAGAAACGGGGTATCAGCGCGGCAAATGTAGTCTTACCTGCACCACTCGGGCCCACCAGGCCTACTATCTGGCCGGGGGGAATGGTCAGGTTCACATCCCGCAGAACCGGTTTTTCCGGGTCGTACCCGAAGCTGACCTCACGGAAACGAATCTCGCCCCGCACCGGCTGCTCAAACTTTCTGGGGGTCTCTGGTTCTGGGATGCCATTCGGTTCGTACAACACCTCGGTCAGACGCTTGATGGAGCCTTGGGCTTCGTTGAAACGGTTCCACGCAGTACCCGCTCGTTTCATGGAATCAAAAGCAAAAAACAGAGCTCCGGCTATGGCGATGAAGTCCGTGAAATTCATTCCATACATCCGCCCCCTCACCAGCAGGAATGCCAGCGCCAAAGCAGTGACCACCTCCATGACCGGAACCAGGGCCTTCTGGTATTTCACCAGCTTCACATAATTCGTGCAGAACTGGGCAGAAGTCTTCTTGAATTCGTTAATTTCGCGTTCCTCCATGGCGTAGGCGCGCACCTCACGCTGATTTTCAAGATTCTGCTGCACCGCCGTATTCAGCTCACCCAACCCCTGCTGGGAGCGAAGCGCCTTTCCTGATATTCGCTTACCAAAAACCATAATGGGCCAGGCGGCAAGACCTATGAACACCATGTTCACAAAGAAAAGCAGCCCTTGTCCCGAAGTCACAAGCAGGTAGATAAACGCCCCCAGGGCACAGGCCGCGGTCACAGGCTGCTTTACCAAGTCGTTGGCTACCGATGTCAGAATCGTCTGCACATTATTAGTATCTGCCAGGATTCGACTGATTATGTCACCCTTCCGGCGGCTCTCCATGAACGCAATGGGAAGTTCCTGCACCCGGCAGAACACAGCCATGCGGATGCTCTCCAGTATCCTGATACCCAGGATGTTCACCAGCACGGCATTCAACCACATGGCAATCCCTCGCACAATGAATACAGCAGGCATCGAAATGCATGCCAGCAACAGCAAGGTGTCTGGATTCAAGGTCTGCAGAGCTGGCATCCCTTCCAGCAATTCAGGCACCGGATCCCCCGGGGCATGAAACACTACGGGAAACACGTACTTGACCATCATGGGGATGCCCATGCCACTGGCAGATGCTGCTACCATGCCAGTAAACAACACCAGCACAAACATGCCGATGTGTGGCAACAGGAACTTTTTCTGGAAATACAGGATATTCTTCATTCTGCAACCTCCTCTCCTTCTTTTTCAGATTCAGCCTGGCGCACCTGCTCGTCATACAACTGACGATACAGGCTGCACTCTTCATACAGACTGGCATGCGTACCGTCTGCAATGATGCTGCCGTTTTCAAACACTAAGATACGCTGAGCCATGCGGATGGTACTGAATCGGTGCGCTATGACAAAAGTCGTGTGACCTTTCGCCAACTCCTCCAGCTCCGCCTGTATGGCTGCCTCACTCTTCATATCCAAAGCAGAAGTAGCCTCATCCAGAATGAGCACAGGAGCATTCTTCAGAAACGCACGGGCTATGGAAACCCGCTGGCGCTGCCCGCCTGACAAACCCGCGCCACCTTCACCAAGCATGCGGTCATACCCCTCCGGGAAACTCTCGGCAAACTCATCCACCCTGGCTTGTCTCGCCGCGGTGATAACCTGGGCTTTGTTAGCAGCGGGACACCCCACCCGTATATTTTCCAGTATTGAATCCCGGAAAAGAGCAGCAAACTGAGACACCAGCCCTATGCTGCGTGTCCGGTCAGCCCGGGAAATCTGGCGTACATCCACGCCATCCAGCTTCACACATCCTTTCGTCACATCATAGAAGCGGCAGATAAGGTTGATAAACGTTGTTTTGCCTGATCCACTCGGCCCGACCAGCGCCACCACCTGACCGGCAGGGACATGCACGCTGATATCCCTGAGCACCATCTTCGCATCTGTATAGGCGAAGCTGACGTTCTCAAAATCAACCACTCCCGCCACTGGATGAGCGAGAGAAGCAGGTTCTGCCGGCTCAGGAGTTTCATCCTCAGCCTCTATGATATCATTTATCCCGTTGATACCCACCACCAGAATCTGGCACTGATTCGCTACCATTCCCAGGCGCTTGATGGGATCATAGCAGAAATAAAACGCCGTTGCAATTGCCGTAAACTGCTCCAGAGAAAGGCCATCGCTGCACCCGCGGTACAGGGAGTACGCCAGCGCAAATGTAGTCACAATCTCCACTGCCGGAGTAACACTCTGCCGCCACGCATTCATCGCTATCAATAACTTATTGAACGAGCGAATATGGGTACGCAGCATTCCTTCACGCCAGGATTCGAGGTTAAAGGCCCTGACTTCTCGCTGTGCTGAAAATGTCTCTTCAACCACAGTGGTAATGATATTCATGCCGGCCAGAGCCTTACGCATCTGCTTCACCATACTCTTACCCACCCAGCGGACCACGGGAATACAGGCAGATGAGATAATCAGATTACCAAGAAGCATAGCGCTTTCGTGCTGTGTGCACGCCGCAAAAACAAGGTACCCGATTGCGGCCAGCAGTGTCAGCGGTTGAATAACCAGGTCATTCATGATGGTCACTATCCCCTGCTGCACCATCTGTGTATACTGGATGACAGCCGTCATCAAATCTCCTCGGGAACGGCGGTCGTGGTAGGAAAACGAAAGCCACTGCAGACGAGTAAACACATCCACGCGCAAATCTGAAAGTGCCTGCATGCCAGCTTTGGTCAACAGGTACGTATTGGCATAAGTAGCCAGGCCGCGGATTGTCATCGCCAGAGGTATAAGACCTGCGGCCCCCCATAACAACACCTGGTTTGCCATCGACTTGTCCGGATAATGGAGGTTGAGCCATTGCTGAACCACAGCAGGTGGCACCTCCTCCCCAAACACGATGGGAAATACGTACTGAATCATAAACGGCAAACCAAAACCGGCAGCCGCTGCTGCAACAACTCCTGACAGGATTCCCCCTGTTATCAAACACCACTGAGGCGCCATATAGCGTTTCAAAAACGGCCTGTACACTCCCCACAAGCTTTTATTGTCCGACTCACTCATGATTCTCGTTGCAGTCTATCAGATTCTCCTCCTACATGCAACAAATTTTGCCAGTCTAAGCCCTTGCAATAAGATTTTTTACCCAGTGCCCCCTGCATGGCGCTGCGACCGCTTGACACGCCGATAGAAATAAGGCAAAATAACGTGCAAACCGATTCACGCGTCACGCTATGAAGAGATTCCTCATTCAAACCGCAGTTTTTACAGCATCCGCCACCATGCTTACCTCCTGCTTCGATGAAATCAAGCAGGTTATCCAGGGAGAGCCGCAACCGGCAGAAGCCCCTGCCGTTGAAGCAGCCCCGGCAGAGCCCACCCCTCCCCCGGCACCTACCCAGCCCACTAATGAAGAAATCAGCCGCATGCTCATTGAGCAGATGAACGGCAGCGAGGCGGCCAGCGCTGGAGAACTTACCTGCAGCGACCCGCAGAAAGGTGCAGATTCCAGTATCAGCATGACCGCCACCCTCAAAATGGTAGTCAAGGAAGACCTCTTCGCCCGCGAAACGGCTCCTGCCGCATTCAACAAGGAGCGGCAAGCGGTAAACGAAGCGGCCAACAACGCCATGCGCCCTGAATCCGTCTACCTGTTCCAGGTTGGCGCCACTACTGACCTCATCACAGACGCGGATCGCGCAGCCAAACCTTTACCGGAAAACCTGCAGGCACCGCTCAACGAGCTCAAAGAACTGGCAGAGGCCTCCGTCTTCCGCAAGGTGGTCAACACCGGAGACTCCGTTGAAACCTCCGCCTCGTTCACCGCAACCTACGTTGACGGCGTATGGCAATTCAGCAACATCGTGGTGGACAACGCCGCCTTGCTTGCCCTGAACGACTACACCGCCCAGAGCGCACTGCCCCAGGATGCTCCCATCCTTACTCCTGAATTCGAAGCTGCCCGCAAGTCCCTCATCTCCGAGAAAGTGACTGCTTTCAATCAGCTTGCCGAACCCTATATCAAGGGGCGCGAGGAAGCTGCACGCGCCACCCTTACCGAATACCAGGCTCGCGCGGAGGAAGAAGCACGCCGCATCGCTGAGCAAGCAGCCGCAGAAGAAGTTGCTCGTCAGGAAAGCATCAACGCTTTCGTACAGGCTCTCTCTGACGACAAGTTGTTTGCTGGTGAATGGACCCGGGACAAGCGATTCGGGGAACTTTCCCTCCATATTGAACAGTCAAAGAAATTCGAGAACTCCGTGCAGTTTGTCGGCACCATATATGATACAAAGCTGCCCGAAGCCAGTCTCGACATTGCCGGCCGCTGCAACCTGAATCCGCAGGAGAACGGCACCACTCAGGTTGATATCACCATATATGATGGTCAGTATGACCCGGATCAACCCACAGCCGAGGTGTATGATGCCAAGGATGGCATGCTCTCTCTGCAACTCAGCAAAGATGGCAAGCTCACCGGTATCATGAGCTGCACCTCCTGGGCTAACACCCCGGAAAAGGCTTTCCAGATTCAGATGTCACCCAAGGCCAAGGAAGAGCCGAAATCCAAGCGTCGCCGTTGATTCTTCCTCAAGAATAAACAACAAATAAACCGGCAGGCTTCCCACGGAACCCTGCCGGTTTGCGCATACCCATCCTTGCGATACTTATCCGCATGACTCACATTTCCTAACAAATGCGCAATACAGAAGGATTATTAGATTGATTTCTGCCCCCGAATAAGCTAGAATAGCCGCGACACATTATGGCCAGGCAAGCATTAGGAAAGGGGCTGGGCGCCCTCATCATGAAGAAGCAGGAGACGTCTGCACATTCGCCCGTAAGCGTTGTGACAGAAGGAGACCGTGTCATTCAGGCCAATGTCAGAGATATCAAGGCTTCCCCTTTCCAGCCGCGTCGGCGCTTTGACGAAGAACAGATTGAAGAACTTGCAACCTCCATACGCGAACGAGGCCTCATTCAGCCTCTTGTGGTACGCAAGGTCGGCGGTGCATTCGAGCTCATCGCCGGTGAACGCCGCTTGCGCGCTGTCACCAGGCTGGGAATGTCCACGGTCAAGGTTGTAGTGCATGAAGCAACTGACCAGGAGGTTGCAGAGCTGGCGCTTATTGAAAACCTTCAACGCGCCGACCTCACACCTCTGGAAGAGGCAGAACAATACCGGCTCCTGCAGGAAAAGTTCGGCATGAAGCAGGAAACCATTGCCCAGCATGTAGGCAAATCCCGCGCCGTCATTGCTAATATGGTGCGCCTGCTCGACCTTGCCCCGGAGGTACGCAACATGCTTGACCAGCAGCAGATAACCGTTGGTCACGCCAAGGTGCTGCTCCAACTGAAGGAATCAATGCAGCAGACTCTTGCCGCCCAGCGGGTTGCCCGCAACTCCATGACTGTGCGACAGACCGAACAATTGGTTCGCAACCTGCTGAATCCGCAGGAAACACCTCCCAGGGAAATTCCCCAGCTTCCGGACGCCTACGCCCGTGTCTGTAACCAGCTTTCTCGCGATTTCGGCACACGCGTCAATATCGCCATGAAAGGCAAGAATAACGGCGTCATCGAAATTCCCTACGCAGGCCGCGAAGACCTGGTGCGAATCCTCCAGATTTTCGGTATCAGCGAAAGCCTGTAATGCTGCGCCTCCTTCTGCCCCTTTTTGCGCTCAGTGCGCTCTGCTGCTGCGATGAAAGAGCCGCAGACCAGCCCCTCCAGCCAACCAGCAGCCCCGCCCCGGTTGAGTGGGTTGACTCACCTGAGTTCAGTGGGCACAACGCCTACACGCACTGTGCTGCCATCTGTGCCTTGGGTCCTCGCTACAGCGGCTCAGCAGCATATGAAGCGCAACTCTCCTATCTCGAAAAGCATTTGCACGCTGCTGGCTGGAAAACGGCCCGAGACACCTTCACTGCCCCTAATGGCACAAAGATGTGTAACCTGCGGGCCTTCAAAACCAACCAGCCTGCCCCCCTACTCCTCAGCTGTCATATCGACACCAAGATTAACGTATCCCCCGATTTTGTAAGTGCAGATGATGGAGCCAGCGGAGCAGCTGTGCTGATTGAACTTGCCCGGGTGCTGGGTGATTTTCCAGTAGAGCTGATTTTCCTGGACGGCGAAGAGGCTTTTGCCCCAAGCATGAGTGAAACGGACGGTTTGTACGGCTCAAAATTCGATGTCGCCCGCCGCAACGGAAAATTACCCCGCTGGCAGATTAACCTGGACATGGTAGGTGGCCGCAACAAAACAATAGCCATTCCTTCTCTTGATACCTCTGATTTCATGTATGCGCAGTACGCAGATGCCATTCGCGCACTGGGCTTCTCTGAGGAACACTGGACAGTCTGGCCCGGGGGCTACCTGGATGACCACGTGCCCTACCTGGAAGCCGGCGTTGACTCCCTGAATCTGATTGCCGTCTTCAGCGGCAGCAACTGGTGGCACACGCCCCGGGACAACATGAATCGAATCTGCCCCCGCTCCCTTCATGAAAGCGGAATCATAACCCTGCAGCTCATCCGGCAGTTGCTCAGCGGGAAAGAATCTTCAGACGCTCAATAACCCCCTCCGGAACGCCTTTTCGCTCATCCGGCGTGTTGAGAGGCCACATACCCTCCGCCACCTCGCACTTGAGATCCGCATAAGCCGTAAGTCTCAAGTTTTTACCCGCCACATCCCCACAAAGCTCCAGTATTCTCTTTTCATCCTTGAAGCGCATGAAAACCTCACCAGCTTCTTCAGAGTTCCATTCCTTTGTCTTTTGGGGATTGGCATCTTTTGCAAGATTACAAATCGATTTCAGAGCGGCCGTCACAACTGCCGGTTCAAAATCTTCTTTCAGTTTAGTTAACTGCTGCAGAATAATTTGGCGCTGCACTGACATATCAGCAAGTATTTTCTGAGGAACAGAGGCAGGTTCTGCATACGAAAATAATCCTAACGCATTCGCTTCCCACCTGGGTCTCGTCTTTTCTTTTCTGTTTGTCAGGTCCGCTTTAACATCCTGGGAGCGCGTGCCTTCTTTCAGCAGCTTGATGTCAATACCTTTGCCATCCTCTGCCTTTGAAAGCGCCTTTAGCACATCCTCTCGACTCGTCACAGCTACCCCGTTGATGCTCTGGAGCACATCGCCAACAGTTACTCCGGCAGCGTTAGCTGGGCTACCGGGTTTCACAGCAGTCACAACAACACCGTTCCGTGCCGCAGACGGCTCAACCTGCACCCCGAATAGCAACCGGGGCATCGGCAATTCTGCGGCCTGAGCAACCAGCATCGCAGCACTCACCATTAATGTCACAAATGGTATCTTCACAGGTAGTCCTCCTCTTGGATTGTTTCATCGCTGACAGGCACGCGGATAATTGTCTCTGTGCCTTCTACATCCAGTTGCATGCAGTCCTCAAACTGAAGCTCTTGCATATCATTTTCCGCACCAAGATCAAGGCTCTTGCATTCTATAACCTCTCGACTTTTCTTAACATCATCGGGATTATCAGCCACCGCAAAAAATGGCAGAACCGCTAAGAAAGCCACAGAGGCAGCCACTGTCACAACCCCCGACAGCCAATAAGGATTACGACGCTTTCTTTCATATCCTCCTGCGGCCCCAGCAGCTGCTATATGGGCCTCTATCTCCATGCGGGTTCTTTCCTCCTCGGCGGCGGCGGTCATGGCGGCATCTATCCGCTCAATCAGACCTTCAGGCACCTCGGCCGGCTCGAACCGGCCCAGGAGTTTCTCCATCTCCATGTCGATTCTTTCCTCCTCGGCGGCGGCGGTCATGGCGGCATCTATCCGCTCAATCAGACCTTCAGGCACTTCGGCCGGCTCGAACTGGCCCAGGAGTTTCTCCATCTCCATGTCGATTCTTTCCTCCTCGGCGGCAGCGGTCATGGCGGCATCTATCCGCTCAATCAGACCTTCAGGCACCTCGGCCGGCTCGAACTGGCCCAGGAGTTTCTCCATCTCCATGTCGATTCTTTCCTCCTCGGCGGCAGCGGTCATGGCGGCATCTATCCGCTCAATCAGACCTTCAGGCACCTCGGCCGGCTCGAACTGGCCCAGGAGTTTCTCCATCTCCATGTCGATTCTTTCCTCCTCGGCGGCAGCGGTCATGGCGGCATCTATCCGCTCAATCAGACCTTCAGGCACTTCGGCCGGCTCGAACTGGCCCAGGAGTTTCTCCATCTCCATGTCGATTCTTTCCTCCTCGGCGGCAGCGGTCATGGCGGCATCTATCCGCTCAATCAGACCTTCAGGCACCTCGGCCGGCTCGAACAGGCTCAGGAGTTTCTCCATCTCCATGTCGATTCTTTCCTCCTCGGCGGCGGCGGTCATGGCGGCATCTATCCGCTCAATCAGCCCTTCAGGCACCTCGGCCGGCTCAAACTGGCTCAGGAGTTTCTCCATCTCTGCGCAAATCTGCTCATCATCTTTCACCTGATTCAAGGCGGAAAGAGCACGCGCAGAGATGCCTTCATGCACCCTCCCTGCTTCCTCTCTTAAGTTTTTGAAATCTGGTGTATTTTTCATAATTTAACGTTCTATTGGATGTTTCTGTAACTCCTCATGCATCTTATCAAATGCATAACGCTTTCTCGATGTGATAGTTGACAATTTTTCTCCGGTCATATCCGCAATTTCCTGAAATGTGAGTCCATTGAAATAACGAAGAATGATTACCTCGGCAAACTTCGGTTCCAGATTCCGCACCAATTCTTGAACACGCCCCCGCGTATACTCAGCATCAGACGCACAGGAAATCCATGGTGCATCCTCCAGCTCCTCGCCATGCGTGGTCTCATAACCGCCGTCGTACTCAACTTCGCGTCCCTTTCGGCGACCAAGATCTACAGCTAAATGACGAATCGCCTTGTAAACGTAAGCGAGCCACTGTTCAGGGCCACCTTCAAATGTTCCCCTCGTCACGGCTCTTGACAGCTGAATAGAAGCTACCTGGAGCACATCGTCCGCATCCGCCCAGTTGCGGCACTGAGCTACGGCAAACAATCGCAATTGGCGCATATTTGCTTTCAGCCAAGCGGACCATTCACCAGATGCTTTTTTCGTTGTTTCTGCGCTCACTGTAGATTCGTTTTTCATATTCTTTTGTAATGTTAGCGTTGTTCCAGATGTTTTTTATCTTAAAAATCTTAATTTTTCGAGAAAAAAGTTCTTCCACACCTAAAAAAACGACATGCGAGAGAGCCTCTCAGGGGATATCTTCTGTTTTTTCCCGGATTTTTCTCAAACGCCCAACCACAGATTCCGGAATTTTCACCCACTCATGCGCTTCATTCAACCCATATACCTCAGTCGTTCCCACGTCATAATCATCCACTTTCAAACTCAGCAGATTATCTTCCCACCTAAGCTCCAGTCCGCCGGCATCATCCTCAAAAAATAAAACCACTTTACCTTCTCCTTCAAAAAAACAGGAATTCCCCGATGAATCCGCGTCGGCAACCACTCTGCATATCTCTTGCAGGCTTTTCGTCAACAGCTCCCTGTTGAATCCCTCTGCCAAGGATACCAGCTGGTTCAATATAGTCATCCGTAGCGAGTTCAGCGTATCTTCTTTTTGTGAGTCTAATTTCGCAGGGGACGTCTTTGAGGCAATCAACGTGCCGCCATCATCCCAATTTCTCCGGTACAGTATATAATCATCAGTCTCGGTAACACCCAGGTTTCCGGGTAAACTCAATGTCACCCGGGTTCCGGCGATGAACAATTCCACTCCCTCCTCATATTCAAGTTCGGAAACCGCCAGCTCCACATTCTCGCGTTCCGGAATCATCCGACCTTCTTTTACCGTGGAATCCACATCTGTCTCCCCACATTCAGACCCGATAAACAAAAGAGCGCAAATAATAAAGATGACCCACGCCGAGCGCCCGTTCGACCAATGCCGACTGGTTAAGTTTTGCCCGTATCCGTCAGTGCGGTTCATACCTCTTTGCTATCATATTTCTGAGGTTCTAAACTCTACATCAAGGCTCTACTCTGGGCGCCAGACCATCCATCTGCTTCTCTGCATCGTATTTTTGCGACACCGTAATACTATCTTCGCTCGCAGGCTGTATAGCCCGGCAGGCGTTCTTCGCGGCGCATCTATTTCGAATCTCTTTGTATACGTATATCAACCACTGTTTCCGGGTCCCGCAAAGAGCGCCCCTCTCCACCACCCGCACCAGTTGAGGCATAACGGCCAGGAGCATTTCATCGGCCTCCTGCAGATTAGGGCACTGAAGGAGCGCCAGCTGTCGCAACGTCGCCACATTCTCCCTGAGCCACGCAGCCCAGTCAATATTCGTTACGGGTTCTGTCTTGTTTGTATACATATTACACCCTGTATAGTATCACAAGCGCAGCTTACCTGCAATTTTATTTAAAGATTTTCTCATGCCGCCAAAAAATGACGCATGCTTGCAGTGAATTTCACCGCAAGCATGCGAATACCAGGGAAGAATCAGTGGCCACGCATCAGGCCTGCTGCTCAGCGGCAGCCTTCTCGGCCTCCAGCTTCTGGCGCAGCTTCTCAGGCAGCTTCACCTGAATGTGCACATCTCGCAGCTGGTTGGGCTCCGCCGGAGCAGGAGACTCACTCATGAGGTCGGCGCCGCGGTTGTTCTTCGGGAATGCGATAACCTCGCGGATAGAGTCGCACTTGCCGATAAGCATGACCACGCGGTCCAGACCCAGGGCCAGGCCGCCGTGGGGCGGTGCGCCGAAAGAGAAGGCGGCCAGCAGATGGCCGAACTGCTCCTGAATCGTAGCATCGTCCAGCCCCAGGGCACGGAACGTAGCATCCTGCAGCTCCTTCTCGTGGATACGGATGGAACCGCCGCCCAGCTCATTGCCGTTGAAGATGACATCGTATGCCTCGGCGCAGATATCGGTGGAAATCTCACCCTTGAGCACTTTCTCCACATCCTCCGGCACCGGGCGGGTGAAGGGGTGGTGAATGGCGCAGAAGCGCTGCTCCTCTTCATCCCAGCCGAAAAGCGGGAAACGGTTCACCCAGAACAGGTCAACCTCATCGTTGCCCTTGAGAATCTCCATGAAATCGGCACAGGCCAGACGCACGCGGCCAAGGATGGTGCAGCTCTGTTCCCAGGCACCGGCGGCAAAGAATACGCAGTCACCGCTCTCGATGTTGAGGCGCTCCTTCAGAGCCTCAATCTCGGCATCTGTCAAGCGCTTGGTAATGGGGCTCTTCCAGCCGTCGCGGTCGTTCACATCGCGCACCTTGATGTAGGCCAGGCCCTTGGCCCCGGCCTCGATGGCGGTCTGGGTGAGGGAATCCACCTGCCCCACGGAAGGATTGAAGCCCTTGGCGTTGATGGCCTTCACCACACCGCCGCTGGCAATGGCGCTGGAGAACACGCGGAAATCACTGCTGGCGAAAATATCGGAGCAGTCGGTAATCTTCATCTCGAAACGGCGCTCGGGCTTGTCGGAACCGTACTGGTCCATAGCCTCGTGCCAGGTCATGCGGGGGAACGGAGTCACGATATCGCGCCCCACGGATTCCTTGAACACACGCTTCAGCATGGCCTCAATCCAGCCGTAGATGTCCTCAGGAGTAATGAAGGAAGCCTCAATATCAATCTGCGTGAACTCAGGCTGGCGGTCGGCGCGGAGGTCTTCGTCGCGGAAGCAGCGGGCCACCTGGAAGTAACGCTCCATGCCGGCCACCATGAGCAGCTGCTTGTACTGCTGCGGAGCCTGGGGCAGTGCGTAGAACGCACCGGGGGTCAGGCGGCTGGGCACCAGGAAGTCGCGGGCACCCTCGGGCGTGCTCTTGGAGAGGATGGGAGTCTCAATCTCCAGGAAGCCCTGCTCATCGAGGTAGTCGCGCATGGTCTTGGTGATGCGGTGGCGCAGAATCATGTTGCGCTGCATGGCGGGGCGGCGCAGATCCAGGAAACGGTACTTCAGGCGGATATCCTCATTGGCAACGTTACGATCCAGCTGAAACGGCAGCACCGCAGCGGGGTTCAGCACCGTCAGGGAGGTGGCCTCCACCTCAATTTCACCGGTAGCCAGGTCGGGGTTGGTGGCGTCAATCTCGTCCGTCTTAAGGCGGCGCACCACCTTGCCGCTCACCTGAATCACGGTCTCCACGCGCAGAGCCTCGGCCTGATTTGCAAGATTAGCGTCAATTTCCGGGTGGAAAACTACCTGGGTCTTGCCGGCACGGTCGCGGAGGTCGATGAAAATCACACCGCCGTGGTCGCGCACGGTGTCCACCCAGCCGACCAGCGTTACTACCTGGTCTACATGAGCGGGGCGGAGCTCATCGCACGTATGGGTACGGTAACTGTTCATAATGAGAATATTAAGAAAATATGGAAAGACAACGTTCCCGGAGAAGAACGCAGCGGCGTCCATTCTACGCTTTCCAACTTAATTGTCAAGCCATTTTCAGGCTCCTTTGCGGCATGCCATATGTGTCCCAAAGATTATGGAAAAATAGTCCTAAACAACATAAAGGCATAGTATTCTGTGTGAAAATTCGTAGTGGGGTATCAGACGCCTCACCATCGGCAGTAAGCTTTCATTTGTATTTCTATCGGCGTAAGCCGCTAACTTTCAATTTGTCAATCGTCAATTGTCAATCGTAAATCCTCGTGTCCCAAATCTTTGGGACACGTGTGGCGGCATGCAGAATCAGCAGATTACCCCAGTGCAGCGGGGGCAAGCCTCTACCCGGTGACCAGGGGCAATTTCAATCATGCCGGGGCGCTCAGTAAGCTCCTCGACTGGTACTCCCATGCGCTGGCAGAAGCGGCAGCCTTTCACGTAGTTTCGGATGGATTCCACATGCCCCGGAATGGCGGGCAGATAGGTCTTGCGTGTGTATTCGCGGCGGGGCATGGCGGCCAGCAGAGCCTTGGTATAGGCATGCTGCGGGTTGGCAAAGAGTTCTTCCACCGAGGCACTCTCCACGATGCGGCCGGCGTACATGACCAACACGCGGTCGCAGTTCTGGGCAATCACTCCCAAATCATGCGTAATGAGCAGAGAGGAAGCTCCCAGATCCTCACGCAGTTCACGCAGCAGAGCCAGAATCTGCTGCTGCACGGTCACATCCAGCGCGGTAGTCGGTTCATCGGCAATGATGAGTTCCGGGCGGCAGGCCAGTGCCATGGCGATGACCACGCGCTGCCGCATACCGCCGGAAAGCGCGCCGGGGTACTGGTGCGCACAAACAGCAGCACTGGGGAGTTTGACCCGGTTGAGCAGGTTGATAGCCTCCACCCAGGCAGCCTCCGCAGTCATATCGCGGTGCAGCATCAGCGTTTCTGCAATCTGGTCTCCGATGGTATGCACCGGATTAAGGGCACTCATGGGCTCCTGGAAAATAACCCCGACGCGACCGCCTCTCAACTCCCGCAAGCGGGATGGAGGCATCTTGACCACATCATCGCCATCGAACAGGATTTCTCCCCCCGTAATGCGACCGGTAGGCTGGGGCAACAGGCGCACCAGGCTCATGGCGGTCACGCTCTTGCCGCAGCCACTCTCACCCACGATGCCTACGCAAGCCCCACGGGGAATGGTGAAACTGATATCATCCACAGCGGTGGAAAGGCCGCGCTCTGTCTCGAACGCAACTGAAAGGTTCTTCACTTCCAGAAGATTAGTCATACTCATTGGGCGGTGGCTGTTTCAGAAGGAAGCGGTATCACGATATCCTCCTCCGGGAAGGATTCTCCGGAAATCCGCGCGCGGAGCGTCTCTTCCTTCATCTTTTCATCTATCCAGTACAAGTGGCTATCCACCGGGTCGTAATAACGCGGCGGGCAGAAGCGGCAATCCGGCTCATCCGGCCAGCGGACCCAGCGCCACTGGGCAAAACGCCAGTAGGAGGACGTCCACCCCGGCACCCATGCCAGCGTATTGGCAATAAGCTGCTGCGCGTGGTGATGCGCCGCCACGGCATCAGCCTCGCTTGTTGCGGCCTTGCAGGCCAGAATGGCGCGGTCGAGAGATGGTGAGTTGGTAGCGGTAATATTGCTGGTACCAGGCATGATGGAACCATCCGCCTTGTACGCATACGAAGAATCGAAGAAAGGCGCAGGATCCGGCAGCGGCGGTGAGAAGCCCCAGGAGAAGATGGCGGCCTGATACCGCTTCGCCTTCACTCGCGTGTAGAGCACGGTGTCATCCGTCTGGTCCAGGCGCAGGTCGAGCCCGCAGCGGGCAGCCTCCTCGCGCAGCACATTCATGCAATTCGTGTAAAGCGGGTCTATGCGGCTGCTCATCACCACCTGCAGGCGGGTCCCGTCCGGTTTGCAGAGAATGCCATCCGGGCCTTCCTCCGTATATCCGGCGCGGGCAAAACATGCCCGCGCTTTTTCCGGAGAAAACGGCAGCGCGCGGATGCTTTCATCCGTATACTGCCCGAATCCGGAAAAATAAGACCCCAGGCGCGAGTAGTCACCACGGAATACCGTATCCAGCACCTGCTGCACATTCAGCGCATAGTGGAACCCGCGGCGCATAGTCTTGTCGTTAAACGGCGGCTCAGAACAATTCAGGTGGAACCCGAAACAATTGCGCGGCCAGATATTGCTGAAATGCACGCGCTGAATCAGCCCCCGGTGTACTGGCTCCATCTCCAGCCCTTCATACCAGGAATCCGCCTCGCGGGTGTTGAGGATGTCCAGCTGCCCCAGGCGGAAAAGCTCGCGCATCTTCGTATTCTCCGAAACAAACTGGTACACAATGTGGTCCACATTGCAGGAATAGCGCGTATACCGGCGGTTGGCCGCCCACCAGTTGGGCACGCGGATAAGGCTCACCTGGCGCCCCATTATCACATCATACGGATTCACCGTATAGCCACCAGTAGTAGGCGCCACGCGCCACAAGTAGCGTGTAGGATAATCCGGCCCGAATTCAGCATAGAACGCCGTGCAGCTGGGCGGCAGAGAGGCATAGAACGGTGCATACGGACGGGCGGTGGCCAGAGTAACGGCCAGATAGTGGTTGCCGTATACCTCAATACGTGAAAAATTGCCCATGTAGTAATCGTTGTAGAACGGCTCTACTCCATAGGGCGACGTGCGCACATACAGCGAGGTGATGAAATCGCGCGTGGTCAGTTTCGAGCCATCAGAAAACCGGGCTTCTTCGTCAATATGGAAATAGACAGTGCGGCCGTCCTTGGAAACCGCCCAGCGGTCGGCCGTACCGGGAATCAGTTTACCGGTGCCGGGGTGCAGGCGGATGAGCGGGATATCTATATCATCATACAGATAGCGGCGGAATGCATTGTTGCTGTTCGGGCCGAACACCCGGAAGGTGCTCGGGAATGAGCGCTGCAACGCCAGGCGCAGGGTACCGCCCTTCACAGCCTTGGGGCTGCCCAGTTCCGGCTGGTCCTGCCCATCGTACCACTCCAGATCCTCAGGCAGCTGGTTTTCGCGCAGGAAACAGAGGTAATCCCCCTGCCCTTTGCGGCGGCTCAGACTCAGCAGACTCGGCCAGATATTCTGGTAGCGCATCTTGGCGCGGTGCTGGCGGTTGCTGCCTGGGGCGGAGGTAAGATACTGCACCATGGCATCCATGCAAATCTGCCGGTTTTCCTCCAGTGAGTTTTCCACATACTCCTTCACCCGGGCATTCCAGCGCTCCGGAAAACCTGCAAAGCCAGGGGGCATATGCCAGCGCTTCGTGTAGGTCGGCACCGGGGCATCCTCATCAAACCCCATCGGCAGTGTCAGGTCGCTCGGGTGGTGCCACTCCAGCCCCAGGGCACTTCCCTCGTCATCACAACTGGTCAGAGCGAAAGTCCCCGCCAGCGCAGCAGCGCCCAGCAGGCAGAAACGCAGGATTCTATGAAAGGATAACGGCATCTTTACTCGTAGTAGGAATGACGGCGCGGGTCTGTCGCCTCTCGTATGGATTCGCCTATGAATGTCACGATAAGCAGCGTGCCCACCAATGCCATGAACGCACTGGATACAATCCACGGGGACGAGAGCTTGGATAAGCCATCGTTAAGCAGGCGCCCCCAGCTGGCGTATGAATCAGGCAAGCCGAAACCCAGATAATCCAGCGAGGCCAGAGCCAGAATCACGCTCGCCACGCTGAACGGAACCAGAGTCACCACAATGCCGCGCAGGTTCGGCAGGATATGGCGCAGCAGAATGTGCGCCGTGCCTGCCCCCATCACCTTGGCCGCTGCCACATAGTCGCGGGTCTTCTCCTTCATGGTAGCCGCGCGCACCAGGTAGGTCATGTGCATCCACCCGAACAAAGCCAGCAGACTCAGTATCAGGAACAAGCCTCGCATCTGCAGCGGCACGAAATCCGACACAATCATGACCACAAACAAAAACGGCAGCTGCGAGATAATCTCGATGATACGCTGCGTCACCAAATCAAACTTACCTCCGAAATACCCCATGAGCATCCCCATGGTCAGCCCGATGAAGTAGATGACCGGCAGATACAGCAGCGCCGCCTTGATATTCACCTGAAGCCCGCCGTACAGATAGGCCAGGATATCCGCCCCCTGGCTGTTGGTTCCCAGCAGATGGTTGCCGGTCAAGGGCGGCGCCGGGTGGTAGTACACCTTGCACTCACTGCCTGCCTTGGTCAAAGCCAGAAAATCGCTCACCTGCTTCGGCCCGCGGTAATGCTCACTCACCAGCTTCCCTTCCTTATACGTAGCGGAGTACACCTCGCGCCGGTTGCGCAGCCATCCCTGGGTGCTGCCATCAGCAAGCCCCTTGCGGTAGCGCTGCCGCAAATGCATCTGCCCATCCTTATACAAGCGGCAGGCTAGTCCATTATACGGCGTTTCGCCATCCACATCATACAGCACGCCATCCCGCCAGACCAGCGGGTCGGAGGGGAACGGCACCGCATCCATCGTCGGGTCATACGGCACCAGGGGCATAATCACTACATCCGGCCAGCCCGGCTGCCCCGCTCGTTCCTTCAGTATCCGGTAGTCTGCCTCAGCCTGGGCCTCTGCTCCGGTGAGCCCGAACGTATTACCAGGAATAACCGCACGCGTAAGCGCCGGGCTGTACCAGTTCCCGTCATACACCACAAAAAGGGCACGCTTGCCCACCAGGCACTGATCCAGCGCCGCCAGCAGCATGATAACACCAAAAACAACCAGCGACCAGTACCCGCGCCTGATCTTGCGGAAATGCTCCACCTGCTTGGCATACTTCGGCGGCAGCCGCAGACTGGAAGTGCGGCGCACCAGCAGATACAAACCGCAGAGCAGAAGAATCAACATGCTCAGCCACCCGAACCAGTGAACCCGCTCATCTACTGCCAGGTACGGCGCCAACCTCTCGCTGCAACTCAGAAACGGAACCTCCCGGCTCACCGTAAACGGCCACGACAGCGTAGGCAGCAGCCAGCCGTGCAGCTCACCCAGCGCACCCAGCAAGGCGGCCAATATCAACAGCAAAGCTATCAGGTTCTTAGTCATGAATTAATCAAAACGTACACGTGGATCCACCAGCGCCACCAGAAGGTCCGACAGCAGGTTCCCAATGATGATGATGATGGAAGTGAGCAGCAGCGTACCCATAATCAAAGAATAATCCTTATCCATGAGCGCCTGGAAACTCAGCATACCAAAGCCCTGGATATCAAACACCCTCTCAATCAGAATGGAACCACCCACCACCGTGCAAATGACACTGCCGAACGTGGATACAATCGGAATGACAGAATTGCGGAAAGCATGCTTCCACACAGCCTGCCGGAACGGCACCCCCTTGGAAACAGCCGTGCGCACATAATCTGCCGCCAGATGCTCCATGAGATTATTCTTCATCATCATGGTCGTCACCGCAAAAGTCGACACCACATAGCAGGAAAGCGGCAACACCGTGTGCATAAATAAATCCTGCAACTGCTCCTTGAACGACATCCACTCAAACCCCGGGCTCACCAAGCCATACAGGGGGAACCATTCCAGACGCGCCCCAAGATATACCAGCAGCACAGCACCCAGCGCAAAACCTGGCACCGCATACCCCATAAAGATGAGCACACTGCTCACACTATCAAACCAGCTGCGGTGCCACAACGCCTTGAACACCCCCAGCGGCACACTCACCACATACGTGATAAAGGCCCCCAGCAAACCAAAATACAACGAAACAGGCAGCCGGTCCATCATCATACGACTCACCGGCTCATTATACTTATAAGACAACCCCAGATTCCCCTGCAGCACCCCCTGGAACGAACGGCGGCTTGCTACGGCCCGCCAGTTGCGGCATGCAGGCGTCTTTGCCAACCTGCCAATCTGTTTCTCATCCGTGATACGCTGACGCTTAGCCAGGCGGGCAGCCCGCTCCTGTGGAGACTCCAGTTTCACCTGCCACCCCTCCGCCTTCATCCACTCCGGCGCCAGATACTGCGGTGTATCCCCCTCCCGCGTCACCTCCAGAGCCACCGCATTTCCACTTGTCGACGCAATGGTGATAACAGCCGCACCGTTTTCATCAAACTCAGCCTTTGCAATCTCCACCGCCTGTGGCATCACCCCCAGCCACTGCAGATACGCCTTCCAGAGCGGCTCCTGCAAATTAAAAAGCTCCTCCAGGCGCTCCATGTCATCATTCCCCAGGCGGCCATTCATCTGCCCCACCGTCTTCTCACCACTCAACGCACCTATAGACTGCTCCTGCAGCATACGCTCCACCGGCCCTCCCGGCACCATACGCGTCAGAAAAAACACCAGAAACGTGATGCCAATCAGAGTAATCGGCATCAGCAGCAGGCGTTTGAGTATATACTGTCGCATGAGTACCGCAGTATACTACTCCTATCCCCCCGCCAAGTCAAGCAGCGATTTCATTTCCTATCAGTCTACGTCCGAGCGCAGCGAGGATATCGTCTGCGCCGCCAGGCGCAGATATCGTCCACGCCGCAGGCGTGGATTTCGTCCGGCCGCCCCGCGGGCGGATTTCGTTCCCTATTCTGCACCGTCCAGCCCCTCCCTCATTATTTGGGAAAACAATCCCCCCGCGCACACAAGCACCATGATTTTCATTTCGGAGCATGGGGATTACCCGGCACCCCGTTTGTTTCCCTATGTATGCCCTTCCTTTCTTCCCGCCTGATGCGGAAATAACGATATCCACACTGCGTGTGGACGATATCCGGCTTTGCCGGACGATATCCACGCCGCAGGCGTGGATTTCGTCCGGCCGCCCCGCGGCCGGATTTCGTTCCCTTTGGTGCACAGCTCAGATATCCCGCGTTCACCGGGGAAAACAGAAAGCTCACGCCCCGCGAAAGGGTGAAAACAGGCTGCGCCTGCGCGGCGCGTGTGAAACGGAAAGCCCCGCAGAACTTTCGTTCTGCGGGGCTTGTTTACCCTGGCAGCTATCTACTCTCGCGGGACCTGTCGTCCGACTACCATCGACGTGCTGATGTTTCACTTCCGGGTTCGGAATGG
>SUVL01000018.1 GCA_015062005.1 Akkermansiaceae bacterium
TACAAAATCACGCAAAAAATGGATTGACCGCCCGCACTGCATTATGCTATAAAACATTTGCGCTCATCCGGACAAAAAACAAGAAGAAATAGCTTGTTCGTGTCAAAGGGAGGGCAGCAGCTTAGGGTGCAGCAGCAGGAACCTCATAGCGATTCTGCCACCAATTGATGATATTACTGGCAGCCGCTGCCCAGCACATGTAATCATCGCCATCCTTTACGTCGTTCTTGTTATAATCAGTCCACCCGTATGTCTGACCTACGCCGTCCACCCATTGTGTCACCGTTTCGGCCTGCGCACACCCCATCGCCGCCAGCGCCAATATCAGACAGTATCTTTTCATGTTAAGAGAGAAATTCATAAGCATCAAACCAGCCTTACATAACATCATACTCCACCCTGCCCGCATTTCAAGACAAAAAACAATATTTTTCCCCGAACAACAATCGTACCGCATCCCGGAAAATGCCCATGCACCCCTGATTTATCCACAAATATCCTATCACCCCAGGATAATTCACCCCGAATTCAGGCCATTTATCCTATACGTCATGGATATTTATGGATAAATACGCATGGGAAAAGTGATTGCG
This sequence comes from Akkermansiaceae bacterium, assembly GCA_015062005.1. Classification (GTDB taxonomy): domain Bacteria; phylum Verrucomicrobiota; class Verrucomicrobiia; order Verrucomicrobiales; family Akkermansiaceae; genus Akkermansia. The sequence continues at coordinate 594 of SUVL01000018.1, forward strand.
GCCCGGGATTCTCACGTCATATACTGGGAAAAAGGCATGATTTACCAATTGTTTTTGCTTTACAAGCAGGAGGAGGCGCTGCTACAATGCGGGGCATGTTCAAGAATGCACTGAAAGTCTGCGTGTTGGCCGGGGCTCTGCTGCCTTGCTGGGGTGCCGGGGAGGAAGTGAAAACCCTGCCTGCACCGGTGATGACGGGCGGCATGCCGCTGATGGAAGCCATTGCGCAGCGCCACTCTGCGCGCGATTATGATACCACCCGCGCCATCGATGACCAGACGCTGGCCGATATCCTGTGGGTGGCCTGGGGCATGAACCCGCAGGGGAAGCGCACCATCCCCACCTCGCGCAACCTACAGAACATGCAGCTCTTTGTGCTCACGCCCACCGGCACCTGGGAATACGACGGCCCGGGCCACCGGCTGGTCAAGGTGAATGAAAAGAACCTCATCCCCCTCTGCGAGCGTCAGGATTTCGTGAAAAACGCCCCGCTGCACCTGCTCTACACCATCAAGAACGACCGCGGCGGCGAGAACCACGTGGGCTCTGCCTACCAGAATGTGTACCTCTACTGCACCTCCCGCGGGCTTTCCACCGTCATCCGCGCCATGATTGATAAGGAAGGCCTGAAGCGCGAGATGAGCCTGCCGGAGAACCACAGCGTCATCGTACACCAGTGCATCGGCTGGCCGGCAAAATAAGCCGGCGGCCCAGCCCCCGGCGCGGCTGGCTATAATCCGCCGCGCCGCGTGTCTGATACACCGACATGAAACACTTCACCTACCAAGGGAAAGCCAAGCTCATCCTGCCGGCCGAACGGGCAGCCCTGGAAGTGCTCCGCGACTGGGTTGAGGAAATCGCGGATGCGCTGAATGTCGCCCTCCGCGCGAAGCACCAGATGCTGATTGCCGTGGACGAGATTTTCACCAACATTGCCAGCTACAGTTACGGCGGAAACCCCGGCTTTGTCGAGGTAGGCGTGGATTTTGACGAGGAAGCCCGGCAGCTCATCATCACTTTCGAGGATGAAGGAGTGGCCTATAACCCGCTGGAGGCCAGGGAACCGGATATCAGCGCCTCACTGGAAGACCGCGAGATTGGCGGGCTTGGCATCCTGATGGTGCGCCAGTTGATGGACGGCGTGGAGTACAAGCGCGAAAAGAACCGCAATATCCTCATCCTCAAGAAAGAAATCTCCTGATGAAGAAACTTTTCCAGAAATGGCTGTTCGTGTTCGTGAGCAGCGCCTTTTTCATCACCTTCATCATCTCCTGGCTGCTGCACAGCCACCTGGCCCGGCAATCTGCAGAGGAGTTACTGCGTGCTAACCTGGTGGAGGTGGCCAGCCGGGTGCGCGGCACCAGCCGGAACCTGGAGACGGTGATTGAAATCTCCAACCACGCCGCGCTGGCCAAAGCCCGCGCCCTGGCCCGCATCGTGGCCGAGAACCCGGGCATCCTGACTGATAAACCCAAGCTGCACCGCCTCATCAAGGAGCTGGATGTGGATGAACTCCACGTTTCCGATGCCACCGGCGTCCTCACCACCTCGCTGGCCTACAACCCCGATGGCAAGAGCCTGAATGACTACAACGGCTTTGATATGGCCAGCACCGAGCAATCTGCCGCCTTCCTGGAGGCCATCACCAACCCGGATTTTGCCCTGGTGCAGGCCCCCCAGCCCAATGGTATCCTGGGCAGGCTCTTCCAGTATGCCGGTGTGGCTCGTATCGACCAGCCGGGCATCATCCAGATTGGCTACCACCCGGCACGCATAGAAGAAGCCATGAAAGTGGCCGATGTGAACGCGATAGCCGCGACCACGCGCATCGGCCACCACGGCACGCTGACCATCACCCCGGACGATGGCAGCTGCCCGGCAGAGGGCAAAGTGTTCACCAGTGAGATTAACGGGGCAGAAGGGCTCTCCGTCGCGATACCCTGCGAGCGATACATCCTGACCGCCACGCTGCCGCAGGAGGAGCTCTATCTCTCGCGCAACGCCGTCGTTCGCATTCTCATCATCGGCAACCTGGTGCTCTTTGCAGTCATCTTCCTGCTCGTTTCCCGGCTCCTGCAGAAAGTAGTCATCACCGGCATCTACTCGGTGAATGACAAGCTGGGCCGGATTGCCGAGGGCAACCTCAATGAAAAAGTGGAAATCAACACCACCATGGAGTTCGTGGACCTTTCCTACGGCATCAACTCCATGGTGAATGCCTTGAAACACGCCATCGAAAACGAGGCAAAGCGCATCGATGCCGAGCTGGAAATGGGCCGCACCATTCAGACCTCAGTGCTGCCGACCCATTTCCCGGACACGGAGGCATTCAGCATTGCAGCCATGATGAATCCCGCCCGTGAGGTAGGCGGCGATTTCTACGATTTCTTCACGCTGGAAGACGGGCGGCAGGTCGTTCTCATTGCCGATGTATCGGGCAAGGGAATCACCGCCGCGCTGTTCATGATGAACGCCAAGGCGCTCATCAAGGAAATGGTGCTGGCCGGCAGCAGCCTGCAGAAAGCCGTGACGCAGGCCAACGAGAAACTGAGCGCCAACAACCAGGCCAACATGTTCCTGACCGCCTTCTTCGCCGTGCTCGACCCCGCCACCGGCACCCTCACCTGCGTGAATGCCGGGCACAACCCGCCCCTGCTGAAACGCGCCGACGGCAGCTGCGAATTCATCAAGGTGCAGCCCGGAATCGTGCTGGGTATCACCGACATGGTCACCTACACCGAGCAGACTCTCACCCTGGAACCCGGCGACTCCTTCTGCCTCTACACCGATGGCGTGACCGAGGCCATGAACTCCCGCGATGAGCAATACAGCGACCCACGCCTGCTGGAAACCCTGCGGAAACTCTGCGGCAGCCCGGCTGAACTTCTGACGGGAATCCGCGCCGATGTGGCAGCCTTTGTGGGCGAAGCCCCGCAGAGCGACGACATCACCATGCTCATTCTCCAATACAAATAAAAACCTCAACCCCATAACATCAATCACATGAAACTCACCATCACCAGAAACGGAAGCCAGATCACCGGCAGTCTCTGCGGCAAGCTCGACACCGTGAACGCCGAACAGTTCAGCCGCGACATGCAGCCCCTCATGGATGCAGCCGATGGCGATATCGTGCTGGACTGCGCTGCGCTGGACTACATCAGCTCCTCCGGTCTCCGCCTCTTCCTCACGCTGCGCAAGCAGGTGGCAGCCAAGGGTGGCAAGCTGACCATCCGCCACCTGAACGAAGGGATACGCGAAGTCTTCGCCATCACCGGTTTCTTCAACCTGTTCACCATCGAGTAAAAACCGGCCGTGCGCACCCCCGCAGAACTCAACGAGCTCTATTTCAACACGCCGGCGTGCCACTGCACCCTGCCTGCGGGTGCAGTGCTGCACCACCAGGGCGAATCCGCCACCCGGATTTATCTGGTGCAGAGCGGCGAAATAGCCCTTCACCACAAAACGGCCGGGTTTGAGCCGGAGGGGCTGCCGGCCCGCATTCAGGCCCATGGTTATGAAACACAGCGGGCCGGAGCCGGCTGCTACATCAACGCTGCTGAGTTTCTGGCCGGGGGCGGCGCCGCCGGCTGCACCGCCATCGCACTGGAGGAATGCGAGGTAGCCTGGGTGGAGGATACCGCTTTGCGGGAGCAGCTGCTCCCCCTCCTCCTGCAGCAGCAGGCTCAGACCCAGCAGGCACTCAACACCTGCACCGCGCAGAAAGAACACCACAACCGCCAGCTGCAACGCGCCGAAAGCGCCTGCACCCTGGCCCAGCTCACCGCCGGTATTGCCCACGAACTGAACAACGCCGTGGGTGTGCTCGCCCGCCGCACTGATTTCGTGGCCTCCGGGCTCTGGGAGTACCTGGAGGAAACCAGCACCAACAACGCGCTGCTCTTCAGCTACGGTATCGAGGATACCTCCTACCTCCCCGCCCGTGAGCTGCGCGCCACCAGCCGCCACTATGAACGCCAGCTCGGCATGAGCCAGGAAGCGGCCAAAGTGCTGGCCCACCTCTTCCCGGACAAGGAGGACGGCGAGCTGCTTGCCCCGCACTTCGTGCAGAACGTGAACAAAAACTTTCGCTTCTGGGAAATGGGGCACGACCTGCGCGATATGAAAGTGGCCGCCCGCACCGCCACCGGCATTGTGCGTGCTGTGAAACTGCTGGGCGGTGGCAGCACCAGCCGCGAACCCGGCTGCGATGTGGTGCAATCCATCAAGGACGCCCTCAACCTGCTGCACAACAAGCTTAAGCATCTCAACGTGGAGCTCGACCTGCAGGAGGTGCCCGCCATCACCGCCGATACCACTGAGCTGCTCCAGATCTGGGCAAACTTCATCAAAAACGCCAACGATGCCATGATGGAGGCTGCCACGCCCAACCCCACCGTGCGCATTTCCACCAGATTCGAGGAGGAGCAGGTGGTGGTCTGCATCGCCAACAACGGTCCGCCCATTGCCCCCGAACACATGGAGAAAATCTGGCAGGCCCATTTCTCTACCAAGAAATTCAGCTCAGATTACGGCCTGGGGCTCGGCCTCTCCATCGTGCGCCGCATCATCGATGGCTACAACGCCACTGTGGTCGTGCAGAGCGATGATGCGGAAACCTCATTCACGGTGAGCCTGCCGCTCACCCAACCCGAACCGGAAACTACAGAAAATGCCTGAAATTGAATTACTGGGGCTCACCCTAGGTGCCTGGATAACCATCGCCACGGTACTCACCATGTTCACCCTGCTGCTCTGCACCCGCCTGGCGGCAGATATCGTATTCGTGGGAGGCATGGCCGCTCTGCTCTGCACCAACACCCTTAGCGCCAAGGAAGTGCTGGGGGGCCTCAGCTCGCCCTCCGTGGTGGTCATCGGCGTGCTCTTCGTGGTGGTGGCCGGCCTTATTCACACCGGGGTGCTTCAGTGGATTGTGAAGAATATCCTGGGTACACCCGGCAGCTATGCCGGGGCGGTGACGCGCCTCATGCTGCCCGTGGCGGCGCTCAGCTCCGTGCTGAGCAACACCACCGTGGTGGCCCTCTTCATCAACGTGGTGAAACTCTGGAGCCGCAAGCTGGGCATTGCCCCCAGCCGCCTGCTCATCCCCCTGAGCTATGCCTCCGGCATGGGCGGTGTGTGTACCCTCATCGGCACCCCGCCCAACCTCATTATCTCCTCCTTCTACACCGAGGAGACGGGCGTGGCACTCAGCATTTTCACCACCACACTGCCTGGCCTGTTCTGCCTGGGCGTAGGCGTCATCTCCGTGATTGCCATGCAACGGCTGCTGCCCGAGAACAAGAGCTCCGAAAGCTCTTTCGAAGCCGTTTCCGAATACACCGTGGAGCTGCTCGTCCCTGCTGATTGCCCCCACATCGGCTCCACCATTGCCGAGTGCAGGCTTGACCACGTGCGCGGTGGCCAGCTGGTGGAAATCATCCGCTTCGATCGCGAAATCATCTCCCCGGTGCCGGCAGATGAGTTCATTCTCGGCGGCGACCGCCTCGTCTATTCCGGCGATATCGAATCCATCCTGGAAATGCGCGCCGCGCACGGCCTGGTGAATTCCACCCAGCCCGTGTACAACAGCGAGGAAGTGAGCAAGGGCCGCAAGCTGCACACCGCCTACGTCACCTTCGGCAGCAGTCTCATCGGCAGGCGCATCAGCGAAACCACCCTGGAAGCCGACCACAAGATGGTGCTGGTGGCCGTGGCGCGCCAGGGCGAGCGCGTGAACTCCAGCCCGCATGAAGTGGAGCTCCGCGCCGGTGATACCCTGCTGCTGGAAAGCGGCAGCCTGGCCGCCCCGGAGACAGGCCGCGACCTGCAGTTCTTCGATTCGGAAGTCATCCCGAACATCGGCTGGCGCACCCTGCTTTCCTCACTCATCATGCTGGGCATGATTCTGCTTTCCGCATTCAAGGTCATGCCGCTGCTCAGCGCCTGTTTCCTGGCCGCCTTTGCCATGCTGCTCACACGCTGCTGCAGCATCGAGCAGGCTCACCGCGCCATCAACTGGCCCGTGCTCATGGTCTTTGCCGGTTCCATCTGCCTGGGCACGGCGATTGAGCGCACCGGCCTGGCGCAGATGCTGGCCGATGCGCTGCTGCAGGTCTGCGGCACCAATCCGCTGGTGGTGCTGGCAGTCATCTGCCTGCTGGGCACCTTCATCACCGAGTTCATCAGCAACTCCGCCGCAGGCGCCATGTTCTTCCCCATTGCGTACAAGAGTGCCCTCGCTGTGGGGGCCAATCCGCTCACCTTCTGTGTGGCGCTCATGGTGGCTGTATCCTCCAGCTTTGCCACCCCCATCGGCTCGCCCACCCACATGCTGGTATACGGCCCGGGCGGCTACCGCTTTGTAGACTTCATGCGCATCGGTATCCCGATGAACTTCATCATCATCGCGGCAGATATCTTCATTGTCAGCCTCCTCTTCCCCTTGTAACCGCCTGTTAGATATCCCCGGTACAAAGCCAGATAAATTGATATTTGAAAGTACAATGTACAAGGGACAAAGTACAATTTGAAAGTTCCCTGCGGCTTTGCCGCAGCCGTTTAAAATGGCGAGCCTAAGGCGAGCGGAACTCCTAAATTGTCCTTTGGGTACTTCTAAAAACTCGAAACTAATCAACAAATTGGAATTTGTCGGGCTGAAAGCCCGAGGAATTCTGAGCCCTCGGAGAGGGCGACACAATAATAGCCCAGCGTGGAGCCGCAACGCGGCGGAACGCTGGGTAAAATGAAAAACATATCAGAACCCCGGAGCGTAGCGGAGTGGGTGGCAGAAGCTTCGGCTTAGTGTTTTAACTGCGCTTCCCTGCCACCCCTCCACGTTGGTCGGGGTTCCGGTTATTTTTTATTCCAAACCCAGCGTTCCGCCGCGTTGCGGCTCCACGCTGGGCTATGATAATGCCGCCCTGCGGGCTCAAATTTCCGCTCGCCTGCGGCTCGCAAATTCCAATTAAGTGTTTTTTTAGAAGTCCCCATTTGAAAGTACAATGTACAAGGGACAAAGTACAATTTGAAAGTTCCCTGCGGCTTTGCCGCAGCCGTTTAAAATGGCGAGCCTAAGGCGAGCGGAACTCCTAAATTGTCCTTTGTAATTTGTCCTTTGTACATCCCCACAAATTCCGATTTATCGGGATGAGGGTGTGCTTCTTCAAAGAAGCAGCAGCCGTTTATCCGGCCGTAAAATCATGGCGGCACGCGAATCCGGTGCGGAATTTTGCCAACAAAAACTTGCCATTGACGCCGGAATGGTGTAGAGTACCGGGTAGCACAAGCCTGTTCCCGCACGCTCGCGCGCGAGGTGGTGTGCGCTTTGCACCCGAGCTGTGCTGAGAACACAAATCGAACAGTTATGTCTCAGGTAACAAAAACAATAATCAAGTTGCTGGTCGTGCTGCTGCTCAGCGGCAGCATGATGTTCATGCCCTTCGAGGAGTGGGGTCTGCCGGTGAACCCGATTCAGACGCGCGTGATTGCGCTTTTCGTGTTTGCCGCTCTCATGTGGATTCTGGAGGTTATTCCGATCTGGACTACCTCGGTGCTGGTGATTACGCTGGCGCTGCTGGGCACCTCCAATACCTCCCTCAATTTCCTGAAGGTCGATAAGTTTGACAAGCCGGCAGTGGAGGCCATTGTGGCCGATGCCTACGGTCCCGGTGCCAATGCCGAGGTGGTGAAGGCCACGCAGGCCAGCGTGGTGGAATCGCTCAAGAAAGTGACCAACCTCACCCCGGATGCCGTGCGCAGCACCATCAACACCGCCATCCTGAAGCCCGTGGTAGCCGGCAAGGCTGATGCCGCCCAGGCCACCGCGCTCAAGGAGGCCGCCGGCCGCCTGTTCGATGGCGAGGTGAGCGCCCGCATCTCCAAGCTGGACCTGGTGAACCAGACCCAGCAGAAGAGTATCTTCGCCACCTTTGCCGACCCCATCATCATCCTGTTCCTGGGTGGTTTCTTCCTGGCCGATGCCGCCACCAAGTTCCGCCTGGATATCAACCTGGCCCGCGTGCTGCTCAAGCCCTTCGGCACGAACCCGAAGTATGTGCTGCTGGGGCTGATGAGCGTGACCGCCCTCTTCTCCATGTTCATGAGCAACACGGCCACCGCCGCCATGATGCTGGCCCTGCTCACCCCGGTGCTCGCCCTGTTCAAGCCGGAGGACCGCGGCCGCGCCGCCTTTGCCCTCTGCATTCCGATTGGCGCCAACGTGGGCGGCATCGGCACCCCCATCGGCACGCCGCCCAACGCCATTGCCCTGAAGTTCATGCAGGAGAACGGCTGGAACGTGACCTTCGGTGACTGGATGATGTTCGGTGTTCCCTTCGTCATCATCATGCTGCTCATCGGCTGGTTCCTCCTGCTCAAGATGTTCCCCATCGACCAGAAGAGCCTGGATCTGGCCAAGGAGATGAAGGGCAAGTTCATGACCACGCCCAAGGCCTGGGTGGTGTATATCACCTTCATCGTGACCATCCTCCTGTGGGTGATTCCCAAGCAGTACCACGGGCTGGATGCCAACAGCGTGGCCATTGTGCCCATCGCCGTGTTCTCCGTGACCGGTGTCATCACCAAGAAAGACCTTAAGTCCATGAGCTGGGACGTGCTCTGGCTGGTGGCCGGCGGCTTTGCCCTGGGTGTGGCCCTGGGCGAGACCAAGCTCGCCAGCGACCTCATCAGCTCCATCCCCTTTGCGGAGTGGAACAGCATGGCCCTCATCGTGGGTGCCAGCCTCATCTGCCTCTTCATGGCCACCTTCATGAGCCACACGGCCACCGCCGCCCTGCTCATGCCCATCATGGCCAGTGTGGCAGCCGGCATGGTGGCCGGCGGCTCCATGGATGCTCCCGGCGCCATCGGCCTGCTGGTGACCATCGCCTTCGCTTCCTCCCTGGGTATGGCCCTGCCGATTTCCACCCCGCCCAATGCCATGGCTTACGCCACCGGCCACGTGGAGCAGAAGGGCATGGCCATTTCCGGCACCATCCTCTGCCTGATTGGCCTGGCATTCTCCATCGGCCTCATGGCCCTGCTGGGTGCTATCGGCTTCTTCGGCTGATAACGCTCCGATACGCACATGCATCACATACCTGAACAGATTATCGAACCGCTCGAGCGCATCAACGCCGTGTACTTCAGCGACCCCGGCCGCACCATCGAGCTCGCCCAGGGCGAGCAGCTGGTGGACCAGGGCGAGGAGTGCCGCCGCGTCTACTACGTGCAGAAGGGCAGCTTTGCCGCTTTCCGCCGGGCGGATTCCTACGCCGGAGTCGACCTGCCGGTGGAAAGCAACACCCGAGGCTACGAAGTATTCCGCGCCGAGGCCGGTTCCTACGTCTGCGTTCAGGCATTTTTCTCCCGCTCCTACCGCAGCTCCAACCACATCGTGGCGCTGGAAGACTCCGTGGTGACCTATGTGGATGACACCACGGAGGTGGTGGAGCCGGAGAAATACGGCTGCTTTGAGCGGCAGTTCATCCCGGTGCTGGTGCATGAGCTGGCCGCCCGCAACTCCCGCATCTTCACCAAGACCTCTGAAAAGGAGGAAGCGCTGCGCGTGCTGCAGCGCGCGGAGATGGCCAGCTCGCTGGCCCAGCTTTCCGCCGGCATTGCCCACGAGCTGAACAACGCCGTGGGTGTGCTCTCCCGCCGCACTGAGTTTGTGGCCGACAGCCTGCAGGAATATCTGGAGGACGATGACAAGAACAACGCCTTGCTCTTCTCCTACGGCTTCGAGGATAACTCCTTCATCTCCGCCCAGGAGCTGCGCAGCGCTGCCCGTTACTACGAACGCGAGTTCAAGCTGCCGCAGGAAGCCGCCAAAGTGCTTGCCCACATCTTCCCCAACACGGAGGACGGCGACAAGCTCTCCGGCCGCTTCATCCGCAACGTGAAGAAGAACTACCGCTTCTGGGAGCTCGGCCACGACCTGCGCGACATGCGCATGGCCTCCAAACTGGCCACCGGCATCGTGCGCGCCGTGAAGCTGCTGGGCGGCGGCAACAGCACACGCGAGCCCGACACCAGCGTGGAACAGAGCGTGACTGATGCCCTGAACCTCCTGCACAACAGGCTCAAGCGCGTGAGCGTCACCACCCAGTTCTCTCCCATGCCCGGCATCACCGCCGATATCACGGAGCTGGTGCAGGTCTGGAGCAACATCATCAAAAACGCCTGCGATGCCATGGACCAGGGCGGCACAGAAGCCCCGGCCATCCGCATCACCGGCGAGTGCTGCCATGTGCAGGGCGTGCAGCTGCTGCCCACGGAATACGTCTCTGTGACCATCGCCAACAATGGCCCCGCCATTGACGAAGAAAACCTCAATAAAATATTCAACCCCAATTTCACCACCAAGAAACTGGGCCTGGATTTCGGGCTCGGTCTTGGCCTGGCCATTGTCCGCCGCGTGGTAGACAGCTACAACGGCACTATCGAAGTGCGCAGCAACGACCAGGAAACCTCATTCACCATCAACATCCCCACCACTCAATTCAATGGAAACGCTTAATATCATTTGTGTAGATGACCAGCAGGAAGTGCTGGATTCCGTCATGCGCGACCTGCGCCCCCTCACCAGCCATGTGCGCCTGGAGGAAGCCTCCAGCGTGGCAGACTGCATGCAGCTCATTGACCAGATTGACGACGACGGCGACCACGTGGCCATCGTCATCTCTGACCAGGTGATGCCGGGCGAAACCGGCACCGAGCTGCTGGGCAAAGTGGCCAGCGACCGCCGCTTCACGAAGACCCGCAAGGTGCTGCTCACCGGCCAGGCCACGCATGCCGATACCATCAACGCCATCAACGACGGCCACATCGACAACTACATCGAGAAGCCCTGGCAGCCGGAGAAGCTGCTGGCTACGGTGAAGCGCCTGCTCACCCTCTATGTGCTGGATGCCGGCCTGGACCACACGGAATACATGCCCGTGCTGGATCCGACCACCCTCTTCACCAAGCTGCGCTAACACCATGAAAGCAGCCACACTCTCCCTCGCGCTCGCCGGTGCTGCCTGTGCCAGCGATGCCATCACCCTGAACACCAAGCCTGCCCCCACCGACTGGGTGGAAGCTGTGAAACAGGCCCTGGTGGTTTACGAAAACAAGGACACCTTCATCACCAAGGTGAACCTGGTCACCCGCCAGCAGTGGCAGATGGGGGTGGTGCAGCCCAATGGCCGCAACGGCCTGCACCTCAAGGACGGCGCCACACCGTATAACGATGAGTTCCGCCGCAACTGGATTGGAGCCAACGTGTACACCCGCACCGGCACCCAGTTCCACACCTACGTGCGCATCGGCGGCTTGCCCGTGCGCGATACCTACTCCGGCGGTCGCACCATGAAGAACTACTCCTACACCGGGTTCTACGATATCTGGCTGAAGCAGAACATCTCCGCTGTGAAGGGGCTCAGCGTGCGCGCCGGTAAATTCGCCCCGAGTTTCACCTCCGACTTCCGCATGTCCAACGCCAGCATCCCCTGCGTGGAGCGTTCCTACGTGGCCAACCAGTTTGCGCTGGATACCAACTGGGGCGTGGAGCTGAACTACACCGCCCCGGATAAGAAGAACATCCTCTACCTGCAGGTTATGGCCAATGACCGCGCCGGCAGCTCTTGCTCTCCGGGGCATTCCGACCACTACACCCGCGGCCACGGCTTCGAGGGTGAGTTCGGCTGGGAGGATAAGTGCTTCGCCATTCTCGGCGCCACGCACAAGTTCAACGTGACCGAAAGCGGCTACCACGCCATCTCCGGTGAATACACGCACGACTTCAACAACGCCTACCACGGCCGCCGCAAGCCCGGCGCCAACAACTACGGCATCGACTTCAAGGACGCCATCTCCCTGGGCTACGAAATCAAGCACAACAAGCTCACCTTCACTTCCAACCTGGTGGCTGCCTTTGAGCAGCAGGATGGCAACGGCACCAACAACATCGGCCTGCAGCTGCAGCCCGTCTACGCCGTACACCCGAACGTGGACCTCGTCTTCCGCTACACCGGTATGACCGGCCACGGCGCCTGCAAGCTCGGTGCCGACCGCTACATCTGCACCCAGACCACCAGTGCTTCCTGGGTGGATAGCCTGCATGCCTTATACTTCGGCGCCAATGTGTATGCCTCTGCCAAGCACAAGGACGCCGCCAAGATTATGTTCGGTGCAGAGTACACCACCGCCCGCAAGGGTGGCCAGGACTACTACAACGGCTGGGAATTCACCACCGCCCTGCGTTGCAACTTCTAAAGCGAAGCTGCACAGCTATTCTCCAAAAGCCCTGCCCACCACGGCAGGGTTTTTTGGGTATCTTCGGCCAGAATCTTTACCGCTCAGACGCAAAGAATTTCATAATCTTTACCGCCGAGACGTAAAGAATTTCAAATTCTTTCTTGCTACGACGTAAAGAATTTGGTATAAAGGCGACATGAGACGGAATCTTCGCGAGATATTTACAGAACTGATAGCGAGCAGTCAGGAGCAGGAACTCCGAGGCGGCAGCAAACGGGATCTGGAGCTGACAGCACTGGCGGACAAAGTAACCGTCTGTGTCGGCGTGCGAAGATGTGGAAAATCCACTCTGATGCAGCAACAATTCCAGAAGCTGGCCGCCCAGGGAATACCCAGGGAGAATATGCTCATGATTAATTTTGCGGATGAGCGCCTGGCTGACATGGGCAGCACCGGCTGGAATGAGCTTTTCGAAGCATACTACAGCATGTATCCGCATAAGCGTGGGAAAGAAAAGGTGTATTTCTGCTTCGATGAAATCCAGATGCATCCGCATTGGGAACTGTTTGTGGAGCGTCTGCGCCGCGAGGAAAACTGTGAAATCTATATCACAGGTTCCTCCGCTGCTATGCTGAGCAGAGAAATCCACACAGCCCTGCGCGGGCGCTCGCTTTCCTGGGAGCTATTTCCTTTTTCTTTCGGTGAATACCTGGAACGCCGGGGGATTCCCCGCAGCGGTCATGGAACCAACCGCAAACTGGCCGTGCAGAATGCATGGGAAGCCTACCGTGAAGAGGGCGGGTTCCCTGAAACGTACGGATTAGCACCAGCATGGAGGATTCGCTTACACCAGGAATATTTCGATACCCTGCTTTACCGCGACGTGGTAGAGCGTTACAACGTAAGCCAGCCGCTCGCCCTGAAGCAACTGGCCCGCCGCATGCTGGGCAGCATCGGAGCGCAGCTTTCCATCAACAAACTCAGCAACGGTTTCCGCAGCAGCGGCATCAGTATCAGCAAAGAAACCATTCAGCAATACATCGCCTGGCTGGAGGATGCCTATTTCCTGTTCTGCATCCCAGCCTGTTCAGCCTCTGCCTGCGAGCGTTTCCGGCTCATGCGTAAAGTATACTGTATCGACCATGCCATGGTGAAATCGCTTTGCGGTACTTTCAGCGAATTACAAGGCCAGTTGCTGGAGAATATGGTATTCCTGGCCCTGCGTCGCAACACAGCTGAAGTGTATTACTACAAAACACAGGCAGGACACGAAGTGGATTTCCTTGCCGTGCATCCCCACACTCACGAAAAATTACTGGTGCAGGTCTGCGCCAATCTGAATACCCCCGATACCCGCCAGCGAGAACTGCGTGCTCTGTGCGAAGCCATGGTAGAAACAGGGCTGCGCAAGGCTATCATCGTGACGGAATCAGAAAATGACGAAATCGATACCGAACAAGGTAAAATCATACTCACCGCTGCTCCGGAGTTTCTGAGCAGGCAAAATTCAGGATTTGATAGCTGATTTCCCATGAACTCCAGAACCATTCACCTATTTACCGCCGCCCTGTGCGCTATGGGGCTGAGCGGGTGCTACACCCAGCTGCACCAATATGCCTGGCAACGCGCCAAGGTGGTGGACGAGGCCTGGTTCCAACCGGCAGAGCCGGAGCTCTACCAGGCCGGCAGCAGGTTTTACACCAAGGCTTACCACGGCCCGGGGCGCGGGTGCTATGCGGGATACCCCTTCCACTGGGTCATGCTGAGAGGCACCGGCATGGCCACCTTCTGCCCAGATGAGGAGAAGATGGAGACCGTCTACCTGCCGCTCACAGAACAAAGCGCCGCCGAGGTTCAAAGCGCTCTTGATAAAGGCGCCCCTTATGTGACGCATGTCGAAATCCGCGCCGATTCCGGCGGCGACCTGAAGCAACTTCCGGAATCCGGCCGATTGTTGCCGGTGAAAGCCTTCCACAGCCTCGGCGTGACTGCCGACCGCACGCTGAAAAACCACCGCATGCACCCCCGGACCGATGCGCACAAATACTACGCCTACCCGCTGGGTGCGCTCACCGCAGTGGCGGTGGATGCCCCCCTGAGCATTGCCGGCACCGCAGTTACCGTGGCAGCCGGAGTGGCCGCCCTGCCCATAGGCCTCACCTACCGGCTCATCGAGGCCTGCCTGCCGGAAAAGAAAAGTGAATAGTTATTGACGCAATTATTGCTGCGGCAGCTAAAGAATATTGCTTTGGAAGAACGTCAAATTGATGTTTGAAAGTACAATGTACAAGGGACAAAGTACAATTTGAAAGTTCCCTGCGGCTTCCGTCTTCGCCCTGCGGGCTACGCCGAGACTAGTTGCCGCAGCTGTTTAAAATGGCGAGCCTAAGGCGAGCGGAACTCCTAAATTGTCCTTTGTAATTTGTCCTTTGTACATCCCGCCAAATTCCAATTTGTTGATTAGTTTCGAGTTTTTAGAAGTCCCCAGTTGTTGCTTAACGCCCCCCTATTTCGATGATGTTCAGCTCGGGTGGGCAGAAGAAGCGCATTCCCCAGGTGGAGCCTACGCCGCGGGTGACATAGACGCGCCGCTCACCTTCGAAGGGGAAGAGCCCGGCGGGCATGGAGGAGCGGAAGGAGATGCATTCGCCGGTGATGGGGTTGGCAATCTGGCCGCCATGGGTGTGGCCGGAGAGCATGAGGTCCCAATCGTAGTGGCGCAGCAGCCAGCGGCTTTCCGGGTCGTGTGAGAGGAGGAGGACGGGGTGCTCCTCCTGGCCGTCCGGGCGCATGCAGGCGGCAGGCGCCTCATCGCCCTCATTCCAGTCTCCCAGGCCGATGAGGCGCAGCGTGCCGCCTGTGGGCGTGCTCCAGTCCATTGCCTGATTGCGGAGGATGGGTACACCAGCTGTGGCAAAGACCCGCTCCACCTGCTCCAGCTTTTCGTAGTCCTGGTTGCCGAGGATGGCATAGGTTGGGGCGATGCTGCGGAGTTTGCGGAGCCCCTCTACGGCCCAGCGGGTGCGCTTGAAGCGTTCATCGACCATGATGAAATCGCCGCCGATGATGATGAGGTCGGGGTGGGCGGCGGCGATGTGGTCGATGCAGGTTGCAAAGTGCTCCCGGTTGTTGTGAAGGTCGGCCAGCAGAGCGATGCGCAGAGGCCCCGCGCCAGGGAGGGCTTCAGCGGGGAGCTGCACGCGGTTGCACTCCAGCTGGGCGGCTCCCCAGTTGCCGAAAAGTTCCACTCCCTTATAAGAGCCGAACAAAAGCAGGGCCGCGAGAATCCACTTGCGAAGTTTTGAATCAATCATTAATCATTAATCACTAATCATTAGTCATTAAACATGCTGAGCTTCGGGTCGAGGAAGCGGCCATCCTTGCGGATGAGGGTATCATCGAACCAGATTTCGCCGCCGCCGTACTCGGGACGCTGGATGCAGACGAGGTCCCAGTGGACAGCTGAGTGGTTGCCGTTGGGGGCTTCGTCATAGGCCTGGCCGGGGGTGAGGTGGAAGGAGCCGGCAATCTTCTCATCGAAGAGGATATCGCGCATGGGGTGGAGGATATGCGGGTTGAGGCCTAAGGCAAATTCGCCGATGTAGCGGGCTCCTGCATCAGAATCCAGAATCTTGAGGAGGGCATCCTCGTTGCCGTTGCAGTGGGCTTCCACAATTTTGCCGTTTTCGAAACGGAAGCGCACGCCATCGAAGGGCACGCCGTGGTAGATGCTGGGGGCGTTGTAGGAGATGGTGCCGTTGATGCTGTCCTTCACCGGCGCGGTGTAGACCTCGCCATCGGGTACGTTGCAATCGCCGCAGCAGGGGATGGCGGGTATACCCTTGATGGAGAAGCTCAGGTCGGTTCCCGGGCCGGTGATGCGCACTCGGTCGGTCTGTTCCATGAGGGATTTGAGGTGCAGCATACCTTCTTTCATGGCGGCATAGTCTGCCAGGCAGCAGCGGAAGTAGAAGTCCTCGAATTCCTCGGTGCTCATGCCGGCGGCCTGGGCCATGCTGGGGGTGGGCCAGGCCAGCACCGTCCACTTGCGGCGGTTGCAGGTCACATCGCTGGCGGGCTTGAGGTGGCGGCTCACTATCTGCATGCGCTTGCCGGGCACATCAGCGTTTTCAAAGGTATTCGAATCGGCGTAGAAGCAGATGTGCACCTGCATGTCCTCCGCCCTTTGCAGGCGGTAGCGGCCGTCGAGCTCGTACTGCTCATCGGTGGCGCCGGCGGCGAGTTCCTTGGAAACGGTTGCGTGGGTGATATCGACATGCGGTATGCCGCCGGCGCGGCGCACGGCGCGGATGAGTTCCACGACCATGGCATCCGGGATGTCCTGCATGCGCAGGTTCACATGCTCACCGGGCTGCACGCGCACGGAGTAATTGACGACCTGCTCAGCCAGTTGGGTATAACGGGGATCACGCATAGTGAATAGTGAATAGTGAATAGTGAATAACCTGGCACGGCGGCTTGTCACGGCGTAGGCGAAGCCGAAGACGGAAACAAGCGAGCGCCTGGGAGACGCGAAGCCGGCTGAATAGTGGCGGGATGGTTATTTTTGGGGGCGATGGTTTTTCTCTTGCTGGATACGCTTTTTTGCAGTGATGGCAGAGGCGGTCATGATGGCGGTGAGTTGTTGGGCTTCATCGAGCAGGTTGCAGAGTTTACTCTCCGGCAAGATTCCGGCCTCAATGATGTATTCAATCCACAGGCAACTTTCGTCGGCTTCCTCCTGGCATATTTTGATTTTGTGAAAGAAGTCCGGGCCGCTTTTGGCCAGGCAGGCAGCCCGGTAGTTTGCCGCTACGGATGTTGCACAGCGGAGCAGTTGCTTTCCCAGTACTTCTGATAGCGTTGTATGAGGAAGTGTTTTCCACATACGGATGACCCGAAGACCGAATTCCTTGGTGCGTTGGCGCAGGTTTTCGTGTTGCTCTCTGTTGTATGCCGCCGACATATATAGACTACTATTCACTTTTTCATTATTCACTATTCACTCATTTTCGGATTAAGAATATCAAGTTCTGAATCCGTAAAGATTCCGTCTTTGCGGATGAGCTCGTCATCAAACCAGATTTCGCCGCCGCCGTAGTCCGCGCGCTGGATGCAGACCATGTCCCAGTGTACCTGGGAGCGGTTGCCGTTGTCGCAGTTTTCGTAAGCCTGGCCGGGGGTGAAGTGGAAGGAGCCGCCAATCTTCTCATCGAAGAGGATATCGCGCATGGGCTGCAGAATGAAGGGGTTCACCCCCAGGGCAAATTCGCCGATGTAGCGGGAGCCGTCGTCCGTGTCCAGAATCTTGTTGAGGGCATCCTCATTGCCGTTGCAGTGGGCTTCCACAATCTTGCCGTCCTTGAAGGTGAGGCGGATACCATCGAAGGGGATGCCCTGGAAGAGGGTGGGGGCGGTGTAGTGGATGGTGCCGTTCACGCTGTCCTTGATGGGAGCGGTGAAGACCTCGCCGTCCGGTATGTTCATTTCGCCGGCGCAGGGGATGGCGGGCATGCCCTTGATGGAAAAGCTGAGGTCGGTGCCGGGTCCGATGATGCGGACGCGGTCGGTGCGCATCATGCGCTCGGCCAGCTTGTCCATGGCGATGCGGAGCTGGTCGTAGTCTGCCAGGCAGCAGCGGAAGTAGAAGTCCTCGAAGGCTTCAGTGCTCATGCCGGCACCCTGGGCCATGCTGGGGGTCGGCCAGCGGAGCACGCACCACTTGGTCTTGCAGACGCGGTGGTTGTGCACCGGGCGCATATGCTTCTGGGCCAGGGCCATTTTCTCGGCAGGCACGGAGGAATTTTCGAAGCTGTTGTTGCCGCCGCGGATGGCGATGTAGGCATCCATGCCCTGCATTTCTGCCAGTTCAAAACCGGCGATGGCGGCATATTGCTCATCGGTGGCGCCGGCGAACATTTCGCGGGTCACGCGGGAGTGGCGCAGGTTGATGTGCGGGTGGCCGCCGGCAGCGCGCACGGCGCGGATGAGTTCGATGGCGATTTCATCCGGGGCGTCGATGATTTCGAGCAGGACGTGTTCTCCCGGCTGAACGCGGCAGGAGTGGCGGATGAGGTTCTGAGCAAGCTGAGTGGTGCGGGGATCGGTCATGGGGAGTGATTAATGATTAGTGATTAATGAAGGAGTGAATAGTGAAGGAGTGAATAGTGAGGTGAAAATTAATCACTAATCACTGTAAGTGCTTCTGCGAGGTCGGTTCTGGTGATTTCTTTGCTGAGAATGGGGTGGCCGAGTTGCTTGAGCAGGACGAAGCGGATGGAGCCGTTCTGGAATTTCTTGTCGCTGGCGGTGAGGGCCAGGGCACGGTCGATATCCACCCCGGCGGGCAGGGTGAGGGGGAGCTCCAGCGCGCGGAGGGTTTCCAGCAGGTCGCGCTCCTCGGTGGCGCTGAGTCCGGCATGACGCCGGGAGAGGAAGAGGGCAGCGCGCAGGCCCAGGCTCACGGCTTCGCCATGCAGCATTTCGCCATAGGGCAGGGCGGCTTCGATGCCGTGGCCAATGGTGTGGCCCAGGTTCAGGAACGCGCGGATGCCGAGGGTTTCTTTCTCGTCTTCTTCCACGATGCGGGCTTTGATGGCGATGTTGGCGGCGATGATATCGGGCAGGCGGTCGATGGTGGACAGGGTGAATCCGAGGTCGATTTCATCTGCCAGTTCGCGCAGGGTATGGAGCATGCCGGGCTTGCGGATGGCGGCGTGCTTGACCATTTCTGCCATGCCTTCACGGATGAGCCGCGGGGAGAGTGTGGTGAGGGTGGTGGGGTCAATGAGCACCAGCCGCGGCTGGTGAAAGGCGCCGATGAGGTTCTTGCCGGAGGTGATATCGACGGCGGTTTTGCCGCCCACGGAGCTGTCTACCTGCGCCATGACGCTGGTGGGTATCTGCACGAAGGGGATGCCGCGGTAGTAGATGCTGGCCAGGAAACCGGCCATGTCGCCCACGACACCGCCGCCCAGGGCTACCACGAAGCTGGTGCGGTCGTGCCCGGCCTGCACCATTTCATTGGCCAGCGCCTCGATGGTGCCGAGGTTTTTACTGGCCTCGCCAGCAGTGAAGGAATGCAGGCTGGTGGTGTAGCCGCTCTGTTCGAGGCTGGTGCGCACGCGCCCGGCATAGAGCGGGCCAACGTTGGAATCGGTGATGATGGCGGCTTTGCCTTCCAGCCGCACGCGGCTGCAGAGGAACCCGATGGATTCCAGCGCTCCGTTTTCGACATGCACTTCGTACGATTGGGGCCCCAGGGCCAGGGATACATTTGCCATGGCTTCATTATATCGCAGACGCCAGCGGATGCAAGGAGATAACGTGTTCACCCGGTGCAAACAAAATCCCCCGCAGGCTCCGGCCTGCGGGGGGATTGAAGAGGATGATGTTCTTTTTACCAGGCTCAGGCCAGGAGCAGGAGCGGCATGGTGCCCAGGTAGATGAGGGCAATCACGCAGATGCTCAGCACGACTCCGGTGCACACCGGCACCTGCAGGGGCTGATCGCCAGGCTGCGGCTTCTCCCAGTACATGGAGCGGATAATCTTGAAGTAGTAGTAGAAACCGGTGGCGGCGGTCACCACCATGATGGGCAGCAGCCACCAGATGCAGCACCAGCTTTCCATGGCGGTGATGATGGCCACGAAGGAGTACATCTTGACCAGGAAGCCCAGGGTCAGCGGCACACCTGCCAGCGAGGCAAAGCACACGGTGATGAGGAAGGCGGTGCGGGGATTGGTCTTGCCCAGGCCGCGGAAGGCGGCAATCTCCTCGCTGCCGCGCTGGGTGCGCACCATGGCCACGGCGTAGAAGGCGGCGATGGTGGCCAGGGCATAGGCCAGCAGGTACTTGGTGACCATGAAGACCACCGGACCGTTCAGGGCAATGAAGAAGACCAGGATGAAACCAGCCTGACCGATGGAGGAGTAGCCCAGGAGGCGCTTCACATTGGTCTGGCGCATGGCACCCAGGTTGCCGATGAGCAGGGTGGCTGCCGCCACCAGCGCAAAGCACCACACCAGGAGCTGGCCTACCATGCTGCCCGGCACCACGAAGGGAGCAAAGGGCAGGGCCAGGCTGCAGAGTACCACAAAGCCGGCGGTCTTGGAAGCCACTGCCAGGAAGGCGGTGGTGGGTGTGGGCGCACCCTGGTATACATCGGGAATCCACACGTGCATGGGAGCGGCGCCAATCTTGAAGAAGGCACCGGCAAACAGCAGAGCGGTGGCCAGCAGGAAGCCTACAGCCAGGCTCGGGCTGCCTGCCACGCCACCCTTCATGGCGGCGATGACGACATCAGACCCCAGGTTGAAGGAGCCCACCATGCCAAAGTACCAGGCGGTGCCGTATACCAGCACGCCAGTGCTCATGGCGCCCAGCACCAGATACTTGATGCCTGCTTCGATGGAACCCTGGTTGCGGCGGAAATAGCCGGCCAGCACGTAGGAGGTGAGGGTGATGACCTCCAGGCTCACGAAGAGCATGACGAGGTCGCGTGCCTGGGTGAGGCAGAGGATGCCGGCGCAGGCTACCAGCGGGAGGGCATAGAACTCGCCCGTGCCTTCCTCATTGCCGGAGCCGGCAATGGATTCGCAGCAGATTTTCGTGTAGTCGAATGCCAGCAGGATGGAAAGCCCTGTGGCAATGGCGGCGATGAAGCCGAAGATGTCGGTCTGCTCGCCAGTAGCCAGGAAGTAGGCTGCCACAAAGGTGCCCATGGCTCCGGTGAAGGCGTAGATGCGCTTCGGGAGCCGGGGCAGCAGGGCATCGGCCAGGATGAGCAGGGCTGCCAGCCCCACCAGGGCAAAGGCCGGGGTGAACTGACACCAGGTGTAGGTTGATACGATATTCATTTGTTGCTCAATGTTGGGGTGTTCAGTTGATTACAGGCAGGTGGGGGGCACAATGCCGAAGAGGACGATGAAGGCGGCCAGGAAGCAGGCTGCCACGATGTCGAGGGTGGTGAGCCTGGTGGCGCGCTCGGAAGCGGCCCCCACCGGACCCTCGAAGATGTTGCGGAAGGCGCGCAGCATGTAGATGGCGCTGATGACCAGGCCCCACAGCGCGCCGATGAGGGTGAGCTGCACCGGACCAAGGCCGCCGAAGAAGTTGGCCACCGTGCCCAGGCAGCAGTCTGCGCAGGCCGGAGCCGGGGTCCAGCCGGCAAAGCAGGAGACGAAGATGGTGAACTCACCTACGAAGTTGGCCAGCAGGGGCAGCCCCACTGAGGCCATGCCTGCCAGCCCGAAGAGGAAGCCGAGAGCCGGCAGCTTGCTGCCCAGGCCGCCCATGCAGTCGAGCTCCAGCGTGCGGGTCTGGGCTTCAATCTGGCCGGTGAGCAGGAAGAGCAGGGCAATGGTGAGACCATGTGCCAGCATGAGCATGGCGGCACCCTGCACAGCCAGCTGGTTGTTGCCGGCGCTGGCGATGAAGGCTGCAAAGGCCAGGAAGATGTAGCCCATGTGCATCACGGAGGAGTTACCGAGCATGTCGTCCAGGCGGGTCTGGGAGATGGTGACATAGCCCACCCAGAGCACGTTGCCCAGCAGCATGACCAGCAGCCAGTTGTTCCAGCAACCGAAGAGTTCCTGGCACTTCGGCCCCAGGGCCAGGGCCAGGGTGAACAGGCCGTACAGACCGAACTTCTTGAGCACACCCGCATGCAGCATGGCAATGGGGGTGGGGGCGCTGGCGTAAGCCGGGGCTGCCCAGGTGTGGAATGGGAACAGGGACACCAGCGTGCCGAACCCTACCAGCAGCAGGGCGCCGATGAGGCAGGTGGAGGCAGGCATGATGCCGGCTTTCACCGAGGCTGCAATGCCGCTGAAGCTCCAGGCGTGCATCTCCGAGCAGAGAAGGAGCAGACCAGCCAGCAGCACCATGGAGGCGATGCCCAGGTAGATGGTGGCCGTCCACGCGGTGTTGCGGCGGTCGCCGCGGCCGTAGCAGCCAATCATGATGAAGGTCGGGATGAGGGCCAGTTCGTGGAAACCGTAGAAGGCGATGATGTTGTCGGACATGAAGGCACCGATGGCACCGGTGCTGATGAGCAGGGCAGAGATGGCCCAGCTGCGCTCAGCATTGGCATCGGGGGCTTTCATGCCTACCACCGCGGCAAAGGTGACCAGGATGGACAGCAGCACCATGATGCGGCTGAGCGGAAGTTCCAGCGTGAGCTGAACCGGCGTGCCGCAGAAGGTGGACAGGCACTCACCGCATTCTGCCGGAGCCAGCACGGCGTAGGCTCCCAGAATGAGTGAAATGGCTGCGCTGATAAGGGCTGTCAGACGGCCCGGTGTCTTGAGCAGACCAATGCAGGCTGCTGCAATCACAGGTACAAGTATAAGCCAGATAAGCATGGTTGTGAAAAGCGTTTAGAATTGGTATGCAAGGAGGAGAACAAGGATGACCAGGCCAATGCCGGTGATCAGCGTGTAGGCACGCAGGGAACCGCACTGGATCCAGCTGCAGAGGTAGCCGATGCGGACGGTAAGCCACACCAGCCCCTGGCAGATGAGCCCGCGGATGGCGAAGCAGTCCAGGAATTCAATGACGTGGGCAAACCCTTGCTGGAGGCCGCCGATGAGCACCTTGTCGTACAGGGCATCGATGTAGAGGCGGTTGCGGAGAGCCTTGGAGATGAAGTTGCCGGCCAGCGGGTCCTTGGTGCGGCTGCCGAGGCCGTAGATGGCCAGAGCCAGCAGGATACCCACTGCCAGGGAACCCATGCTTGCGTAGAAGGGCAGCCCCAGCTCAAAACCGTGGGCATGGAAACCGTTGAAGGGCACCAGGTCATTGGCGAGGAAACCATAGCCGGAGATGATGGCCATGACGGCCAGCACCAGCAGCGGCAGCACCATAGTGAAGCCTGCTTCCTTGGCGTGCTCGGCTCCGTGGTCACGGGCCGGGCCCATGAAGGCTACGATGCAGAGGCGCAGCATGTAGAAGGTGGTGAGGGCGGCCACTCCGGCGCCAATCCAGAAGAAGGTGGGGTTCTTGGCCAGGGCGGCATCCAGGATGGCTTCCTTGGAGAAGAAACCGGAGAAGCCGGGGATGGCGATGAGGGCGCAGGTGCCCATCATAAAGCAGAGCACGGTGAGGGGCATGCGCTTGCGCAGGCCGCCCATCTTCCAGATGTCCTGCTCGTGGTGGCAGCACACGATGATGGCGCCGGCTCCCAGGAAGAGCAGGGCCTTGAACCAG
This sequence comes from Akkermansiaceae bacterium, assembly GCA_015062005.1. Lineage (GTDB taxonomy): Bacteria > Verrucomicrobiota > Verrucomicrobiia > Verrucomicrobiales > Akkermansiaceae > Akkermansia. Next base: position 24,044 of record SUVL01000018.1, read on the forward strand.
GCGTGTGTGTAAAGATGGAACATGGCGGCTTCACCGGCCAGCAGACCTACGGCCATGACCATGTAGCCCAGCTGGGAAAGGGTGGAGTAGGCCAGGATGCGCTTGATGTCGTCCTGCTGCACGGCCATGATGGCGGCAAGCACGGCGGTGATGGCACCTACCCAGGAAATGATGCAGCAGGCGGTTTCAGTGAAGGCCTCAGCACCCATGCTCACCTGAAGGCGCACCAGCATGTACACACCGGCGGCCACCATGGTGGCGGCGTGGATGAGCGCGGATACCGGCGTGGGACCCTCCATGGCGTCCGGCAGCCACACATGCAGCGGGAACTGGGCGGATTTACCCACGGCGCCGCAGAAGAGGCACACGATGGTGACGGTGAGCACAGCCGGGGTGATACCGGCGGCCTTGCCTGCCATGTCCGCAAAGTTCATGGTACCGAAGAGCCCCAGGGTGAGCAGGATACCCAGCAGGAAGCCGAAGTCGCCCACGCGGTTGGTGATGAAGGCCTTCTTGGCGGCGTCTGCCGCGCTGGACTTGTCGAACCAGTGGCCGATGAGCAGGTAGGAGGAGAAGCCCACCATTTCCCAGCCGATGAAGGTCATGGCCAGGTTATCAGCCAGAACGATGGTGCTCATGCTGAACATGAAGATGCTCAGCCCCGCATAGTAGCGGCTCAGGTTGGAGGAGTCACCCTTCATGTAGCCGATGGAGAAGAAATGCACCAGCAGACCAATGCCGGTGACCACCAGCATCATGCGCATGGCCAGGGCATCCATGGTCAGCCCGAGGTGCAGGCTCAGCTCGCCGCTGTAGGTGCTCATCCAGGTGTAGATATCCGGGGTGCCGGTCTGCAGGCCCGTGAGGTAGGCGATGCAGAGCGCGAAGGTGCCGGCTGCTGAGAGCAGCGAAAGCGTGGCGGCCATGCGGGGACTCTTGCTGAAGCATACCCAGTCAATGGCGGCGACCACCAGGGGCAGCAGCAGGAACAACCAGGGGAGATTATGAATCATATTCATGCTGGTGATTTAGTCTTTGAGTGAGTTGAGGGCCGAGCTTTCCACCGTGCGACGCGCACGGAACATGGCGACGATAAGGGCAAGGCCGATGGCAACTTCAGCCGCGGCAATGCCGGTGATGAACAGGGAGAGCACCTGGGCATCGTACACCGGGACACCGGCGGTGCCCTGCGCGCGGGAGAATGCCACCAGCGCCACGTTGGATGCAGTGAGCATCATCTCCAGGCACATGAACACCACGATGATGTTCTTGCGGATGAGCACCCCGGCCAGACCGATGGAGAACAGGATGCCTGACAGAATCAGGTAATGTGCTAACGGAATCATGGTTCAGGAAAATGGGTTAGTCTTTGCGGATCTTGCGGGCGAGTGCCACCGCGCCCACCGTGCCGGAAAGCAGGGCGAAGCCGAGGATGACGAACGGAATGTTGTAATGCGTGTACAGGCACTTGCCCAGTAGCTTCACATCGGAAATAGAGGTGGCCTTGGCGGCATCGGCCTCAGAGATGGCCGGGTTTTCCATGCGGGCGGCTGCGGCAGCGTTCAGTTCAGGCAGGCAGCCACCGTATTGCGGGGCGGCGGCCGGGGCTTCGCTCACCTGGCGGGCATCGCCGATGAGGAGTTCGCCGGCGCTTTCACACAGGGCGATGGCCGGGCAGGTGTTATCCATGGCACCGGGCAGGTTGAGGGATACCTTGATGATGAGCCCGGCGAAGAAGCCTGCCACAAGCACGCCGACTGCGGCGTGGAGGTAGCTGCCGCGGCTCTGGCCTTCGTCGTGGATGTCGAGCATCATCACCACGAAGAGGAAGAGCACCAGAATGGCGCCGGCATACACGATGAGCTGCACAATGCCCAGGAACTGGGCACCCATGCCGAAGAAGATGGCGGCCACCATGGCAAAGCACACCGCCATGCACATGGCGGAGTTCACCGGGTTGCGGTAGCCCACCACGCCGGCAGCGCAGAGCACGGCCAGAGCAGCCAGCACGTAGAACAGAATCTGACAAAGGGATGTTTCAAACATAACGGTATTTTATTTGTACTGGTTCCACTTGTTGACGAGACCCTTGCGCGTGCCGCCCAGACGGTACAGGGTTTCCTTGTCGCGGATGGCCTGCTTGCGGTCGGTGAGGGTGATGAGGTATTCCTTGGAGAGGAAGATGGCCTGCTCGGGGCATGCTTCCTGGCACATACCGCAGTAAATGCAGCGGAGCATGTCGATTTCAAACTTGGCCGGGGCCTTTTCCTGCTTCTGGCAGTTGCTGGTGGCATCCACCTCACCGGGGGTGATGGTGATGGCGCGAGCCGGGCAGATGAATTCGCAGAGCTGGCAGGAGACGCAGCGCTCGCGGCCGTCTTCGCCGCGCACCAGGGTGGGGGCGCCGCGGTAGTACTCCGGCAGGCGGGAATCCCAGCGTTCATCCGGGAACTGCATACAGACACCTACGCCCTTGGTGCTGAAATCCTCTTTGCCGCGGCTCTTGCCGAGCAGGGAGAGCACCAGGTGGCGCATGGTGATGACAAGCCCCTTGACGAGCTCGACCACATACACCTTGTCCAGCAGACTGAACTTGGGTCGTTTAATCTTGATGTAAGACATATTCGGAACAGGAAAAGGGGGTTACTTGATGAAATAGAGGACGGCGGCGGCCAGGAAGATATTGGCCACGGTGATTTCCAGGAAATAGAGCCAGCCGAGCTTCATCACCTGGTCCCAGCGGAAGCGCGGCAGGGTCCAGCGCACCCACACGAAGAAGAAGATGAAGGCCAGCAGCTTCACGATGAACATGCACAGCTGGCAGAGCACTGCCAGCCAGTCGCTGTAGGCGGCCAGGGCGGCATCTGCCCCGAAGCCGATGGACCAGCCACCCAGGAACAGGGTGACCACCACGGCGGAGCCGATGACCATGGCGGCGTATTCGCCCATGAAGAAGGAAGCGAACTTCATGGAAGAATATTCAGCGTGGTAACCAGCCACCAGGTCGGTTTCACACTCGGCCATATCGAAGGGGGTGCGGTTGGCCTCAGCAAAGACGCAGGTCACGAAGATGATGAAGCTGATACCCAGCGGCAGCATCATGACCCAGCGCTGCCAGCTCAGACCCTCGCCCCAGAGGGGGAGCAGGGTCCAGCCGTTCTCTGCCTGGAACTGCACAATCTGCTGCAGGTTCAGCGTGCCGAACATCATGAGCAGCGGAATGATGGAAAGACCCATGGACACCTCGTAGGAGATGAGCTGGGCGGTGGCGCGCAGGCCACCCAGGAACGGGAACTTGGAGTTGGAGGACCAGCCGGCCAGAGTCAGACCGTACACCGAGAGACCGGAGATGGCGAAAATCCACAGCGGGCCGATGTCCAGGTTGGCTACGCACATGGAGATGTGGCCGTAGCAGGTGTTCACTTCGGAGGCGAAGGGAATCACCGCAGCTGCCACCATGGGCGGCCCCAGCACCAGCATCGGCGCCAGGATGAAGTAGAACTTGCGCACGTAGGAGGGGGTGGTCTCCTGCTTCAGGAAGAGCTTGCCGCCGTCCAGACAGGGCTGGATGAGACCCCAGCAGGGAATCTCGCGGTCCAGTCGCAGCCAGGTGCAGAGCCGGGCAATCCAGCTCGTCTCCGGGATGCCGAAGAAGTGAAGCCAGTTCTTGAGGGGCTGCTTTTCCTTGCTGCCCCAGCGCTGGAGCAGGAAGAGCGGCAGACCCGCGCGGTTGGGACCAGGACGGTCCTGAATCCAGCCGGCCACGCGGCGTTCAATCCACACGGAAAGAACCACGAAAGCCAGAATAACGGCAAACATGAGAACCAGCTTGAGCAGCGTGTGAATCAGGTAGAACCAGATTTCGTTGCTCATGAGGTCGTTATACCAATTGATGATAGCGTCCATTTGTGGTATGGGGTGTTAGCGGTTTACTTCTTGGCTTTTTCGCGTTCGATGAGGGGGATGGTGACACCCGTTTCCATGATGACCTTGCCCTCGTTGCCGATATTGCCCCAGGTGATACCTTCGAGCGGTTCAAACTCCTGAGCCATCTCATCCAGCACAGACATGGGGGTGGGGCAGGCGATGACGCGCACGCAGTCGCAGCCCAGGCGCTCGGAGAGGTTGCGGCAGATTTCCCAGTCGGACATGGAATCGCCGACGGGTTCGATAGCCTTGTTGAGGCGCTGGATGCGGCCGGTCACGTTAATCATGGTGCCGTACTTCTCAGCGAAGGTCACACCGGGCAGCACCACGTCGGCAGCCTTGGTGGTGGCGGTTTCGCTGTGATCCACCACGAGCAGGTATTCCAGCCCGGCGAGGTCCTCGGCGGTGAAGCCAGCGTCCTCGGTCAGGTCTTCGCCCAGCACAATCATGAAGCGGATGGAGTTGCTGCGTACACCGCGGCGGATATTGGCCAGCCCGGCACCGGTCTTGCCCAGAATCATCTTGGCACCGTTGGTGTTCGGGTTGCGGTCTTCGCTCACCAGCATGCCGTCGCTTGCGCCCTTGCGGGGAACAATGTCGAGCTTGGTGATACCGAGCTGCTTGGAGAGGGCCCGCACCATGTAGAGCTCTTCGTTGGTCATGCGGGCGGAGCAAATCAGGGCTGTTTCAGAGGGAGCCATGCGGTGCAGCTGCTCCACGACCATGTTGAAGGTGGCATCCCAGGTGGAGGGGCGCTGGCCGGCGCCGGCGTCCGTCTTCACCAGCGGGGTGGTGATGCGGGTCGGGGCGTTGATGAACTTGTAGTTGAGGCGGTGGTCATCGGGCATCCAGCAGCTGTTCACGGCGTCGTTCTGGCGCGGGGTGATGCGGTAGACCTGCTGCTCGCGGGTCCAGATGTTGATGTTGGTGCCGGTGCCGCAGTTCACGTCGATGGTGGGTGTGCTCTTCAGGAACCACACGCGCATCTTGAAGCGGAAATCCTTGCTGGTCATGGCGCCCACGGGGCAGATATCCACCACGTTCATGGAGTAGTTGCTGTCCAGCTGGGTGCCGGGGTAGCAGGCAATGGCGTTGTGCGTGCCGCGGCCCACCACGCCAAGCACGTCCTGGCCGGCAATCTCCTTCATGAAGCGCACGCAGCGGCGGCAGAGCACGCAGCGCTCCTGGTCCAGGTTCACGCGCGGGCCGATGCTGAGGTTCTTGCCCTTCTTGGTCTTCTCCTCGGTGAAGCGGTGGGTGCCGCTGCCGTAGTCGGTGGTGTATTCCTGCAGCTTGCATTCACCGGCCTGGTCGCAGATGGGGCAGTCCAGCGGGTGGTTGGAGAGCAGGAATTCCAGCACGCCGCGGCGGGCTTCCTCGGTGAGCTTGCTGGTGGTGCGGATGCCCATGTTCTCCGCCACGGTGTTGGCGCAGGCAATCACGGCACGCGGCATCCAGCTGATGGGCAGGTAGCCGTCGTCACCGTACTGCGGGGTGGTGCCGGGGGCCAGGCGCGGGGGCATGCCTTGCTCCACAAGGCACATGCGGCAGGAACCGGCCACGGAAAGTTTGGGGTGGTAGCAGAAGCAGGGTACATGCGCGCCTACGGAGTTGCAGGCGTCGGCAATGCGCGTCCCCTTCGGGAAGCGGTACCATTTGCCGTTAATCTGGACGTTCACCTTGCCTTCGGCAGCGGCGGCGTCTTTCGGCAGAATTGCGGGGGGTGTACTCATGGGTTCAGGAGAAAAGGTTTAGTCTTCGCGGGTCAGGAACTTGCGGGCCTCCTTGGCCTCGGCGGAGTGGGGCTTGAGTGCGTTGATGGGCTTGGTGAGCGCCAGGAACTCCTCACGGAACTTGGTGGTAAATGCCTGGGTGGGCCAGGAGCAGGCTTCGCCGAAGGCGCAGACCGTGCGGCCGCAGATGTTGTCGGCCACGCTCTTGAGCAGGTCCACATCTTCCGGAGAGCCCTTGCCCTCGCAGATTCGGGTGGAAAGCTTCAGCATCCAGGGGTTGCCCTCGCGGCAGGGGGAGCACTGGCCGCAGGATTCCCAGGCGTAGAAACGGTTGATGTTGTTGAGCACCTTGGGCATGCTTCGGCTGTCATCCATCACGATGATGCCGCCGGAGCCGCTCATGGAGCCGTGCTGGGCGATGCTGTCCAGATCCAGCGGCACGTCGAAAATGCTCATGGCGCGCACGGAGCCATCGCTGTTGCGGCCCTTCAGCACTTCGTCGCAGCGCATCACCTTGGCAGAGGCACCGCCGGGGATGATGGCCTTGAACTTGCGGCCGCGCTTCGGCCCGCCGCACACATCGTACAGCAGCTCACCGAAAGTCATGGAACCGGAGATGATTTCGTAGTAGCCCGGGCGCTTCACATCGCCGGATACGCCGATGATGCGCGTACCGGGGGAGCGCTGGGCACCCTCGGCGGCATAGGCCTCGCCGCCGCGCATGAGCACCTGGCGCACCTGGCAGAGGGATTCCACGTTGTTCACGATGGTGGGGCAGCCATACAGACCGATGGCGGCCGGGAAGAAGGGCGGCTTGATGCGCGGATACGGGCGCAGACCTTCAATGGAGTTGATGAGGCCGGTTTCCTCACCGCAGATGTAGGCGCCGGCGCCGCGGTGCAGGATAATCTTGAGGTCGAAGCCCTTGCCCAGGATGTTCTCGCCCAGGAACCCGGCTTCCTCAGCTTCCTTCAGAGCCTTCTGCATAATCTTGGCAGCCTCCGGGAACTCCTCGCGCATGTAGATAACACCGTAGTGCGCCTGCACGGCGTAGCAGGCAATAATCATGCCTTCGATGAGCTGGTGCGGGTCCTGGTGCACCACAAAGCGGTCCTTGAAGGTGCCGGGTTCGGATTCGTCGCAGTTGCAGACCACGTAAACGGGCTTGGTGTTGCCCTTGGGGATGAAGGTCCACTTCACACCGGTGGGGAAACCGGCGCCGCCGCGGCCGCGCAGCCCGCTCTTCTTCACCTCCTCGGTGACGGCGGCGGGCTCCATTTCCATGGCTTTCTTCAGGGTCTCGTAGCCACCATCCTTGATGAAGCACTTGATGGAGGGATCATAGCCCTTGCGGTCGATGTTGCGGAAAATGCGGCGGGTTTCGCGCGGGTGCGGTTCCTTGCCGGGTTTGTAGATGATTTCGCTCATGGTTCGCTAAAGGGGGTTACTTCTTAGGCTGGTACTTGGCGATAATCTCGTCAATCTTCTTCGTGGTCACCTGGGAGTAGAGAACATCGTTCACCATCACGTTCGGGCCGAAACCGCAGTTGGCCAGGCATTCCACCGGCTCCACGCTGAACAGACCATCGGCGCTCACCAGCATGGGCTCCTCGTCGCTCATATCGGCAGGGTTCACGCCAATCTTTTCGCAGATGTAGGGAATGAGCTCCTCGCCACCGGAGAGGGAGCAGGCAATGGTGCGGCACACGCGGAAGTGGTACTTGCCCGGGCACATGGTGTGGATGCCGGGGTAGAAGGTCACAATGCCGGCCACGTGGATGGGCGTGCTCTTGCACATTTCAGCAATCCAGGGCATGGCATCGGCGCAGATGAAGCCGAACTTTTCCTGCACCAGGTGGATGATGGGCAGCACGGCGGACTGTTCCTTGCCCTCCGGGTACTGGGCCACGAGTTCCTTGGCTTCCTTCACCAGGGAAGGAGTCACCTTGAACTTCGGAAAATGCTGCTCGCCGGGGGACGGCTTGGCTGCCGTAATGGCATCAATCGCGTTGGGAGTATCGGACATGGTAAATGGTTTCGTTGTCAGAGAGGTTAAAGGTTTAGCGGTCGCATTCGCCCTGCACGAAGTCGAAGGAACCCAGAATGGCGCCTATGTCGCTCACCAGGTGACCCGGCAGCAGCTCCGGCAGTATGGAAAGGGTGCAGTAGGAGGGACTGCGCATCTTCAGGCGGTTGGCTATGCCGCCACCCTGCGAATCCAGGAAGAAGCCCAGCTCGCCCTTCGGGTTCTCGGCGGCAAAGTACACCTGGCCGGCCGGGGCGTTCACGCACTCCGTGGTCACCATGAATTGGCGGATGAGTTCCTCCATGCCCTGCAGGGCATCGGCCTTCTTCGGCAGGATGCCCTTGTCCAGCTGCACCCAGATGGGGCCGCCCGGCATGGTGGCAATCACCTGGCGGATGATGCGTACCGACTGGCGGATTTCTTCCATGCGCACCTGGAAGCGGGCGTAGCAGTCGCCTTCCTCCGCCACCGGCACGTCGAATTCGTATTTCTCGTAACCCAGGTAGGGGTTGGTCTTGCGCAGGTCGCGGCACACGCCGCTGGCGCGCAGGTTGTTGCCGGTCATGCCGTTCTGCAGGGCCATTTCCTTGGTGATGACGCCCACACCCACCAGGCGGTCAATGAAAATCTTGTTGTGCAGCAGCAGCTTCTCCATCTCGTCCACGGTGCGCAGGGCGCTGTCGCAGAAGGCGAGAATCTGCTTCTCGATGCCCTTCGGCAGGTCGCGGGTCATGCCGCCGATGCGCGTGTAGCTGGAGGTGAAGCGGGCGCCGCAAATCTGTTCGTACAGGTTGTGTACGCGTTCCTTTTCCTCGAAGGCATACAGGAAGGCGGTCATGGCACCGGTGTCCATGGCGTATACGCCCGTGCCCAGGAAGCAGGAGGAAATGCGCGAAAGCTCGCAGCACAGCACGCGGATGGCCTGGCCGCGCTCCGGCAGCTCCCAGCCCAGCAGCTTTTCCACGGCGCAGGCGTAGGCGATGTTGTTGCTCATCGGCGCAAGGTAGTCCATGCGGTCCGTGTACGTCACAAACTGATTGTAGTGGCAGTTCTCTGCAATCTTCTCCATGCCGCGGTGCAGATACCCAATCACCGGGTCGCAGGATACAATCTCCTCACCGTCAATCACCAGCTTCAGACGCAGCACACCGTGCGTCGCAGGGTGAGACGGGCCTACATTCAGGGTTACCAGCTCACCGCGGTCATCTGCATCATTCTTCAGATAATCCATCGCAGCGCTCGCTACATCAGGCACTTGTATAAATTTTGTCGTGTTCATAACCTGGGAATACGGGGCCACCTGCGGCCACAGTTACGCGTAGATATTAAACACCTTTCCCTTGTAAAGTGCAAGCCTAAAGTCGCCGTAGAGCCATAATTGCGCGCGTGCAAATGTGTTAGTTTTGGCGAACTTTGGTGCGTTTTTTTGCGAGTAAGTCACGCTTGTCTCTTGCAATGGAGAAGGGAGAGGGTAAGATGAAGGATATGAGCACAGTAACAGCGGAGCAGCTTGAAATGGTGCGCCAGTGGGCTGGCGAAGGTGTGGACTTGAACGGCATTCAGAAACGCCTGGCGGCAGAGTGCGGGGTACACATGACGTATATGGACGTTCGTTTCCTGCTGCTTGACCACGGGATTGAGATAGCCGCCGCAGCCGCCCCGGCTCCGGAGAAACAGCCGGAAGCTGCGCCCGCAGAGGCGGAGCCACAGCCTGCCACCGATGGCAAGCTGGCGGTTACACTCGATGAGCTTACGCTGCCTGGCACGCTGATTTCCGGCAAGGTTCAGTTCCCCTCCGGTACGCGCGGCGGATGGCAGATTGACCAGCTTGGCCGCTTTGCGTGGAATGACCTGCAGGGGCAGCCCACCCCGGAGGAATTGCAGGCTTTCCAGGTGGAGCTTACCCAGATTCTCAGCCGCGGTAGCATGTGAGTACCAGCGGTGTTTGCTGTCTGAAACCTTATCAGATGCTCCTCCATTGGGCGGAATGGGTAGCTTGCCGCTTCCATCGCTGCCCAGCGTGCACGCGTGTCCCAAATCTTTGGGACACATATGCCCAGCGTGCTGCTTTTCTGAATGCCCCCTTGACAGAGGGGGGATTATGCTGTACAATGGGCATGGATGAGAAGTCAGACTCACATATTGGGTGTGTGCCTGTTGTGTGTACTGCCTCAGGTGATGATGGGGGCAGTAGCGGCAGCGCCTGCTTCAGAGGTATGCCGGAAACTGGTGGCGGAGTCCCGCGAAGTGGATCGCGTTCTGCGCACGGTGAGTGACCGGGAGAGCGGTGTGGCGGCAGCTGGTGAGTTGCGCACGCGCATGGAGTATCTGCGGCAGAGTATGGAGGAGCTGGGGCGGCTTCCGCTGGCTTCCGGTGAGGAGGCTCGCGCAGTGGAGCAGATGATGCGTGACCTGACGCATATCACCCAGGGGTACATGCAGGTGGTGCAGCTTCTGATTGAGGTGAATGCCTATGGTGCCGAGGAGTTGATATCCCTTTTTCAGTACTACAAGATGAGTTCGCCTGAGGCGGGCGCGGTGAGTCGCACTCAGGAATCGCCCCTGGTGCGGTCATACACCGAGTGGTGTGATTCTATTGATGATATGCTGTTTGTGCTGCGCCGGATTCAGAGTTCAGAAGCAGCCGGTGCCGGCATCTCAGAATTGCGTCCAGTGCTCGAACGCGTGGAGACCCGGGCCGCGAGGGCAGAATCTCTGCAGGCGGGATTGTCTCCTCAGCAGGTGGAGTCGGAGCAGGTGCCGATGGAGCGCATGCGCCGGCTCCGTGGTGAACTGCGGGCTGAATTGCAGCGCCTGCGCATGCACCAGTGCTATGGGGTGGGGGAATTGCAGGCGCTTCTGCCGGTGTGTACCCGCGCGGCGCGCGGTTGATTTCTGTTTCACCGGAGCCCGTATTGCAGGATGAGTGCTGCTTCTGATTCAATGGCTGCGCTTTCCTGGTTGAGCAGTTCCTGTTTCATGGAATGGCGGGTGTTTTCATTTTCCAGGAACTCCTGCGCATTGGCAGCGGGGGCGGTGCTCAGGTAATCAAGCCGTTTGCTCATGAATCCGCGCCAGGCGTAGTATTCGTCCATGCTGGTGCGGAGGGTGTTGAGCTTCTGCTTGAGTTCCACCAGCTTGGCGGTGGTTTCACGCTGGCGGAGTTCGTAGGCTTCCTTGCTGTCGCGGTAGGTGTTCCAGGTGCGCAGCCTTGTGTCCAGGGAATAGTTGAGACTCATGTTGAGCTTGGTATCATCTGTGTCCAGGAAGGTTCCCGAATAGGTACCGCCGGTAGATGAGAAGAGGGAGGGGCTGTACAGATTCAGATTGATAGTCGGCAGATAGGTGATGGCTACACTGTACTGGGCCATGCGGGCTTGTTCCAGTTCGAGCGCCAGCTTGCAGACTATCAGCTGGTCAAGTTTGCCGGTGAGCTTGCGGTAGTGTGACCAGTTGAACCGGGGTACAGAGGCTGGCAGGATGCGCCACCGGGCAGAGTAATCCCCCAGCAGGGTTGCCAGTTCCATCCAGTCATTGATTTCGGTGTTGCTTTCCGCTGGGTGGTATGCCTCTTTCTGCTCTTGTTTCTGGGCATCGAGCTCGCGTTTGCGGGCGTTCAGACTTTGCTTGCGTTGCTGGGTGTATAGTTTTGAGATGAGTTCTCGCTCTTTGCCTTCCAGCGCTTTGATGGCAGCGAAAGTAGCGGCTTTCGAGGCATATACCCGGTAGGGGACATGAGTGAGAGAAGGCAGGGTGAAGGTGACGTTGACGTTGTGCGAGAGGTCATCGCTGTTGAGCTTGCTGGTCAGGTCCCCGATGGATTTGGTGAAGTAACTGTAGTAGGAGATGCCGGGGATAAGGTCCGTGTAGACGCTCAGCTCGTTGCGCTCTGCTTTGGTAATGGTGTTTTTGACTTGGAGGTAGGCGGTGTTGTTCCGCTTCATCATGGACAGGGCCTGATTCCAGGAGATGGTGCGGACGGGGAGCTGATCCCAGGATTCCAGCTCCTGGTATTGGGCCTCAATCTCGGAGGATACCTTGTCAATCCGCTCATGCAGACTGCAACTCTGCAAGGCGAGAAGTATAACGGGGAGCAGGCGGAGAATCCTCATACGGCGCTTATGCTATCACATGAGTTATGGCCTGACAAGCAGGAATCACGCTTTCGTGTGGCGGTGGATGAAAATGGCAACCAGTGCGCTGCACGCAGCCAGGGTGGCACATTGAGCCTGCGGGGTGATGCCTGCCACATTCATGGCCCCCTGGATGCCAACGGCCAGCATGCCCAGGAAACAGTCCACCAGGTTGCCGGCGGCTATTACATCGCCCCGTTTATCGTTATCAGCCCGATCCTGCAGCAGGGCATTGAGCGGTACCAGGTAGCCGGCCGCGGTGAATCCGGTGAAGGAGAGTGCTGCAAAGAATCCCGGTGTGCCATAGGGCAGGAAGGAAAGGGCAATGCAGCCCAGGGTCATGCCCAGTCCGCCGGCGGAGGCTACCCAGGTGCGGATTTTTCTGGCGCAGATGATGGAGGCACAGAGCCCGCCGGTGATGGAACCTCCACTCAACCACGCAAAGAGCAGGGCGGAATCTTTTTGCTGACTAAGCACCTGCAGAAAATCCGCCTTGCTGGCAACAGGGTGCGCTTCGGCTGCCATCTGCAGTACGATGAGCATCATGACGCTGGCGAGAAACCAGAAGTAACCGATGCCGATTTCACTGTTGCGCAGCACCTTGTTGTTCCAGAGCATGCGGAGCTGGGAGAAGTGGCACCACAGCAGGTTCCAGGAGAAGGGGCGGGAGCTTTGCGCCGGGTACCGCGGCATGAACAGGCTCATGATGAATACAACCACTGCCCCCACGGTGCAACAGGCGCAGGGCAGGGCGGCAGCCTGCCAGCCGGAATCCGGCCCCCAGAGCTTGAGCAGGGTGTAGATGAGGTACAGGGCCCCAATCTGCCCCACCAGCAGGGCCAGCATGGTGGAAATCTCCATCACACCACTGGCAAAGCCGATGTTTTCGGAGCCGACGATGTCTTTGACCAGTCCTTTTTTAGCGGGGCTGAAAAACATGGCCTGTATGCAGAAAATGCCGAAGCTGAACACGGCCAGAGGCAGGCTTTCCAGCCACAAGCCCAGGGTCATGCCGGCCAGTACTGCCACTTGCAGCAGCACCATGGCTTGCAGCAGCCGGGTTTTGCACCAGCGGTCTGCCAGCCAACCACCCAGCGGGGAGAATAGGACAAAGGGCAGCACGATGAGCACGGAGAGTGAGTACTGCAGCTCCATGGCCATCCAGATGCCCAGGCCGATGAGCAGGAATTGCACCCCTTTCTCATTCAGGGCGTTCATGGACTGAATCACCGTGAGGCTCCAGAAGGAACCCCACGGTGTGGAAGAGGCATTGCTTTCAGGTTGCTGCATGGGGGGGATTATACACCCGCGCGGCTGTGCTGTAAAAGCTAAAAATCAGTTATTGTGGCATTGTCCACTGGTTATCTGCCATGAATAACTGGGCGTTCTTGTGCCCTCTGGAGGCGGCTTTGCTTACCCAGGTCCGGGCTTGTTCCGTATCCCGGGGCACGCCGAGCCCGTGGTAGAAACAGCGGCCCAGGTTGTACTGCGCATCAGCATTCCCAAGTAAGGCTGACCGTTGGAAACAGATAGCGGCCTTGGTGTCATCCTTTTCCACGCCTTCTCCATTGCGGTAACACAGCCCCACGTTGTTCATGGCCGAGGGGCTGCCCGCTTCGGCTGCCCGGCTATACCAGTGGAAGGCTTTGTCCAGGTCTTTCTCGACCCCGGAGCCGGAAACGTAGCAGGTGCCTAAATTGTCCTGTGCGTTGGTGTTGCCGGCTTCGGCGGCCATCGTGTACCAGCGGACGGCTTCTGTGAGGTTCTGCGGTACGCCTTTGCCGAAATCGTAGCATTTGGCCAGCAGAAGCTGCGCTTCCGGGTTGCCTTCCTGAGCAGCCTGGTGGTATATCTCAGCGGCTTCGGCTTCGCGTCCTGCATTGAACAGGAAGGTGGCGTGTGCCACTTGGTCATCTGTGGTGGTGCAGGCGGTCAGCAGGGCCGCCAGGGGGAGAAGGTGTCTTTTCATGGTTTTATTCTCTCGTAAGTAGGTAGCGTTCGGCATCCATGGCGGCGCGGCAACCCATGCCGGCGGCGGAGATAGCCTGGCGGTAGGTGGGGTCTGCGACATCGCCTGCGGCAAAGAGCCCGGGGGTCCTGGTGGCAGTGCCGGCACCGCTGGTTACCACGAAGCCCGCGGCATCGCGTTCCACGAGGTCGCCGGCGAAGTTGCTCACCGGGGTGTGGCCGATGGCCATGAACACGCATTTGACTTCCAGTTCGCTTTCGCTGCCATCCTGGGTGTTTTTGAGTGTGATGCCGGAGAGCTCGCCCTTGTCATCGGTGTGGTAGGCGGAGATGGTGCTGTTCCATACCGGCTCCACCTTCGGGTTTTCCAGGGTGCGCTGCTGCATGGCCTTGCTGGCGCGCAGCTGGTCGCGGCGGTGGATGAGGTATACCTTGCTGGCGAAGCGGGTCAGGAAGTTCGCTTCCTCGCACGCACTGTCGCCGCCGCCTACTACGCATACGGGTACATCGCGGTAGAAGGCGCCGTCGCAAGTGGCGCAGGCGGTCAGACCGTGGCCGATAAGCTCGCTTTCACCCTCCAGCCCGAGGTAGCGGGCCTTGGCTCCTGTGGCGATGATGACGGCTTCTGCCTTGTAGGCACCGCCCGAGGTGGTCACGGTGAAGAGCCCGGTGCAGGCTTCCTGGGTGATGGAGAGCACCTCTTCATAAGCGAAGCGGGCGCCGTGTTTTTCCGCCTGCTGGCTCATGTTGAACATGAGCTCAGGCCCCATGATGCCCTCTGGGAATCCGGGGAAATTTTCCACTTCCGTGGTGGTAGTGAGCTGCCCGCCAATCTGCCCGCCGGTGAAGACCAGCGGGTGCAGGTCTGCGCGGGCGGCGTAGATAGCTGCTGTGTATCCGGCCGGGCCGGTGCCGATGATGATGAGTTTCTCGTCCATTTGTTGTGATTGTATCATGTTTTGTAGACGGTGCAAGATGATAATGCGTCAAAAATATGACACAGACTCCGCATGGCAGCATTCGGGCTTGCTTCCGTCGCTGCAATGTGTGATACTCAGCCACCTGCATGAAACTGTTGCGACGTAATCTGAGCCTGATGCTGGCGGTGAGGTACCTCAACCCGCTGCGTTCCATGTTTTCCATTATCACTTCTATCTGCCTGTGTGGCGTGGCGTTGGGGGTGATGGTGCTGATTGTCGTCCTTTCGGTGATGGAAGGCTTGCAGCGGGAGATGGAAAGCCGTGTGCTGGCCTTTGCTCCGCACTACGTGGTGGCTCAGACGGATGGTTTGCAGCGCATCAGCCTGACTGATGAGCTGGTGGACTGGAGCGAACTGATGGATAAGATACGCACTCTGCCGGAGGTGGTGAGTGTGTATCCTCAGCTGGAGGGTGATGCCTTTGCCCAGAGCAATGCCGGGCGCATGACGGTGCAGTTCACCGCTATTGAACCTCATAACGAGCAGCAGATTGCCCCCTTGCAGCAGATGCTGCGCGCCGGTACCTTTGATTTTGGCGAAGGGCTTGACCAGGAATGCGTCATTTCCGCCGTTACGGCCAGTGCCTTGCACCTGGGTGTGGGAGACAGCCTGCACCTTACCCCTGTGGGGAGCCTGGATGAAGTGGCAGATATCTATGCCATGATTCAGAACCCGTTGCAGACGCATGAGAATAAGGCGTTCATGGAGGCGGTGGCTACTGTGTTCGATGGCGCCGCCACTGGAGAGAACGGCACGGTGGCGGAGGATGCCCGGCTTGAGTCAGTGGTGAACCACATTCTGCAGTTCCCTGGTAATAAGCTCCGCCAGAGTGAGAAAGATGCCTGCGCTACCTTCTACAACCTTGCCCAGAGTCACCGCAACGGCGAACCCTTCACTGCGGAACAGGTGAAGGAATGGCAGGATTGCGCGGCTACCCTCGCCGCCCTTGACCGCGATAAAGAGGACGGCAAGGCTGTGAAGAGCATCAACGAAATGGTGATGCCCATGGACTTGCGCGTGGTCGGTATCTACCAGACTCCCGAAAATATGCCCGGGCCGAATGTCTATGTGCCGCTGCAGATTGCGCAGGATGTGCTGGGGCTTTCCGTGGGCGGTACCAGCCAGGTGCAGGGGTTGTGCGTGCGTGTGCGCGATGCCAATAACCCGGGTACCACTGAGGCAGATATGATGAAGATGTTGCCGCAGCTTGAGGCTCCGGAGAGCCTCTACCCCACCGGGCTTGACTGGTTTATTGCCCCTTGGACCCGCAGTTTCGAGCAATGGTACAAGCTCATTGCCAATGAGAGAGTGATGATGAGTTTTGTGCTTTCCATTATTTCGCTTATCGCCAGTTTCTGCATCATGGCAGTGATGTTCACCATGTCCATGCAGCGCAAGCGGGAGATTGCCGTGCTCCAGGCGCTGGGGGCCACCCCTGGAAAGATTATGGGTATCTTTGCCTGGCAAGGGGTTATTATCGGCTTCACGGGTGCCATCCTTGGTGTGATTCTGGCTCTCCTGGTGCTCTACTACCGTCTGGAGATTCAGGCCGCACTGGCAGAAATCGGTATGGATCCGTTCCCCATGCAGGCGCACGGCATTACCCTGCCGGCGGTGTATGACCCGGCCACTTTTGCAGCCCAGGCTCTGCAGGCGTTCATTATGGTGACCATTGCGGCCATCATCCCCGCCTTCATTGTTTCCCGGCAGGATCCGGCCAAGGCACTTCGCTCCAACTGATAGTTTTCCCCCCATGGATATATACTGGATAGCCGACAAGAAGAAATGCGGCCCCGCCACGGTGCCGGATGTGCTCTCCCTGGTGCAGATGGGGGAGCTCTCCCCGGATACCCGTGGCTGGCATGCCGGGTGTGAGCGGTGGATGCCTCTGCGTGAGCTGCCGGCCCTTGCCGATTTCCTGCAGGAAAGGGAGGAGCCTGTTGCGGAGGAGCCGGAGCCCGGGTTGCCCCCTGTGCCGGCGGAGGGACCGGAGGCGGAGCCCCGCCCCGTGGGTGTTCCGGAAAACGCGGTGAAGGTGTACCTCCCGTCGCCTGCGGCGCGCCTGCTGGCTCGTTTTGTGGATATGGCGCTCTACATGGCCCTGGTTTTCGGGGTTGTTTATGCGCGGCAGATTCCGTTCACTTCCATGCTGCTGCCTTCCAGCCCGCTGGTGTGGATGGGCTTTGTGCTGCTGGAGGCCGGCCTGCTCAGTTACCTGGGGACGACTCCCGGCAAGGCTTTGCTGGGGATTCACGTGCGCTGCGTGGGGGAGGGGAGCATGACCTTCGGTCGTTCGCTCTCCCGCTCCTGCCTGGTCTTCATCGGCGGGGTGGGCATGATGGTCTCTCTTCTGCCTTTGTTCATGATGGGGTATTCATGGTGGACCCTGCGTTCCCGCGGTATCACCATGTGGGATGCCCGCTGCAGCACGCTTCCGCTCATGTTCAGGCCGCTGGCTCCCCTGCGTATGTTTGTGGCCGTGGCGGTCATCTTCGGGTGCTTCAATGTGACTTCCCTCTGCATGCAGCCATGGCTGGATGATATGGTGGTTGCCATTGAGCAGGAGTCTCCCGAGGCCGGCCGGTGGATGCGCAGCATGCTGCCGCAGGATGCTCCTTCTGCGGAAGAAAAATAGCGGCCTGCCATGAAAGTAAGCCATTGATTTATTGACAAAGATAGGTGTTGCTGTATAATGGCTACATGGCAACAACTCGAATCTACGGGGCCGAATCCCGCCCCTCCCAGCCGTCATTCTATATCCTCAACCGAGTGGATGAGGTGGTGCTCGCTGCGATTCTCAAGACTATGGGCGGGGCCGACAGTGTCGCCTTTATGATTGAGGAGGTGCTTTACCCCTCCGAGGCGGTCATGAAAGTCGTCAATAACAGCGGTTGCAAAGTCCTTACCTTCAATTTCCGCAAAAGTGACAGCCGCACCCTGCGTGAGAAGCTCATGTCTTATATCCAGGAGGGCCTGGATGTTATCTATCTTCCCGGTCGTCCGCATAGCATCATCGGCACGGTTTCCGATGTGCCCATGCCCTTCATGATGCAGCTGGGCGCACTTCACATTGCCCCGGTGCCCATCTTTGTGGGCGGCTTCCGCAACCATGTGCGCCGCGCCTTTACGTCCGGACAGGATTACGACTGGGTGACGGTGGATTTCCTGCCGAAACTCCAGCCAGGCCCGCAGATGGGCGAGCGCCTGCTGGAGGTATGGATGGAAGCCTGCTACACGCGTTACAACGAGAACCCCGCTTTCCAGAAATCGCTTCCGCGCGTCCTGGTGGAGTGTATCATGAAGAATGCAGATGTGCCTCTGATAGACGGCATGGATGGTACCAGCCTGCCATATGGAAAAATGCTGGGTGTGGCCATGGCGCTTTCCCGCTGGTTTAAAAAGAACGTGGCGGAGCCTCGTCTGGGCATCATTCTGCCGCCGGGCAAGGGCGGTGTTATTGCCAATATTGCCTGTTTGCTGGCAGGAATCGTGCCGGTCAATATCAACTATACCTCATCGGAGGCCGCCTTCGAAAGCATTGTGCGGCAGAGCGGGCTCAAGCATTTTGTGACTGCCCGGGCCTTCATGAGCAAGCTGCCGCAGTTCCCCTGGCCCAAGGGTGAGTCCATCATTCATCTGGACAAGACCCTCAAGGCGCTTGGCATGGCCAAGATTGCCAGCTGGGTGGCATTTGCCAAATTTGCCCCGGTATCTGTCATTGCCCGCACCTTCGACCTGGATGCCCATTGCGGCGATGATGAGGCGGCGTTGCTGTTCACTTCCGGGTCATCGGGAGAGCCCAAGGGTGTGCCTTTGAGCCACAAGATGATTCTTGCCAACACGGCGCAGCTGCTCAGCAAGGCCTGGGTGCCGGAGGGAAGCCCCATTCTCTGCAGCTTGCCTATTTTCCACAGTCTCGGCCTCTCGTTCACGACTATCATGCCGCTGCTGTATGGCTTCAGCATGGTTACTTATCCCTCTCCGCTTGAGGCCAAGAATCTCAACGAGCTGATTGAGAAACACAAGTGTGTTATTGTGTTGTCCACGCCCACCTTTGCCCGCAGCATGCTGCGCCGCGCCCACAAGGATACCTACAAGAGCGTGAAATATTTCGTGGTGGGAGCGGAAAAATTGCAGAAGGCACTGGCAGATGAATTCTTCGAGAAATGCGGCGTGCAGCTGCTGGAGGGCTACGGCCTCACAGAGACGACCCCGCTCTGCGGCGTGAACCTTGATAAGATTGTCCCCACGGCTGAACAGCCCTACTATGTGCCGGGTGAAAAAGCCGGCACCATCGGCCAGCTCGTGCCTGGCCTGGCGGTGCGCATTACCGACCCGGATGATGATAACGTGCAGCTGCCCATTTCGGAGCAAGGCATGATCTGGTTCAAGGGCCCCAATGTGTTCAGCGGCTATATCGGCCGCGAGGACCTCAATGCCGAAATCTTCCGCGATGGCTGGTTCAAGACCGGCGACCTGGGTCATGTGGACCTCAACGGCTTCTTGTCCCTGGGGGGGCGCCGTTCCCGTTTCTCCAAAGTCGGTGGCGAAATGGTGCCGCATGAGGTGGTGGAGAATGCCATTGAGGCTTATGTGGAAATTCCTGAGGGCTTCACTGGCCGCGCCGTGGCGGTCATGGGAGTGCCTGATGCCGCCAAGGGCGAGGCCCTGGTGCTGCTTTCTGCGGTGCATCAGGGGCAGCTGAATCAGGCGTTGGAGGAAATCAAGAATCATCTGGTGGCACAAGGGCTTCCGCGCCTCTGGTGCCCCCGCGAGATTATCCCCGTGGAAGCCATTCCTGCGCTGCCTACCGGCAAGATGGACCTGAAGGGATGCCAGATTCTGGCCTATGAGGCATTGAATATCCCGCACTGATTTTATGGCAACCGAAAAAGTGAACAGGCCGGTGAATGTGCGCCGGCCTGAGGTGATGGCACAGGTGGCGGTGGACCTCTCCCGCTTCCAGAGTCCGCTGGTGGATTGTATCCGCGAGCAGGGAAATGAGCTGGAGCTGCCCGGGGTGCGCCTGTTCCTGGCGGAGTCCTTCGGCTTCTGCGATGGCGTGAAACGCGCCATTGAGATTGCCTATGCTGCCTGCCGTTTGTTCAAGGACCGCCGCATCTGGCTCATTGGTGAGATTATCCACAATCCGGATGTGAACGCCCAGCTCGATGCCCTGGGTCTGCTGCATCTGCCGTGGAAGATGGATGACCCTGCCTATGATGCCCTTACGGCGGATGATGTGGTGATTATGCCGGCGTTCGGGGTGCCGGTGGAGCTGCGCCGCCGGCTCGATGCACGCGGCGTGACCCTGGTGGACAGCACTTGCGGCAATGTCATCAAGGTGTGGCAGCGTGTCCGCACCTATGCAGCCGCCGGGGTAACCAGTATCATTCATGGCAAGGCCCGGCATGAGGAAAGCATGGCCACGGCTTCCCAATCGCAAGGGACGGATGGTAAGGGGAACTTTCTTGTCGTTTTCAACGCGGCGGATGCCCGCCTGGTGGCCGGTTACATGAACGGCCGCGGTGATAAGGCTGCGTTCATGCAGCATTTCACCGGCAGTTATTCCCCCGGCTTTGACCCGGACGTGCACCTCTCCGAAATCGGCCTGGCAAACCAGACCACCATGCTGAAGTCTGAAACGGCAGAGATTCAGGAAATCCTGCGGGCGGCTGTGGTGGAGCGCGATGGCGATGATGCCCGCTTCCACATGTTTGATACCATCTGCGGTGCTACCCAGGACCGCCAGAATGCGCTTTTTGCCTTGCTGGAAAAACCTCTGGATGCCATGTTCATCATCGGCGGGTACAACAGCTCCAACACCACGCACCTGGCTCACATTGCCTCCGGAAAAGTACCCACTTTCTTCGTTTCCTCGGCGGATTGCCTGCTGCGCCCGCAGCGCATCCGTTGTTTTGACCTGGAGCAGAAAAAGGAAGTGGTGCGCCCGCTTCCCCCCTGGTTCAAACACCCGGAGCGCGAACTCCAGATCGGCGTGACGGCTGGTGCCTCCTGCCCGGCCAATGTGATTGAGGAGGTCATCTGCCGCATTGCCGAACTCTGCGGCTGCGGCGAGATTTGAGGCGGGGCCGCTGCGTTTTCTAGAACACGATAGATAATACTATAAAAACTCAGCCCGCGTTCCTTGCTGGAACGCGGGCTGTTTTTCAAATGATTTTACGAGAGCCGGAGATTACTTCTCAGGGCTGAGGATGAGGTAGCCATCAGCCGTGGAGCGGCCCTTCTTGGTCTCGGGGAAGAGGCTCTTGCCGCTGGGCAGGATGTACTTGTCGCCATCAGAGCTCTCGTCTTCCTCCAGATCACGCTCAAGATCCTTTACGGAACCATCGCAGGAAAGCAGGAATGCATGGCCGCGGAAGGAGGAACCATCGAATGCCACTGTGTCACCCACATAGGGAGTGGTGGAGGGGTAGATGCCGCAGAGAGCCAGCGGTGCATTGGACTTGGTCACGCCGTCCTTCATGTTCGGGTCTTCGGAGTTCTTGTGCATCACATAGGCCATGGCGTTCTCACCGCGGGTAAGGGCGGCACCGTTGGCCAGCTTTTCATCACCTTCGGTAGCCACTGCAAGACCATTGCAGCTTACCTTGGCGAAGAAGGGCTTCTCGGACACGTTGGAGGGGCTGTAGTACACCTGGCGGAAGTAGGCGTTGGAGGTGTCGCCGGTCAGGGCACCGAAGTTCAGGTCGGGCTTCTCCTCCTGCAGGCGCTCAGCGGTGCTGTCGCAGGGGTAGCTGCCGTTGTCGGACTTAAAGCCCTGGAGCACCTTGTGCAGGGAGTTCAGGTTGGAGCTGGCTTTCTGGCGGTCACCGTCATTCATGTGGTCAAGAATGGGACCATAACCGATGGATGCCAGAGCGGCAAGAATGCCAATCACCACCATAAGCTCGATAAGGGTGAAGCCTTTCTTCTTGTTGAGTGCTGTTACTTTCATGGTAATAGATGGAATTTACGGACTCCTTATATATACCATGCTCCTCCCGCCGTGGCAAGCTGCAATTTTGCTTTCGTCTCAAAAATGGGTGGGAAAATGGTGGGTTTGTGGGCACTCAATTGATTTTGGGCTTGCTTTTTGTGCCGGAACATTGTAACGTGCGGCACCGCATTCGCGGAGCAACCAGAATTAATCATGGAGACAACACGAATTCAGCGTGCCCTGCTTTCCGTTTCGGATAAGACCGGGCTTGATAAGTTTGCCAAGGGCCTGGTGGCCCAGAATGTTCAGCTTATTTCCACGGGCGGCACCTGCCGCTACCTCATGGAGCTGGGCCTGCCGGTGACGGAGATTTCTGACTACACGGGTGCCCCTGAGCTGTTCGATGGCCGCGTGAAGACCCTGCACCCCAAGGTGCACGGCGGTCTGCTGCAGCGCCGCGACCTGGAGGAACACCAGCAGCAGGCTAAGGATAACAATATCCCCACCATCGACCTGGTCTGCGTGAATCTCTACCCGTTTGAGGAGACTGTGGCCAAGGAGGGTGTGACCCTCGCCGAGGCTATCGAGAAAATTGATATCGGTGGTCCGTCCATGCTGCGCTCCGCTGCCAAGAACTACGCTTCGGTGACCGTGGTTTCCGACCCCGCCGACTATGACACCGTGCTGGAGGAAATGGAAAACCACCAGGGCAACACCACTCTGAAGACCCGTGAGAAATTGGCCGTGAAGGTGTTCATGCGCACCTCTTCCTACGATACCGCTATCTCCAACTACCTGGGTCACCGTGCCGAGGACAGCACCAAGAACAACTTCACGCTGTCCCTGCCGTTCAACCAGACCCTGCGCTATGGCGATAACCCCCACCAGCCCAGCGTGCTCTACGGCAACTTTGATTCCATCTTCACCCAGCTTCAGGGTAAGGAGCTTTCCTACACCAACGTGCTGGACCTGGATGCCGCCGCCTCCCTCATCATGAACTTCCGCCGCCCCACCGTGGGTATCCTGAAGCACACCAATCCCTGCGGTGTCGGTCAGGATGATGAAGACCTTGTGGAAGCATGGAAGCGCGCTTACCAGACCGATACGCAGGCCCCCTTCGGCGGCGTCATCGTGATGAACCGCCCCATGACCGAGGCTCTCGCCCGCATCGTGGGCGCTATCTTCACGGATGTGATTATCGCCCCCGACTACGAGCCCGAGGCTCGCGCCATCCTCACCAAGAAGAAGAACTGCCGCATCATGCGCATCGATATGGATGCCTGGCGTGAGTTCTGCAAGGTGCCCATGGTGCGCACGGCTCCCGGCGGCCTCATGACCGTGAAGCGCGACGACGAGGTGATGGGCCTGGATAACCTGGAAGCCAAGGTGGTGACCAAGCGTGTGCCCACCGCTGAGGAGCTTGAGGCCATGCGCTTTGCCTGGCGCGTCTGCAAGCAGGTGCACTCCAACGCCATCGTCTTCACCAACAAGAACGGCACCCTCGGTATCGGCGCCGGCCAGATGAGCCGCGTGGACTCCGCCAAGATTGCCGTGTGGAAGGCCGATCAGGCCGGGCTCGACCTGAAGGGCAGCGTCATCGCCTCCGATGGCCTCTTCCCCTTCGCCGATGGTCTGCAGACCGCCATCGATGCCGGTGCCACCGCCTGCATCCAGCCCGGCGGCTCCATCCGCGATGAAGAGGTGATTGCCGCGGCCGATGCCGCCGGTATCGCCATGGTCTTCACCGGGGCCCGCCACTTCCTGCACTAAAGCAGTACCTTTCCGGACCCCGGTTCTGCAAGGGCAGGGCCGGGGTTCTTTTTTCAACATTTCATCCCCTTTTCAACTCATACTCTTCATATGCATCTCGGTGTAAACATTGACCACGTGGCCACCCTCCGCCAGGCGCGCTATGCCACCATGCTCGATTCCCACAACGTGGAGCCCGATATCGTGGCCGCTGCCAGGGCCGCCCAGGCCGGCGGGGCTGATTCTATCACTCTGCATGTGCGCGAAGACCGCCGCCACATGCAGGATGCCGATGCTTTCGCCGTGCGTCGCGAGGTGGCCCTGCCGCTGAATCTGGAAATGGGAGCCACCCCCGCCATGCTCGATTTCGCCCTGCGTCTCAAGCCGGACTTCGTCTGCCTGGTGCCTGAGCGCCGCGAGGAAATCACCACCGAAGGCGGGCTCGATGTCGCCGGCCACCTGGAGGAACTGCGCCCGCTCGTGGCCGCCCTGCTGGCCAATGGCAGCAAGGTGAGCATGTTCATCGACCCGGATGCGGAGCAGGTGCGCGCCAGTGCCGCCGTGGGCGCCCCCATGGTTGAGCTGCATACCGGCCGCTTTGCCAACACCCTGGGGGAGGAACGCACCGCCGAAACCGCCCGTCTCATCGCCGCTGCTGAGCTGGCTCACTCCCTCGGTATCGAGGTGCACGCCGGTCATGGTATCCAGGTGGGCAACCTGGCAGACCTCGCCGCCGTGCCCCACCTCACCGAGCTCAATATCGGTCACACCATCATCTGCCGCGCCATCTTCACCGGCCTCGCCGAAGCCGTGCGCGAAATGAAATCCGCCATTGCCCAGTATCAGTGGTGATGCTGGGCTGAAGCGCCTTGTCGAGCAGTGCCTGCCGGGTGCTGCTCATTTTTTTTGCAATTCTGAGTCGCATTCTGCGTTTTTATCTTGCAATGCGTTGCGGGCGTGCTAATATGAAGACCTATGAATAAGACTCAACTCGTTGACTGCATTCAGGCTAAACTCGGTGAAGGTGCAACCAAGAAATGCGCAGAGACGGCACTCAACGCCGTGCTCGGTGCCATCAAGGATGCCGTCGCTACCGAGAAAGTCCAGCTGGTAGGTTTCGGTACCTTTGAAATGAAGACCCGCGCCGCCCGCACGGGCCGCAACCCCCAGACCGGCGCTGCCATGAAGATTGCAGCCTCCCAGACCCTCTCCTTCAAGCCCTCCTCTGCCTTCAAGTCTGCGGTTCCCGCCAAGAAGACTTGCAAGAAGGGTGGTTGCAAGAAGAAGTAATCATCCGGTCAATCAGAGTTTTTCACCAGCTCCGGCAATCCGACCCCGTCTCGTCGGATTCCCGGGGTTTTTTGTAATGTCCTGACCGCAGGTCAGGATATCGTTCAGCCGCACAGCGGCTGAATATCGTCCATGCGCAGCATGGATATCGTCCGCACCATAGGTGCGGATATCGTTCCCTATAAAGCAAAACCTGCCCACAAAGCGGCAGTTGGGAAACAAATCCACCATCCCCATCGTGAAAACTCGCGCTCCGCGCTCGTGTGAAAGGTGAAAAGTGAAAACAGCCGCTCCGCGCCTGTGAGCTCCAATTCCCGCGCCCTCCGGGCGCGCTAACTTTCTATTTGTCAATCGTCAATAGTCAATTGTCAATTCCTTTCACGCTGCCCAGAATTGGGCAGAGGAGCGCACTCCTCGTTGGTCTACATATCGTGTTCGCAGCAGCGTAGCATCCCTGTGTCCTATTTCCACCTGCAGCTCCGCATAGCTGCGGAAATGGCTCAGATGATAACTCGCAAAAGTATGCCTCAGCGCATCCTGCGGCCAGGGCTTATCACCACTCCATCCCGCAGCGCGACGCAACTCCCGCCAGTGACGCAGCCAGCCCGCCGGGCATATCTTTTTCTCATGGGGCCTTCCTTCGTAGCGGCTCAGAATTCGCAGCAGCGGCTTGTGAATCGTCACCCGCCGCGCGCCGCCCGTCTTGCTGTGCTGCGGCAGAATATAAATCGCCCGCTCTCGCAAATCCACCTGCGCCCAGGTGAGCCGTGCCACCTCGTGCGGACGAATGCCCGCATACAGCATCATCCCCACCGCAGCCGCACAACTGCCACCCTGATAACGCTCCGCCGTCTGCCGCAAGGCCTTAATCTCCTGAGGCGAAAGAATCGGCACCTGCTTCTCCACCACCCGTGGCGTCTCAACCCTTGCTACCGGATTCTCGCTGCACCAGCCCCGCTTCACCGCCGTACCGAACACCCCGCTGAGGATTAAGCGCGCCTTCTGCCGCTGCCGCGGTGTATCAAAGGCCATCTCAATATACTGCGCACACTCCTGCGCCGAAATCGCCCGCACCTTCCGCCGCGCCAGCCCCGGACACCGCTTCATGAACCTCCGCGTGAAATACCGGAAATCATACACCGTCCGCACCCGCCTCTCCCGCCGCGCCTCCAGCGCGAAGGCGACCGCTTTTTCAAACGACACCGTGCGCTCCTGCTTCCTCAGTTCCTCCGCCCCCGCAGCTATGCAACGCAAAGCTCGTTTTGTCCTTCCTTTGCCTGATTTGAGAGCAGCGTATGCCACTTGGGCTGCTTCCAACGCCGGAACACCACTGCGCTTCAACAATACAAGCGCCGCCATTTCTTCCTCGGATAGTTCTATGTTCATGATTGCTCGCTTTCAGAATCCGTAAGTCAAGCACACAAACTGTTTTAATCAAAGAATTATCATGGGGTGGGCACTGCTTTCCTTTTGAGATGGAGATACGTTCTGTCATAGATAACACATTGGGAATATAATGTTACAAAATTACTCTTTACGGATTCTGAAAGCGTAGGATAGCGCCAATTCTTTTCTAAACCATGAAACTGCACCTTCCTTTCGCTCTGTTGATGGCAGTTGTTGCCTCATTCTCCTCTTTTGCTGCCGAAATTCCTTCTACTTATACTCAGATTGATGTCTGGGATAGTTATGAACTGGAATCATACACCACAAATGAGGTGACGGATTATTACGCGTTCAACATGTATCTTGATACGTATTACAGTCCGGCCCCCTTGATTTCCGGTGGAAATTTGTACTTTACCACTGCTGAGGGGATGTCTCCCGTGTCCCTTTATTTCGAAGATAGCCAAAGCGGCGCCTTCTACCGCAGCAAAACGCTCACCTTCGATACACTCAACAAACTGACGTTCACCAATATCAAGCGAGATGGCGAAGGAATTGCCGTGCAGCTTGGCGGCTGCGGTGAGCTGCACATCAACAATGTGACGGATAATACCGAGGGCACGAATGATGTGATTTTCGATTCTATCTCTTCCGATGAAACCGCTTACCGCGGAGCCATTGGTGCAACCGGGGCCGATGCCATCATCGATATCAGCCAGAATGGCAGCGTGGTTTTCAACAACAATGCCAATGGTGGCATCTTTATCTTCGATGAAACGCCGCCTTCGTTGATAGACTCTTCAGTTCCTTGTTTGCCGGATTGCCGTACAATAATAAATAGCCCGGAGGAACAGCCTGACATTCTGTACACCGGATACATCAGCATCAGCAACAATGCGGATGTTTCCTTTATCGGCAATAAGGCCTCTTACACCGGTGAAAACGGTGCCGCCATTGCCAGTAATGTCCAGCCGGTTAAAATTTTGTCCAATGCTGACGTGGTCTTCCAGAACAATGAAGCTGTCGGCAACGGCGGTGCGATTTTTCTTCGCAGCGATCTGGATATCAATTATGACCATCCCTACGAAAATGATATAACTATTGATGGTAACACCAGTGTTCTATTCTCTGGTAATAAAGCCGGTGGTTCAGGTGGTGCCATTTACATTTCTGCTAAGGCCAGTGATTCATATAGTGGGCAAATTTTGTCTTTTCCTGGAGATATAATCATCACCAATAACGGACCGATTGAATTTACAGGCAATAGCGCGGGTACGTATGGCGGTGCCATCTATTCGGATGGGAAAGTATCCATTCAAGGCAACGGTGATGTTCGTTTTAGCGGTAACATTGCAGGAACCAATGGCGGAGCCATTTATTCTGAAGGAGACGTGTCCATCCATGCCAACGGCGATGTGAGTTTTACTGACAACTCAGGCTGCGCCATTTATTCCAGTGGAACTGTATCAATCCGGGACAACGGTGATGTAACTTTTGCTGCCAATGACCTTTCATCTTCTGATAATTCGATTCATTCTTCCGGAAACGTAACCATTCAAGGTAATGGTAATGTTACTTTTTCCAACAATGAAATTTCAGGAGGGTCTGGATACGCGATTGATAGTTCAAGCGGTTCCGTCAGTATTTGTGGAAACGAAAATGTGATTATTTCAGGAAACCGAGGTTCAGGCATTGCTTCTTCGGGATCGATATCTATACGGAATAATGGAATCGTGGATATCAGCGATAATGCAATGTCAACAAATGTGGACGCCAGAATAGCGTTTGCTGTGATTGCAAGCGGATTATATAGCCGGAGTAACGGTAGTGTTATCATTGAAGGTAATGAGAGTGTTAGATTCAAAGATAATATATCTTATCAGAATACAAGCTATTTTGAAAATGTTGGGCCTGAACTTGTTTCACATAGTATATTGGCCGGGAATCTGAAACTTGCCGCAAAAACAGAAGGACATATTACCTTCGACAACACAATAGTCGAAGTGTCCTCTGGTTGCAGCTTCAATGCTGATTATACCGATGCTGATGGCCAGCTTCAGAAAGCAACGGGCGATATCATATTCAGCGGTTCTTCCAGCATAGGAATCATAGGAGGAGCGAGCTCTCTATATGGCGGTAGCTTGAAGGTGGTGGATGGAGCCAGCCTGGAAGGTGGCAGTTTGTCTGTTGCGGATAATTCCAATGCCACAATACTGCTGCAGGACAGCACATTGAGTTACAGCTCCGACATCAGCATAGGCAAGACGAATACCCTGACAGTGCAGGGCAACAGCACGATCGAAGCCGGCACGCTGACCTTTGCAGCGGGAGCAGCGTTGAATTTGACGTTGGATGCCGGTCATCAGGAAACGGCAGCGTTGAGTCTCACCGGCGACCTTAGTATATCAAGCCTGACAATCAAACTGAATGTGATGAGTGAGACCGAAGGTAAATACAAACTGATCAGCCTGAACGGAAGTTATGATGGTGATGCATGGAATCCCAACAATTTAACCCTGGTGGGCAGCGGGCTGGCAGAAAATATGTATTCCTACAATCTGGAATGGATAGACAATGTGCTGTATTTTGATTCTACAGCGATGCCGGAACAGTGGATCTGGAGCAACGCATCCGGCGACGGTGTGTGGAATACAACAAACCAGAACTGGCATTATGATGTGTCTTTCTCTGATGGAAAGGATGTGGCGTTTATGGATACCGGTGCAGGTGAAGTGAAGCTGAGTGGAGAACTGGCTCCTGCGAGTATTGAGGTGAACAACACCGCCGGCAATGACTACACCTTCACCGCGGCAGACGGTGGCGGCAAGCTGACGGGCAGTACCGGTATCACCAAATTGGGAGAGGGCAAGCTGAGCATTGCCTGCGCGAATGAGCACACTGGTGCCACTGAACTGCGCGAAGGTTCCCTGATAGTGCAGCATAGCGAGGCCCTGGGAGCCACCGCCGCGGGGCAGGCCACGCTGGCTACAGCAGAAGGCACGACATTGCGGGTCGAAAACAGCAGTCACCTGGTGCTGGCCGGCAGCAACAGTATTGCCGGTAATGTGGAGGTGGCAGCCGAGTCAACCCTGGAAATGAAGGGCAGCGGCTATGCCGCCGCCAGCAGCACGGTGGATGGCACGCTGGCATTCACCGGAGCCGCCGCCTCTACATCCAGTGCCGGAACTCTCGCAGGCAGCGGCAAGGTGAAGGTAACGGACAGTCAGGTGGCTTTCTCTTCGCACAGCGAATTCACGGGTGACCTCAGCGTGGAAGGCGCATCGGCTTCTCTGAGTCTGGAATCCGCTTCGTGCAGCACCGCCGGCAAGGTGGAGGTGAAGGGAGGCACGCTGAGCTTCTCTGCTTCCAAGGACCTCGCTATTCTGGAGGGTGGTTCTCTTAACTTCTCAACCGAAGAGGAACGGGCGGCCTCCCTGCTGGCCCGTAATGTGAACATCCGCACCGGTGCGATGCTGAGCGTACAGGATATGCTGGGCATGACGGCGGCAGACTCCATGAGTACGGGGGAGAATGTCGGTCTCGCTGCTGAGATGTTCAACTCCACCATCGGCGCCGACCTGGAGGTGACCCGTCTGACGCTGACCTATGGTTCCACTCTTTCCGTTGATTCGGCCCACATCAACTTGAGTGGCGGCAGCTTGACCCTGGCTGTACCCGGCACCCAGACGGATAAGATCCATCTGGATCTGGTGACCACTGCAGGACTTACCCTGGAAAGCCAGCTTCTGCTGTTCTCGGAGGTGAACTCCGTGGCCTTTATC
The DNA here is from genome assembly GCA_015062005.1 of Akkermansiaceae bacterium. GTDB lineage: Bacteria > Verrucomicrobiota > Verrucomicrobiia > Verrucomicrobiales > Akkermansiaceae > Akkermansia. The sequence continues at coordinate 53,957 of SUVL01000018.1, forward strand.
TTCAACCAGACCGTTGCCAACACCGGCACGGGGGTATACAGCTATAACGCGGCTGATTATTTCAGCAGTGAATGGGTAAATGAGGATACGAAGCTGGTCTATGACAGCGGCAAGAATGTGCTCTACATGCAGGGACTGGGTGTAATCCCCGAGCCCGCTACAGCAACCCTCAGCCTGCTGGCGCTGGCGGCCCTCGCCGCCCGCCGCCGCAGAAAGTAACAGAGGAGGGTATATATACTTCAGCCCCTGGTTTCATCCCGGAACCAGGGGCTCAACTTTGTCGGAGCACGGGACTTCAGTCCCGAAAACCTCAATTTATCGAGCAATGTTCGATTAAAAAATAATTTTTCTCTCTAACCCGCACGAAATCGGGGTACTTAGGGCAGGGGAAGCGGGATTTTGAAAACTTTTTCTCAAAAATACGCTTGACGTGAAACGCGCTTTGTGATAAGCTCTGCCCCGCACCCCGCTACGGGGTTGCCCGAAAGAAAAGCGAGCGAGCTTGCTTGACCGCCGGGCGAGGCAATTTTCCAAGTATGACTTTCCGAGGCGCCGGGGGCTGCTGAAAAGTGGTTCCACTGGCTCAACAACCTGCCAGGCGGGGCGCCGGAGAGGATAAAGAGAGGGAAGGAAAAGGTC
>SUVL01000019.1 GCA_015062005.1 Akkermansiaceae bacterium
CGTTATGAAGAAACGCGTGGTCATTCTCGGCTCTACCGGCAGTATCGGCACCAGTGCGCTCAAAGTGGCGCGGGATATTCCGGAGCGCATGGAAGTGGTGGCTCTGGCTGCCCACAGCAATGTGCAGAAGCTGGCTGAGCAGGCACGCGAGTTCGCGGTGCAGCATGTGTGCATCTATGATGGCTCCAAGGTTGCCGAGCTGAAGAGACTGTTGCCTGCCGGAGTGCAGGTATATACCGGGCTGGAGGGACTCTGCCGGCTGGCTACGCTGGAGGGAGCAGATATGGTGCTGGTCTCCATTATCGGCACGGATGGCCTGAAACCCACGCTGGAGGCTATCGAGGCAGGTAAAGACCTCGCGATTGCTTCCAAGGAGATTCTGGTGATGGCCGGCGAGGTGGTGATGAACCGCGCCAAGGCCAAGGGAATCAACGTGCTGCCGGTAGATAGCGAGCACAATGCCATCTACCAGTGCCTGCAAGGCAACCCCGGTGGCGCAGGGCAGGTGAATCGCCTGATTCTCACGGCCAGCGGTGGTCCCTTCCGCAACACGCCGCGCGAGCAGCTGGCGGCGGTCACGCTGGAGCAGGCGCTCAAGCACCCCACCTGGCAGATGGGCCGCAAGATTACTATCGACAGCGCCACGATGTTCAACAAGGGGCTGGAAATGATTGAGGCCCGCTGGCTGTTCGATATCCCCATGGAGCGGGTGGATGTGATTGTGCACCCGCAGAGTATTGTGCATTCACTCGTGGAGTTCTGCGATGGCTCCATCCTGGCGCAGCTGAGCAGCAGCGATATGTGTTTCCCCATCCAGTATGCGGTGACCTGGCCGGAGCGCCTGCCGAATTCTCTGCCGCACCTTGACCTGGCGCAGATTGCCAGCCTGAAGTTCGAAGCCCCGCGCTGGGAGGATTTCCCTGCGCTCACCCTTGCCCGCCAGGCCGGGCTCACCGGTGGCACCATGCCCGCCATGTACAACGCCGCCAACGAGGTGGCAGTGCAGGCATTTGTGGATGGTCAGCTTTCATTCCCCGGTATCTGGGAGACGGTGGAGAAAGTGCTTTCCAACGCCCGCCCCCGCGATTACCAGGGCCAGCTTCCCATCATCCTGGAGGATGACGCCTGGGCCCGCGAGGAAGCAATGCGGATAATCGGACTTTAATTCAGGATATTGCCGTAGATCTCCATCAGTTTCGACATCATGGTGTCGGATGATAATTTGGAGCGGCATTCCTGCTGCCCGTGTGCTCCCATGCGAAGTGCGGTTTGTGCATCCGCTGTCATTTGCAGAATGCTTTCCTGCATGGCGGCAATATCATAGGGGGCCACAATAAAACCCGACTTCCCATGTTCGATGTGCTGCTTGCTTCCGCAAGAGTTGGTCAGCATCACCGGCAGCCCCATGACCCGCGCTTCCTTGGCAATGGTAGGCCCGGTGTCGGCAAGACTAGGATGCACAAGACACCATGCCTCTGCGAGCAATTTTACCATGCCTTCGCGGTTTACTGGGCCGAGAGGATGAACATTGGCCGGGTAATCAGGAACATCGTCCGGTTTTATGCCTGCCAGCAGGAGTCGTACATGCGATAATCGGGGGGAAGAAAATACTTTGATGAGTGTCCTGATGTTCTTAACCGGAGCGTTGGTGCCTGCGTATAAGCAGGTTGGCGTGCTGCTCAGATTGCGATCCTGCCGAAAGAAACTTTCCTCAACGGCATATTCCAGGTGGTAGAATGCGGACTTGCCGGAAATTTCTCGGACGCGCTCTTCTGCCCATGGCGATTCCGTAGTTACGTGACCGAATCTGCGGACGGTATAGGGTTCATAGAATGCCTGATGGCGTTCAAAACGGGCTAATCGGGCTCGTTTGGCACAGGCTGTTAAAAGTCCTTGTATAGAGAGAAGTTTCCTGCCACAGTAATGGCTGGCTGCTATAGAATGGGAATTCTCGGTGCCCCAGCTGTGAACCAAATCAGGAGAAATGGCTTTGAGCTCGTTCATTATGTGGAACGTGTCATAAAGGTATCCGGAATACAATCCAATCGTGAGCCGGGATTTCGGCAGGATGTGAAATGTTTGATTCTCTGTTTCGATGACTCGTTTGCGAACTTCTCCCTTATGTGGAATTACCCAGTGGATATGGTATTGATTCTGATTATCGAGTAATTTTCGCAAAGCTGATAACCAGACGCAGTAGTGCCATGCGTCCGCAGGCTGGCTGGGCTCCGGTTGGGCATCCCAGAGCGGTAGATCCCCGACTATTGCGATTTTCTTCATTTGAACAAGGCGCGGTAAAAACTCAGCAGACAGGCATAAACCGGTAAGGGAAGACAACGAACCATGCAGAAAAGTCCACGGTATCCTAATTTGCGAGAGATTCGTATGCGATTGAGAATGCCTTTACGCCAGAAGGTGCGGAGCAGGGCTCGCTTCTGCATCTCTTCCTTCAAAGCGTTCATGAAGGAGGCGGATTTCTCTGTCAGGTCATTTTCACGGATGTAGTTATTCAGGGCCTCCAGCACCTGCTGCATCGGGGAGAACGTGAGATTGTAATACTTGTCGTTAAAGCGTTCCAGCCGCACGATTGCGCTATAGCCTCGTTTGTTGTCATCCCCTCCGCGGCTCATGTTACAGCTGCCGTCACGCATGAAAACCGCTACACAGTTTGGGATATGCACTCCTGTTCCAAGAACGGACGCGCGGTAAAAACAGGTGAGGTCATCCACATAATAGGCATCCTGTGGCAATAACCCGAATTTCTTGAACACATCCACATGCCACGCCTTATATGATAAGAAATTCGAACGAAAAGCCGTTTCTTGCGAAGTATGAGTACCGATGTCGGTTTCCAGAATCTCCGGCGGTTCAGCACGTTTCGAAAAGGCTGATGCCCGAATGGTATCTTCCTGATCATCTGTAAAATGCACAACACCAGTTGTCACATAGCGAGCACGCGGATGCGTGGCAATCGCCTTGCCAATGAGCGAGCAGCGGTCAATAGAGGAATAATCATCATCATCAGCCCTGACTATCCAGTCGGATTCCACAAACTGGACAGCGTGGTTGGTATTGCCGGCCAGGTGGAGGTTGCGGGGTGTATGGGTGACGACTACGCGGCGATTGCCCTTGTAGGCGGCCACGCACTCTTTGATGATTTCGAAGGTGCGGTCGGTGGAGCAATCGTCGGAGAAGATGTACTCCAGTTCGCCCTCGTAGTCCTGCGCAAAGGCGCTTTCGATGGCGGCGCGGATGTACTTCTCCCGGTTGTGGGAGAGCAGCACGTAGGAAAGCTTGGGCAGGGAGGAGGACATAAAATGCAAAAGAGCCGCCCCGGGGTTGGCGGAGCGGCTCCGTATAAGATTCGTTTAGTGATTCACGCGAGCAAACTGCTTGAGGCGCAGACCATTCAGATGAATGAAGCCGCTGGCGTCATCCTGGTTGTAGTCTTCCTCCGTGTAGTCGGCTTCCATGGTGGCCATGGCGTAGCTGTACAGGCTGTTCGGGCTGCGGCGGCCGGCGTACATCACGTTGCCCTTGTAAAGCTTGAGACGCACCTCGCCGTTCACTGTTTCCTGGGTCTTGGTCACGAGGGCCTGGATGGCCTCGCGCTCAGGGGCGAACCAGAAGCCGTTGTACACCATGGCGGCGTAGTCGGGGATAAGGGAATCGCGCACCTTCTGGGCCTCGCGATCCATGGTGATGGTCTCGATATCGCGGTGGGCAGCCAGCAGGATGGTGCCGCCGGGGGTCTCGTAGATACCGCGGCTCTTCATGCCGACGAAGCGGTTTTCGATGATGTCCACGCGACCGATGCCGTGCTTGCCACCCAGATAGTTGAGCACGAGCATGACGCCGAGCGGGTCGAGCAGGGTGTAGCCATCCTTCTCGCCCTGGGCAGTGGTGCCCACCGTGGCCATAATTTCAGGCAGTCCCTCGGTCTGCAGACCGATGATGTTGCCCTTCTCGAAGAGGCACTGCAGGTACTGGGGAGCATCGGGAGCATCCTCCGGAGCGTTGGAGAGCACATACATGCCGCGGTCTTCCTCCTTGGTGGCATCGTACCAGGTATCCTCGAGAATGCCGGCCTCGTAGGAGATGTGCAGCAGGTTGCGGTCCATGGAGTAGGGTTTCTTCATGCTCTGGCGGATCGGGATGCCGTGCTCCTCAGCGTACTTGATCATCTCGGCACGGCCGGGGAACTGGTCGCGCCACTCTTTCATGCGCCAGGGGGCAATCACCTGGAGCTTGGGAGCCAGCGCGTTGATGGAAAGCTCGAAACGCACCTGGTCGTTGCCCTTGCCAGTGGCACCGTGGGCAATGGCATCGGCACCTTCGGCGATGGCGACATCGACCATTGCCTTGGAAATGCAGGGGCGGGCAATGGAGGTGCCCAGCAGGTAACGGCCCTCGTATACGGCGTTAGCCTGGAACATGGGGAAAATGTAATTGGCAGCGAAATCAGCCTTCAAATCGCCGATGATGCACTTGGAAGCACCCGTGGCGAGCGCCTTCTCGATGACGCCATCGAGCTCTTCAGCCTGGCCTACGTCTGCGCAGTAGGCGATGATTTCAGCATTGTACTTCTCCTTGAGCCACACCAGAAGCACGGATGTGTCAAGACCACCGGAGTATGCAAGAACGATTTTCATTTTCTTATCACAGAGCGCAGCGGTTGCAACTGCGCACATGGGGAGTATACACCTGTTCCGGGCTCTGTAAAAGCAAAATATGTTACATTGACGCAGAATATAGAGCTATTTTCCCTTGCAGATGCGCCTTACCCCCCAGCTGGCCAGGAGGATAGGTACAAGTCCCATGATGAACAGATACACGGCATTGCGGGATACCGTTGAGATAGAGTCAGCATCCGTCTCGTGGTCCTGCGCTGCAAATGTCCGGGCCTGACGGGGGGAAAGGAAGAAACCGCGGTATTCATTGGAGCGCCCGTCCTTGCGTGCCGTCTTGACGCCTTCAGTCATCGAGGTGAGTTTGCGGTTGGAAAAGTAGAATTCCGCGGGCTGATCTTGAGGAGTGGGCGTGCGTTCATCCTGCTGGTCAAGTACCGTTTCAAGGAATTCCTCATCCCGATTCATGGCAGCCTTGTTCACTCTGCGCAGGATTTCCTTTGCCTCATATACGTTGCCGGCTATACCGTTGAAGGCCAATGCAGCGCGTTGAATAAAGCGTAAATCATCCAGGGAGCCCTTTTCCTTCAGTTCCTCGCGCAACCTGCCGACCTTGGATGTATAGAAATCCCAGAGGTTATCTGTGGTCTGAACGACAAACAGCATCTCAAAGGCGTAGCGGAGCGGGCATAGCTCCGCAATAAGCGGCACCGGTTTACTGGTGATGTTGTGCGTCTCTTCATCCTGATAGGCAACGCGGTGTCTCAAGTTCGAAAGGCGTGCATCAATGCTTGCCGGGATGATGCCATCCGGCACTCGTGGGCTGAACTCGTTCATCTCCTCGAAACGCACCAATGCCCCAGCCAGCAGAATCTGCGGCACCAGCAGCAATGGCACAATGTTGAGTGCCACCCGGTCCGTTTTCACAAAGGCTGATACCATCAGTGAAAGGGCAATGCCGATAAACGCAGTGAGAAGCATGACGGCGAAATGCTGCCAGAACATGTAATGTATTTCCAGAATGGCATTCCCCACCAGAAGGTACAATGCACACTGAATGCCGGCTATCGACGTCAGCACCAGTACCTTGGCCAGCAAATAACCGGTGGTGAACAACTTGTAGTTGCTCTCGCGGCGCAGCAGGGGGCGGTCCCGCAGTATTTCACAGGCTGCATCAGTGAGGCCGAAGAACATGGCCAGAACCAGCGAAAGGAATAAGTATTCGGTGATGTGAAGCGACTTGTAGAAGGTGTATGTAGCTTCGCCGGATGCCCGCAAGGTGCCTGCAATCAGGGCCGCAAGCAAGGGGCCTTCAAGGAGCAAGGCATACAGCCCCAGGCGGCTTCTGATTCGGGTCAGGAGAGTGCGGGCAATCCAGAGGCGGAAAAGGCGCCAAAGTTCAATGGGAGACCGGGGGCGTGCTTTTGGTATGGCACGGCGGGGTTGCTCTTCCAGGTCTTCGGGTTTGCGCTCCTTTCCCTTAGTCGAATAGGAATATTTCTCAAAACGTTCCTGCCAGAGATTGGGATTCTCCCTATAGCGGCTGCCCACTCGGCGGAATGGGGCATCCAGCACTTCGAAAACGTAGTCGGCACCGCCTGCCGCAATGGCTTCGCGGGGAATACGCAGCCGCAGCTCGCGCGCGGCAGTGCGGAAATAATTGACCATTTCCTGGGGGCTTCCCCAGAACGCCATCTGCCCGTGCGTATCCAGCACCATGACCTTCTTGAAACGGTTCAGAAGCACCTGGGCCGGCCGATGCAGGGTGCAGAGAAGGATACGGCTTTCAGCCATATTTTCCAGTGTTTCAATGACTCGCTCTGCATCACCTGAGGCAAGCCCGCTGATGGGCTCATCAATGAGGTATACCTCTGAGGTGCCTGTAAGATCCAGACCCAGGTTCAGGCGGGTACGTTCGCCATCGGAGATAGTGCGCTCACCAGCCCGGCCTACATGGCGGTCCGCCAGGTGCCCAAGACCCACGAAGTTCAAGACGGTGGAAACACGGCGGACACGGTCTGCATGTCCCAGGCGTGGACGCCTTGCCACCGAGGCCTGGTACACATGCTCCTGCACAGTCATTGCTTCGTCGAGAATGTCCTCACGCGGGATGAACGCTATGTAGCGGCGCAAGTTGGACGAATGGGGAGTGAGGCGTTCATCGTTGTAGAAAATACTGCCGAATGATGGCTCCAGGTGTCCCGCCAGCATGGCAAGCAGGGTACTTTTGCCTGACCCGCTGGGCCCCAGGATGCAGGCCATTTCGCCTCGTTGCAGAGTAAAGTCAATATTGTCCACAACGCGGCCAGCGCGGACAAAATCCCGGGTAAGGCCACGCACCCGGAGTGAGGAAATGAGGTTAGATTCTTCCTCCAGCATGCCGGCGGAGAAACGGCAACGAAGGAACTGAACCGGGCTCAGCGCGATGAGGTCGCCATCCTGCAGCGGTGTTTCAGTATCTGTCCTGACCTGGTGCTCACCCACTGTCACAGAATGGGAATTACCCTCCAGCAACTTCACAGAGCCAGTGTTGGACGCGCGGGAATAGGTAACCTCCAGCACCACGCCGGCAGCGAGACCGGGGGTGAGTTTCAGCACGTCCGGGCGCACGATGAAGGGGATGTTTGTCACCAGCACGGTGCGCTCACCAGGGTCCAGCTGGAAACTATTGCCACTGGAATCCGAATCCGCCAGGTCGACAAAGGTAAAAGGCCCTTGCCCCTGCACATAAAACGGAGTGAAGTACGAAGACGAAGCGACTTCCCCCATGCGCAACATGCGTGATTCCAGTGTAAACTCAGCATCCTGCCGCAGCACTTCAACTTCAATCTGCAGGCCCAGGCTGACCCGGGCAATGGCGTTGCGGGGACGCTGCCGGCTCATGGAAAGCGAATCTCCGGCCAGCGATAAGTAATTGACCAACTTCACCCCAGTGGAGCGGAACTGAAGCAGGGATACAATGGTCTTGTAACTGAAATAGCAGGAGCTCAGCTCAACGGTCTGGCGGGCAGAAAGAGGTAACACCCCACCTTTGCCCAATGTCTGGCCGCGTACGGATATGGGCGTATCAGAATCGTTGATAATCAGCAGAAAATTAACACAACGGATGGCGCGGAAGGCTATGCCATCTTCTGTTTCCGGAAGTAAGAGCGTATTGTCCCCCGGAACGCATGAAAAGGTGATACTCTCCATGGGCCGCGGCGCCACCGCCCCTGGGGTGCGCATCAATTCTTCCAGCATGGAGGCTGCGCCCGGCAGGTTCAACCCGAAAGTGACTTCCTCAAACAGGGTCGGGGTTGTCAAATCACCGCCGATGCGTAACAACAGGGCGTACACTTCCAGAGCAAGAGAAATGCGCTCTTCTTCGGTGCGGTCAGCGGCCGCAAGGGCCAGGGTGGCGGGCAGGGGATAGGCTGCCTCATAGGCTGTCTGGAATCGCTCAGCCAGCCAGATGTGCTCCACGTTGGGGAAATCGTGGCGCAGAATATCCATGGCCGTATCGAGCTTATCTACGCCGATATCCACGACCTGGCACATGATGGAAGCAAAGAGGTCTGCAATGGTGCCGGCGTGCGCCCGGCGACTTTCATCACGCGCAGCAATGCGGTGCGGGGCCGTGTTGAGCCTGGCTGCCAGCAGGCTGCGCGCACGGAGCAAACGGCGGCGGCCGGAGCGAATCAGATAGGTGATATATTTGCGGGAGCGTGAAAGCTTATTCATGCCTCGGAATCCCCTTTCTTGCCAAAGCCTGGACAGCGGTTTTCCCAGCCGGGGAAGTTCCACTTATGCGGAAAATCCCGGCATTGCCGGGGCTTGACCGGCTGAATACGGCAGGTGTTGTCCGGTTGCAGCATGATACAGGCACCATCTGGTGCATCGATGAGCGAAAGCCCGCGCCGGTTGCGCTGTAAGTGACAGAGCTCGTTGATGAAGGTTACTTCATCCATCTGCAGGTAGGCGGCAATGGCGGTGATATCCTCGTTGGTCAGGCACACATTGCCCTCCCAGCGGCAGCAGGCTCCACAACGCTGGCAGGTGTGGATAATGGGTTCGGCAGAATCGGTGCTCATATTTCCCATGGTTTGCGGGCTGCTGCGGTGATGTGCGGGGGACGCACATAGATAGGCTCTGCGGGTCGGGCTGCTGCGGCAAGCTGCTCGGCTTCGCTCTTTTTCAGCCAGGTAGATACCAGCCCCGTGGCAGTGGGGTACATGCCCTCCTTCTGCAGAGCACAAAGGTTGAGATGAGAAAGCCTGCCAGCGGGTTCCGTGGAAATCACCGGGCAGGTGAGAGCTTGCAATTCTTCCGGGCTAAGGACTTCAATGCGGCCATCCGGGCGGCGCACAGTCCAGCCGCCGCGGCGGGCATCTGCCACCACGCAGGCTCCAGGCTCTGCCAGCTGAGCCCAGGATTCTTCAGCCACCAGTCTGGCACCCGTTACAGAAGAGACCCCCACTCCCGCGGCCAGAGCCACGCGCACTCCGCCATAACTGCCGGGACCAGCCCCGACCAAGACATAGTCAAGAGGCGCATCCGCCAAGGCATCCATGGCTCCTTGAAGCGCCGGAAAAAGGAAAGAATCGTGATTCCGCTCTGCGTCCCATTCCGTGGAGAATACGGTTTTGCCATCCATTGACAGACAAAGGGACGCATGCGGCACAGAGGTCTCGATGGCGAGAATGTTCATGCCTGGGTGAGCTGCGCCGTGGTCCACTTGCCACGACTGATGGTTTTCATGATGCGGAGGCCGGCTGCTTCTGCAGCAGCCAGCGTCTCGGCGGCCTGAGTATTCAAGATACCGGAAATAATGAGGATGCCGCCAGGCTTCATGGCTGCCAGCAGGCGAGGAAAGGCCTTTTGCAGAACAGTGGAAAACAGGTTGGCCAGCACAATATCTGCCTGCTGTCCGGGGGCCGGGCTCCATTCAAACACATCGGCCTGGAAAAGCTCCAGGTTATCGGCTCCGCCATTGCGTTCAATGTTGCGCGCAGCCACTTCCACTGCCACTGGGTCAAAATCAAAACTGATGGCGCTGGCAGCACCTAGTCTCAACCCTGCCAGTGCCAGCACACCAGTACCGCAGCCAATATCTGCCAGTGTCCAACTGCCGGGAGCCAGCTTGCGCACATAATCGCAAAGCATGCGCAGACAAGTGGAGGTGGTGGCGTGATTCCCGGTACCAAAGGCCCGTTCTGCCGGGAAGGTAAGGATGATGCGGCGGGGATATCTGCGCTTTAAATCCTCTAATATGGTTTCATCAGCGGAAGCGGAAATGACAATCTTATCTCGAATAATCAGAGGTGGGGTGTTTTCTGGAGCCGTTGCGGCGACCCAGTCCATCGTCACCATTTCCTCTACGCTTCCACCATAGCAGGCCTGAAGAACCAGCGCTTCCTCAGCGGTCTCTGTGTAAACATCGATCGATATTCTGCTGGCGTGAAAGCCGGCAGAAATGACGCATCCGGGGAGATTGCCAACGCGTTCCTGCCATGAATTTTCCTGATCAGCAGGTGCTGTTTTGTGCCATTGCCACATATGATAAGTTACTTGTTCTTGTTTTTCTTACCCTTCTTGCCTTTCTTGTTTTTCTTACCCTTCTTCTTGTCTTTCTTGGCTTTTTTGCCCTTTTTCTTCTTGTCAGAAAGTCCCTCCTTGTCATTTGCTGATTCCTCTTCCGGGAACATGCTGATTTCTGCCACGCTGGAGGCCTTGCCATCCAGAGCCCGGCGTGAGGTAAACCGGAAATAACGGGCGTCCTGGGGAGTGATGTTGACCTTCAATTCCACTGGGTTTGCCCGGAGATTGGAGAACTCACCTTCTGCAACCTCAGACCAATTTTTTCCATCTTTGCTCAGTTCCAGCTTGTATTGATCGGTCATTCCCACCGTTTGACCATCCTGGCGGGGCAGATAGGAGAAAGCGGCAATTTGTCTGGATTCTTTCATGTCGACCACAAACGATGCGGGCACAGAATTCTTTTCCCAATGCGTCTGCGGATTATCATCGTGGGCAGCTGCCGCTTCAGATTCCCACTTAGCCTTGGAATAGCCGGGATTGATGGTAGCCACGGGGCCTACGCTTCCATCATCGGGATTGACATATACTGCTTTTATAGCATTGTGTCCATCGTATGTAAACTCTCCCTTATACTTTTCAGAATCAGCATTCGGAGTACTGCCGTCGGTTGTGTAATGAATGTCGTATGAGCCATTTGTCGTAATGGTCACCTTATCGCCCACTCGGGAAATAGTCGGTCTGGGCAACATGGTAGGCATGCGAAGCACAGAGAATTCTGAAATACACGGACAGGCTTTGGCAGAGGTAATAGTCAGCCGAAGATGATCCGTTGTGACCGGCTCGGGCAACCAGCGCAGAACCTGGGCCCCGATGGTGGCACCCTTGCCACCACGCACATTCAAACCGGTCTCTTCGCCGGAGCTCCATGGCTCTATGATGGTGGTCCATTTACCATTAACCTTTGCTTCAACCTTGAAACTTTCAACTCGCTGCCCAAGGCGAATCTGTTCGCGGATACGAATGACATCAAATGTCGAAACTTTTTTTAGTTTGATTTCTACATCACCCGTTTTTGTCCCATCCTTCGGGCACCAGAATGATTCAATATCGCCATCAGTGAGCTTGGAACCGTCGAATTCCTTGCTGCGGGATTCAGAGGTGCGTGTTTTCGCCCCGAGCGCGTAGTCATTTGCAAGCAATTGTTGGCGAGCCGCGCCAAACGTGAGCAGTGATTCCACATCGGCGGCATCGAGCACGCCGTCACGGTTTGGAGCCACGTTCAGAATCAGCGTGGCTCCGCGCCCCACACTGCTCAAATAAACTTTCATGAGATCATCCGGCGACTTGACCCGGCCATCCTGACCCGGGTGCCAGAACCAGCCCGCGTGATTTATGGGAGTATCACCCTCCAGCGATATCCAGCTCTTGCCTTTATTGTTCCAAAGCGGATATTTAACGAACCCTTTTTCAGACCCACCCCAGACAACATCGCCTCGCTGAGATGCTCCCCAGATGATGCAATCCGGCTGCAGCCGGCGGATATTCTTTACAACCTGAGCGTAGTCGTAGTATGTATCAGCGTTGCCTATGTTGCGGTTTTCGCGAGCACCGCCATAATAGCCATCGCCGCCGTTTGCGCCATCAAACCAGATTTCAAATATCGGGCCGTAATTCTTCAGCAGTTCCTCAATTTGTTTGTAGTATACTTTGCGGTAGCCATCGCGGCCATATTCCGCACAGTTACGATCCCATGGGGAGAGATAGGTGCCGAATTTAATGCCAGCTTTCTTACATGCCTCGGCAAATTCCTTCACCACATCTCCTTTGCCATTTTTCCAGGGCGATTTTTTGATGCTGTGATCGGTGGAGCGCGTAGGCCAGGCGCACCATCCGTCATGATGTTTTGCCGTATAAATCATACCGGTCATACCGGCTTGCTTGAAGGTATCGGCAATGGCCTGCGCGTTGAATCGGGCGGGATTGAACAGCGTAGGCGATTCATCGCCATAGCCCCATTCTTTATTAGTATAGGTATTCAGACTGAAATGCACGAAGGCGTACCACTCCATGCGGAGCCAGTCTACTTGCTGTTTCGTTGGTACGGGACCATATGGAGCCGGCTGGTCGGCCAGTGCACAGCCAAGGCCTAACGCAGACAGCGCTAAAACGCGAATAAAACGGGGCAGGGTCATAATGTGTAATTTCAGGGGATAAGTAAGTGAAATAGAGAAATATATTACATGTCGAGGAAATCGCCAGCAAGCGATTGTGCATCTTCAAAAGGAAGAATGAATAACTGGCCGGTTTCCTTCACCCGCCCGTAAAAGAAGGGACGGTCAGAATCATAAGAAGCCGGGGCTATCTGGATTGTCCGCACCACAGAGTGCGTCTTGCGTTCCATGGTGGCAAGAGAGCGGAGTATAGCGGCATCGCTTCCAGTCTCCTGCAACATTGCTTCCGAATCCGCAGGTGAGGCTATGGCTGTATCTTCCGCTTGTTCCACCACGGTTTCTTCTGCGTCCGAGTAGTCGGTCATTTCCAGATCAAGCCTGACACTGAATGCGGGGTTCTGCAGCACCGCGAGAGCGTCTTCGTCGGCGGCATCCAGCCACTGTGCCACCTTCAACTTCTGGAGCTGGCGCAGGTAGAATGCCGCGCGGTGCGGGTTAATGCGGGGGGTGATATCCTCTCCCTTCAAGGTGCCGCTCCAGGTTTCGCCCATGTACTCATAATCCAGCACAAGCGGTGCCTGCTGGAAATCCAATGTAAGCCGGCGCACTGCGGAAATCGGGAAATCCAGCAGATTCCGGTCTTTCCATTTTTCCGCACGCAGCGAAAGCATACGAGTAAACTTGGTGCTGAGCATACAGATGGAGTTGGCTCCCACCTCTGCGCCAAACCATGCTCTCCGGCCACTCTCCGGATCCGTGAAACGGCGCAACAGGAAAGTACGCGGTAAGCGGTCTTTGACCATGGGGAGGTCATGGCCAAATATGGTGGCTCTTACCATGCAGGGGCGTGGCAGGACGGAAAGTACGTAATCCGGATCCGTCAGGCCATACTGGGTCAGCAAGGGGGTCATATCGGCACCGGGGGCGGCATCTGCCACCACTTTTTCTACCGGGATATTCGACAGCCCGTTCAGGAAACGGTTAATCTGACCACTTTCCGCTTTCTGGTAGGCGCTATCTGCAGTGGCAAACATCCAGGTATCCTCCACCTTGCTCTCTGCGTCACCAGGAATAAGGAGCATGCGGACACCACTATTCGCCCGGGTTGTCCGCAGGGAAAAGCGCGCTATATCCTTGGTATCCATATCGGCGAACTTCATGGACCGCAGAGCAGGGAGGGAAAGCGAGAGCTCGGATATAGCGACGCGTTTATTCGACATGCGCACCTGAGCAAGGGCTTTCCGGGGCAGCACGGGCAACTCGGATATAGCCTGGATAAACCGTGCATAACTCCCCGTGTGACTGGCGCGGGGCTCTGCCTGCAGGGTAAACACGACCGGGCGCTCATTCACTGTTGCATGGCAATACTTCTGGTCATCTCCTTCCTGGGAAAAGGTCTGATAAATACTCAATGTGCGGGGGGTATCTCCCCATGTGCCCTCCAGGCGTATGGTACAGACCGGTTCATCCGCAAGCTGGACCTCGATTGAGTCTTCGACACGTATGGCTTTAAGATTCAATAAATTCTGAACCAACTCAGAAACGTTATCCTCATCTGCTGTTGTAATGACTGGAGCCACGATTGACCAGGGAGATTCACTGCTGAGTCTCTGCAGCCGGAGCTCCGATTTTTGCTCACCGGCAGTAGAGACGGTAATGCTGCGCAGTTCATCCGGTTGGAATCGCAGGGGAGACGCATCTCGCAATGCTTCCAGGCCATCCTTGAAAATATGCAGGATGTTCCCGCTCACAACGTGGATGCGTTTGTCGCGGCCATAGAAATTGGTGCGCAGGTAGGTTGTCGGGAAAAGTGTTTCACCATCGCCCGCATCGGCCAACCAGGGAGATGTGCTACCCAGAGTGTATCTTGCCACAGTGGTGAGCCCGCCTGATTCATCCGGGCGCTTCAGCGTGATGCGGTGCGGTGCCGTTTCTACACCAAACTCGCGCATATTGGCACGGGTAATGTTATTGAGGGGCAGGGTATCAACCAGCCTGGCATTGGCCGTAAAAGAAAAGATAGCCTCTACCACAGAAGGGGCCAGCCTGTCTTTGAACGGCTTGATAATCCACCATTCTCCCTGGTCATCTTTCGAACAGACTATCTCATCGTGCAAATCCTGAATGCGTAACCAGCAGACCTCATTCAAGGCGCTGACGTTTTCCTTAGAAAACAGGGGCATACCCGGTTCGAAACGGTACCACCCCGTAATACGCGCCAGATTGCCATCGATGGCCAGGAACGTTGCCATCGTGACCGCGCATGCAGCCCCCAGAGAAAGGATAATGGTGGGAAGTATTCTCATGTGTATTTAATGGCGGCGTGTGTTCCAGATGAAGATTGCAATGAGGAAAGCACACAGTGGCATGAAAATAAGTGTAATATTTTCCAAGGCACTGCGCGTGTGACGGTTCAGGTCAATCTTCATGGTCAGGTCCTGGTTGGCACTCTTACCACCGTATTCCGGCCGGCTGCACATCCAGGCCCAGAGGGTGTGCATGTAATCACGCTGCTCAGTCTTGGCGTTTTCTTTTGAAAGCATGTCTGTATTGCCCAGAACCACCATGGTGGCCAGGTTATTCGGGTCGCGGGGGTTGCCTCGCGTTACGGCAGCCGCCAGGCAGAGGGGGCCTTCGCGGTCTTCATCAGGCGTGAAAACAGGCTCCAGATCCCGCCGGGTTTCACCATAATAGGCGGCTGTGCTCATGAGTAATGGATACGAGGAGAGTTTCCGAAGTGCTGCTGCATTTTCATCGCCATGCTCCAGCGTGAGCGACATACACTGACCCTCCACCAGGGTAGTGCCGTTCCAGAATGATTTTGTGCAGTTGAGTCCCTTCGGGAATACTGCGCTGATGTCATAGTACGCACGCTTACGGTCGCGCAGCAGAACCCGGTCGCAGTTAGGACGAATTCCTTGTTCTCGCAGGAAGCGGTACAAGCGGGGCAATTTCTGCTCCAAACCGGGATTGAGCGCAACGAAGAAAGCATTGCGGCCCTCGCGTTCCCAGAACTCGCGCAGCACTGTCATTTCCTTGTCGGTAAAATCGCTCAGGGGAGATATGATAATCAGGCCTTCTGCGTTATCCGGCAGTTTTTCGGTATTCGCTATATCCACCCAGGAAAGCTGAATGTTCAACGCATTGGTGATGTTACCGATGGATTCCAGCAGAGTCTGATCATCGCGGGATACGCCGCCTTTGCCTTCAACTACATACATATGGCGCATCTCTCCTTCCACCGCCTCTGTAATAGCGCTGCAGACGACCTCGTCCATCATGAGTGCCACCGCCCGGCGACTTTCATCCGGCAGGGTCTCATACTTGATAAAGGAAGTGCCGGGACGAATGCGCACATGCTGGCGGTCACTATGGCGCTCTTCAAAGGTCTTGATAGGGGCATTCGGATCTTTTCGCGCATCGATGATACAGAGGTCCTGCTTGAACTCTACGCCATAAATCTGGGAAATTTCGCGGGCTCTGTTCGGCTGGCGCATCGGGTCAAAACGTTCTATCTCAATCTTGCCTTTGCCCACACGCTTGTATTCTTCCAGCAGGGAATACATGCGGTTGTAGTTCGGAGTTGAACGCTTGAATGCAAAGATGATGCGTACGGGCGTATCGCGTTTCTGAATGCGTTCACTACTCAGCACGTTGACCGTGCGGTCCGAGATGGTGTAGCGCTGGTCCTGGGAAAGGTCGCGGCGCGCATATTCATTGCAACCAATATAGTTACAAGCAATAACGATGATGGCCAGCAGCACCAGGTTTACCCAGGCAAGCGGGTTGTACTTCATCTTTCGGGCATCCGGATGTCCGGTATAAGTTTTTTTACTCATTGTTGAGAAAGTGGTTAAGGGTCAATAAATCAGCGGTGCCAGCGGCGGTAATCCACGATTCGCTTAGTGAGAGCCAGCGTGAATGCGGCCAGGCTCAGGTAGAGAACAAGGGGCCTCGTATCGACAAGCCCACGGGAGAAGGCGCTGATTTGCTCTGAGATGGACAGATAGTGGAACGCTGGTGCTGCGGGGAATTCTCCCCAAAGCTCCGGTACCCGACCCATAAAGTAATAAATGATAATGGAACAGGTGCAAACTATGCCAGCTATAATCTGGCTCCGAGTCAACGAAGAACACAGGATACCGAGGGCTATGAAAAAGCTGCCTGATATGGTCAGGATGCTGATGGGTCCATACCAATCTGCGGGGGTGTAGGTGATACGACCTTCAGGCACGACATCGTAGCGTATGGTGGTGTAGAGGTTGCCCAGATCGCTTACCCAGGGGTAAAGCAGCATCGGGGTCCAGAGGAGCACATAGAACAGCAATGCAGCAAAATATTTACCAAGTATAATCTGCGTTGTTGTAACCGGCGCTGTCAGAAGTCCTTCAAGCGTACCGTGGCTTTCTTCCTCAGCCAGTGTGCGCATGGTAATGAGCGGGAAAATAAAAATGAAGAAGAACCAGAAGTTCACGTTGTCCAGCATGTAATACATGACGCTCTCGCCGGAGGCCTTGCTCATGGTCTGGAGAACAGCCTGCAGCCAGAAGCCCTGGAGCCCGATGGCGCAAGCCAGTATCACCCAGCCGAAGGGTGTGCCAAGGTAACTCTTCAATTCCCGGTAAAAGATGGTTCGCAGCGTGTAATACCAGCTGCGCGTGCGAGTTATGCTGTTGATTGTTTCGTCAGCCATTTTTTTAAAGGAGTTAGTCTTTGCGGGTCATTTCTACAAATACGTCTTCGAGACTGGGAATGTGACGATAGATGTGACGCATGGGGAAATGGTGAGATGCGATAATGGCAGCGGCTTTTTCCCGTGTGTCGGTACCGGGCTCTGCGCGTACGATGACGTGATGCCAGCCGCCGGGCAGGGGCTCTTCCACTATCACTTTCTTTACAGGAGCAAAATCTTCCAATTCCTTGACAACAACGTCCAGATCCCCCTTGAATTCAATGGAAACACGCCCCGCAGCGCGAAGATTGCGTGTGAGGTTTCCCGGCTCATCGTTTGCCTTGATCTGGCCCTGGTCAATGATAATTACTTTGTTGCAAATCATTTCCACTTCGCTCAGAATGTGAGTGGAGAGGATGACTGTGTGTTCTTCTGCCAGCGAGCGTACCAACTCTCGTATCTGACGAATCTGGTTCGGGTCCAGACCATTTGTCGGCTCATCCAGTATCAGCAAATCGGGGTTGCCCAGCAGTGCATCAGCCAGACCTACGCGCTGCCTGTAGCCCTTGGACAGAGTGCTGATGAGATTCTTGCGTTTTGGTTCCAGCCCGCAGCGGTCGATAACCCAGCCAACCTGCTGACGAACGGATTTCCCACAGATGCCTTTCAAGCGTGCGCGGTATTCCAGGTACTCCATCACGCGCAAATCATCGTACAGGGGAACGTTCTCTGGCATGTATCCCAGGTGACGGCGGGCTTCCAGCGGTTCGTCTATGATGTCGTGTCCTGCTATGCTTGCAGTCCCGGCTGTTGGCGGCAGATACCCGGTCAGCATTTTCATCGTTGTCGTTTTTCCCGCGCCATTTGGCCCGAGAAACCCCACGATTTCGCCTTTCTCAATCTCAAACGTTGCATCCTTGACCGCTGTAAAGCGCCCAAAAACTTTATGCAGATGCTCTACTGTCACCATACTCATAAGCGCTGACCATTGTAGCAATTTTTTTCACCATTTCAAGTTCATTCTTGAATGCTGCCAAATACGAATTGCGTATTTCGCATTACGTATATTATGCGCAGTTGTAAATTTACTTATTTTGTTGGTGGCGAGAATATCTCTTGACTATGCCCCGCAGGCTGGAGTAGTATGTTGGCCTATGGTTAAATGCACAATTAAATACGAAGGAGGATTGCATTGCGGATTGGAGCACGGCCCTTCAGGAGCAACAGTGTCGACAGACGCTCCTGTAGACAACCGCGGCAAGGGAGAATCATTCTCGCCCACTGATTTAATGTGCTGCGCCATGGCCGCCTGCATGGAGACTATCATGGGTATCTACGCAGAAGACAACGGAATCAATCTGAGCGGCACCGTAATCACAGTAGAAAAAGAGATGAGCGCCAATCCCCGCCGCATTGCCTGCATTAAAACAGAAATCAGCGTGCCATTGCCCGCCGGTAATCCGCACAAAGAGGCTCTGCTGAATTGCGTAATGGGGAGTCCTGCCATGCGGAGCCTGCATCCCGATATCGAAGTACCCATCACCTGGAACTGGGTGGGCTGATATATGAAGCGACTGAAGTTCATCTACATTGCAGCCCCGCTTACGCTGGCACTGAATGCGCTCCCCGGATACCTGGATGGCGCATGGCGCATCGCCGCAACCCTGCTTCTGGCGCTCGCGTTATGGGCCGTTGTGTGGATGAGAGTATACTTCACGGGCAGACTACGCCCCGAATATGCAGTGCTGGCCATCATTCCCGCGACGAGTTATCACATACTTCAATCCATTGGAAGTGAATATACAAACACTTTCAATACGCCCGGATGGCAGAACTTTAACTTTTTTCTGTGGGTAGCAGCCATTGTGGTAATGATACGAGCGCTGCTGCCCTCTGCGCAGGAATTCAAGGGGCGTCTGGCAACGGATTCCGTATTCATTTTCATGAGCATCATCACGACGGTGTACGGTATCAGTTGCTGGGCAACAACTCACGCAAATCTTTAACAATCCATCAACAAACAAAACATCACATAATATGAAAAGGAACCTCTATCTTCTTTCCCTCGGGGTGTTGGTGTGCTCCTGCACTCAATCCAGCGATGTGGTAACCGGCCATGCGCGCATTGTTCTGAAAAACCAGCCAGCGTTAGTAGCCACCCCTGCCCCCACGCCCGAACCGGTGGCTACCCCAGCCCCTGCCCCGGCACCGGAGCCCGCAGCGACGCCCGCTCCTGAGCCTACCGCAGCCCCGGCACCGGTGGAAGAGAAACCAATTCTGGCACAGAATCAACCCGCCGTCACCGAACCCGCCCCGGCTCCCGTAGAAGAAAGACCGGTTGTGACACAGAATCAACCTGCCGTCACCGAACCCGCCCCGGCTCCTGTAGAAGAAAAACCGGTTGAGGCACAGGATCAACCCGCCATCACCGAACCCGCCCCGGCTCCTGTTGCAGAGAAGCCGGAGCCGGTGAAGCCCGCTCCTGTAGCCGAGCCTGCTCCCGCAGCAGAGGAAAAACCTGCGGCTCCGCTCTTCAGCCAGAAACAGGAGACTGCGACCATTGCAACCAATACTACCCCTGCCCCGGCTCCCAGCCCGAAACCCGTTGCACAGCAGCGCGTCATCAAACCTGCCATGAGTCAGCAGCAACCAGCCGCCACTGCACCGCGTGGCGTGAATTACCGCACACCGCAGGTTACCCAGCCGGTCAAGCGTAGCTTCCCCATCATGCCCGGTCAGAACCGTGGCCTGAAAAACCGCTACAGCAACTATTAAATTAAATGGCTAAACAGCGGCTAGACGTACTGGTGGCACAGCAGGGGCTGTGCGATTCCCGGGAACAGGCGCAGCGCCTCATCCTGGCGGGTGAGGTGAGTGTGAAGGGTCAGGTCATCACCAAGCCCGGCACCAAGGTGGATGACACCCTGCCCATTACCGTGAAGAACAAACCCCGGTACGTCAGCCGCGGCGGCCTTAAACTTGAAGGCGCTCTTAATGCATTTCCGGTCAAGGCAGAAGGTAAAATCTGCCTTGACATCGGCTCTTCCACCGGCGGATTCACCGATTGTCTGCTGCAAAACGGCGCCACACGAGTACATGCCGTCGATGTGGGCACGAACCAGCTGGTGTGGAAACTGCGCAACGATCCCCGCGTGGTGGTCAAGGAACAGTTCAACGCACGCTACATGACCCCTGCGGATCTGGGGGAGAAAGTGCAGCTCATCGTGAGCGATGTTTCCTTCATTTCTTTGACGAAAATTTTGCCTGCCGCTTACGATTGTCTGGAAGAAGGCGGCGATTTGCTGGTGCTCATCAAGCCCCAGTTTGAACTTCAGCCGGAGGATATAGGCCCCGGCGGCATCGTGCGCGACCCTGCCCTGCACCAGCGCGCCGTGGACAAGATTCACGACTTTGTGGTGAACGAGTTGCACCGCGAATGGTGCGGCGTGGCCGATTCCCCCATCACCGGCATGGAGGGTAACAAGGAATTTCTGGCCTGGCTGCGCTGAGTGATATCAGCAGGTCACGCCGTTTTCTTCTTCAAACTGCACCAGCTCACGCAGCGGGGCGTGCTGCGGCTGCTTCAGTTCCGGGTCGGCATCCAGAATGGCCGCTGCATCCCGGTTGGCTCGGTGAATCAGGCGCATATCCCCCAGCCATTCGGTGAACTCAATGGCTCCCAACCCGCTCTGCGCAGTTCCCAGCACATCGCCCGGTCCGCGCAGGCGGAAATCTTCTTCCGCGATTTCAAACCCGTTCAAGGTGCGGCAGAGCACTTCCAGCTTCTCCCGGCCCGGTTCGCCGGGTTTGGCCCTGGAGAGCAGGATGCAGTAGCTCTTGTGCTCACCTCGGCCAATGCGACCGCGCAACTGGTGTAGCTGCGAAAGCCCGAAGGTATCCGCATCATTGATAATCATGATGTTGGCGTTCGGTACATCCACGCCGACTTCTACCACCGTGGTGGCCACCAGTATATCGAGCAGCCCTTTGCTGAAGGCTTGCATCACCTCATCTTTTTCTGCGGCGGGCATGCGGCCATGCAGCAGCCCCACGCGTCGCTGCGGGAAGAGTTCTTTCCAGCGGTTCAGCTCGCTGGTGGCGCTGGCCTGTTTGCGCGAGTCGCTGTCCTCCACCAGCGGTGAGACGATATAAACCTGCCTGCCGGCATCCATCTCCTTGCTCATGAAGGAAATGATTCGTTTCATATTGTCCGGGTTGCGGAGGGCGGTTGAAATTTCGCCACGATTGGCCGGCAGTTCGTCAATGATGGAAACCTCCAGATCCCCGTAGAGGGTGAGCGTAAGCGTGCGCGGAATGGGGGTGGCCGTCATGACCAGCACATCCGGGTTCACGCCGCTGGCAATAAAGCGCTCGCGCTGCTCCACGCCGAACTTGTGCTGTTCATCGATGACGGCCAGCCCGAGATTGTGCGGGCGGTGCTTCTTGTACAGCAAGGCATGCGTGCCCACGATAATGCGCGGTGAATCATCCTGAATCCCGGCATCGAGCACCAACCCGGTATCGTCCACATGATCCGAGGTGCGCAGGGAGACTTTGATGTCGGTATGCTTCAGCAAGCGGCAGAAATTGCGGTAGTGCTGCTCCGCCAGAATCTGGGTGGGTGCAATCATGGCAGCAATCTTGCCGCTGCCCACGGCCAGGAGCATGGCACAGAGGGCCACCAGGGTCTTGCCACTGCCTACGTCGCCCTGCAGCAGGCGGTTCATCTGGCGAGGGGTGGCCATATCCTGCCGTATTTCCTGCACACAGCGCTGCTGCGCCGCTGTAAGGCGGAACGGGAGCTCCGCCAGTAGTTCGTTCATGTAGGCATCGCAGGTGGCGGTCACCTGCCCGGGCCGCCCCTGCACCTTCCGGCGGCGCCAGGCCACGCGGAACTGCTGGTCGAAACACTCTGCAAGGGCGAATCTCAGGCGCGCCTTGCGGTGCAGTTCTTCCTCAGCCGGGAAATGGATATCGCGGATTGCCTGCCAGTAGGGATAGGCCGGGGCCACATCGTACCCCGGTGCAGGCAGGTCAGGAGCCAGCTGCTGCAAGGTGCGCCACACCAGGTCGCGGTATGTGCGGGCTGCCAGTCCGGGCAGCGTTTTGTAGATGGGGACAATCCGGCTCGTATGCACGGCGGCAGCCCCCTGCCCCTCGCTCGGAGGCATCAGCGGCCCGCCCATGGCCGCTGCCACCAGCCGGTGCCCGGCATCTTCATCATCCAGTACTTCGAAATCCGGGTTGGCCATGGTCAGCTTACCGCCATAGACGCGAACCTTGCCGTAGACGGAAAGATTCATTCCCGTGGCCAGGAGCTTAGCCACATAGGGCATATTGAACCAGCGCAGATAGAGCCGCGCACCGTGCGGATCATCCACAGTGCCGGCAGCAACCTCAAAATAACGCTTGTAGGAGAAGCGCCACCCTGCGCTGTAGACGTGTATGCGTATGCAGACGGTATCACCATCCTGCAAGAGGTGAATCGGCTGGGATTTGCGTCTGTCTTCGTACCGGCGGGGAATGCGCCGCAGAAGCTGCTGCACGGTCTCCACGCCAGCTGCTTGCAATGCTTTCAGCTCGCGCTGAGTGATACCCGCAAGCTGCTCCAGTCGGGAATCAGGCTTCAGTGCTGCGCTCATCAGCGGTTGGATTTGCCCTGGTTAATGCAGCGGTAGTAGTAGTCCACGCGGCTGTGGAACCATGCCCACTTGGGGCCGGGTTTGCCGTTCGTAAGCAAAGGTGCCGGGCAATTCTTGCGTGTCCAGTGGTAGTGCGGCACCACGCGGCGCAGGTTGATGCCGTAGCGCTTCATGAGCACGGCGGTGAGCTTGGCTGCGCGGTCCCAGGTGCGGAAGTGATTGTGCCCGCGGTTTTCGCACTCGCACATTTCGATGCCGATGGAGTTATGGTTACCCGCGGCGGTGCCGGCATGCCAGCCGGTCTCGCGGAGCGGCAGGTTCTGCACGCACATGAACTGGTCCACGGTGAAGTGCCAGCTGCGGTTGGTGAAAGCCCCGCGGCAGAGCGCACGGGAGTGCTGCATGGCGGTGGAGGAAGGGGAATGATTGGCCGTGCTGTGAATCGTGATGAACGCAGGGTTCAGGCGGCGGGCACCGCGGCGCTGGCGGGAGTTGGAGGGCATGATGCGCACTTTGATATTCACCTCGCGGGCCAGTCGGGAGATGCTGCGCTGCACCAGTGGCGTACGCACCGGCTGGAATCGCACTGCCCTGGGCGTACGGAGGTAAGAATTGCGGCCTTGCTGCTGGCAACCGGTGAAAATTGCAGCTGCTCCCAGCAGCAGAGTTGCCAAAAGTTTACCGTAATGAGCCATGCGCGTATTCTGCCATTTAGCTACCCATTTGGCAAGATAAAATCCTGTCGTGCAGCAAGTTTTCAATAACAGAAAAGAGCCCCATGCGGGGCCCTCTCCTGAAGCGTATTGCTATGCTTTCATGCTCAGGGCATGGGGAAGCTCTTGTTGAAGGCGGAAACCTCAGCGCGGAGCTCATCATAGGCACCGGGAGTCTCGCACACCTTCTGAGCGGCCAGGATAGCCAGGCAACGTCCGATATACTCGGCCACCTTGCGCACATCATCCTCCTTCATGCCGCGGGTGGTCACGGCAGGCGTGCCAATGCGGATGCCGCTGGGCTTGAAGGTGGTGCCCTTGTCGTAGGGAATGGCGTTCTTGTTCACCGTGATACCCACCTTGTCCAGAGCCACCTGGGCTTCGGCGCCGTTCAGGCCCTTGCCGCTGAGGTCAACGAGGAAGCAGTGGTTATCCGTGCCACCGGCCACGATGCGGAAGCCCAGCTGGGAGAGCTTATCGGCCATAGCCTTGGCGTTCTTCACAATCTGCTCAGCATAGGTGCGGAACCCCGGCTTGAGGCATTCGCCGAGGCAGGCAGCCTTGGCTGCAATGATGTGCATGAGCGGTCCACCCTGCAGACCGGGGAACGTGGCGCTGTCCAGCTTCTTGGCCCACTTTTCCTTGCACATGACGAGACCGCCGCGGGGACCGCGCAGGCTCTTGTGCGTGGTGGTGGAAACGAAGTCGGCGTAGGGCACGGGGGACGGATGCACCCCGGCAGCCACCAGACCGGCGATGTGCGCCATATCCACGAACATGATGGCGCCCACCTCGTCACAAATCTTGCGGATGCGGGCAAAATCAATCGTGCGGGAGTAGGCAGAAGCTCCGGCCAGAATGAGGGCAGGCTTCACTTCCTTGGCCTTGGCCTCCAGTGCATCGTAGTCAATCATCTCCGTCTCGGGGCTCACGCCGTAGTGCTCCACCTTGTAAGTCTTGCCGGAGAAGTTGGCAAAGAAGCCGTGGGAAAGGTGACCACCGCAGGCGAGGTCCATGGTCAGGATGGTATCGCCGGGGTTGATGCAGGCGTGGTACACCGTCTGGTTAGCGGAGGAACCGGAGTGGGCTTGCACGTTCACGGCATCGCAGCCGAAGAGGGCCTTGGCGCGGTCGATGGCCAGCTGCTCCACCTTGTCCACTACTTCGCAGCCACCGTACCAGCGCTTGCCGGGGTAGCCTTCGGCGTACTTGTTGGTCAGGCAGGAGCCCTGAGCCTCCATCACAGCGGGAGAGGTGAAGTTTTCGGATGCAATCAGCTCAATGTTGTTGTTCTGGCGCTGGCGCTCCTCCTCGATGTAAGCCGCAAGCTCGGGGTCAGAGGCGGCGAGGGGCGAGCCGGAGCCTACCAACAGACGGTCGATGTGGCGACCGCCTTCGAAATCTGCATCGAGCCAGATGCGCAGCACTTCCTCCATCGCCTCTGCGGAAAGGAAGGCAGAGGCCACGCACAGCACGTTGGAATCATTGTGCTGGCGGGAGAATGCAGCCTCTTGCGGGGTACGGCAAAGGGTGGCGCGCACGCCCTTCCAACGGTTGGCTGCAATGCTCATGCCCAGCCCGGAAAAACAAATCAGAACACCTCGGTCGGCGCGTCCATCAACTATGCGCTTGCACACCTTGTTGGCATACTCGGCATAGTTGCATGACTCCTTCGTAGCAGGACCCACGTCTTCCACATGGTACCCCCAGCCAGTCAGAATCTCAATGGCTGCTTCCTTCAAATCCACGCCCTTGTGGTCTGAACCGATGACGATGCTAAGTTCTGTATTCATGTATTGGTGCGAAATAATACGTACGCGCGGATTCTACCACACGCAGTGCAGCTAAGCAAGCGTTATCTGCGCAGCGCAGCGACAAATCAGCGTTTCCTGGTGCCAGGCGCGACAATAAAACGGCTGTCTGGTGGTATTCCAGGCAGCCGCATATATTAAATCCCAATGTCAATATCCTTAAAGGGAAGCGC
The DNA here is from genome assembly GCA_015062005.1 of Akkermansiaceae bacterium. Taxonomy (GTDB): domain Bacteria; phylum Verrucomicrobiota; class Verrucomicrobiia; order Verrucomicrobiales; family Akkermansiaceae; genus Akkermansia. The sequence goes on from SUVL01000019.1 coordinate 25,328, forward strand.
CATAGCCGCGTTTGGTGGCACATTTGGCGTATTCCGCACGGGCGGTGGGCAGCACCTTACGCATGGCGGCAATGCGCTCAGCATCCCTCGGGTGCGTGCTCATCAACCCGGAAAGATAGCTGGTGTTGCTGCCTTCAGTAAAGCGGGACCAGAACTCCACAGCTGCATCCGGATTATAACCTGCCCTGGCCATCAGAATCATGCCGATTCGATCTGCTTCATACTCATCGCTGCGGCTGAATGGAAGGATTACAGCATATTTGGACAGCGCTTCGTATGTTTCCGCTGATGTTTCTGTACTGGCGGCAAGTGCCGCGGAGCCGAGCTTCACGGCATTCGTCCATGACTGGCGCTCGCCGTAGTGGCGGGCAATGGCATGGGCAATTTCATGGGATGTTACAAATGCCAGCTCTGCTTCGTTGCGCATCAGGTCCATGATGCCGCTGTACATGGCAATCTTCCCGCCCGGCAGGCAGAACGCGTTCTGTTCGTTGGAAGCAAAGACAATGAACTCCCAGGAGTACCCCTCATCCGGTGTAACGGCGGTTACATTCCGGCCTACTCTGGACAAGGCCGCATTGTAGGTTGCATTCGATGAGCGGCTGTACTGGGTTTTATATTGTTTGAACGCTTGGAGCCCCAGCGCCTGTTCATTCGAATCAGATGAAAGAATGAACTGGGTACGACCGGTGATAGGTACCGTGCGGCAACTGTCAAAAGCCAGGAGCGCAGCAGGTATGAGCAAAACTTTGAATAGGCTGGTTACAAAACGCATAATGTTGAGAGATTTGATGAAAGACCATGCTATACTGAAAGCTGCGAGAGGTCAAGCATATAGTTAGAAATAATAACATTCCACCATTGATAAAATGGGCATCAATTGGCGGAACTGATTCGTTTTTGCTTGATTTTGCATCACTTACTTGTTAGCATGACATGCATGGGGCGTATTCTCTCTCTTATACTACTGGTTCTTTGCCTGAATAGCTGTGTTTATGTGAACACCCACCGGGCCTGTGCAGATCGCGGCCGCCAATGCCAGGCTGTAATTCTGCCGGACCAGGAAAACCTGACCATCTACCAGAAAAACGGCAAACTGTATTTGCAGGGCGTACTTACCAGCGTGCGCCGCTCGGGGCGTGATAAGGTGAGCAATTTCAGCGCAAACGATTTTTCGAGTGGACAATACATTCCCATTAAAGGCGCGCCTCAACGCTATGTCTATCGACAGATTGGCGCGGCTGACATTATTGAGGATGACGCATTCCTGCTTCTCTCAGGGAAAAGTATACCGAAGGGAGCCCGCATCATCGGCAGGCTCAATCATGCCACTGGTTACCAGATTGATTCTCTCGACTGCAACCCTGTGACAACTCACATGCAATACGGATGGCAAGCTGAACTTCCAAAGGGGGCACGTAAGTATTACCGCAATATGGTTACCAGTGAACACCAGAATGTGGGCAGCCACCTCTGCAACACAAGGAACGGTTTCATTATCCCTGTAACTCATTCGCGCGTAAACAAGCACGCATGGTATGCCTACCCGTTGGCGGTGGGTTCTTTCGTGCTTATCGATGTGCCCGGCACCCTGCTTGCCAATACGGTGGTGCCTGTTGCCTATGGAATCGCAGCAATCCCCTGCAGTATTTACGAGCAAGGCAAGCGCATCATTGTCAGGGCTTCAAAATAGGAAAGTCAGATTTTACGAGTGAGACAATACCAGATAAAGCGGGTGTTGTGCACCAGGTATCGCTTGAACAGGCGCCGGGGTTCCTTGCACAAGCGATATAGCCATTCCAATCCATGAGAGCGAACCCAGGCAGGAGCCTGCTGCACCAGTCCAGCATGAAAATTGAATGCAGCCCCTACTCCGAAATAAAGCCCGGCGGGAAGCGATTCGCGGTGTTCAAAAAGCCAGCGTTCCTGGCGAGGACAGCCTAGGCCTACCCATATGCAGTGAGCTCCGCTCTGCCGGATGGCTGTGAGCATCCGTTCATCCTCGCCCTCAGGCCACGGGGGCATGGGTGGACAATAATGCCCAGCTATCTCTACCCCGGGATACCGCTCCATTAATTTTTCCTTTAGCAAAGCTATAGCCTCTTCAGAACCGCCGAGCAGGAAATGCCTGATTCCAGCAGACCGCCCCTGCTCCCACATCACTTCCATTACGTCCGGGCCATACAGGCGGTTTGCAGCGGCCCCTTTGCGGCGCATCAGCCACACGATGGGCATACCATCCGGGCAGATGAAATCGAACGAGCGAAGGCCTGCTCCGTAATCAGCATCATCATGAATTGCCCGGGTGAGCACATGCACATCCGAATGCGCCACCAGCAGTGCATTCTGCGTTTCCCCCGCCAGCTTTACCCACTCAGCCCCAGCCTCCGGCAAACTTGATATTACGTACGGAATGCCGAATATATCGATGGTAGGAAGATTGCTCATAGACGCGGCGCCGAGGATACACCATAGAAGCAGAAAAGTCAACATTCACCTTGCATTCGTCCGGAGAGATTGCAAGGGAATGGGCATTTCAACGCCGCCGGCCCGGGGGTGGAGGGGACGAGCGATGCGTCCGGGGCGCAGGGGCCGGGTGTCTGTGTCGCAAGTTTGGATTATATCCATGCCGGCGAGTCCGGACACGCTCACTGACACCTCTATCAGTATGATTATAGTGGCGTGAACGGGAAAAATCCGGCATAGGGAAATGAGCCCTGTTAGCAGGAGGGACATAGGTCACCGCCGCATCATAGGACCACTCCCCGTCAGCTGAAGCTGAAGTGAAAGAACACCCCAGCATAACCAGTCCGACAGCAAAGCACTTAAGTGATGAATATGCGTTCATATCGATAGACAACTACGAGCTCATTAGCATAAGCGAATCAGAACAAGAAATTTGTGCAAAAAAGTGAAAAAGTTTTATTTTCGACGCAGCAGGCGGGAGGTAAGCATTTGCAGCTCGGGAACACGAAAAAGCATGCAGGCCACCATGTAAATCCCCCCCGCGAGAGAACCGGCCAGAGCGAGCGTCCCGAATCGGCTGAGGAAGCCCCACGATGTGAACGAAGAGAAGCAGAATTCGCACGCGCACCAGCAGGCGATGGCCAACACAGTCCCTGCACCCAGGATTCTCAGCAGGCCCGGCAGCAGTACGTCGCAGGACATACTACCCAGCAGATGGCGTATGTAGAGGAAATAGAAGCAGAAGTTCAGCGTGGTGACAATGGAGGTGGTCAGCGCCAGGTAGGTAGCCGGCATATTAAACACATGCACAAAGGTATAGTTACACCCGACGGAGATACAGAAGGCCACCAGAGCCAGCCCCGCAGGGGCCCAGGGCTTTTCCAGAGCAAGGAAAACCGGTTGCAGCACCTTCATGCCCGCATAGGCAAGCAGGCCCAGTGAGTAGGCGGCAAGCACATCACCGGTGAAGGCGGCAGCGGCAGCATCAAAGCGGCCTCGCTGGTAGAACACACTCACAATCTGCTCCCCCCAGATACAGAGGAAAATAGCGGAGGGCACAGCAAACAAGGCCACAAAGCGCAGTGCCTTGGCCAGATGCATCGAAATTTCCTTGCCAGCCTCGCCGCCGGCAGTAAGCGCCATGCGCGACACTGAGGGCAGCACCACCATGCCCACCGCCACTCCGAAGAGAGCCACGGGCAGCTGCCAGAGGTGGAACGCGCTGGAAAGTGCAGTCACAGAACCGGGTTGCAGATAAAGCGCAAAAGCGGTATTGATAAAGATATTGGTCTGGGTGATACCGGCGGCAATCACACCGGGCAGCATGAGTAGCCACACGCGCCGGGCGGCCTCATCCGTGAAGCGGAACCAGCGGCCATCCCATTTCAATCCAATATCCCAATGCAGGCGATAGCCCTTGCTACGCATCTTGGGCAGTTGGAAGAGCACTTGAGCCGCTCCGCCGCACACCACCGCAATGGCAAAGCCATACAAGGCCTGAGGCCCGAAGTCCGGGTCAATCAACCAGCCCACAGCGGCGCCCACGCCTACGGTGGTCAGGTTGAACGCAGCACTGGCCAGGTTCGGCAGGCCGAATACGCCAAATACATTCAGCGCCCCCATGCACAGGGCCGAAACAGATGCCAGCAGAATGAAAGGCCACATGATGCGGCAGAGGTTAGTGGCCAGGCCCATGAAGCTCTGAGCCTCCACCCGCGTAGCACCAGCTGGCACCCCTTCCGTGGCAGCAGTGAGGGTCAGGGTTTGTCCGTGGTGCAGTTTTGCCACAGACGAAACCCGTATGCAGGAGGTTTCCGTCAGTCCGGCGAGTCGCTCATTAGAGGTGAAAATTGCTTCTTTCGTGCCATCAAACGTCGTACGGAAACCGCGGAAAGCGGCATCTGTGCACTGCATGACTGGTGCGCCCCAGGGTGTCTGAAGCACCACGCGGGCACGCTCCGGATAAAGTTGCTGCATGAAGGTGCCAGCCAACAGAATCCCGAGCGCCACGATACAGACCATAAGCGAGATGAGCTGGGAACTCACGCGGTGAGCCAGGCTCCAGGCAGCGGCAGGGCCCTGCTGTTTCTCCACCTTGCTCATCACGCTGGTGAAGCTCTGGGACATAGCGCCCTCAGCAAACATATCGCGCAGCATGTTGGGCACACGGAAGGCGGTCAGGAAAGCATCCAGCGCACCGGTGGCACCGAAAAGGGAGGTGAACACAATCTCACGCAACAGCCCGGTAAAGCGGCAGCAGAAGATAGTCACCGTGGCAATAAGGCTCTTTTTCTGCATGGAAGCCATGGCATTCCTGAAGAGTATGGTTAAGAAAATGAATCAGCGTACTTTTTCCGGCAAATCCTCACGTATCTTGCGGGCAAAGGCCTTTGCCGTTGTCTTGTCACCCAGCAGGAGACAGGTGCGGGAGAGCTCGCGCATCGTGGTGCGGTACAGCCCCTGCTCTTCCTTTTCCAGGCGTTCCTTGTCCTCATCACTCATCTGGTCGATGCTGCTCTGAATGGAACGCAAGGTGCGGAAGCAGGGGATATCCTGGTTGGCCTTGCGCTGGGCAAGTGCCAGGTTCAGGCGTGCGCGCAGAGTTTTACCGTTGGTAAGGTCCGGGTTGACTTCCTCAACCATGCGAGTACACTCCTGCACCCACTTGAGAGCATTGGTGAAATCCTGCTTGCCTGTGTAATAATCCGCCAGCAGCTGTGCGGTGCGGGAGCGGAAATCAGAGTCCTTCTTCACCAGGTCGGGGTTCTGCTGCATCATCTCCCAGCTGCGGGTCAGCAGCTGTATCTTTTCCTCGCCTTCTGTGTGAGCTGCCAGATAGGTGAGCACGCGCATGATTTCTGCGGGGTCATTTTCGAAATCAAGCAGGTAGCGGTAATCACGCACAGCCTCCTGGGTGTTGCCGCGGGCTTCATTGGCGCGGGAGCGGATGCGGGCTATGCGGGTCTGCAGCTGCGGAGTCATCTCACCATAGCCCTCGGCAAAAGCGGCAGCAAGTGTTAGGGCCTGAGCGCAACCATCATGGTTTCCCAGGCGGTGGCGCAACTCGCCCAGTAGAAGGTAGCACTGAGGCAGGCGATGCTCCTTGTCAGGATACTCAAGCATAGCATCGCGGCAACGCAGCAGTTTTTCCTCAATTTCCTTGAGGGTGTTCTGCGGGAGGTTCGGGTTATCACGGAGTGCCGTGGTCACCTCCTCAATCATAAGCTGCGACGTAGCCGGGCACAGCGGCCACTTTGCCTGTTCCAGAATATTACGGGTCATCTGCAGCACCGGTTCCTTCACCGCACAAACGCTGGCGCGAAGCATCTGCAGGGAAGCAGCCTCGGCTGCCAACTCAGGGGCTCGAAGCCGAGCCAGTACGTTCGGGGCATCCAGGCGAGCAATGGCCTTCACCGCTTCATCATTGCGCTGCATGCGGATGCACGTTTCTGCCGAGCGCCGTATGGAGCGCAGCAGCAGCTCCGTGTGTTCAGGGGTGTTCACCAGCTTATCCTGCAAACCACGGTCCAGCCGCAGCTGCAATTCAAAGTCGCCATGTTCTACAGCGGCGGCGGCCAGGCGGTCCAGACCTTCTACCGGCGCCAGTGACTCTACCTCGGGCAGGATACGCACGGCCTCCTGCCACAGGCCCTTATCCACCAGGCGGCTCATAAGGAACCAGCGAAACTGTCTCTGAGTATCAGCGTTCTCTATCCATCCCAGGCGGGCGCGGGAATTCTCTGCAAGCTCCAGCAGGCGAGCCTTGTCGCCGGATAAATCGCCCAGCAGGCGCGAAAGGTTGGCATTAGCCTCAGCGTTGCTGGGAACCACGATAGTTTCCCCCTTGAAAAACAGGATAATATCCTGTCCCTTGGCAAAAAGGCCCCAGAGAGCCAGTGCAGCAACGGTCAGGCCGGCGGCTGCAAGAGGTACAGTGTGGTTGCTTTTCTTACGTGGCGGGCGGTAACGGCGATTCATAAAGGTCAGGTCTTATACAGTTAGCAATTTGTTCAGGACTGAGCCGGTGCAGGCTCCCCAGCCGGCTGGGCTGCCGGGATAAGAGGTTTAATGCGGCGCATCTGGGTGCGGGCTTCCTCGCGGCGGTCAAACTGGTCGTTCACCAATGGCAACACCTGTTCCCAGGCGGCATAGGCCTCGGCCCAACGCTGCAATTCAGTGAGCACATAGGCATGCCCCAGCAGGGCGGTCAGGCGGTTCTCCTGTTCATCGGGAGTATCTCCTGCCAGATTTTCCACGGCCACGCGGTAAGCAGTTTCTGCCTCAGCATTCTTCCCCTGCTGGTCGTAAAGCTGCCCCAGCAGAAGATTCAGACGCCCCAGGGCATTCTTATCCTGCGGTGTATGCAAACGCCTCAGGTTAAGGCAGTTTTCCAATAGAGGCAAGGCCTCTGCCGTCTTACCCAGCTCCAGATAGCAGCGAGCAGCGCCTTCCTGAGGCTGTATCAGCAGCGTAGCTTCTTTCGTAGTGGCCAGAGCCGCAGTGAAATCCTGCAAGGCGGTCTGGTAATTCTGCACCATGTAGTGCATCCAGCCCCGCTGGTCATACAGGCAGGGCCAGAACGCATTGCCGCTTTGTATGCGTCCCTCGGCTATGCCCTGGGCCCGGTGCAGCATGGCCAGGGCGGTCACATGGTGCCCACGCTGCTGCTCAATGATGGACAGATAGCGAAGGGCCAGCGCCCGCGATGCCGCGTCAGACAAACTATTACCGGGGTTGCTTTCGGCCATGCGCAGCATCGGCTCAGCAGCTTTGGCATCCCCCAGTTCCAGCAGAGCCGCACCGCGGCTCACGGCACCCTCCGGACGCACCGTGCGCAAATTCTCAGCCGCTGCCAGAGCCTCGCGGAATTTCTGCTGAGCCGCTTCCGCATTTCCACAGCAGCGGTGCAAGGTCCCGATATGCACCAAAGCCATGGAACGGAGCTGCCGGGTTCCTTCATCTTCTGCTTTCAGCTCATTCAAGATGGATTCCAGCGCTTTCAGTGCCGCTTCTCCACTTTGCGGTGCGCAAGCTTCCACGGCTATCAGCTGCCCCTGTGCTTCCTGCTGCCAGACGGGTTGCTTATTTTCAGCAAATACACGCGCCGCCCGTTTGAAACAGGTTCGCGCGTGGTCAAACAAACAGGCATTCACAAAATGATTGCCCGATTCCAAAGCACGGTGTGCCCATTCTGTTTCGCTCGGTATGCGCTGGAATAGCGGAGAAATTACGGCATGTGCCGCTTCATGAAGCCCCCTTAGTAAAAGGACCTGAGCCAGGTGCCACTCCGCCTCCATGCGGATTTCCGGCGCCTTTATCCAGCTGAACGCAGATTCTACATCCGCCGCACATTGCAGCAAATGCTCATCCGTAGCGGAGGACAGACGAAGGAAACTCAGAACGTTGCGGGAGGCTGTCTCGTTGAGCGTCTTCTCCACCAGCCCCGAACTGATGGCCTCATGAAAACCGGACTCCTTGCCCTGACTGTGGCCCACGTAGTAGGTAGCCAGGAAAAAGCCCACAGATGCTGCACCAGCCAGGCCGATGCCGCACCATTTCACCCAGGGGCGGAACTCCAATTCCCCCTCCTCCAACGGAGCAGAAGGCTCTGCGGATTTCTCCTCTTCCATCATGGCAGGTTCTGCGTCAGGCGTTCACCTGGTCCAGATGGAATGCGCTGTGTACCACGCGGGCGGCCTGCTCTATGTCACCAGCTTCCACCGTGGTGGAAATGCGGATTTCAGAGGTAGCAATCATGCCCGTGGCAATGCCGGCATCGGCCAGTGCCTGGAACATGGTGGCAGCCACGCCGGTGTGGGAGCGCATACCCACGCCCACCACGGAAAGCTTGGCAAGACCGGCTTCAGTCTCCATGCGGGCTTTCTCACCCAATTGGGGCAGCACCTTCTTGAGGGCTGCCTGGGCGGCTCCCAGGTCGCTCATGTTCATGGTGAAGGACTGACGGGCCTGCCCGTCGTGAGCCGTGTTGGCCACAATCATATCCACGTTGATCTCAGCGTCAGAGAGAGCGGAAAGGATGACGGCAGTGTAGGCCACGGGGGCGGTGATGCCCGACACAGTGACGCGGGCCTGGTTGCGTTCGATTGAGACGCCTCGCACGGCGAGGGACTCCATAGCGGAAGTTTCTTCTTGCACGATGGTACCGGTGTTGTTGTTCATGGAATTGCGGACTTCGAACACGACGCCGAACTTCTTGGCGAATTCGACGGAGCGTGCCTGCATGACCTTGGAGCCGCTGGAAGCCATTTCCAGCATTTCTTCATAGGAGAGTACGGAAATCTTGCGGGCATCTTTCACCACACGCGGGTCACAGGTGTATACACCGTCCACATCTGTATAAATCTGGCACAGGTCGGCGTTCACCGCTGCCGCCATGGCAATGGCAGACAAATCGGAACCGCCGCGCCCCAGTGTGTGGATGGTGCCATCCACGGTGACGCCCTGGAAACCAGCGCACACCACGATGTAGTCATCCTCCAGCGCCTGGATGACACGCTTCGGGTCGATGGAGTGGATGCGCCCGCGGGTGTGAGAGCCATAAGTGCATACACCAGCCTGCTGGCCAGTGAAACTCATGGCCTTATATCCCATATCAGTGATAGCCATGCACAGCAGGGCAATGCTCTGCTGCTCGCCGGTGGCCAGCAGCATGTCAAGCTCGCGTTCCGGCGGGTTATCCATCACCTCGTGGGCCAGACCAATCAGTTTATCTGTCACACCGCTCATGGCTGAGATAACCGCCATGATTTTATTGCCCTCCTTCTTCACCTCGATGAGTCTGCGGGCTACGTTGCGGATGCGGTCGATGGTGCCCACGGAGGAGCCACCGTATTTCTGTACGATAAGTGCCATAATTGGTCTGGTTTATGAGTTGAAAGTTTCGATGCGGAACACGGCCGGATGAGGTGCGATGCAGCCCTCAGCCTCGATTTCCTTCAGGGCTTTCTTGAGTTTGCCCCAGGCGCAGGCATGCAGGGTGAACACCAAATCATTCTCCACATTTTCGGACTCCTCATCCTCATGCGGTGTGGAATTGGTGGAGGAGATGCTGATGTCGTACTTGGCCAGCACGCGGGCGATACCGGCAATCACGCCGGAACGGCGGCTGGGAACCAGGAAGCGCACGTAGTACGGAGTAACGGTGTCTTCCTGCGGCAGCACTTCCAGCGTCTTGGTGTAGGGGTGGAAGCCCGTGTGAAACTCCGGGTGGTGCAGGTCTCGCATCGCCAGCACAATATCGCCGATGACCGCGCTGGCAGTCGGGTTCTTGCCCGCGCCTCGGCCGTAGAAAATAGTCTCACCCACGATGTCGCCCTTCACGGCAATGGCGTTGAACACGCCGTTCACATTGGCCAGCAGGTGCTCCCGAGGCACAAAGCTGGGCTGCACGCGCAGTTCCAGCGCATCCGTATCCGCATGGTGCTTGATCACCACCAGCAGCTTGATGGTGTAGCCCATCTGGTGAGCAAAGCGGAAATCCGTGGCCGTCACGCGTTCAATGCCGTACACCGAAATCTTCTCCGGTGAAATCGGGGTGCCGTAGGCCAGCATGGCGAGGATGAGCGCCTTGTGTGCTGCATCCCACCCGTTGATATCGAGTGTGGGGTCGGCTTCGGCAAAGCCCTTGGCCTGGGCGCGGGCAAGAGCTGATTCAAAGGAAACGCCCTTGCGCTCCATAGAGGAAAGGATATAGTTACTCGTGCCGTTAATGATGCCGGCCAGGCTTTCCACATTGTTGCAGATGAGTGAATTCTGCAAGCTTTGAATAATCGGTATGCCACCACCGCAGGATGCCTCGAAATACAGAGGAACCCCCTTCTCTGCCGAAAGCTTGAAGAGCTCACCACCATACTCTGCCAGCAAGGCCTTGTTGCCGGTCACCACCGGCTTACCGGCCTTCAATGCACTGGTAACCAATTCATAAGCCTCGGTCGTGCCGCCAATCAGTTCGATAATGATGTCGATATCCGGGTCATTTACCAGGTCTCGCCAGTCCGGAGTCAGCATCCCGGGGGCAATCTCCACTTCGCGTACGCGGCTCATATCGCGCACGGCCACCTTCTTCACGGCGTAACGCATCTTGGCGCGCGCGGCCAGCAATTCATGGTTGCGGCAAAGGGTTTCATATACCCCGGTGCCAACTGTTCCCAGTCCTGCAAGTCCAAGCTGAAGTGGTTTTTCTGTCATTTGCGGGCGCAATTCTACACGAAATCTCCACAGACCTCAAGCCAATATTACGACCGCTGCCGTATTTTATCCGTTTGCGCGGACATCCGGACAGGCTTTGTTTGAATTGCAGGCTTGCAGTATGATATGCAGCTGTGCTAGAATAAACACATGAGCACCTTACGCACTCTTGCATCCTCAGTTCTTCTCTGCTGTGGCTTTTGTTTCGCCCAGATAGAGGACATGATGGGTTTTGGCGCCCCGGCGACGATGAATGTGTCGTACGCCCCCAGCGTGCAGAACTACCAGCCGGGCAAGTCTTTCTACATGGCGCTTCATGCCAACTTTACAGCTCCCTGGCATGCTTATTGGAAAAATCCGGGCACGGTGGGGGAATGCATGACGGCAGAGCTGACCGCCCCGGAAGGTTTTGAAGTCAAAGGCCCCTTCTGGCAGGTGCCACACAAGCACGAAGGAGTGCTGGGCGTGGCCTATACCTACGAGAACGCCGTTGTGGTATGGGAAGTAACCCCCGCAGCCGATGCTCCGGAAAAGGCGGTCTTCACCATGACCGCCAGCGCACAGTCCTGCTCCGATGAGGGCTGCAACCCACCCGAAACGCAGACCGTGACGGTGGAACTGACCACCGGCGAGGGCACGCCGAACCCGGTGTGGGCTGCTGAGGAGAAGAAGGTGGAAGTGCTGGGCGACTCTCCCACCACCATCACCGCCACGCAGCAGGGCAACACGGTGAGCCTGAGCTTCACGGCTGAGCCCGGGCTGGAGTCTGCCTATTTCTTCTCGGCAGACAACAGCATCTCCCCCACCGCCGCCCAGACGCTCACGGCCAACGGCAATGGCAGCTACACCCTCACCCTCACCCGCAACGATAACAGTGACGGCATGTACCCGGTGATGGATGAAACGATGGTGGGTAAGCCCCTCACCCGACTGGAAGGCATGCTTGTGTACGGCGACAAGCACAGCACGGTGAACACCGAGGTGACTGCAGCCCCTGCCCCCGCCACTGAGCCCACCGGCGGTGGCATTCCCGATGGCATCGGCATGCTCTGCGTTTCCCTCTTCATCGGCGGTCTCATCCTGAACCTCATGCCCTGCGTGTTCCCGGTCATCGGCTTGAAGGTGATGAGCTTCGTGCAGATGGGCGGCGGCAGCCGCAGCAAGGTATTTGCGCACTCCATGGTGTTTGTGCTGGGCGTGCTGGTTTCCTTCTGGATTATCTCACTGCTCATGATTGTGTTCTCCAACCTGGCCACACTGGCCGAGGTGCCGTGGACCCAGTGGCTGAGCACCCTGTGGAACGATGCTGGTTCCTCCACCCGCAGCTGGGCGGAGTGGATGCAGAACCCGTGGATTGTGTATATCATCCTCCTGCTGCTCACTGTGCTCGCCATGAGTATGTACGGCGTATTTGAAATTGGCGCGGGCATCACGGGTGCCGGTCAGGGTGTGCAGAACAAGGAAGGCCACCTGGGCTCCTTCTTCCAGGGCTTCTTCGTGACCGTGGTGGCCACCCCGTGCAGCGCTCCCTTCCTGGGTGCCGCCATGCCCGCCGCCATGGCCCTGCCTGGCGTGTGGATGACCGTGGCACTCACCTTCATGGCGCTGGGACTTTCCTTCCCGTATATTGTACTGGGTATCTTCCCCGCCCTGGTGCGCCTGCTGCCGCAGCCCGGTGAATGGATGGAAAGCCTGAAGCAGGGTCTTTCCTTCCTGCTCTTCGCCGCCGCCGGCTGGATGCTTTACGTGTACCTGGCCTTCTGGCCGGCCAGCGAAAGCACGGCCACCATGTGGGTGTACATGGCGCTGGTGGTATTCTGCTCCGCCTTCTGGGTCTATGGCCGCTGGTGTACCCCTTTCCGCCCGGTCAGAACCCGCATCATCGGCTACCTTGTGGCCCTGATTCTGGCAGGTGCAGGCTTCTGGGGCGCCCGCCCCTACGCACCTTCAGAAAACCAGATTGAGTGGGTGGAGTGGTCCCCCGAGGCCATGAAGGAAGCTCTCGAAGATGAGGAACGCCCGGTGTATGTGGACTTCACGGCCAAGTGGTGCGCCACCTGCCAGATGAACAAGAAAGTGGCCTACACCGATGAGGTCTACGCCGCCATGGAAGCTGGCAACGTGCTGCTGATGCGTGCTGACAAGACTGCTCCGAACAAGGCGATAGACGCTGAAATGCGCAAGCTGAAGCGCAGCTCTGTGCCGGTGAATGCCCTCTACCTGCCGGGTAAGGAACCCATGGTGACCAGCGAACTGCTCACCCCGGATTATTTACTCGACTTCCTGAAGGAGAACCTCCCCGCTGAGGAGGAAGATTAAAGCTTCTCTCGATATTCACATTTTTCAATCCCCGGTTGCCCCCGCAGCCGGGGCTTTTATGGCACAAGCCATAAAAGCGCAATGCTTTACCGAAACACAAAATTGATGTTTGAAAGTACAATGTACAAAGGACAAAGGACAATTTGAAAGTTCCCTGCGGCTTTGCCGCAGCCGTTTAAAATGGCGAGCCTAAGGCGAGCGGAACTCCTAAATTGTCCTTTGTAATTTGTCCTTTGTACATCCCGACAGATTCCCATTTATCGCTCAGTGAGCTTCGGGGATATCATCCCAGCAGGTGGTGTAACAAGGAGAGGTGAACTCGCGTTTCCATGGGGTGTTGGCGGCTCGGTTGGCAAAATGGACGTTGTGCCCGGCTTTCTGGAGCTTATCCAGCACGTCCATGAGAGCGCTGGGGGCGGTATCGGGATGCTCAAAGGTGGGCTGCACACACTCCTGCGGCAGCAGTTCGGTAAGCAGCACTCCTATCTTGCGATAAGGGTAACCCGGACGGTAGATTTCCTCCAGCAAGCGGCAGGCAGCAGTGGCAAATTCCCGATTATCATCCGTGTGCATCCCCAGGGCCAACGAAGCCGAGTTGGCATAGAGCTGTGTTTCCTCGTAGCGGGAGGTACGCAGCACCACATGTACACCGGAGGCCATCATCCCCTCCTGCCGCAGGATACGCCCAGCCTTTTCCACAAAGAGGCAGAGGATTTCGCGCAGTTTCGGCAGCTCGGTCACGGCCTCTTTCAGCGAACGCGACACCATCACCTGCGAGCGGGGAGCGGCCGGCTCTTCATCGATGCAGGGAATCCCATTCAATTCCAGTCCCATGCGCTCTCCATGCACACCGAATTGCTTGCGCAGCCAGCCTTTATCTGCCGCAGCCACCCCCGCCGCCGTCCGGATTCCCAAGGCGTGCATGCGCGGCAACAGACGCCGACCCACACCCCATATGTCCCCCACCGGAGTCTGTTGCAGCAACGGCTCCCAATCCTCCGGCGTATTCAGTGCCAGCACTCCCTGAGTCTGCGGATGATGCTTGGCAGTCTCATTGGCCAGTTTGCAGAGGGTGCGGGTGGGGGCAATGCCCACGCTGACGGTGATACCGGTCCAGCGGCGAATCTTGCTGCGCAGCCTGCGGGCCACAGCTTTCCAATCCACACCAGGTTCCACCACGGCAAATGCCTCGTCGATGCTGTATTGCTGCACCTCGGGCAACTCCTGCTCCAAGATTGAAATGAAGCGGTCAGAAAGGTCGCTGTAGAGAGCAAAGTTGGCGGAGCAAACCACCGCATTCATGCGCTCCAGCCTGTCCTTGCACTTGAAATAGGGCTCGCCCATGGCAATTCCCGCAGCCTTGGCCTCGGCACTGCGGGAAATCACACAGCCGTCGTTGTTCGAAAGCACCACGAGCGGGCGCCGCCGCCAGTCAGGGCGGAACACCTGCTCACAACTGGCAAAGAAGTTGTTGCAGTCGAACAGAAGGTACATGCCTTACTCCGGATTGGAGCCCATGAGCCAACGGTAAAAATTGCACCCGACGAAATTCCCCAGGACAATGGAAGCATAGAACAGCAGGATTTCGCCTAGGTGAGCCTGCCAGAACGCAAGGGGCGCTGCAAGGTAATAGAACGCATCTGCCACACAATGCGGAAAGCCGCACATGATGAAAAGCGGCACGCCAATCATGAGCGGCAGATTATTCCCTTTCCGGGCAAAAGTAACCGCCGTGGTCATGATGAAACCGCAGCCAATGGAAAGAATACCGCCATCAAGCGCTCCTGTTGAAAGCCGGAGCTCCAGAACCCCCTGAGCCGTCTGCTGCAAAGGCATAGGCGAAAGGCGTGCCATGAGCGCCACCAGCAGGCAGCCTATGATATTTCCCAGGAGGATGAGAGCAAGGCGCCCCATCTCCCCCTTCTTCACAAAGCCCGCCGTGCCAGTGTAGAGCATGGTTTTGTAATTCACGACAGCCAGCAAGGCAAAGGAGAACAAGACACTGCCCATCAGCTCACGCATCACGATGAATCCCGCCCCGGCATCGCGCGAAGCCAGATACCCGAACCCGGCGATTCCGACACTTACGCCGGCCATTGTGGAAGACCTCAGGACTTCTGCAATTTTTTTCATCGTATCAGCACATGCGATTCGGATTTACAGCCCGAGTTTCGCGAGGATGATTTCGGTCACCATCTTGGGATTGGGCTTGGGGTTGCTCACCTTCATCACCTTGCCGGTGAGGGCGTTGATGAGCTTCATGTTGCCACCCTTCACAATGGCCACCATATCCGGGTTCTCCTCCAGCACCTGGGCTACCACGGCATCCAGCGCGTTGGTATCCGTCTTCTTGAAGCCCATGGCATCGGCAGCAGCGGCGGCGCTCATACCGGTTTCCCACATCTTTTCGAGCACCTCGCGCGCCTGGTTGTTGGAGACGAGGCCATCCTCGATGATATCCACCAGCCCGGCCAGTGCCTTGGGAGCCAGAGGGCAGGTTTCGATGTTCAGCTCTTTCTCGGCCAGCACGGCGGTGAGGTTGTTGATGACCCAGTTGGCCACCTTGCGGGGGTGCTTGCTGCCGGCGGCGGCTTCCTCGAAGTAGCGGCAGAGCTTGAAATCCCCCACCAGGGTGTTGGCATCGGCCACCGGCAGACCATAGTCGCTCTGCAGGCGGGCATGCAGGGCGTCCGGCAGCTCGGGCAGTTCGTGCTTCACCTTCTCCACCAGCGGAGCGGTCTGCACCGGGATGAGGTCCGGGCAGGTGTGGTAGCGGTAGTCGTGGGCATTCTCCTTGGTGCGCATCACGATGCTTTCGCCCAGGGCGTCATCCCAGCGGCGGGTGGACTGCACCTGGGCAATACCCATATCCAGCTCCTCGGCCTGGCGGTGAATCTCGTAGATGAGCGCACGACGGGCGGCGGACATGGAGTTGATGTTCTTCATCTCAATCTTGGCGCCCAGTTCCTTCTGGCCCCTGGGGCGCAGGGAGACGTTCACGTCGCAGCGCATCTGTCCCTTCTCCATGTCGGCATCGGAGATACCGGCGCAAATCATCATCTGCTGCAGACTCTTGAGGTAGGCGTAGGTTTCCTCCGGGCTGGTCAGGTCGGGGGCGGAGACAATCTCCATGAGCGGGGTGCCGCCGCGGTTGTAGTCCACCACGGAATAGCCGCTGTAGTGGGTGAGCTTGGCGGCGTCCTCCTCCAGGTGAATGTGGTCAAGCTTCACCGTGCGCACCACCGGACCATCGGCCTTCACCTTGCAGTCTGCCGGGTAGGCCCAGGCATACAGCGGCACCTCGCCACCGATGCAGAGCGGCAGGTCCAGCTGGCTGGTCTGGTAGTTCTTGGGCATATCGGCATAGAAATAGTTCTTGCGGTCCCACTTGGAAACAGGCGGAGTGGTGCAGCCCAGCATCATGCCGGTAAGGATGGTGCGTTCAATGGCAAACTTGTTGAGCACCGGCAGTGCGCCGGGCATACCCAGGCAGGTGGGGCACACATTCGTGTTCGGTTCGTAGCCAAAGCCGGCCTTGCAGGAGCAGAACATTTTGGTCTCAGTCTTAATCTGGCAGTGTACTTCCAGACCAATGGTCACGAGGTAATCAGAAACAGGCATGTGTGTCTATTGTGTTTATTGTGAAGAAATTGAATTTTCCCGAAGCGCATCATCCAGATCGCTGCGGAATGAGGCATCGAATACGGAATCGAAAAGAATGACATGCGTGGCACCCAGACTCTCAAACACCAGGTCGAGAGCCACGGAAAATTCATCATAGGTCTCGGCTTCGTAGCCAGGAAGCGCGGCAATGCGCACAATCTCACTCCGAATCGCCCAGAGAATGGGTTCAAGCGGGGCCAGCACGCTCCGGGCGGCCGCTTCGGCAGATGGTGAGAACTGGCGGTTTTCCCGATTGGGCGCCGGCACGAGTCCATTAAGCTGCTGCGACAGTGAGGCCAGTTTGCTTGCAGCTTCTGATGCATCCTCCTCATTCTGCACCGTTACCAGAATATCCAGCACGGCGCGGTCCGGCTCAGCCAGTCGATTCAGACGCACAATTTCAGCCTGGGATTCTTCATCGGTGAGAGGTATCCCGGAATCGTTAAGCAACTCCCGGTCTTCCTCTGCGAACATGCCCAGTTCAATGGCGTATTCAAAAGCAGCCTTCAACTGGCGGGAGCCGTAGCAATGAGCACGGCAGATACTCTGAAACTCCAGGTTGATGTCATCCATGGTTTCCAGAATGCGCACCTGCACCGCATCCAGCATACCCACACAGCCGGTTTCGGGAGCCACCATGGGCAGCTCGCTCAGGCGGTTATCCAGTTCAAAGGTGCGTTTTATCAGTTCTGTGAAGCGGCCGGCAGCCTTGTCCGCATCCTGCTGGCTGCTCACGCCGGAAAGCAGGAACCACATTTGGGAGGCCGTACTGAGGAACTCCTGGCTGATCTCCCGGGCTTCATTATTTTCTTCCGTTACAGAGCCTGGTTCATCAAGTTCCACTACAGTCATAGCCTGCGCCGGGGGTATATTCCCTAACGCCAATGTCAACCCGGCTATGTAAAGCAATCTCCGCATATGATTTACGCCCGGATATTATACACTTTTCCGAAGGAATGGCAAGCCGAGATTCCCTCCGATTTCACAAATTGATGACATCGCATGCCGGGAGATGATTTTCTCCTCGTACCTGGCTCACTGCGTCTGGAATCGGCGGTTCAATTCCGCCATAGGGAACGGCAGCAGGGTGGATTTACCGCCCGGGCTGCAATAGGGGATTTCACATTCCAGCAGAGAGGCCAGCAGCGGCAGCGGATTCTGCAGGTAGGCGGTCACATCCTCCTGCATGGCGTACTGGCGGGCCAGCTGGCGGGCAAAGGGCTCGAAGGGGCTGCGGGCGCGGGTGAGCCGCACCTCGCCACTGGTGAATACGCGCAGCAGCTCCTGCACAAAATCATTCACCTTGCGCATGGGGAGAATGGCAGGTATGGCCTCAATCCGCAGCGTATTACGCCCAAAGGGAGAGAGCTGGAATCCCGCCTGTTCCAGCTGTGGTTTCACCTCCAGCGCGATACCCATATCGCGGGTATCGAGCTCCAGCAGCTCGGGCACCAGCAGCCGCTGCGATTCCAGCGGGCGGCGGTTGCTTTCCTGCAGACGCTCAAAGATGATGCGTTCCCTCGCCGCGCGGGGCGACATGAGCACCATGCCTTCCTTGTTCTCGAAGATGGCATACTGATTATGCAGCGTGCCGATGTGGCGGAAATTGGGCAGCGGAGCCGCCTGCGGCTCAGGCGCGGGAACAGGCGCGGGAGCCGGGGGCAGTTCCAGCTCCTGCTGGCGCGGGGTCACCAGAGGTTTGAGCACCAGGGCCGGCCGCGGTTCCGGGCGCGGCACAGGTGCAGCCGCAGGAGGTGCAGGTCTGGCCGGGGCCGCTGCCGGCGCGGTTTTCCTGACCGGCTCCGGCTGAGGTTCCGGCTCTGGCCGGGCTGGCTCATCCTCAGCCTCACCGCGGGCATGCGCCGCCAGCGTAGCGGCCACGGCATCCATCACCGCCAGGGTAATCTCCGCCGGGCGGCGGAAACGCACCTCGCGCTTGGCCGGGTGGACATTCACATCC
This sequence comes from Akkermansiaceae bacterium, assembly GCA_015062005.1. Lineage (GTDB taxonomy): Bacteria > Verrucomicrobiota > Verrucomicrobiia > Verrucomicrobiales > Akkermansiaceae > Akkermansia. The sequence continues at coordinate 43,944 of SUVL01000019.1, forward strand.
ACCAGGGCGGGCTCTACCTCCAGATACAGGAACAGAGCCGGGTGCAGCCCCGGCGGGAAACCGCCGTAGCCATCGCGCACAGCGCGGTTGATAATCTGGTCCTCCACCGGGCGGCCATTCAGAAAAATATACTGCATGCGGCGGTTGCGGCGCGCTGCGGAAATGGGCATCAGGTAACCGCTTACCCGCACTCCCGGCGCCTCGGTGGGGCGAATCCGCATGAGCGCGGCCGCCGTCTCCCGCCCCACAAAATCGGCAATTCGCTGCCGCAAATCGTGCGTGGCCGGCACATCAAACACCATCTGGCCATCCCTCACATACGTGAAGCGGATTTCCGGGAAAGCCAGCGCATGCAGCCGCACCTGGTGCTCCACATGCCCGGCCTCCGTTTCATCGCTTTTCAGGAACTTGCGGCGCACCGGTGTGTTGAAGAAGAGGTTGCAGACGCTGATTTCCGTGCCTGGTGCACAGCCGGCATTCATCAGGGGAGCCTCCACCCCACCCTCGGCGCTCACGCGCCAGCCCTCCACATCCGCCGCGCGTCGCGTGGTCAGCGTCAGATGCGAGACCGATGCAATGCTGGGCAAAGCCTCACCGCGGAACCCCAGCTGGCGGATGGCGAACAAATCCTCCACCTGAACCAGCTTGCTGGTGGCATGCCGCTGCAAACACAAGGAGGCATCTGCCTTGCTCATACCGCATCCATCATCCGTCACCTTGATAAGAGAAACACCGCCGCGGCGCAGCTCCACGCGCACACTGCGGGCCCCGGCATCGATACTGTTCTCCACCAGTTCCTTGACGACGGAAGCCGGACGCTCCACCACCTCACCAGCGGCCACCTGGCTGGCGAGGATGTCACTCATGAGGTGAATGTTCTGTTCTTCGGATTCCGGCATAATCGCGTGGCAAATTTAACATGCAGCCGTGCTTGCGTCAACACTGCAATGCTCTGCACCCCCGAATTGCTGACACAGAAAGACGCGCAGAATGCTGGCAAATTGCAGGGACTCGGTGTACTCTGTTCGCGTGAAGAAGTGCCAGATATGCGGCAAACGCGCGTCGATGTTCCTGACGCAGATAGTAAACGGGCAAGTTTCTGAGCTTGCCCTCTGCGAAGCCTGTGCCCGAGCCAAGGGGCTGTTCGATCCTCAGTCTCTCACCTTTGCAGAAAAATTCTTTCCGGAGGAATTCAAGCAGCGCGTCGACCAACTGGTGCGCGAACTGACCGGCGCCGAAAACCCTGCGCCGCAGGCACCTGCCATGAGCGACCTGAGCAACTGCCCGGTCTGCGGATTCAGCGTGGAGGACTACCGCCGCACCGGCCACCTCGGCTGCCCGGATTGCTACACCGTCTTTGCCCGCGAACTCAACCCGGATGCCGGGCAGGAAGCAGAACCGGTTGACGAACCGCCCGCAGTGACCCGAGCCCGGCTCCAGAAGGAAATGCAGCAGGCCATTGCCCGCGAAGACTATGAACACGCAGCCATTCTGCGCGACCAGATTAACGCCCTGCCCCCCGCCGATGCATGAAGCTGGAAACCCTCTTGAGCAGTACCCGGAACTGGGCTCCTGACCGCAACACGACAGACGGTGTGGTGGTGGGTTCCATCGTGCGCATGGTGCGTAACCTGCCGGGATATCCGTTCCCGGGGTGGAGCACTGGGGAATCCCGCGCCGCCGTGGCAGAGAAACTGCTGCCCGTGCTGCGGAATATGCAGGGATTCAAAACCGCGTTCTGTGCTGAAATGAACAAGCTGAGCTACGGCCAGCGCCGTGCCCTGCTTACCCGCAAACAACTCACCCCCTGCATGGCCGCCCGGCAGGACGGTTGCTACATCATCATTCCCCAGCGCCGTCCTTTCATTCTGATGGTGAATGAAGAAGAACACCTCGTAATCCACAGTTTCCGCAATGGCCTGAACTTCGAAGATTGCATACAAGACATTGAACAGCTCGAAGACAAACTGCAGGAAGAGCTCACCTTTGCCTACATGCCGCAGCATGGTTTCCTGACCAGCATACCTTCCGAAGCGGGCGATGGTCTGCAGCTATACTGCCTGCTGCACCTGCCCGCCCTCACCACGGCCAACATGATGAACCAGGTGACCAAGGCGCTGGAAAAGCTGCATGTGAGCATCTCTCCTTATTTCTCCGATGCGCAGGACGACACCGGCCACCTCTTCGTGCTTTTCTCCATCCCCGGTCCGGAGGACAGCATTGACGAAATGATGGACGCCTTCCACGATGTCGTGAATCACATCGTGCGGCGAGAGCGGCAAGTACGCCGCAAGCTGCTGGCAGATCCCGGGCTCCACCTGCAGGACGCCATCGCCCGCGCCTACGGTCTGCTGCTCAACTGCCGCAGGCTCAGCATCAAGGAACTGCGCGATGCCATCTCCCTGCTCCGCCTCGGCACTCTCATGGGGCTCCTGATATGGGAGGAAGAGGAACGCGAAATCCTCATCGCACTCAACCAATTCGGGCTGAGCCAGGCCTGCGAAGCCGCGCTGGCCGAAGAAATAAGTGACCCGCATCTCTGCCTGCGCCGCGCTGCAGCCGCCCGCGAGTTCCTGAGCAAGCACCCACACCATTTTTCCGACAACACCATATGAACAGTAACTTCACCCCACGGGCACAACAGGTGCTCAACATCGCCCGCCGCGAGGCGGATCGCTTCCACCATAACTACATCGGTGCCGAGCATGTGCTGCTCGGTCTTCTCAAATTAGGACAAGGCGTGGCCATCAGCGTGATGGAAAATGCCGGGGTCGACATCGCCGACTTGACCTTCAAGATTGAGCAGTCCATCGTGCCCGGCTCCGCCTCTTCCGAAGGCTCGCTTCCATACACCCCGCGCGTCCGCAAGATGCTGGTGCAGGCTGGCGAGGAAGCCCGCAAGCTGCGCCACACCTATGTGGGCACCGAGCACCTCCTGCTGGCCATGCTCAAGGATGAGGACGGCCTGGCCTGGCACAGTCTGGTGGCCAGCGGCCTGAGCTATGAGGCCGTGCGCCGCGGCGTGATGGAGGAAATTAACCCCGGCTTCGGCGTGGACAACCCGCCGGACAACAGCGGCGACATGCACGATGGCCCGCCCCACCGCCCGAACCGCGATGAGGAAGAGGAAGACAGCAATGCCTTCCTCCACCAGCACCACTCTGCCCGCAACAATTCCGCGTCCTACAACGACAACTCCAACACCCCTGCCCTGAGCGCCTTTGGCCGCGACCTCACCGCCAAGGCCGCCGCCGGCGAGATGGACCCCGTCATCGGCCGCCAGGCTGAGCTGGAGCGCGTCATTCAGATTCTCTGCCGCCGCACCAAGAACAACCCCGTGCTGCTGGGCGAAGCCGGTGTCGGCAAGACCGCCATCGTGGAAGGACTGGCGCAGCAGATTGCCCGCGGCGATGTGCCAGAATTCCTGCTGGGCAAGCGCATCATTTCGCTGGATATGGCCCTCATGGTGGCCGGCACCAAGTACCGCGGCCAGTTCGAGGAGCGCCTCAAGGCCGTGATGGACGAAATCCGCAAGGAGAAGAACATCATCCTCTTCATCGATGAGATTCACACCCTCATCGGCGCCGGTTCGGCAGAAGGCACCATGGATGCCTCCAACATCATCAAACCCGCCCTTTCCCGCGGCGAGATGCAGGCCATCGGCGCCACCACGCTGAATGAATACCGCAAGCACATCGAGAAGGATGCCGCCTTTGAACGCCGTTTCCAGCAGGTGCAGGTGGGCGAACCCTCAGTGGAGGATACCGTTCTCATCCTGCAAGGCATTGCCCCGCAGTATGAAAAGCACCACCATGTGCATTACACGCCCAAGGCGCTGGCCAGTGCCGCCTACCTCTCCAAACGCTACCTGACAGGGCGTTTCCTGCCGGATAAGGCAATCGACCTCATCGACGAAGCGGGCTCCCGCCTGCGCGTCACCCGCATGACCCGCCCGGCCGACATCAAGCAGAAGGAGGAAGACCTGCGCGCCCTGGAGGCCGAGAAGAAGGAAGCCATCGACACCCAGAACTTCGAGCAGGCCGCCCGGCTGCGCGACCGTATCCAGAACCTGCAGGAAGACATCGGCAGCTATGTGAACAACTGGAAGAGCGAGGTGGATAAGACCTACATGGAAGTCACGGAGGACGATATTATGACCGTGGTTTCCAAGTGGACCGGCATTCCCCTGGCCCGCATGGAAGAGAAGGAGACCGAAAAGCTTCTGCGCATGGAGGAAGAGCTGAAGAGCAAGGTCATCGGCCAGGATATCGCATGCTCCGCCATTTCCCGCGCCCTGCGCCGCAGCCGAGCAGATATCAAGGATCCGCGCCGCCCCATCGGCTCCTTCCTGTTCATGGGGCCCACCGGCGTGGGCAAGACCTACCTGGCCCGCAACCTGGCCGAAATCATGTTCGGCACCGCTGAGGCACTCATCCAGGTGGACATGAGTGAATACATGGAGAAATTCAGCACCAGCCGACTCATCGGCTCGCCTCCCGGCTATGTGGGGCACGATGAGGGCGGACAGCTTACCGAGCAGGTGCGCCGCCGTCCCTACGCCGTCATTCTGTTCGATGAGGTGGAGAAAGCCCACCCGGACGTGATGAACCTGCTGCTGCAGGTGCTGGAGGAAGGCTGCATGACCGACTCCCTGGGTCGCAAGGTGAACTTCAGCAACACCATCATCATCCTCACCTCCAACGTGGGTGCCAGCCTGGCCAGCCAGCAGAGCACCATGGGCTTCAGCGCCATGGCCAGCGAGGAGGATGACTACGACAGCATGAAGGAAAAGATTACGGAAGCCGCCAAGAAGCACTTCCGCCCGGAATTCATCAACCGCTTCGATGAGCTCATCGTCTTCCGCATGCTCAACCGCCCCGACCTGGAGAAGATTGTGGAACTGGAAGCTCAGAAACTCATCCGCCGCCTGGCCGACAAGCAGATTTCCCTCACCCTCTCGCCGGAGGTCATCAGCATGCTGGTGGACAAGGGCTACGACCCGCAGTATGGAGCCCGTCCCATGCGCCGCGCCATCGAGCGCCTGCTCGAAGACCCCATAGCGGAAGCCATTCTCCGCGGCGAATTGGTCGAAGGATGCATGAGCCGCGCCATCCGTCCCGAAGGGACCTCCGATATCGCCTTCCAGGAGGATAAGCCCAAGCCCGCCCCAAAGAAGCGGGCTCCACGCAAGAAGAAAAGCTGAATGAGTGAAGCGGTGCTGATACGGCACCGCTTCTTTCATTCAATGCAATCTCCCCCAAGGGCCTCGGGGGGAGCTAATCTTATTTGGCGTACTGTTTCCAGTTGGCAAGCACCTCCTTGACCTGACCAGCGCCAACGGCATTTGCCAGCATTTCACCGTCCTTCGTCACCACAGTGACAGCAGGGAAACCAGGCATACCGCAGGCCGGAAGCCCCTGGAAGTTGGTGGCTTTCAAATCCTCGAACATGATGCCGGGAGCCTTCAACTTATAGGATTTCAGGTACTTGACGGCCTCTTTTTCCGACTTATCACCGCCGATGAGGATAAGCTCTGCCTTGCGGCTGGATTTCATCTTCTTGTACTGCTCCACCGCCACGGGCATACACTCACGGCAGAAACCACACCAGCTGGCAGAATACAGGTAAATGTATATCTCAGCCCTGGGGTTCACCTTGGCATTGTGAACCTTGAATTTCTCCAACGCCGCCAGCACCGCCGGCTTGGATGCCGCCGCTTCGGGTCTGGATGCCTTAATCTTTTTCTTTTTTCCCTTCTTCTTGCGCGGCGCATCCTCATCGGACTCCACCTGCTCTCCGGCTACGTCGTCATCCGCTTGAGCAGGAAGACCCATCAGACAAAAACCGGAAAGCAACAGCCAGAACGTATAAAAAAGGGCACGTAACTTCATGCGCTCATGCTAACAAAGGCGCTCCGGCATGTCAATGTAAATATTCCTGCCTTTATGCACACGTGTTCCAAAGATTAAGGGAAAATAGCCCTGAACGATATAAGAGTAAAGTGTTCAGTGAGAAAATTCGTAGCAGGATATCTCCCGCCTCGCCATCGGCAGTAAGCATGCATTGGTGATTCCGTCGGCGTCCTGTCTCGGCGTAGTTCCGCAGGAACGAAGACGGAAAGCCGCTAACTTTCAATTCATCAATTGCCAATTGGGTGCTTCTAAAAACTTGCCAAATTAGAAGTTGGCGAGCCAAAGGCGAGCGGAATTTTAAGCCCGTGAAACGGGCGCAAGATGGTAGGCAGGGGTAAGCCCGCGAAGCGGGCGCAGCCCCTGTATCATGCCAAAAACAAACAGGAGCCCGCGAAGCGGGTGAAAGAGCAGAGGCAATGAGTTACAGCAACCGCTCTTTCACCCACTTCGTGGGCTCTGAATGTATTTTTATATTCTGCCAGGGGCTGCGCCCGCTTTGCGGGCTTACCCCTGGCTAAGGTCTTTCACCCGCTCCGCGGGCTCAAAGAGCGGCCATAACAATCAGAACGGTCTGCCGCCGCGGAAAGCGGGGGCCAGCACCATGACGGTGCGTGGCAGCAGGTAGAGGGAGAGCTGCTGGGCCTTGTCCGTAAAATGATGCACGCTGTGGTCCTGGCGGGCAAAGCCGCCGAAGCGGGCTTCATCCGAATCCAGCACCACTTTCCATTCCCCGCCCATGGGGGCAGGCAGCTTGTAATCCGGTATGGCACGGGTGCCGCTCCAGTTGAACACGAAGAGGAGGCCGCTGCGCTCGAAAGCCATCACCTGGTTCTCCTCATCCATATTCAGCGGGCGGGCCGGGGGGGCGGCCAGCAAATCGCGGCGCCTGGCCAGCTCCACCATGGCGCGGTCAAACTCATTCAGGAAACGGTAGCGCAGCAGCTTGTTATCCACCAGGCTCCACTGGCGGCGGCAGTACTGGTAGGAATTGCCGTTACCCTCGCGGGGGAAGTCAATCCACTCCGGGTGGCCGAATTCATTGCCCATGAAATTGAGCCAGCCCTCGCCACCGGCGGCCAGGGTGGCCAGGCGAATCATCTTGTGCAGCGCCATGCCGCGGTCGATGATGAGACTGGGAGTATCGCAGCTCATGTGGGTGTACATCTCGGCGTCCATCAGGCGGAAAGCAATCGTCTTATCGCCCACCAGGGCCTGGTCGTGGCTTTCGGCATAGGCGATATTGGCTTCGCCATAACGGCGGTTGATGAGGGTATACCAGATATCGCCCACACTCCATTCCTCGTCCTTCTTCTCCTTGAGCAGCTTGATCCAGTAATCCGGCAGCCCCATGGCCAGGCGGTGGGTGAAGCCGAAACCGCCCTCGTCCACCGGGCGGCAAAGCCCCGGCATGCCGCTCATATCCTCCGCAATGGCAAAGGCACCGGGACGCACCTGCTGCACGAGCGTGGCCGCCAGCTGCAGGTAGGTCACCGCGCTCAGGTTCACCTGCGTATTGAAATAGCAGCCCAGGTCAGTGAAAGGCTCGTGACCGTGGTGCAGATAGAGCATGCTGGTCACACCATCGAAACGGAAGCCATCGAAACGGAACTCCTCCAGCCACCAGCGCAGGTTGCTGAGCAGGAATTGCAGCACCTCCTCCTTGCCGTAGTCGAATAGGCAGCTGTCCCAGTCCGGGTGCATGCTGTCGCGCTCGCCGGCGCAGAAATACTGTCCACCGGAACCGTCAAAATTGTTCAGTCCTTCGGCCATATTCTTGACCGCGTGCGAATGCACCACATCCAGCAGCACGGCAATTCCAAGACCATGAGCTGTATCGATGAGGTACTTCAAATCCTCCGGCGTGCCGAAGCGGTTGCAGGGCGCAAAGAAGGAGGAAACATGGTAGCCGAAAGAGCCGTAGTACGGGTGCTCCTGAATGGCCATAATCTGCACCACGTTGTACCCCAGTTTTGCCACGCGGGGCAGCACCTCATCCGCAAACTCGCGGTAGCTGTGGATGCGCCCTTCCTCGCCTGCCATGCCTACGTGCGTCTCATAGATGAAAGGCGTCTTGACATTCGCCGGATTCCAGCGGGTATTCTTCCATTTGTACGGTTCGGCGGGTTCCCAGATGATGCCGCTGTAATCAAAGGTGGCGGCATCCTGCTCAGTGTAGCGAATCCAGGCAGGCATGCGGTCGTGGTGCGCATCATCCGCGCCCACCACGTGAACCTTCACGTGCTGGCCATGCTTCAGTGCATCCGCCGGCAGGCGCAACTCCCACACGCCATTTGCATCACGACTCATGGGGCTTGCCTCGCGGTTCCAGAAGTTGAAATCGCCAATCAGGTACAGTGCGCGGGCACCGGGAGCCCACTCCCGGTATACCCACTCACCCGTTGCGGCATCACGGTTGAACCCCATGCGGGTATAGGCATGGGCAAAATCCATCAGCGAACCATGGCGGCGGCAGATGCGCTCCAACTGAGCATCATACAGCCTCATACGCCCTTTGATTTCGCGTTCAAAGGGAGCCAGCCAGCCATCAGCCAGCACTAATCCGGGTATCGGGGAGCGGCGCATGACTCTATACTACACCACCATACCAGAAATTGCAAACTTGATTTTAGGAAAAGCCCCTCCCACGCGTGCCCCAAAGATTTGGGACACGAGGATTTACGATTGACAATTTACGATTGACAAATTGAGAGTTAGCGGCTTACGCCGATAGAGACACAAATGAAAGCTTGCTGCCGATGGTGAGGCGTCTGATACCCCACTACGAATTTTCACACAGAATACTATGCCTTGATGTTGTTTAGGACTATTTTTCCATAATCTTTGGGACACATATGAGCCCCTCCTCTGCTCAATAAATGGGAATCTGTCGGGATGTACAAAGGACAAATTACAAAGGACAATTTAGGAGTTCCGCTTCCGTCTCCGGCTATCGCCTACGCCGTGACAGGCGCTGTTAGCTCGCCATTTTAAACGGCAGCGGCAACTAGTCTCGGCGTAGCCCGCAGGGCGAAGACGGAAGCCGCAGGGAACTTTCAAATTGTACTTTGGGGACTTCTAAAAACTCGCAACGAATCAACAAATTGGACTTTGTCGGGCTGAAAGCCCAGGGAATTCTGAGCCCTCGGAGAGGGCGACACAATAATAGCCCAGCGTGGAGCCGCAACGCGGCGGAA
>SUVL01000020.1 GCA_015062005.1 Akkermansiaceae bacterium
AAGTTCCGGAGAACTTCATCCCGGCGCAGGCCACGGCACGCGTCACGACCTTTTCCTTCCCTCTCTTTATCCTCTCCGGCGCCCCGCCTGGCAGGTTGTTGAGCCAGTGGAACCACTTTTCAGCAGCTCCCGGCGCCTCGGAAAGTCATACTTGGAAAATTGCCTCGCCCGGCCGGTGGAGCGTCTTGCCGCTCTCTCTTTCGGGCTGCCCTGTAGCAGGGCGTGGGCGGAGTTTATCACAGCACCTTTCTGGCGTCAAGCGCATTTTTAACTTTTTTTGTACATCTTTTATTTTTTTCTTCACAAAACATTGAAACGCCATCTTGATACGACAAAAAGTTTTTTCGGCCAGTTTGTGAACATTGCAACGCCCCCGCCCTTTTCAAGCATTTTTATGTAAAGCAAAGTTAAAATTTGACACCAGGATTACGCTTCTGGTGGGATGGCAGACATTAAAGGAGCGCAGAGGTGTTACTCTGCGCTCCTGAATCAATCAAATACTAGCAAATGAGACGGGGCCGATGGCTGCTTATGCTTTGTAGCTATCGACGAGGGAATGCGTACGCTCATGCACCTTGGCCACGCGAGCCTTGAGCTGGGCTGTGTAAGCCTCGCGCTCGGGGAGCGGACGACGAGCCACGCCGGAGAGCACGGCGGCCTCAGCAATAGCCGGGCAGAGGTACTCAATCATGCGCGGGTCAAAGGGTTTAGGAATGACGTAGTCGCGACCGAATTCCAGCGGTACGCCGCCATTGGCTGCAACCACCTCGGCAGGAACGGGCTGGCGGGCCAGGTCTGCCAAGGCACGGGCGGCTGCAATCTTCATAGCCTCACTGATGCTGGTGGCCTCCATATCGAGTGCAGCACGGAACATGTAGGGGAAGCAGCTCACGTTGTTCACCTGGTTGGGCCAGTCGCTGCGGCCGGAGCCCATGATGCAGTCAGGACGGGCAGTCTTGGCTTCATCGTAAGTGATTTCGGGGTCGGGATTAGCGCAGGCGAAAATGATGGGATTGGGAGCCATGCTCTTAACCATCTCCGGCTTGAGGAGCCCCTTCTTGGAAAGGCCGAGGAAGATATCGGCCCCCTGCAGGGCAACTTCCAGCGTGCAGTCCTCACTCTGGGCAAACATGGCCTTGGTGGGGTGCAGGTCGAGGCGGCCGGTGTGGATGAGGCCCTTGGAGTCGAACATGAAGATATTCTCACGGCGGATACCGAGAGCCATGTAGAACTTGGCGCAGGCGATACCGGCAGCACCGGCACCGCAGACCACGCAGCGCATATCCTGCAGCAGACGACCGGTGAGATGAGCGGCATTCAGCAGAGCCGCGCCGGAGATAACGGCGGTGCCGTGCTGGTCATCGTGGAACACGGGGATGTTCATTTCCTCGCGCAGGCGCTGCTCCACCACGAAGCATTCCGGTGCCTTGATATCCTCCAGGTTGATGGCGCCGAAGGTGGGCTCCATGGTCTTGATGACCTCGATAAGCGTTTCAGGCTTCTTGATATCAAGCTCGATATCAAAGACGTCCACGTCTGCATAAATCTTGAAGAGGAGGCCTTTACCTTCCATCACCGGCTTGGAAGCGTGGGCGCCGATATTGCCCAGACCGAGCACGGCGGTGCCGTTACTGATAACGCCCACCAGATTACCACGGTTGGTGTAGCGACCGGTCACAGAGGTATCGTTGGCAATTTCCAGGCAGGGCACGGCTACGCCGGGAGAATATGCCAGGGTCAGGTCATCAATGGTGAAACAGGATTTGCACGGCAGCACTTCCAGTTTGCCCGGGCGGGGCTGCTCGTGATATTGCAGAGCTCTTTCAGCTAAGTTATTACTCATACGCACACAGGTGAGTGAGCGGATATTATAGTCATAAATTGTGCTCTGGCAAGAGTTTATTTTAACTTTCAGGCTTTTTTCTCCATAAAACAAGACTCCGGCCAGCCCGAAACGGTCTGCCGGAGCCCGGAAATATGGTGGAGTCAGCCTATCAGTACTTGGCTACAACCTTCATCATCTCGTCCATCTGAGCCTCGATGGATTCGACGAGGGCCATCTGGGTGCGGGTGCGGTCAAGGTTGTGCTCGGGGCGCTTAATCTTGAAGTAGGTATCGCCCTCGAGGTAGTCCGTCAGGAAGCGCATGCCGCATTCCATGGTGAGAAGCTTACCAGAGAACGGAAGCAGTTCCTTCTCAAGCGGGGTGAGGAAGGTGGCGGCTTCGCAGTAGCCCTTGGCCAGAGCCTCGAAGTACTCCATGCGCATGGTGACCAGGGAAAGGTCCTTCTCATCTTCCGCAGCGGGGGAGGTGGAGGTGCGGATCATATCACCGAAGTCATACAGGGCGGAGCCGGGCATGGTGGTATCCAGGTCAATCACGCAGATACCCTCACCGGTCACATCGTCAAGCATCACGTTGTTGAGCTTGGTGTCGTTGTGGGTCACGCGCAGGGGCAGCTCGCCGCTGGACAGGTAGTTCACCACCTTGTGGCAGTCGGCCTCGCGGGAGAGGTACCAGTCGATTTCCTTCTGCACATCCTTGGCGCGGCCCAGGGGGTCGGCGGCGATGGCCTTCTGGAAGTTCTGGAAGCGCTTCGTGGTGTTGTGGAAGTCAGGTATGGTCTCAAAGAGGGGAGCACCGGGAAGATTGGCACCCAGCTTCTGGAAATTACCGAAAGCACGGGCCACCTCGACACACTGGCCGGGGTTCTCAATCATATCGAAGGTGCGGGCACGCTCAATAAAAGGATACACACGCCACACGTTGCCCTCCTCATCCTGAGCGTAGGGCTTGCCGTCCTTGGCGGGGATGATAGTGAGGGTGCGGCGATAGGCTTCCTTGCAGCCTTCCTCCAGCAGCACGCGCAGGGCTTCATCCGTCACGCGCTTCACGTTCTCCATCAGGCCGATGGGCTGGCGGAACACATTGCTGTTCACGCGCTGAAGGATGTAGCGCACGCGGATACCGGCCTGCTCCACCTCAATGCGGAAAGTGTCATTGATATGGCCGGAACCGTAGGACTCGCCGAACACATAGTCGGCGCGGATATCGAACAGACCGGCGATTTTCTGTAAATCAAACATAAATCAACCAAGTTTTGCGGGATACTCGCCATCCTCCACAAGCTTGGCAATGCTTTCCACCACAGCGGGTTTGTCGCTGGGATAGGTCACGCCGAGCCAGTTGGCCGTGGTCTTGATGACGCTGCAATCAGCCTTGCCGTTGTGGATGAGTTCGTCCACCACGGTGGGGATGTAGCACTCGCTCTTCAGCTCGCTGCCGTGAGCAGCCAGGAAGCGGGTGAAGTGATCCTTGATCTGATCGATGAAGCTGGCGGGGAATACCCAGAAGTTCATGGAAACGAGCTCCTCGGGGTCTACAGGGTTACGCTCGCCGCTCAGGCTGTCGCCACGGCAAACACCGTCTTCCTCCATCTTAATCTTGGTATATTCCTCAACGCTGTCGAGGTAGCCATCCTTGATACCGCAGATACCGCGGTTCACATCACCGTGGTCGCTGAGGGTATTCTTGAGGGGATAGCCGATCATGCCGTAGTGTTCCTTGCCATCGGCAGCGGGAGTGGCGGTCAGGAAATCGGCGGCTTTCTGGAAAGCATCGGCGCCGTAGAAGTCATCGGCATTCACCACACCGAAGGGTTCCTTCACCACATCGCGAGCTGCGAGAAGAGCGTGGGCGGTACCCCAGGGCTTCACGCGGCCTTCAGGCACGCTGTACCCCTCAGGCAGGTCATCAAGAGCCTGGAAAGCATAGTCCACTTCAATCTTACCGGCAAAACGGGCGCCCACCTGGGCCTTGAAAACTTCCTCAAAATCCTTGCGGATGATGAAGACAACCTTACCGAAACCGGCGCGGATGGCATCGTACACGGAGTAATCGAGAATTACTTCACCGTTGGGGCCCATAGGGTCAAGCTGCTTAAGGCCACCGTAGCGGCTGCCCATACCTGCTGCGAGAACAAGAAGTGTAGGTTTCATGATATTAAAGAATTGAGTACTGTTGTACGAGGGCATTCTAACGCTGCAAGAAAGGTTTTGCAAGTCAAAAAGAAAAAAATACCCGCAGCCTATCTATTCAAAAAATGCCAATCTGGAACAATACCCGCAACAAGCAAAGTGCAATGCACCGGGGTTTCCGATACATTGCACTCATTTGAACGCCTATACAGCCTGGGGCAAGCCCGAAGCATCACAATTTCTTTTCCCACGAGAAGGGTTCGAACTCCGCCACGGCTGACGGGTCAGCCCAGGAGCGCTGGCGCAGGGCATAGATTGCGAAGGGGATGCCGGCAAAAAACACAGTTCCCACGATAAGGATGCCGACATACACCACCGGGCTTCCTACGGGAATCTGCCCCGGCGGGATGAAACTGAACACCAGGGCAAGCAGGCTGCCCAGCATGCCCAGGCCGCCGAAAATCCACATACCCAGGTACTTACCACCGGGAATACGGAAAGCGCGGGGCACATCCGGCTCGCGGTGGCGCAGGTAGATACCCGCCGCAAACATGAGCAGGTACATGATGAGGTACAGGATGATGGTGAGCTGCGAAATAATCTGGTACGCCGCCTGCACACTGGGCAGCACCACGAAGAGCACCGAAAGCAGGGTCACGATGCAGCCCTGGATGATGAGAATACCCACCTGCACCCCTGCTTTGTTCGTGCGCTGCATGAAGCGGGGCAAATACCCCGCGCAGCCCACCTGCAGCAACCCCTTGGATGGGCCACCCACCCAGGCTACTACCTGCGCCAACACACCGAACGCCAGGCAGCAGGCCATGATGGGGGCCATCCAGGAGGCTGAGAAGTACTCAAAGAGCCTGTCGAAGGCAATGAGCAAGCTCTGTGTGAGCGTTATCTGGTCTTGAGGTATAATAAAGCCGATGGCCAGCGTGCCGAACACGAAGATGCACACCGTCATGACGGAAGCGATGGCTATGGCCAGCGGGTAGTCGCGGCTGGGGTTCTCGCATTCCTTCACGTGGACGGCGCTCATCTCCATGCCGGCGTAGAAAAGGAAGATGCTTGCCGCCAGTACGATATTGTTGAAGTTCGATAAATCGGGAATGAAGTCGCGGGCCTCCAGGCTGATATCAATGGGATTGCCCTGCCCCCAGTATACCATACCCATGAGCACCAGCAGAGCCGCCGGAATCACGGTACCGACAAGGCCACCCCACTTCGTGATACCACCGCTCGTGCGCATGCCCCGCATGTTCAGAAAAGTAGCCGCCCAGTACACCAGCAGCACAACGACGACCACATACACATTATTCGAAGCCAGTGCGTGGTCCCAGCGCTGGTCCGGCCCCATGAAGGCCAGAGAAACCGCCGCAAAGGTAAGCACCGTCGGGAACCAGATGGTGGTCTGAATCCACTGCAGCCAGATGGCCAGGAAGCCCAGGCGCGCACCGAAGGCTTCGCCCACCCAGCGGAACACGCCGCCCTTCTGCGGCCACCCCGTCGTCAGCTCCGCTGCAACCAGCGAAACCGGCATCAGAAAAAACAAAGCCGCAAAGATATAGTAAAAGGCTGAACTCAGCCCATAGGTTGTCTCCGCCGGCAAACCACGCAGGCTCACGATGGCGGATACATTAATCATGGCCAGTGTAAAAACACCCAGTCTGGCAAGCTGGCCTCCCTTGCCGGGTGTATTCGAGTCATTTTTCATGGTTATGGAGTTCGACCCCCAGCCATGAGAATTGGTTTTATATATGGTATCGCGCGTTGGAACAATGGGACAGCAGCCAGGCTCCCCCGCCACTCCGGCGGGTAACTCCACAGAGGAACCCGGGGGGCCTGAAGCCAAAGTCCGGAGCAAGTCCTCCTAATACCCCTGCACCGGAGAACCAGGGGTGGCGGAGACCTCCGGCACCGAAGCCGTGAATGCCGCCACATTCCCCAGATAATCATTCCACTCAATGAAAGCCATGGGGCGCTGAGTGGAGAGATGGAGCCTGAAGCGCTCCGTGCGCTGCTCTACCGCCTCGCGGATTTCCGCTGGCAGGACGGCATAAGCCGCTGCCACTGTCTCCAGCTGCTCCACAGCGCCGTGGCAGACCAGCGGCAGGTCGCACCCGGCCTGCCAGGCCAGCAAGGCTGATTCAGCGGGGGTGTATCGCCTGGCGATAGCCCCCATACATAAATCATCCGTAAAGACCACGCCCTCATACCCCAGCTGGTTGCGCAGGAAATCCTGCACCAGCACCGGCGAGAGAGAGGTAGGCAGCTCCGCATCTATCTCCGGGATGAGCAGGTGCGCTATCATGAGAGAGGGCAGCTCCGGCATGAGTGCCGTGAACGGCATGGCGGCCTCGCGCAGAAAAGCATCCCGGGTGCCGTGCAGCACAGGCAAATCGTGGTGCGGGTCACACTCCGCCGCCCCCATGCCGGGGAAATGCTTGCCGCAGGTCATGATACCACGGCCGCCCGTAGCGCGATTCCACACCCCTGCGTGGGATATCACCTCCTGCGTGCTGAGTCCCCAGCAGCGGCTGGGCAGTGCATTGGCATGCGGGGAGGCCAAATCCAGAACCGGGGCAAAATTGGTATTCACCCCCAGGGTTTGCAGGCAGCAGGCATTGTAGTATGCAGCCTGGCGGATATGGTGACTACTGCCCAGCTGTGCCAAGGCCGCAGCAGAGGGAAGCGACACGCCGATTCCCGCCGTGCGCACCACGCGGCCACCCTCCTGGTCAATGGCAATGATGGGGGTATCCGGCCCGGCGGTGAGGCTCCGCAGTTCATCCGTGAGCTCCCGGGTAAGCTCATAATCCGCAATATTGCGAGTAAAAAGGATATACCCCGCCGGCTGCAGGCGAGTGAAGAGAGCGCGCTCGCGCTCCGTGAGCACAAGCCCCTCCACCCCTGCAATGACCGGCAGCATGTGAGCTTCCTTTTACTTATCGCCGAAAATCGAGGCTCGTGTAAACATGGGGAACACCGGGATTCCGCGGCTCTCTATGGCCTCGCGTCCGCCCTCCTGGCGATCCACCAGCACCAGGGCCGCTACCACCTTGCCGCCTTCAGCCTCAATGGCGTCAATCGCTTTCAGCGTGGAACCACCGGTGGTAATCACATCATCCACCACGATGACTTCCTGCCCGGCTTCAAAATTCCCCTCAATGCGCTTGCCGCGGCCGTGATCCTTGGCTTCCTTGCGCACCGTGAACACCTTCAAAGGTTCATCAGCCTCCACGGAGTACATGCCGATGGCCAGGGATATGGGATCTGCCCCCATGGTCATGCCGCCAATCGAGGTCACCCCCGGAAACTTGGGCATAATCTCTTCCTGCACCAGTTCCCAACCTACCTGTCCAATCAGATTCGCTCCGCGGGCATCAAGCGCCGTGATGCGGCAATCGCAGTACAAATCACTCTCCTTGCCTGAAGCAAGAATGAAATGACCAGTCTTTATTGATTTTTTAAGCAGTATATTCAGGAGTTCTTTCTTGGCATCTGTCATAGCGGGTTCATTCTACTCCCCTCCCCCGGAAATTGCAAGTATGTTTTCTGTTTTCCATTATTCTACTTCATTATTTTAACTACTTTTTATTCTGAATCATAAGGCGGGATTTCCTTCTAACAAATTTTTTAATTTGAGACAGATTTGGGCTGGACATCACCACTAGAAAGATGTAGTATAAGGCATGGTTTGTAGAAAATCGCCACACGTATTATTCCGGAGGCTACTGGAAATACTTGACGACATGCGCCGAGAAAGCATCAAGGCTCTCAACGCGCCGGTCCAGAAAAAAACGTATGGGCTGACCGTCCGCCAGGGTTCAGCTGTCTCACAACTGAAATTAATGCAGGAAGAAACCCCGGAAGGAGTTTCTCTTAAAGCGCTTGCGAAGCGTATGCAAATGACCATTCCAGCCACCTCTCTGCTGGTGGAGACGATGGTCAGCAAGGGCTTCATGGAGCGCAACCCGAACCCCAATGACCGCCGCGCCGTCTGTATCAAGCTGACAGAGCGGGGCTCATCCCTGTTTGATGATGTGTACGCACGGTTCCACGATGAACTTGACCGCCGGGCACAGGCACTCACAGAGGAGGAAATAAATGCATTCTCCAGCATAGTGGAGAAAATGAGCAAGTAGAAGCAAGAGGGCGGCCGACCAGGCCGCCTTTTTTGCACGGTAAAGCTTGACTTACCTCAAGCACGCGTGGTACTATGGTACGCGAACAGTGGGATTTACCATCCCCGCAACCCCATAGAACAAGATTTTTATGCCGAACCAACCGAATCTGCTGGCCCAGGTACGCCAGCACCTGATAAGCCACGGCGAAGCCTACCAGTGGGTCACCATGGGGGCGAACAGTGAGAAAATCGGGCTGGCCTATCTTCCCGTGACCAACACAGAGATACCCTGCTCCTTTATGTTCACCGAGTTGAAAGACCCGTGCAGCCTGGTATTCGATGTGAACTTTGCCTACCGCATCTCACCGGCAGACCGGGCAGAAGTGAGCATGCTGCTGCTCACCCTCAACGCCAACCTTCCAGAAGGCCAGCTGCTCATTGATATGGAGAGCGGTCTTGTGTACTACCGTCTCAAATACGTGGTGACAGATGCCAAGGTAAGCGATGAAGAAATCCGCGCGCAAATCAAGCACATGGAGGACGTCGGCATTGGCATGGCTCACACCTATCCCCGCATTATCATGCAGGAATTCCCCCTGTATTAAAGAATACAACAACAACAAACAAGACAAATTATGTCCATTGAAAAACCCTTGGAGGGCAAGGTCGGCATCGTGACCGGCGTAGCCAATCACCGCAGTATCGCCTTCGGCATCGCCAAAGCCTGGCATGAGGCCGGAGCCAAACTCATCTTCAACTATCAGGGCGAGCGCCTGAAGGACGGTGTCATCAAACTGGTGCGCGAGCATTTCGGTGAATATACCCCCGTGTGTTCCCTGGATGTAACGGATGACCAATCCATTGCCGATTTCTTCAGCTTTGTGAGCGAGCACACCGACCACGTGGACATGTTGCTGCACGCCATCGCCTTCGCGCCGAAGGCACCCGGCACGCTGGATGGCCACTTCTCCGACATACCGCGCGATGCCTGGAACCTCTCCCTGCAGGTATCGGCCTACTCACTCATAGCACTTTCCCGGGCCGTAGCGCCGCTCATGGTGAACGGCGGCTCCATCACTGCGCTGACCTACTACGCCAGCCAGAAGGTGGTGCCGAACTACAACCTGATGGCCGTCTCCAAGGCCGCGCTGGAGACATGCTGCAAATACCTGGCATATGACCTGGGCCGCCGCGAGGCTCCCATCCGCGTGAACTGCATTTCCGCCGGTCCGGTGCAGACACTGGCCGCCCGCGGAGTATCCGGTTTCACCGGCATGTTCAAGGTATACGAAGAGAAGGCTCCGCTGCAGCGTTCCTGCACGCTGGAGGAGCTGGGCGCCACCGCCACCTACCTTGCCAGCGATGGTGCAGCCTCCATGACCGGCCAGGTGCTCTATGTGGACGGCGGTTACGAAATCGTCGGCATGTGAGCCAGCCGCATTTCCAACAAAACAAGAAGGCCCGGGGTTACCCCGGGCCTTCTTGTTCAACATCCCCACGCGGATTCGAACCGCGGTTCTATGACTGAGAATCATATGTCCTAACCCCTAGACGATGGGGACATGTAGTACGCGAATCGGGACTCGAACCCGAGACCAATAGATTAAAAGTCTACTGCTCTACCAACTGAGCTATTCGCGCACTGGTGCTGTGCAAAACAGCGAGCGGATATTACAGGCTCTGCCGCGCAAAGTCAAGCACAAATCTGAAAATGGTGGAAAAACATGGACAAAGAGCGGAGAAAATGCTATATCAGGGGCATGAGATTCAGCCGCAATATAGTCACGATGCTCCTGGCCGTCCCGCTGTGGGCCAATGAGGGCACGCGGCTGAGCGATACGCTGAGCAAGTGGGATGTAGAGGGCATGTTTGTGCAGGCTAAAGCCATGCTGGAGGACCGCTCCATCCGGGATGTATCAGCCGTCCCCATGCTGCTGGAGACCTGCGCGAGGGAAAACCACCCGGAAGCCGCCCACCTGCTCATTGACGTATACGAAGGCAGATTCAAAGGACTGGAACCCAACCTGGAGCTGGCAGCTCACATGGCGCGGGGGCTGGCCGAATCCAGGAGGCTGGATACCCCGGCCGGCAGCCTGAGTCCCGTACGCACTGAAGCCATGTACCGCCTGGCGCTGTACCTAGAAAAGGGCAGTGGGTGCCCACCGGATAAAAAGGAAGCCTTTATGTGGATGAAACGGGCAGCCGAACGCGGCATGCCGCAGGCCAATGTGGAACTGGCCCGCTACCTCATGACCAGCTCCGGCACCGCTGCGGATCCGCACCGCGCCTGGCAACTGCTGCATACGCAGGCAAAGAAAAACCCCAGGACACCCCACATCTTCTTCTATATGGGTTACATGAGCGCCCAGGGAATCGGCATGCCGCGCAATGCACGCAAAGCCTTCGAACTGTTCCGCATGGGCGCCATGATGAACGATGCCCGCTGTCTGAACAACCTGGGTGCCATGTTCGAAAAAGGCTACCCTACCCCGCGCAATGCCGAAACAGCCCTGCGCCTGTACCGCAAAGCGGCCAACCTGGGCAACCGCGAGGCCTCCGCCAACATGCAGAGACTGGCTTTCAAGGAAGGAGTGCGAGCCCAGCACATCAGCTCCACCCCGCACCGCCAACGCATCGGCAACGCCACCCTGCACATCATCGAAGCGCTGCCCGTCAGCGAATACACCCGCGACAGGCTGAAAGGCTGGCTGCATCTCACTCCGGACAACGAAGAATCCTGAACTCCATGCACCCCATCCGCCAAGCTCTGGAATACGCAGCCGCCGCTCTGGGATTCTCCGGGCTCGGCGTGGCAGATGCAGCAGCAGACCAGGGCCACAAGCTGGAAGATTTCATTTCCTCCGGGAAACACGCCAATATGGAGTGGATGGTCCGCCACCTTCCGGCGCGGTTGAATCCTCAACTGGTTCTGCCAGGCGTGCGCCGCGTCATCATCCTCACCTATGAATATCCCCGGCAGGATGCCCGCAGCGCCCCGGGCTGCATCGCGCGTTACGCCCAGGGGGAAGACTACCACAAATTGCTTGCCACCAAACTGGCGGATCTGGATGAAACCCTGCAATTCTATGGCGGAACCCAGCGCTGCTTCACCGACAGCGGCCCGGTGAGCGAGCGTTTCTTTGCCGCGCAGGCTGGACTGGGCTGGATTGGGCGCAACGGATTGCTGATTCGCCCGCGCGGAGGGTCCTACTGTTTTCTCGCCAGCATACTGACCACCCTGGAACTACCAGTGGACGCCCCCATGCAGAACCACTGCGGGAACTGCCACCGCTGTGAGCAGGCCTGCCCCACAGGAGCACTCCATGAAGGGTGCTGCGATGCCCGCCGATGCCTTGCGTACTGGACCATCGAGGCGAAGTCCCCTGCCCCGGCAGACATTGCCGAAGCTCAGCAAGAACGGCTCTACGGCTGCGATGCCTGCCAGGAAGCCTGCCCGTGGAACCACCGGCCCGCCCCCCACCGCACCGACCCGCACCTGCTCATGCCGGCGCCACTGGCAGCGGCATCCCCTGCGGGGCTCGCCAAGCTGGAAAACGACGAGTTCCAAAGCTTTCTTGCCGGCAGCCCCATACGCCGCATTGGCCACGAGCACCTGCGCCGCAATATTGAAAACTGCAATTTTTTGAACAAGCACCGCAGCTAACTCATCTGAATAACAGAAAAAATGATTGATTTTACCCAGATTCTCGCACAGGCTTCGTACTACTACAGCAGCGGCAACGATTTCTACTCCGGCACAGGCGGTGCCATGGGCGGCATGTACAGCGGCGTCACCATCATCGGGCTCGGGCTGGTGCTGCTGGCCGCTATGCTTGGCGGCATCGTGCAAATGGGGCTCAAGAATGCCTTTAACCGCTATTCCCAGGAACCGGCCCCCCTCACCGGGGCGGAGGCCGCCCGCCGCATGCTCCGGCAGAACGGGCTGGACGATGTGCAGGTCATTTCCACCCCAGGGCGGCTCACCGACCATTACAACCCGATGGACCGCACCGTCAACCTGAGCGAAAGCGTCTACAACGAAGCAAGCGTGGCCGCCATGGCCGTGGCAGCCCATGAATGCGGCCACGCCGTGCAGCACGCCCGCGCCTATCCCTGGCTGGGGCTGCGTTCCTCGCTGGTCCCCATGGTCAACATAGGTTCCCGCCTGGGGCAGATTGTGCTCATGGTGGGTCTGGGGCTTCTGGCCATGGGCAGCGGCACCACGGTAGCGTGGGTCGGGCTTGCGCTCTACGCCACCACCACCCTGTTTGCGCTGGTCACCCTGCCGGTTGAGTTCGATGCATCGCGCCGTGCGCTCGCATGGCTCGAGCAAAGCGGGCTTGCCGACCGCGCCATGCACGGCCAGGCCGGCACCGCACTCCGCTGGGCAGCCATGACCTACGTAGCGGCAGCGCTTTCCTCGCTGGCCATGCTGCTCTACTACGCGCTCATCCTGCTCAGCCGCATGAATAACAACCGGGATTAACCCTTCCTTCATGAACCGCCAGGGGCTCCAGGAACTCGTGCGCCAACAACTGGGTGGCACCGCCACCCCCATGGCGGCGCAGCTGGCGCTGGATGCTGTTCTGAGAGGCATTGCCGATGGGCTTGCAGCAGATGAAGAAGTGCGCATTGCCCGTTTCGGCACCTTCCGCATCAAGCACCGAGAGGCCCGCCGGCTGCTGCTGCCCGGCTCCCGCACTGAGCACATTCTCCCTCCTCGAAAAGTGGTCTGCTTCAAGGAGACATAAAAATAAGCCCGATGAATTTTGAGCCTACGGAAGTGGGTGAAAGACCTAAGGCATTCAATTATAATTTGAGCAAAACCTTTGGTACCCAGGTGCCATTTTTTCACACGTGTCCCAAAGTTTGAGTACTAATCTCGATAAATTGGAATTTGGCGAGCCGCAGGCGAGTCAAATTCCCATCCCTCACGCGCCAGCATGAGGGATTTCATACATGCCACTGGCATGTATTTCATGCACTGCAATAGCAGTGCTTTCATACCGCTGCGAGCAGCGGTATTTACATACTTGCGATAGCAAGTATTTCATTGAGCGAAGCGACTAGTTACCGCTGCATTAGCAGCGGTACTGCCGTTTTTACAATGTATTGGCCATAAGTGTGCAATGGGATAAATGAAGCATATAATTTTTCCCAGGGAAGGCTAATTTATTATGCGACCGCCCATTGGATGTACCGCTGCTAATGCAGCGGTAACTAGTCGCTTCGCTCAATGAATTACACCGGCAGAGCCGGTGTATGTAAATACCACAGCTGCGCTGTGGTATGAAAGCGTAGCTGGCGCTATGCATGAAATACCGCCTGCGGCGGTATGAAAGCGGCACTATGTGCCGCATGGCTCTGGCGTATACGCCAGAGCTGCAAATTCCAATTTGTCGAGCAGATAGGGGCTTCTTCCAAAATGCTGCTGATGTTTCTATAGCTTACCAAATCTTTGGGAAACGTGTGCATTTTTTCACACTCAAAACTTTCCGACTTGCCAGAGGGGGGGATATTCTGCTAGAATGCAGCATCATGAATTCTCCTTTGCAGGAAAATGAAAAAGCCACGCTGATTGAACTGGAGGCCCGCGCCCGCGAACTGGAAAGTGAACTGGCAGGCGTACAATCAGCCATCGCTATTCTGCGAGCCCGTATGGAAAACGCCCAGGCTCCCGCCACCGTCCGGGAAGTACCGCTGGCTCCGGCCTGGGATACCCCCATCGCCATTTCTGCCCCTCCCCAATCGCAACCGGCTGATGAATCAGCCGATTCTGATAATATTTACCTGCAATCACTGCCGCCCCACCATGCCCTGCGGCACAAATGGCAACTGGGCAGTGGCCTGGAAGACGCCCAATACGCCCCGGAGGAAGCCCTGGCGCCCTCCGCACAGGCGCCGGTCGCCACAGAACTCCGCCTGTTCGGCCTGCTGCCCGACGGGCAGCCCTGGGAAGAGCGCATCTCATTTGCGCAGATTGCCCAGCAGGGCGGCATCATCATCGGCCGCGACCCGGGTATTGCCAATATATCATTGCTGGACTCCAGCGTGTCCCGAGCCCACATCCAACTGTCACTCAATGATTACGGTCTGGCCGTGAGCGACATGGGCTCCACCAACGGCACCATGGTCAATGACATCCCCCTTTCACCATATGATAACAACCGCCCCATACAAGATGGCGATTCCCTTACCCTGGGGCAAATCAGCCTCCAGGTTGAGTTTATCTGATTACCTTATTCTGAGATGAGCATCCATCACATTTTCGCATCGTTTCTCTGCCTCTTCCCCATTCTGGCACAGGCGGAGGAAGCAGAAAAGCCCACACAGGATTACCTGTGGTACAAGCAACCCGCTATTGTAAAACCAGCCGCATTGCCGTGGCAAAGTGACGTATCCGACTCCGATAACCTGCCTGGCAAGGCCGACAAAGACCCGTGGGAATCCCAATCGCTCCCCGTGGGCAACGGCCGCGTGGGTGGCACCATATTCGGCGGCGACAAGCGGGAGCGCGTCAACCTCAACGAGGTCAGCCTCTGGACAGGCGGCCCCAACCTGCCCGGCAATGGCAGCGGATATGCCTATGGCCCCACTGCTACCAAGGATCAGTTCGGCTCCTACCAGCCATTTGGTAATCTGTATATAGATTTTGAGCTGAAAGGCGACACGAAGGACTACTTCCGCTCCCTGGACCTCCGGGATGCCATAGCCCGGGTTTCCTTTACCAGCGGCGGCAACAAGCACGAGCGAGAGTGCTTTGTGAGCGAACCGGACGATGTGCTGGTCTACATGGCCCGCACTAATGCGGCAGACGGCATGAACGCCCGCATTGCCCTCACCCCGAACCACACCGTTTCCTACAGCAAGCAGAAAAACGGCCTTATCATGAGCGGCACCCTGGCAAATGGTGAAAAATTCGAGGGCAGCCTCGTCATCAAAGCCAAGGGCGGAAAAATCGCCGTCAAGGGCAAGGCTGGCCAGGTTACCATCTCCGAATACGCGAAAATTAACAACGCAGCCAGCATGCATGCCGTGTATGATGCCGCCAACATGCCGTACGTGGAAGTGAACGGGGCCGAGGCCATCATCATCTACGTCTCCCTGGCCACCAACTACAAGATGAACTACGCCAGCGACTGGAAAGGAGCAGACCCCGCAGGCACCAACAAGAAGATACTTTCCAAAGCGCTCAAGAAAAACTACGCAGAGCTGCGCTCGGACCACGTGGAAAACTACCAGAAGCTCTTCAACCGCCTGAGCCTCAGCCTGGGCAAGAGCCATGACGATGTGGCAACGCTCCCCACGGACCAGCGCATTGAAGCATACAAGAGTTCCGGCAAAGACCCGGAGCTGGAAGCCACTATTTACCAGTATGGCCGCTACGTACTCATCAGCGGTTCACGCCCCGGCAACCTGCCCGTGAACCTGCAGGGCATCTGGAATGACAAAGTAAACGCCGCCTGGGCCTGCGACTACCACAACAACATCAACCTGCAGATGTGCTACTGGGGCGCAGAAGTCGGCAACCTCTCCGAATGCCACAAACCCTTCATTGACTTCATGCAGGCCATGGAAAAACCGCTTTCCGAAATGACGCGCAAGCATTTCGGTGCCCACATCGGCGGCTGGACCACCCGCATCTCCCAGAACCCTTGGGGCGGTGGCGGCTGGGTTAAGTGGAATCCCCCGGTCAATGCCTGGTATGCCCTGCACGTCTGGGACCACTACCAGTTCACCCAGGATAAGAACTACCTCAAGAACGTAGGCTACCCCATCCTCAAAAGCATCTGCGCCTTCTGGGAGAGCTACCTCAAGGAAATCGGAGCCGGCGGCGAGGGCCTCATGTCCGGCGGCAAGAAGCTCGATGTCTCCCAATACCCCGAGCTCAAGCGCATCAAGGCAGGCTCCCTGGTATCCCCCAACAGCTGGTCCCACGAATGGGGCCCGGATGAAGACGGCGTAATGCACGACCAGCAGCTCATCTGGGAACTCTTCGACAACACCGCCAAGGCGGCTGCCGAGTTGGGGGTGGATTCCTCCTGGGCCAAGAAGCTCATCTCGCTGCGCGACCGTCTCGTCCCCAACCGCGTGGCCGATGGTGGTTACCTCCAGGAGTGGATCATCGACCGCCCGGACATGGTCAGCGGCCACCGCCACACCTCCCACCTCATCGGCGTGTTCCCCGGCAGCTCCATCTCCATGGTCAAGACTCCGGAGCTGGCCAAAGCCGCTATGAAGAGCCTTGAACTGCGTGGCTGCGGTGGCGATAACCGCCGCAGCTGGACCTGGCCGTGGCGCACCGCGCTCTGGGCGCGTTTCCACAACACTGACCAGGCCTACGAAATGGTGCAGAGCTACATCCGCTACAATGTGCTCGACAACCTCTTCGGCAATCACCCGCCCATGCAGATGGACGGCACCTTCGGCATGACCGGCGGCATGAGCGAAATGCTCGTGCAGAGCCATGCCGGGCAGATTGAGCTCCTCCCTGCCCTGCCCGAGGCCTGGGCAGATGGCTATGTGAAAGGTATCCGCGCCCGTGGCAACATCACGATTAACATGGAGTGGAAAAACGGCAAGGTGACCAAGTACCAGCTCACGTCAGATTCTGCTTCTGAACCGGTAACCGTCATCCTCAATGGCAAGAAGACACGGGTAAGCCCCAAATCTGCCGATAAGGACAGCACCCCGGCAAAGTCCAAAAAGAAGAAGAGCAAGAAAAAGAAGCGCTGATGGGCTGCGGCCTGCGCTCAGGCGGATTTCAGATAGTTCCGGGCATGGACTGGGTTCCATGCCCGTTTTGTATACCGCCACGGTTGCAGCTTACACCGTGTTAAACCCGGTAATTCATCGGCGCATTGGAATGTATCTCCCGTACAGGCCAATCGGTCCCTGCGCCCCGGGAGATGGAGTAGGGGGACTTTCGTCCCCTCTCACACCACCGTACGAGCCATTTATGGCATACGGCGGTTTCTCGGCGTGTGATTGGTCCCGGAACTAATGTTCCTGCCGCAACTCTTTTATCTCTCCTCGCCGGATACCCTGTCAACTCCTCCGCACTGTTGCGTGGATTCGGACTTTCACCGCAGTGAGCATATCGCGTCGGTCGTACCTCAAAAAAACCGCTGCGGTTGCCCGCAGCGGTTTTGGAAGTAATCAGATGCTAACCGGATGATTAGTTCTGGGAGGGGCTCCACTCCTCGGACTGCAGGGCAGCCAGGTTGAAGGCCTGCTCCAGACCCACCATGTCGCCGGCGCGCACGGTCTCGAAGGCGGCGGTCTCGCGACGCAGCTGCTCGGGATCGTAGTTCACAGCCTTGATGGAAAGACCGATGCGGCGCTCCACCTTGTCGACCTTGATGACGCGGGCCTTGATGGCATCGCCCACCTTGATGACGTCCTTGACGCGCTCCACGTGCTCCTCGGAAAGCTGGGAGATGTGGATGAGGCCGTCGATATCGCCGTCCAGGTTCACGAAAGCACCGAAGGAAGCGATCTTGGCCACGGTACCGGAAACGAGGTCGCCCACCTTGAAGCGGCTGTCGATGGATTCCCACGGGTCGGTCTCAAGCTGCTTGATGCCGAGAGACACACGCTGGTTCTCCTTGTCGATGTTCAGCACGCGAGCCTCCACCACGTCGCCCTTCTTGAGGACTTCGGAGGGGTGGTTGATCTTGCGGGTCCAGCTCATGTCGGACACGTGAATCATGCCGTCAATGCCTTCCTCCAGGGCCACGAAGGCACCGTAGGGAGTAAGGTTACGCACAGCACCGGAGATAACGGTGCCCACGGGGAAACGCTGCTCGATAGCCTCCCAGGGGTTCTCGTCGAGCTGACGGATACCGAGGGAAATCTTCTGCTCTTCCACGGAGATGTTGAGCACGATGGCCTCGATCTCCTGGTCCAGGGACAGCACGTCGCTCGGACGGGTGATGCGCTTGGTCCAGCTCAGCTCGGACACGTGCACCAGACCTTCCACACCCTTTTCCAGCTCCACGAAGGCGCCGTAGGCGAGAAGCTTGGTCACGCGGCCCTTGACCTGGGAACCGATGGGGTACTTGGCCTCGATGTCTGCCCAGGGGTTGTCGGACAGCTGCTTGAGACCCAGGGACACGCGCTCCTTGTCGCGATCCACGTCGAGGATGAGAACCTCCAACTCCTGGCCGATGTGAAGCAGCTCGGAGGGGTGGTTCACACGACCCCAGCTCATGTCGGTGATGTGCAGCAGACCGTCCATGCCGGAGAGGTCCACGAAAGCACCGAAATCGGTGATGTTCTTCACCAGGCCCTTCACGCGGTCGCCAATAGCCACGGTCTCCAGGAAACGCTGGCGCTGCTCGCTGCGCTCGGCCTCGATGACCTCGCGGCGGGAGAGAACGATGTTCTTGCGCTCGTCGTTCACCTTCACAATCTTGAATTCGTACACGTTGCCCACGAACTCGTTGAGGTCCTTGGGCGGGATGATGTCCACCTGGGAGCCGGGAAGGAAGGCTTCCACGCCGACGTTGACCATGAGGCCACCCTTCACGACGCTCTTGACCTTACCCTTGACCAGACCGCCGTCCTTGTAAACGGCCACAATCTTGTCCCAGTTCTGCTTGTGGGCAGCCTTCTCTTTGGAAAGGACGACGAGACCCTCGTCGTTTTCGAGGCTCTCAAGAAGCACCTCGATCTGATCGCCCACCTCGATTTCCTCGTCCTCAAACTCGGAAACGGGGATGACACCCTCAGACTTGTAACCAATGTCCACGAGGACGACCTGCGGGCGGATTTCAAGGATGGTACCGTTCACGATGTCACCCTTGCGGAAGTTCGGAAGCTTGGAGTTAATCAAAGCCTCCAGTTCAGTGTTGCTCATTATAATGTGTTTAGGTTAATGGTTTTCGCACCTCCTCTATGGCCCCTACCCGGCAGCTCATGAGGCACCTGTATGCCACCGGGGGAAAATGCGGTGCAGCATTTTACTAAATCCCCCCTGCGCAGGCAAGCCTTTTTTCTTGATTTTACGTGATTTTCCACACCTTTTCCACACCTGCCCCAAAGATTGAAGGGAAAGAGCCGTTATCTGCCCATATTAAGCACAAAGAAGGGAAAAAATGCGCTCAGGCAATCATAAACGTCCCCAACGGCAGCAAACCTTCATTCGTTGTTCCATCGACGCCCTGTCTCGGCGTAGTTCCGTAGGAACGAAGACGGATAGCCGCTAACTTTCAATTCGTCAATCGTAAATTGTCAATCGTAAATCCGCGTGTCCCAAATCTTTGGGACACGCGTATTGGCGAGCAACCAGATTACGGAATTCCTGCTTGCAGGCGGGGGCATGAGTGTTGTATACTCATACGCGATGAAGTATAACCGGTTTGTCAACCTGCTGCTCATGGTGCTGCGCATTGGTCTGGGCGTTTTCTTTCTGTTCACCGGATTGCAGAAGGTGGCGGGTATGAATGAGATGGTCGATTTTCTGACCCGCAGCCGGATTCTGCCGGCCTTTTTCTCCTTTCCGCTGGCCTGTCTGGGGCTGTCCATGGAGCTGGTGGTGGCGGTCTGCCTGCTGAGCAAGAAAAGCTACCGCGGCGCTACCGTGTGGGGGCTGGTCATGTGCAGTGTCTTCCTGCTGTTGTACTTCCAGGGGTGGATGCGGGGACTGGAGCTGAGCTGCAACTGCCTGGGCACCACTCACGCAATAACAGACTACCCCTTCGATACCGGCATGCGCCTGTTGCTGCTGGGTGCTATGCTGCTGCTCTTCTGGGATTCCCGCCGGCCGGCGCCCACCTTCATGAAACTACGCAAATATGAATTTGAAGACTGCTGATTCCGCTCCGTTATGCACGGCTCCTTCCTCCTTCGCCTGTTCTGCCTGCTGGCAGCCGGGGCCAGCTTCTGGCTTCCTGCTGCAGCTGCACCTTCCGCCCCGGTTCATACTCCGGTTTCCCTCATCCCCGCCCCCCGGCAGCTGAGCCAGACCACCGGGTCATCCTCTGCCCCATCCAGGGCTTCTACTTCAATTTCCCCCAGGGCAAAACGCCTGCGGACGATTTCTACACCGGTCTGAGCGGGTTCGACAACATCGACTGGAAACACGTGCTCGGGTTCGATACCAGCGTGCCGGGCGATAAAGTCATCGGCCTGCAGGCCAACCTGTGGAGCGAATGCATACCCGACATGCGCAAGCTGGAGTTCATGCTGGTTCCCCGCATCTGCGCCCTTGCGGAACACGCCTGGATCTACGGCGCCCCCAACCAGCCTCCAGCAGACGATTTCAGCGCCAGGCTCCGCCAGCACATCCCCTATTTTGATTCCCTGCAACTCAATTTCCGCCAGGAAGACGGCTCACCGAGACACGGGCGCTGAACCGCCCCGTACGCCATGGGCCCGGTTCACCGCACTGGCAGAACCGGGCCCGGTTGGTGATAAAGCGCTTATAATTACTTGCTGTGGATGTTGAGCATCTCGGCATAAGTGGGCACGGGCCAGAGCTCTGCATCCACCATGGTTTCGAGCTTATCCACCACCTCGCGGGCGGCCACCATGGCGGCGCGCATGTGGGCGGGGTTGTTTTCCGCGATGGCGGCGGCCAGGTCAGCAATGCGTTCGGGCAGCAGGTCATAGAGGGTACCCACAGCCTCGGCCTTGCCGGTGGCGGCCTTCAGCCCGGCGGAAATACCGGAAGCCTGTATGGCAGCTACGGTGTTGCAGATGCGGGTCATCTGCTCCGCAACGGCGGGCATGTAGATGGTATCGAGCATGTTGAGGCAGGTCTTGGCCTCGATGTCGATGAGCTTCTCGTAGTTCTCAATCTGAATCTCCTTGCGGGCCAGCAGTTCGGCGTTGGAAAGCACGCCGTATTTCTGCATGAGCTCCAGGGTATCCGGGCGGGAAAGCACCTCCAGGGCCTCCGGGGTGGACTTGATATTGGGCAGGCCACGGCGCTCAGCCTCGGCAACCCACTCATCGGAGTAGCCGTTGCCATTGAAGATGATGCGGCTGTGGGCGGTAATCATCTCGGCAATGAGCTTGTGTACTTCCTCCTTGAAAGCGGGGGTTCCGGCCACGGGCTCCAGGCGGGTGGCCACTTCATCCAGCGATTCAGCCATGATGGTGTTGAGCACGGTCATGGGCCAAGCGCAGGTCTGCGAGGAACCGACACCGCGGAACTCGAACTTATTGCCGGTGAAGGCAAAGGGCGAGGTGCGGTTGCGGTCGGTGGTATCCTTCGGCAGCTCCGGCAGGGTATCCACGCCGAGCTCCATGGTGGTCTTGGCGCAGGAGGTCTTGGCACCGCCGTGCATAATCTGCTCCACGATATCGGTGAGCTCATCGCCCAGGAAGATGCTCATGATGGCTGGCGGAGCCTCGGCCGCACCCAGGCGGTGGTCGTTTCCGGCCTTGGAGATAGAGGCGCGCAGCAGGTCTGCGTGGCGGTCAATGCACTGAATTACACTGGCCAGGAAGGTGAGGAAGAGCACATTGCTGTGCGGTGTCTTGCCCGGGGAGAACAGGGAGCCCAGCTCCGGGGTGGAAAGCGACCAGTTGTTGTGCTTGCCGCTGCCGTTCACCGAACTGTACGGCTTCTCATGGAGCAGGCACACCAGGTTGAACTTGAGGGCCTGGCGCTCCAGGATATCCATAATCATCACGTTGTGGTCCACGGCCACATTGCAGGGCTCGAACAGCGGGCAGATTTCAAACTGACCAGGGGCGGCCTCGTTGTGGCGAGTCTTGGAGGGCACGCCGAGAGCCCACAATGCGTGGTCGACGGAGGTCATGAACTCCAGCACGCGCTCCTTGATGGAGCCGAAATAGTGGTCCTCCATCTGCTGGTGCTTGGGCGGCAGGCACCCGAACAGCGTGCGGCCGGTCTCGATAAGGTCCGGACGCTGGATGTACAGGTCGCGGTCGATGAGGAAGTATTCCTGCTCAGCTCCCAGGTTCGTATCCACCGTGCTGGGGTGCAGGCCGAAGCATTCAAGCACGCGCTTGGTCTGGCGCCCCACCGCAACCATGGAGCGCAGCAGCGGCGTCTTCTTGTCCAGCGCCTCGCCGGTGTAGGAGCAGAAGGCGGTCGGTATGCAGAGCGTCACCGTATTGGCCGTGCGCTTGATGAATGCCGGGCTGGTCGGGTCCCATGCCGTGTACCCGCGGGCCTCGAAGGTGGCGCGGATTCCGCCGCTCGGGAAGGAGGAGGCGTCCGGCTCAGCCTGGATGAGGTTCTTACCGGTGAACTCAAAAATCATGCCGCCCTTGCCATCCGGCTCCACAAAGGAATCATGCTTCTCTGCCGTGGCATCGGAGAGCGGCTGGAACCAGTGCGTGTAGTGCGTGGCTCCCTTGGAGAGCGCCCACACCTTCATGGCCTGGGCCACTTCATCGGCAATGCCCATATCAAGCTTACCACCCATCTGGATGGTTTGCATCATCTTCTTGAAGGCACTCTTGGAGAGGTACTTCTCCATGGTCTTGATACCAAAGGTATCGCTTCCGTACAAAGCCTCAAGGGCTTCCATGGGGTTCTTTGTGCTTTCTTCAGCCATTGTGGTACACTGGTTGTATCATTCGCGCGGGTATCTCTATACTCCGCGACGCGCTGATTTTACAGCTTTTCCACCCACTTGTACAGCAAAATTTCCCGCTGAAAACACCAGGCCACGCTCGCCCCAAAGATTTGGGACACGTGGATTGACGATTTTCGATTGATAATTGAGAACTTCTAAAAAAACACTTAATTGGAATTTGCGAGCCGCAGGCGAGCGGAAATTTGAGCCCGCAGGGCGGCATAATCATAGCCCAGCGTGGAGCCGCAACGCGGCGGAACGCTGGGTTTGGAATAAAAAATAACCGGAACCCCGACCAACGTGGAGGGGTGGCAGGGAAGCGCAGCTAAAACACTAAGCCGAAGCTTCTGCCACCCACTCCGCTACGCTCCGGGGTTCTGATATGTTTTTCATTTTACCCAGCGTTCCGCCGCGTTGCGGCTCCACGCTGGGCTATTATTGTGTCGCCCTCTCCGTGGGCTCAGAATTCCTCGGGCTTTCAGCCCGACAAATTCCAATTTGTTGATTCGTTGCGAGTTTTTAGAAGTCCTCTTTATCGTACTCAATATGGGCAGATAACGGCTCTTTCCCTTCAGTCTTTAGGGTACATGTGCCCGCGCCGGATTGCGCGAACCCCGATGTGAAATATCCGTTCCTCTTCTACATTTGTGAAATTTTGCAATACCGCTGCGGATTTTCACACTTCTCGCTGCAAAATTTCACACACTTCATGTAATACACTCAAAATAAAATCCGTGCAACTGTGTCGAAGTTGTGCGGCAGGCATAGCGCACTCACAGCATAGATATGGGGATGGCGCAATGACCTCCCCCCAGAGGATACACCTGTCTGCTGGTACAAAAGATGATGCCCGGCATCAAACGATACTGCCCGACGGGAATTTTGGCGGCATGTCTCAAGTCATCGAGATGGGGTGAAGCACTGCGCTTCACTTCCAGGGGATAGATACCTCCATTCTGCACAAGCAGGAAATCAACCTTCGCACGACCATTTGCCTCCCGGAAGAAATAAATCTGCGGGCGCCTGCCATTATGGTTATAACTGCGCAGCAACTGTCCGTATACCCAGGTTTCCAGAATTGCACCGGCAAATGCACTGTTCATCAGGGTCTCAGGGTTATCCCAACCTGCAAGCCAACAGCACAGGCCAGTATCGCAAAAATACATCTTGGGGGTTTTGGTAAGTCTCTTGATAGTATTGGTTGCATACGGCTGAAGCAAAGAGATGATACCGGTTCTTTCAAGAATGGAAATCCACGTCCTTGCTGTATTCGGAGCGATTTCGGCATCGCGCGCCAGATCTGAATACACAAGCTGCTGCCCGGTGCGCATGGCCGCAGAGCGCATGAATCGCACAAAGGCTGCCCGGTTTCCTACTTGCGCAAGGTCGTTTACATCCCGCTCCAGGTAACTGCGCACGTAGGATTCAAAAAAAACATCCGGCTCCAACTCCGGATCCACCACCAGGGCTGGATACCCACCACGCCAGATGCGGCGGTACAATTCTTCGTTCCCGCACACCGTGCTCTCCTCTATGCTTTCGGCGGGTTTATCCGGATTGAACACTGAGGCAGAAGCGCCCTTTCCCAAAGCCTCACGCTGAGAAAGGCTGTGCAAGTCCATTATGCCCACACGCCCGGCCAGGCTCTCACTGATATCTTTCATGAGATAGAGTTGCTGAGAGCCTGTCATCCAATACATGCCCTTCCGCTTTTCCCGGTCCACTCGCATTTTAATGGCACGCAGCAAATCAGGCGCATACTGCACCTCACCGATACACAACGGTGCTTCGAAATCATCCAGAAACCCCACCGGGTCTCGCCTTGCCCGGTCGGCCAGCACAAAATCATCCAGCGCCACATAGCGCATGCCAGGCGGCATCATTGTTTCCAACATGGTTGATTTTCCCACTTGCCGGGCCCCCTGCAACAAAATACACGGGAAGTGAGCAGAAAGATAGGATACCCTTTCTGTTGCCGTGCGGGGATAAAATGCTTTCAAATTCTCACTCACACCCGCATTATGAAGCAATTAGATTATAATGTCAAGCACGTTTGTGAAATTTTGCAATACCACTGCGGATTTTCACACTTCTCACTGCAAAATTTCACACTCATCATATAATGCACTCAAAGTAAAAGCCGCGCAACTGTGATAGAGTTGCGCGGCGGGGGAAACGATACTCTTTCCGGGCTTTACTTGCTCGCAAGATATGCATTCATGGCTTCCATGATATCCAGCTCGGGGCGGAAGGCGGCATCGTGGTGCGAGGAGCGGATGAGCGGGCCACTGGCCACGTGCCGGAAGCCCTTGCCCAGGGCTACCTCGCGCAGCTCGTCAAACACCTCCGGGCGGATGTAGTCGATGACCGGGAGGTGACGGGGTGAGGGGCGCAGGTACTGGCCCATGGTGAGTACGGTCACGCCATGCTCGCGCAGGTCATCCATGGTGCGCTCAATCTCCTCGCGCGTCTCACCCAGACCGAGCATGATACCGCTCTTGGTCACCACGCGGCCGGGGGCCATCTCCAGCGCGCGCTTCAGCATGTGCAGGGAAAGGCGGTACTTCGCGCGGAAACGCACCATGGGGGAAAGGCGCTCCACCGTCTCCAGGTTGTGGTTGAAAATATGCGGAGCGGCATCCATGACCATGGCCAGGGCCTCCTCGTTGCCGCGGAAGTCGGAGGTGAGCACCTCCAGCACCGTCTGCGGGCTCAGCTCGCGGATGCGGCAGAT
The DNA here is from genome assembly GCA_015062005.1 of Akkermansiaceae bacterium. Lineage (GTDB taxonomy): Bacteria > Verrucomicrobiota > Verrucomicrobiia > Verrucomicrobiales > Akkermansiaceae > Akkermansia. The sequence goes on from SUVL01000020.1 coordinate 25,399, forward strand.
GATTTCCGCCATGTGCGCGGCGCCGCCATCGGCCAGGTCATCGCGTGTGACCATGGTGACCACGGCGTGGTTCAGCTTCATGTGCGCCACGCTCTCGGCAATCTTGCGGGGCTCCTCCGGGTCGAGCGGCTTCGGCTTGGCGGTGCGGGTGGCGCAGAAGCCGCAGGCGCGGGTACATACATCGCCGCAGGCCATGAAGGTGGCCGTGCCGTGGCTCCAGCATTCGCCTCGGTTCGGGCACATGGCTTCCTCACACACGGTCACCAGCCCATTGTCCTTGATGAGGTGCTGCACCTCCTTGAACACCCTGCCCTTCGGCAGCTTCACTTTCAGCCAGGCGGGCTTGCGTGCGCTCTGATTCTGTTCGTCTGACATGGCGGCAGGAGAATGCTACAATTCTACCAAATTTGCAAGCCTGAAATGCGCTCAGCGCAGCCCCCGGCTGCGGAACCATTCATCCAGCTCTGCCGCTTCCTTCGGGGTGAGCTGCACGGTCTTGGTCACTTCCTCAATGAAGCGCGTGAGCAGCTCCGACATACTATCCCCGCGTTCCTTGACCAAATGCGTAAACTTGGCGTGAAGCTCTGCATTCAACCAGAACGTCACCGGGCGCTTGCTTGCATCTCTCTTTACTGGTGCCATATCAGGTACTTATCTCGTTCACCCCAACAGTAACACACTCTGCCCCACCCCGCAACCCAAATCCAATGTACTGACACACAGCCCACACGTGTCCCAAAGATTTGGGACACGGGATTTACGATTGACGAATTGAAAGTTAGCGGCTTACGCCGATAGAGACGCAAATGAAAGCTTACTGCCGATGGTGAGGCGTCTGATACCCCACTACGAATTTTCACACAGAATACTATGCCTTTATGTTGTTTAGGACTATTTTTCCATAATCTTTAGGACACATATGCACACAGCCCGGAACAGGTGTTATAACACCGCACCTTTCACCCCTTGAAAAAGCCTGTTTTCTGCCCTTTTTCTGCACTTTCCGGGTAGCCTTACACCCGGTGTTATAATTTTTGTATCTTTTTGCTGCTTTTAACCTTGCATTTTTCTTGCAAACGACAGAAAACACATTTTAAGCACCTCTTTGCAGTATTCTGCCAGACTCCACTAAAACACCCCGCGTACCAGGCTGGGATACAAGCTGGAATACTCATTGCTTTTTTCCTGCTTCGGTTGCTATTTTTCTCATTTCTACCCCTCCTTCCTTATGTAATTACACCTAATTACGAAATACCCTACCCTGCTTACTTTATATGTTTTACAATTATCGCACAGCAGCCGGACGCACATTCCAGCCCGAAAATTAACAAATTTTACCCCTCGGTGTTATAACACCCTAAAAAAAGAGGAACCCCATGAAAGAACGCGCTCCACATGGCAAAATTCCCCTTGCAATGGGCCGGGAGCAACGCTACATCGCCGCCAGAATGGCCTTTTTTGAGCTGTTTTTCAACAGAAGATCCTGCAAATGCGACACTTGCAGGATTTTCCAAAAATAAGGCAAAGTAAGAAAAATCACTCCAGGAGGAGGATTTCGCCATCATTGGGCACATGGATGGTACCGGCGAAATGCTCGGCCGCCTCGGCGGAGTAGGCCGTGCGACGATTAGCGAGGGTTTGGTCCTCGGTGTGGTAGAGCACGAGGTGCTTGATGGAAAGAGTGGAGGCCAGACGACCGGCATCCAGCGCGGTGCTGTGGTGCTTCTCATAGGGCTTGAACCTCTCTGCATCGGCATACAGGCAGAAGGCCTCACAAAGCAACCAGTCAGCTGCGCGTGTCATGGCTTCATTCTTCGGGTTGTAGGGTTCATCCCCCAGGCAGACGAAGCGCTGACCATCCGGCAGGATGAGGCGGTAGCCGAACTGCTTTGTCTTGGTCGAACCGATATCGAAGGCCACCGCAGGCATGCCCGCCATGGAGAAGGGCTGCCCATCCTTCACCGGGGAGAAGAGGATATCCAGCCCGAAATGAGCCGTCACCTTCCCCGGCAGGGTGGCGCGGCAAATCATCTCCAGCGTCTGCAGCCCCTCCTCATGCCCATACACGTGCAGCACGCCCTCATACTTGCCGGAGTTCATAGCCTGGGCAATCATGCGCACCACCCAGACCACGCCGAAAATGTGGTCAGTATGCGTATGCGTCAGGAAGATATCATGGATGGAATCCAGCGAAATCTCAGCCTGCTCCAGGCGAGCCAGCACACCATTACCACCACCGCCATCCGTGAGCAGACACTGCGAACCATTCCTCAGAACAAAGCATGTGTTGTAGCAACGCGTCACAGCAGCATTGCCGGTACCCAGCATAATCAGGGAGCATTTCATGTCGTTATCCTACACCACCAGCGCTGCTTTTTCAACAATAAAGCTTGACCGTACTCCACGCAAAAGGTAAAAAAAATCATGCGCTTGAAGCACACACTCCCGGAAATTCTCGCCCGGCTCATCGTCACGTTCTTCGGTCTGTTCATGCTGGCACTGGGCATTGACCTGACCATCCTTGCCGACCTGGGGACGGATGCCCTCACCAGCCCGGCGCTGGCTGCCAGCACCCTGCTGGAGCCCCATTACCCCTTCTTCACCGTAGGCAACACCCTCATCTGCCTGCATGTGCTGCTCGTTCTGATGCAGATAGCGCTGCTGCGCCGCAACTATGCCCCCGTGCAGCTGCTGCAGGTGCTCATGTCCCTCACTCTGGGATTCATGGTGGATGCCCTGCTGCCCTGCGTGAAACAGCTGCCAGTGCCGGACTACACGGCCCAGCTGGGCTACACACTGCTGGCCTGCGTCGTCTGCGCCTTTGGCATTTTCTCCTTTGTGAAGGCCAACCTGGTACCCCTGCCGGCAGAGGGATTCTGCTTGGCGCTCTCCCGCACCTTCAAGCTGAAATTCAGCCTCGTGAAGGTGGGGCTTGACTGCGTCATGGTCATATTGGCCATCATCTTCTCGCTGATTTTCCTGGGAACCGTGGTGGGCGTGCGCGAAGGCACCCTCATCTGCGCCTCCACCATCGGGCTGATTATCGGCCTCTTCTTCCATATCTTCCCGTACTGGGACAAACTCTTCGCCGCTGTGGGCCACCGCATCCGTGCGGAGAAAGAGGACTGTTTCGAGTAATGCACGCTCACTCCGGCTGCACGCGGGTGGAGCCGTCTGAATGCAGGGAGAGCGTATATGCCCCGGCGTGGGTATCCACATGACGGCGCTCGCTGATTTCAGCCGGCAGCCCCTGCTCGTTCCAGAAATACTCACGCTCCAGGCGTCCCTCCGGTGAGTACAGGCAGATGCGCTCTGCGTATCCCAGCGCAGGGTGATTCACCGGCAGGCCGTCTGCGCCACTGTAGCACTCCCACTCCGGCTTTCCGCTGCTGCCGCGGCGCACCAGGTGCTCCGCGCACGCGCGCGAAGCCTCGCAGGGGATACCCGCCGCATCCATGAACCGGCGGCGCTCCAACCCGCTCTGAGCCGCCCTATCGTGATGCAAGGCAGCAGCCCCCACAGCAGGATGCACCACAGGCTCCCCCTCCCTGTTCTTCCACTCGCGGCAGGTGCCCTGCTCACAGTGACGCAATACTTCCTGCGCTATGCCGGCATGATTATCCGCCAGCCGCCCATCCACCAAATTCGAGCGGCACACGCGGCCATCCTCGTCGTAGTGGTACTCCACCACCTCCTCACCAGCCGCATTCTGCACCGGCCTCCCGGCGGCATCCAGATACTCCACCCGCAGCGGGCGTCCTTGCTTATCGAAGCTCACGCGGCTCTCTGCATAGCCGGGAAAGCGCGGGGCCACACGCTCACCCGCAGCATTCCGGAACTCCGTGCGCACCACGCGTCCGGCAGCATCGCGCTCGAAGAGGCGCTGCGCCACACCGTGCGCATCCTCCGCCGGGGCACCCGCAGCATCCCGGTTCTCCTTGCGCACCAGGCGGCCGGATTCATCGTAATGCAGAATCTGCTCAGCCACCCGGCTGCCGGGCAGTGCGCAGAGCTGCCCACGCGCATCCAGCGATTTCATGCGGCTCACACGGCCGTCTGCCTCATATTCCAGCCGCACATGCGGCACCCCGCGCACCACACCGCCGCCTATGGGTTGCACCCCATCTGGCGGCAGTGCCCCTGCCGTGTTGAGTACCCCGGCATAGCACACGCAGGAGCCAGCCGCCTCCGGCAGCACCATATGGTAGATACCCAGCCCCAGCACCGCCACCAGCAGGCACATGGCCGCCAGACTGCCCAGATAATTCCAGCCGAACTCAAACAGGAACTTAAACGTGTTCCCCGCGCGCTTTACCAACCTACGCATGCAGGGCAGATGCACCGCCCCCTGCATGCTATTCAAAATATATTAGCGAAACGCTCCTAACGCAAAGGATGTACGAGTTACGAATTACGAAGTAACAAATTCCGCGAGCCTTGCGGCTCGCCATTGTACATCAAATAATTCCATACTGGCGGGCGAATGCCCGCGGAACTTTCCACTTCGTAACTCGTAATTCGTACTTCGTAATTCAACAACGCCTCCGGGACACGGAGCGGCCTAACGGTGGCTCTGCATCCGGCGATAGGCCGTGCGCATGCACAGCAGGCTCACCAGCAGCATGAAGGCCGTGCCCAGCAGCGCCGGCACCCAGTTCACCTGTTCCCCGGCCTGCCACAACCGCACCCACGAGGCTATGGGCAGTGCTGCCACCACCACCGCCAGCATCACCCAGGCAGCCGAGACTGCCACCCGGCGCGCGGCACGCTGCTGCGGGCGCGTATGTTTCCGCAGCGTCATTCCCTCATCTTTCTTTTTACGGTATTTGCCACCCATATTGTCTCATACTCTAGCACAATAATTTACGTTGGCAAGCCAATTTCACCTATTTTTCCTGAGAAAATGAGCATTTAGCCTTGAATATCGGGGATTTTCCGCTAAAATACGCCGCACGAGATATTGCAACCCGCAATTATCCCCAGAAAACTTCAACCACATAACTAATAGTAACTATGGCTAAACTCACTGTACGCGACCTCGATGTCGCCGGCAAGGAAGTGCTCATGCGCGTTGACTTCAACGTGCCCATGAAGGATGGCAAGATTACCAACGATGCCCGCATCGTGGCTGCCCTGCCCACCATCAAGTACCTGCTCGAGAACGGCGCCCGCCTTGTTCTCTGCTCCCACCTGGGCCGCCCCGAGGGTACCGGCTACCAGGCTGAGTTCTCCCTGGCCGCTGCTGCCGAGTGCCTTTCCGGCCACCTGGGCAAGCCTGTTGCCTTCGTTCCCGAGACCATCGGTGAGGCCGCCACGGCTGCCCGCGCTGCCCTGAAGGACGGCGATGTGCTTCTGCTGGACAACGTGCGCTTCGACAAGAAGGAGAAGAAGAACGACCCCGAGTTCGCCAAGGCCCTGCTCGGCAACGCCACCCTGTATGTGAACGATGCTTTCGGCTCCGCCCACCGCGCCCACGCCTCCACCGAGGGTGTGACCCACTTCGCCGAGAAATCCGCCATGGGCTTCCTCATCGAGCGCGAGCTCGAATACCTCGAGGGCAAGCTCAGCGCTCCCGAGCAGCCCTTCGTGGTCATCATGGGTGGTGCCAAGGTTTCCGATAAGATTCAGGTGCTCTCCAAGCTCATGGAAAAGAGCCAGACCTTCATCATCGGCGGCGCCATGGCCAACACCTTCCTGGCTGCCCAGGGTTACGATGTTGGCAACTCCAAGATTGAGGCCGACAAGCTCGACCTCGCCAACCAGATCCTGGCCGATGCCAAGGCCAAGGGCGTAACCTTCGTGCTCCCCGCCGACACCCGCTACTCCTTCAAGTTCGAGGAAGGTGCCGAGACCTTCTGCACCGCCCCCTGGGCTGAGGGTGGTTCCGTGCCCGCCGACGGCATGGGTATCGACATCGGCGACAAAGCCATCGAGGAGTTCTGCTCCATCATCAAGGGCGCCAAGACCGTCCTCTGGAACGGCCCGCTGGGCGTGTTCGAGCTCGACTCCTTCGCCAAGGGCACCAAGGCTCTGGCCGAGTGCCTCGCCGAAAGCGACTGCACCTCCATCGTGGGTGGTGGCGACTCCGTGACCGCTGCCAAGAAGTTCAAGGTGGCCGATAAGCTCTCCTTCTGCTCCACCGGTGGCGGCGCCTCCCTCGAGCTGCTGGAAGGCAAGGTCCTCCCCGGCATCGGCTCCCTCAGCGAGAAGTAATCCCACCTTCTCCTTACCCTTCACCCAGCCCGGAAGACCCAGGTCTTCCGGGCTTTTCATTCTACATGGGCATCACCCCATGAGAAATTGGTGGGGGAACATTGTCGGAGCACGGGACTTCATTCCCGATTAAACGCACCGTGATTTCGGGACGGAAGTCCCGTGCTCCGATGGTTACAAATATCAATTCAAATCTCTCCAATACCGCCGGCGTAATAAAGCTTGTTAGCGGGGGGAAAGTGTGCTACCCTGAGCGCGCGAACCCAATGGGTAATTTTATGATTATTCAGAACGAATTCATCAGCATCGAAATCGAGGCGGCGGGCCGCCGCCTGGCCAGTGTCCTGGTGCAGGATAAAATCAACGGCCGCCGCTATGACCTGGGCAAGGATATCTTCTGCATCCAGCTGCAGGAGGCCAAGACCGACGAGGCCTGCTCCCGGAAGGAATACACCGATGTGTGCCTGCCGCTGACGGCGCAGGACCTGATGTGCGGCACGCTGAGCCTGGAGGAGCTCCCCGCGGATGCCACCGCCCGCCGCCTGGTGGAGCGGCGCGCCGGCCAGCGCGTGGCCGTGCCATTTGCCGTGACCACAGATGGCTACCAGCTCACCTGGTGGGCAGAGCTGCGCGAGGGGCAGCCCTACTTCCGCTGCGGGCTGCACATCAACCCCATGCAATTCGCCATGCCGGCCCGCAAGCTCACCCTGCTGAACGTGGTGGCCCCGGAGGCCCGCGTGGAAGGCAGCGTGAAGGGAGCCCCCATCGTGGCGGCGGGCAACCGCCTGTTTGCCGGGGTGGAAAGCCCGCTCTGCAAGAGCGAGGTGACCGCCGGGGGCTTTGCCTGCTCGCTGGAGCGCACCACCCACCTGCCCAACCGCACGGTGAGCACCATCTCTGCCGTGATGGGTTTCTGCCAGCCCGGGCAGCTGCGCCGCACCTTCCAGCTCGCCTACCTGAACGAGGAACGCGCCCGGCCCTATTTCCCCCTGCTCAACTACAACACCTGGTACGATATCGGCTACTTCACCCCCTACTCCGAAAAGGACGCCATGGACACCGTGCGCCTCTTCGGCGAGGAACTCGTCGCCAAGCGCGGCGCGGTAATGGATTCCTTCCTCTTCGACGATGGCTGGGACAACACCGAAACCCTCTGGCAGTTCCATGACGAGCTGCCCAACGAGTTCCGCGAGGTGCGCAAGCTGGCCGAAAGCTTCGGTGCCCAACCCGGCGTGTGGTTCTCCCCCTGGGGGGGCTATGGCCAGCCCAAGCTCAACCGCCTGGCCGCCGCCGGCGATACCTACGAGACCAACGAGCGCGGCTTTGCCCTCTCCGGCCCGAAATACTACGAACTCTTCCGCGATATGTGCCTGCACATGATCCGCGAGAACGGCGTGAACCACTTCAAGCTGGACGGCTGCTCCGGCATGGCCGACCCCGCCCCCGGCTCCCGCTTCGGCTCCGATTTCGAGGCCGCCATCTCCCTCATCAATGAGCTCCGCACCGAGCGCCCGGATATCTACATCAACCTCACCACCGGCACCTGGGCCAGCCCGTTCTGGTTCAGCATTGCAGACTCCGTGTGGCGCGGCAACTGGGACCACGATTTCTGCGGCGAAGGCACCGCCCGCCAGCAGTGGATCACCTTCCGCGATGCCATGATCTACGCCCACAACGTGAAAATCTCCCCGCTCTGCCCCATCAACTCCCTCATGACCCACGGCGTCATCTACAACAAGGGAGCCCGCGGGCTCACCACCACCGAGGGCAATGACCTGGCCGATGAAATCTGGAGCGGCCTGGGGCTCGGCACCCAGATGCAGGAGCTCTACATCACCCCCGCCATGATGCAGCCGCACGAGTGGGACACCCTGGCCGCCGCCGCCAAATGGACCCGCGCCAACGCCGCCACCATGGTGGACAGCCACTGGGTGGGCGGCGACCCCGCCGCGCTGGAGTGCTACGGCTTCGCCTCCTGGAGCCCGGCAAAGGGCATCCTGGTGCTGCGCAACCCCTCCGCCCGCGAGCAGGAGTTCAGCTTCGACCCCGCAGCCGTGTGGGAACTGCCCCTCGGCGCCCCCCTGCGCTACACCCTGGGCTCCCCCAAGGGCGACACCCTGCCCCCCACCGCCGAGGCCGGCAAGCCCACCACCCTGCGCCTGGCCCCCTTCCAGGTGCTCGTCATCGATGCTCTCCCTGCCTGAGTCCACGCGCAGCGTGGATATCGTCTTGCCGCAGGCAAGATATCGTCCGCCGCAGGCGGATTTCGTCCCCGCCCCCCAGGGCGGGGATATCGTTTCCCTGTAAAGCAAACTCTCTTACTTCCCCATTCATCGGGAAAAGCTCATCCCCGAAACATTTATTCTAACCCCTTGCCTAGCTGGCGAACCTGCGGCAGAATAGCTGCGTTATGACTACTCTGCGCTTCCTCATCATCGCCGCCGCCGTGCTCGGGCTCTCCGCCTGCAGTTTCGATGCCAGCATCTCCACCCCTCACCTTTCCCAGAAAACCAATAATCCCGGACGTTAACGTCCACGCGCAGCGTGGATATCGTCTTGCGCAGCAAGATATCGTCCGCCGCAGGCGGATATCGTCCCCGCCCCCCAGGGCGGGGATATCGTTTCCCTATATAGCAAAACCTTTTATCTTCCCAATGATTGGGAAAAAACTGGCCACCGCCCATCGGATAACGATATCCTCGCTTCGCTCGGACGATATCTTGCCTGAGTCCACGCGCAGCGTGGATATCGTCTTGCCGCAGGCAAGATATCGTCCGCCGCAGGCGGATATCGTCCCCGCCCCCAGGGCGGGGATATCGTTTTCCCATGAAGCAAAACCTTTTATCTTCCCAATGATTGGGAAAAAACTGGCCACGGCCCACCGGATAACGATATCCTCGCTTCGCTCGGACGGATATCTTGCCTGAAGACCACGCGCAGCGTGGATATCGTCTTGCGCAGCAAGATATCGTCCGCCGCAGGCGGATATCGTCCCCGCCCCCCAGGGCGGGGATATCGTTTTCCCATGAAGCAAAACCTTTTATCTTCCCAATGATTGGGAAAAAACAAGCCGCAGCTCCGCCGGATAACGATATCCTCATTTCATTCGGACGATATCTTGCCTTGCGGCAAGACGATATCCCTGCGGGACGATATCCTCGCTTCGCTCGGACCTCACCGGAGACGGGATTCCCGGCATTGAAGTGACACTGGTGAACGACACGGTGTGGCTCACGGCAGATCAGATGGCCACGCTCTTCCAGCGAAATAAATCCACCATTTCGCGACACATAAAAAACGTGTTTGAATCAGGAGAATTGGAAGAATCCTCAACTGTTGCATTTTTTGCAACAGTTCAGCGCGAAGGAGACCGCTCGGTAGAACGCACACTGTGCTATTACAACCTGGATGTCATCATCAGCGTAGGGTATCGTGTCAAATCGCACCGTGGTGTCCAATTCCGCATCTGGGCCACCCAGATTCTGAAGGAATATCTCACTAAAGGCTTTGCGCTCAATGATGATTTATTGAAACAAGCGGGCGGCGGCAATTACTTCGACGAGCTTCTGGCGCGGATCCGGGATATCCGCTCATCTGAAAAAGCCTTCTACCGGAAGATTCTGGAAATATACGCCCTGAGCATTGATTACGATCCCTCTACTGAAGCCACGCAACGCTTTTTCAAAACAGTGCAAAATAAAATGCACTACTCCGCACACGGCCATACTGCTGCGGAAATCATCTACACACGAGCAGATGCGGAAAAAGATTTCATGGGGCTCACCAGCTGGGTCGGTCGTTTCCCCCAGAAGAAGGACACCACCTTTGCCAAAAATTACCTTTCCTCGGATGAGCTGGACACGCTGAACCGGATTGTGAGCCTTTATCTGGATTTTGCGGAACTCCAGGCAAAAAGCCACATCCCCATGTATATGGCCGACTGGATAAAGAAACTGGATGATTTCCTGAAATTATCAGGCAAGGAGCTACTCACGCACGCAGGGGAAGTCTCTGCCGAAATTGCCCGGGAAAAAGCTCATGCGGAGTACGACAAATTCAAAGAGAGAACCCAGCTGCAGCTCTCACCCGTTGAAATTCATTTTCTGGAATCGTTCGACGCAGCCAGAAAACGGCTGCAATAGGGCAACACGCCTCCTCTTCCCGATGATGGGAAAAAAACTGGCCACGGCCCACCGGATAACGATATCCTCGCTTCGCTTGGACGATATCTTGCCTGAGTCCACGCGCAGCGTGGATATCGTCTTGCGCAGCAAGATATCGTCCGCCGCAGGTGGATATCGTCCCCGCCCGCCAGGGCGGGGATATCGTTTCCCCTATATGGGCACTTCTAAAAACTCGAAACGAATCAACAAGTTGGAATTTGGCGAGCCGCAGGCGAGCGGAAAATCAGCCCCGGCAGGGGCGTAAGAACACTAGCCGGGGGTAAGAGCGCGTCAGCGCTCGACCCGTGAGGGCGTAGCAAGCGAGCGAATGCGAGACGCGAAGCCCCAAGCCCCCGGTAAATTGAAAAAATATCGGAGCCCCGGAGGGGTGACAGCCAGTCACGGCGTAGGGCGTAAGCCCGGAGACGGAAAAGCACAGCATCAGTGTATTGCATCGCTTTCTGTCACCCCTCCGGGGCTCCATTTTAATTTATCGCATTCCGGGGGCTGCGCCCGCAGGGGGCTACGTCCGCTTCGCGGTCTACGCCCACCCAGGTTGCGGGCTTACCCCCGGCTAGTGTTCTTTCACCCACTTCGTGGGCTCAAAATTCCTCGGGCTTTCAGCCCGACATATTCCCATTTAGTGACTTTTTAGAAGTCCCCAATCGTCAATTTCCCTTCAGCCACCGGCTGAAGCCCTGGGCCCACTTCAGGGAAATACCGGGCAGCTCGGCCAGCTCCTCCGGGCTGCGGGAGCGGATACCCGGCACGGTGTGGAAACGCGCCAGCAGCAGCTCCTTGCGGCGCGGCGTCATCGAAGGATACGCATCCAGCTTGCTCTCGCGCACACGCTTACGCACCAGCAGCTCATTGTAATTATTCGCAAAGCGGTGCGCCTCATCGCGCAGGCGCTGCAGCAGACGCAGCGCACCGCACTCGTGGCTCAGCACCAGCGGCTCGGCCTGCCCCGGCAGGTAAATCTCCTCATCGCGCTTCGCCAGGCCCACCACCGGCATGTGCTGCAAGCCAATCTCCGCCAGCACCTGCACCGCAATCGCCAGCTGGCCCTTGCCGCCGTCCACCACCACCAGATCCGGCACCTTGATAGGCGCCTTCCCCTGCGCCCCCAGCTCCTTGAGCCAGGCATACAAATCAGCGTCCTCCGGTTTATCGAAAAGCGCGCTGCTCTCATTCACAATGCGCGAATAGCGGCGGCGCACCACCTCCAGCATGGAAGCAAAATCATTCTGCCCGTCCACCCCCTTGATGCGGTAGCGGCGGTACGCCGCATTGTCCGGCCGCCCATTCGTAAACCGCACCATACTCGCCACAATGTGGTTGCTCGATAAGTTCGAAATATCGAAACACTCCATCACCGCCGGCGGCTGCGGCATACCCAGCGCTGCGGCCAGCTCTGCCAGGTCGCGGTCCGGGTCCACCGTGCCGGGCAGGTCGGGCGAGCGGCGGGCAAAGCGGCGGGTCGGCTCCAGCGTCTTGATGATATTCTCACGCACATCGCGCAGGCGGGCAGCCTGCTCAAAATCCAGCGCATCGGCGGCGGCCATCATCTCCTGAGTCAGCGCATCCAGATGCGCCTGGCGCCCGCGCCCCTCCAGCAGCCCCAGCGCCGCCTCAAACTGCTCCCGGTACGCCTCCGGCGAAATCCGGCCGATGCACGGCGCCGAGCAGTGGCGAATCTCATCATCATGACAATGGCGGTACTGTTCCTCCCCCGGGTGGCGGCAGGTGCAGGTGCGCAAGCGGAAGCGGTGGTTGAGCCACTCCACCGTCTCCTTCAGCGCCGTAGCATGCACAAACGGGCCTATGTAGCGCGCGCCGTCATCCTTGCGCAGCCGCACCAGCGAAAAGCGGGGAAACGGCTCCTGGCGGCTCGCCCGCAGCAGATAATACCGCTTATCATCCCGCAACTGCACATTGTAGTGCGGCCGGTACTCCTTGATAAGCTTCTGCTCCAGAATGAGCGACTCCTGCTCATTGCGCACCTCGTAATAATCGAAATCCACAATCGCCGCGATAAGCGCACGCGTCTTGCCATTCTCCAGCGTCGCGCGCGATGGTGAGAAATAATTTGCCAGCCGCCGGTGCAAATCCTTCGCCTTCCCCACATAAATCACGCCTCCGCCCTCCCCCTTCATCAGATAAACCCCGGGGCAGTGCGGAGTCCCCCGCCACTTCTCTTTCAGGTTCACACCCGCCATACCCGCATCTTAGCAAAACAGCAGCCCTAAATCAAGCAAGCAATCCACCCCAGATGTCCCCCAATGCCCCCCCCTCGAATATTCAATTGTCAATCGTCAATAGTCAATCGTCAATCCCAAAAGTCCCTTGGGGTTTTGCAACCCTCACCATCAAAAGTCCCTTGGGGTTTTGCAACACTTACCCCAAAAAGTCCCTTGGGGTTTTGCAAATTAGTATTGACAATCAATAAAAAAGAAAATACAATCCATTTCAGAGCAAAACAAGTCTACAACCATGCAAAGATTCGCCATAGAGCAGCTGAAAATCTGGCACCGGAATCCACGGAGGAAACCTCTTCTCCTCATGGGTGCTCGCCAAGTCGGCAAGACATGGCTGATGCAGGAATTCGGTCGGCAATATTTCAAGCACGTCGCCTACATCCGATTCGACTACAACGAGCGCGCCAGAAACGCCTTCAGCGCAGATTTTGATGTCAAGCGCATCCTTGAATCCATCTCCATCATCGGCAAATGCCCGGTAGATGCCAATGACACACTCATCATACTGGATGAAATCCAGGAATGCCCCGCAGCCCTGACCTCCCTGAAATACTTCTGCGAAGAAGCACGCGAATATGCCATCATCGCCGCCGGCTCCCTTCTGGGCGTGGCAGACCATGTGGGCACTGGCTTCCCCGTTGGCAAAGTCGACCGGCTGGACCTCTACCCCATGTCGTTCCGGGAGTTCCTCGTAGCCACCGGCAATGACTCCCTTGCCCGCCTGATAGAAACAGGAGACTGGAGCCTCATCAACACCTTTGCCGGCGACTACATCCACCTCCTGCGCACCTATTTCTATGTAGGCGGCATGCCCGAAGCGGTCGACACCTACATCAGCACCCGCGATTACACCGCCGTGCGGGACGTGCAGCAGAACCTGCTGTCCGGTTACCGGGGAGATTTCAGCAAACACGCCCCCTCGGCCAGCCTGCCGAACATGAACCTGCTCTGGGAATCCATCCCCCAGCAACTCGCCAAAGAAAACAAGCGCTTCATATACAGCGAAGTGCTGAGCGGAGCCCGTCGCAAAACCTTCGAGTACCCCCTGCGATGGTTGCAAGACGCAGGGCTGATTCACCCTGTCCCGCGCATCAAAACGCCCAAGCTCCCCATGTCCTCCTACTGGGCTGCCGGCATCAGCAAAGTATTCTTTGTTGATGTAGGCCTGCTGGGAGCCGTCTGCGACCTGGACGCCGGCACCCTGCTGGACGGCAACCTCATTTTCGATGACTTCAAGGGCGCCCTCACCGAACAATACGTGCAGCAGGAACTGCGCGCCGCCTGCGCGCTCTCCCCCTGCTACTGGGCCAGCGAAGAAAAAAACGCCAAGGCGGAAATCGATTTTCTCTGCAGCCACCGCGGCAACATCATCCCCATCGAAGTCAAAAGCGGCATCAACACCCAGGCTAAAAGTCTCAAAACCTATTGCCAGCGATTCCAGCCCCGAAAAGCCATCCGCACCTCCCTGAATCCGCACATGCGGCATACCCAGGATTTCAAGAAGCCCCTCTACTCCCATACCTCTTGTGAAATCCTGGATATCCCCCTCTACGCCATCTCTCGCCTCAAAAAAGAGCTCGATTGCTGACCCTGCCCTGTATCCCCCCAAAAAAGGCCGAGTCTCCACTCCACCCACACAGGCCTATTATTTGACTTTTCCTGATAGTTGAATAATAATTCATGGGCCAAAAGTAGGGGTGGCGGGTAGTTTTGTGCGGTGGTTTCTGGGTAGCGGGGTATCTGGGTAGAGCGGACGCGGTAGGACGTCGTCGCTACGCGAGTTGGCGGACGGTTGCCTCGCAGCTCGTCCGCTTGGGGCGGACGGGCACTTTCGTCTCGTCCACAGTCCGCTTCGGAGCGATTAAATCCAGCCCGCGGAGCGGGCGACATACCCATAGCGAGGTGGAGCTGCGTCAGCAGCGGCCAGCGAGGGCGTAGCAAGCGAGCGCAGCGAGACGCGTAGCCCCGAACCACTCGTATAACAACAAAACAATCCGGAACCCCGCCAGCTGGCGGGGTGGCAGATAGTATGGCAGACGGCTCCGGGGACGAGCTATATCCCCCTGAGTCAGGGCAAAAACAGGGGGCAAGCCCATATCTTTTATCAATTTGTAATAGTTGAAGAAAACAAGGAGAGCAATAAGGTGGGGGAATGCAATATAAAGATGGGCAATAGGAAGGCTGAGGGCGTATTTTAATGGGCAAAGTATTCATTGTCGCGTATATTTCGCGGCGTTGCTGCGCTGGCCGGCGGACGGTTGCCTGGCAGCTCGTCCGCGGGAGAAGGCAGGCTGGGCGATGGGATGGAGCGGTGGTTAATTTCAGCAAGAGCCCGAAGTGGGCGGCAGTGCAGCAGGAGGTGGGCAAGGGTAAATTATTTAACTTTTCCTGATAGTTGAATGATAATTCATGGGCAATAAGTAGGGTGGTGAGAATAATTTATGATGGGGTGGGGAGCGCGGAGAGCGGCGCAGTCAGGTGCCGTGGCTGCGCGCGCGCGGACGGTTGCCTGGCGGCTCGTCCGAGGATGGGGTGCGGCGGGAGGAGGGGAAATCGAGAGCGCGGTCGGGGTGGCCAGCAAGAAAGGAGCGGCGGCTTATTTCAATTCTTTGCCCTTCTTCTGCAAATCTTTCATGCAGAGCAGATAATCCTGCTCCACGCGGCTGAGGGTTCGGGCTTTATACTTCTTGTATTCCTCCGTTGCCTTTTGCATGGCCTGTTCGTGGCTGATGCTGCCGGCATCCAGCAGCAACTGCTCCCCACTCATGGTCAGCATGCGGTCCAGGTGGGCCGCCCAGTCCTGCATCGTCATAGGTTGCTCGCGCTCCGCCTGGCGCTCGGCAAAATCCAGGTAACCGGAAACAATCTGTCCCATCGCCCGCAGTTCCTTTTCGTTCAGGTAATTTTTCGCCACCCTGGCCTCCACCAGCGTCGGCTGACTCCCGGAGAAACTCATCAGCCCCATGAATTCTTTCTCGGCATCCGCGCGGTGGTAAATCACCTCCGCAGCCGTCTCACCATGCACGGCATAGTGAATCTTGTTCTGCACCTTCTTGAAAAACTCCATGGATATCTCCGCCATGGGGTCATAATCAATGCTCGTGGCATAAATCTCCAGCACCTGCCGATAAAACACCTTCTCCGACGCTCGGATGTCGCGAATACGCGCCAGCAGCTCCTTGAAATAACCGCCGCCCCCCAGCTCCTTCAACCGGGCATCATCCATGGCAAAACCCTTCCGCATATACTCCTTGATGATCCCGGAAGCCCACAAGCGGAATTGCACCCCCCGCTGTGATTTTACTCGATACCCAACCGATATGATAACATCCAGACTATAAAAGGTCACAGGCTTGTCAGAATGTGCAATGTGCAAAATTTGCACATTGCTTTCTCTCGACAACTCACCCTCTTCAAAAACATTCTTAATATGCTTAGTAATCACAGAACGATCGCGCTGAAACAGCTCAGCCATCTGAGCCGTACTCAGCCAAACCGTATCCTCCTCAAAGGTAACGTCAACCTTAGTCACACCATCTGGCGTGGTGTACATCAGCAAAAAAGAATCCTGTTTATCGTAAGCCATGAATAAAAAAAGCACCCCCTGTCGGGAACTACCTCAGCAGTCTATCACAACCACCCCATGCAGTAAAGCAAAGGAACATAAAATCATGCAAACATACAAGAACAATACATCACGACCACCACCCGCACAGGTCTATTATTTAACTTTTCCTGATTATTGAAGAGAAAAGGTTGGGCAATAGGAGGGAGAGGGTAATATAAAAATGGGCAATAAGTAGAGGTGGTGGGTTGTTTAGTGCGGGTGAGGTGCCGTGGCTGCGCGCGCGGGCGGACAGTTGCCTAGAGGCTCGTCCGCTTCAGGTGGAACTATTGCCTGCGCCTCGTCCGATGTGAGGTCGAAGGGCTAGGACGGTCAACTTCTTCTTATCCTCAGGCGTGTCCTGACTGGGCGGTGGCTGATTCGTGGGAACAGTTGCAGCTAGTATGAGCACTGGCGGCACAGTGAGTTGTTTGTATCAGATATTACGGAGAGGCAAAGATGAATGTTCTATTTCAAACCTTGGGTATTTGTAAAGAGTCTGCGCAGTCCTGATTCCGTTATAGGCTGCGGCTTCATCCAGAGTTGGGGATGATTTAACACTTTTGATGCCAGCTTGTTCAAACTTCATCGCTATATATGGAATGAGAATCCCATTCGAACAACGTATCTTTATCCGCTTTTCATCAATTGCCTTTTGAGCATTGATGCGGGCTAATACCCTAATCTCTTCTTCATATTCAAATGATGGATGCTTGAAAAGGCAGCCAACGCTTGATACAAAATCAGAAAAAGCATGAACGAGAGACAATTTGATCCCTTCATTTATATGACCATTTACAATATACGCATTGTATAAAACAAAAAAATGCTGCAAAAATTTATTTATCAGTTGTTTCTGAACACATCGATTGTATATAACGCCACACATTGAGAAACTCGTTCCCTTGAATGAAAAGGAGTCTGAATTAAATCCTACGCAATATCCATTACTTTGCGCGGATTTGGTATAATATGTCCACAAAGGCAAGCAGTCATCGTTTTTTGAAAACGACGCTACATACATATTTTTATCTGTCTGTACGCAGGAAAGTGGATGCTTGTACGACAATATTATTTGATTTAACGCCCCAACGTTACGCTTAAACGTCTCATCTGCCTCCATTTCTTGAATACACTCGCGTATTACATCGTGAATGTACACATTTTCGCTTATATCGTTCAAACAGTCCCAGCGTGTAAGCCTCAGCTCTTGGCTTTGTAATATTCCATTTAATCCTTCAGCACTTGTGTAATGGTATATAACCTCTGGGATACTGCAATACTGTTGAATATCTTCGATAAGATTCGCATATTCGGCATCATTTTCTTCGGGAATAGAAGCTGTTGTCATAATAATTTCGTTCAATAGTTTGAACTGGCACCCTTTCACATTTTTATTCTTCCTCCTCAGCAGCCATCAGTCCATCATCTTCTATAATGGGATACTCGCTGCGGAATTGGCGGTAAAGTTCCTGGGCGAGTTTCTGGCGGAGCATGTCGCGCTTGTGGTCATCCTGCATCAGGTCTTCAAAACCCTCCATGCTCTTTTCGTAGCAATCCATCGCGGCATGCTCAAAAATTCCCTTGAAAATGGTATCCATGAACACCTTCATGTTGGAGCTGCGGGCAGATGCCGCCAGCGAGGTATTTTCCTTCAGCACGGCCAAGATGGTGCGGGCCGCCACCTTGTTGGCCTCGGTAAAGTTGCCGCCCATGGCTTCGTTGATGCGGTTCAGCAGTTCATCGAGCGGCTCCTTTTTGTCCGTGGCACCGCCACCTGCGGTAGCCGTGCCCGGTTCCAGGACTCCGTCCGTACCAGCAAGCTGAATGCTGCCGTTTCCGGTTTCCTCCAGCTTGTAATACTCCATCTCAATTTTACCCTCGATGTCCACCACCGGAGAGGAATCCGCAGGCAGCACCTTGATAAGATAACGGGCAAACACATATTCCTTGTGCAGCTCTAAATCATTCAGGCGTGTTATCTGCCCGATGTGGGCATACCACTTGCACAGGGAGCGCAGCTTGCGGCGGAATTCATACTGGCTATCCTTACTCAGTTTTTGCGTGTAATCAGCGATAACCGGTATGAGCAAATTCGTGATGGCAGCGGCGCATTCGGCTTCCTGCAGCTCGCTGTGGCGCTTGTATTCCTCCGCAACCTTCTCCACGTCGTCGTCATGGTAGACATCGAACTGGCGCAGGTCACGTTTGGTCTGATAAATCAGGTCGTAGCTCAGGTCGCCCTCCAGCTTCGTTTCCTGATAGAAGGGCTGGAAGGCCTCCTTGATTTCCTCATGGTCGTTCATGAAGTCGAGCACGTAGGTATCCTCCTTGCCGTAGATAGTGCGGTTCAGGCGCGAGAGGGTCTGCACGCACTTTACAGAACGCAGCTTCTTATCCACAATCATGGTGTGCAGCAGCTTCTCATCAAAGCCGGTCTGGTACTTCTCTGCCACAATGAGGATGTTGAAGTTATTGTGGAATTCCTCCTTAGTCTGGGCTTCGGAGATATGCGTGCCGTCTGCACGCACGTTGAGCTTGCCCTCGGTCAGCTCTTCGTCATCGATTTCCACCTTGCCGGAGAATGCCACCAAGGGCTTCACATCAGCATAACCTTGCTCGGCAGCATAGGCCTTCACCGCGCGGAAATACAGCACCGCGGCCAGACGGGAGGAGGCTACCACCATCATCTTGCCCTTGCCGCCGATTTTATGGCGCGTGGTTTCGCGGAAGGTCTCCACGATGATTTCCGACTTCTGCCGGATATTTTCCGGATGCAGCGTGGCATATTGGCGGATGAGACGTGCGGCCTTGCTGCTGGCCATTTCCTCGTTCTCCTCGGCGGTGCGGATGAGCTTGCAGCAGGTCTTGTACGTGGTGTAGTTCTGAAGCACGTCAAGGATAAAGCCCTCCTCAATGGCTTGCCGCATGCTGTACACGTGGAAGGGACGCCACTTGCCGTCCGGCCCCTGTTCACAGAATTGCTGCAGGGTAGTATCCTTCGGTGTGGCGGTAAAAGCGAAGAACGAGAGGTTATCGTGCTTGCCCTGGCTCAGGATTTCCTGCACCAGCTTGTTCTCGGCATCGTTGGCTTCGGCGTCCAGTTCTTCTTCCTCGGCGTATTGCTCCAGCGCAGCACGGGTGTCCGCCAGCGCGGCCTTCATCTTGGCGGCAGCACTGCCTCCCTGCGAAGAGTGCGCTTCGTCGATGATGATGCCGTACCTGCGTCCCTCGTAGTGAATCACCTCGCGATAAATCACCGGAAACTTCTGCAGCGTGGTGATGATAATGCGGGCCCCGGCGTTGATGGCATCCTTCAGGTCCTGCGAGGTCTTTTCATCATCAATGGCGGCAATCACGCCGCGGGTGTGGTCATGCCCCGTGATGGTGTTGCGCAGCTGGGCGTCCAGCACGGTGCGGTCGGTCACCACAATCACGCTGCTGAAGATGGGCTGGTTCTCCGCATTGAACAGAGAGGAAAGCCGGTGGGCCACCCATGCAATGGAGTTGGACTTGCCACTGCCCGCGCTATGCTGAATCAGGTAGTTGCTGCCGCTGCCGTGCTGCTTCACGTGTGCCACGAGCTTGCGGACAACGTCCAGCTGGTGGTAACGGGGGAAGATGAGCGTCTTCTTCACCACTTTATCCTCCTTGCCGTTCTTGCGGCGCACCTTCTCCTCCTTTGTCTCAAGGTTCATGAAGCGGTGCAGAATATCCATCAGGCTGTCGCGTTGGAACACCTCGCGCCAGATATAGGATATGGCAAAATCGCCGTCTGCGGCGGCGGGGTTACCGGCACCACCGTTCCTGCCCGCGCCCGCGCTTCCCTGGTTGAACGGCAGGAAGTACGTATGCTTGCCCGCCAGCCTTGTGGCCATGCAGGCCTCGTAGAGATCAACACAGAAATAGCTCAGGATGCGGAAATTGAATCCGAAGCAACGCTCATTCGGGTCGCGGTCATTCTTCCACTGCCAGCGGGCATTGTCGATGCTCTGCCCCGTCAGCTGGTTCTTCAGTTCCAGCGCAAATACGGGGATACCGTTGAGCACCAGCACCATGTCCACGGAGTTCTTGCACTGCTCGCTGTAGTACCACTGGCGGTAGACTTCCACCTTGTTGGCGCTGTACAGCCGCTCGTGCTCATCGTTCAGATTGCTCTCGGGCCGGAAGTAGCACACGCGGAAACGCGCGCCCACGGCATCAAAGCCGTTGCGCAACACATGCAGCAGGCCATCCTTGGTGCAGCGCTCGTTGAAGGCCTTGATGAAGGCCTCCTCCGGGTTGCGTGTCACAAGGCGCGTGTATTTCTTCCACGCCTTGGGCTGGGTCTCCTGCACAAAGCTCAGCAAGGTGTTCCGGTACAGAGCCGTGGCACTGTCGTACGTATCTGTACCCTTGGTCAGCCCGCCCGCGGGTGATGTAAGCGCGGCCTCAATATGGGCTTCAAATTGCTTCTCCTTCATGCTGTGACCTCCTTTTTACCGGTGACGTATTCGTAAATAAGCGATTTCTTGTAGCTCCCGAGTTCCTCAATAAGCTGCTCCTTCTTCTCGATAATGCGGTTGATCTCAACGCACTTGGTGTCAAGATAGGCAGCTATTTCTTGCTGCTCAGATATATCCATTCGCGGGATGAGCGTATTCTTTATGGCATCGGCGCTCATACCTTCACGGTTGCCTCCGGTCTGGTATAACTGAATAGATGTTTTTCCCGCAAACGAAATCCAAAAGTAATGCATATAATCAGCAGTAAAAATGCTATTCACGGTGCGAATGATGCATACGTGCTGATTCACATTAGCAGAGGGCATATCAGCAGGATAAACACAACACCTACCTATGGAAGCTCCTGTTATATTTAGCAGGACATCGCCTGCAAATACCCGTGTGCCACTCATTTCTTCATCTGTTGATTCAGAAATATATGTTGCATTGTCCAGTTGAAGCCCCGTATCATAAATATTCTGGCTGCGGAGAAAGAGAACACCTTCATTAAGGTACACCTCCGCCCCCCCTGACGGCGTTTTGCCGCTGCCAACTTTTGAAACACCGCGTTTTATACTACAAATCATCCACTCCTCCGGAATATCGCCTATCCATTCCACGCCGCTGGGCTTCATGGGGCGCGAACCGCGCACACCTTTGGTGACGGCCTCGGAGATGATTGCCTGCTTGAGCTTCTTGTACTCCTCAATCGTCGCACGGGTTTGCTCTACTACCTTATCAATCTCAGCGCATTTGAGGTCAAGGTAAGTAAATATAGCTGTTTGCTCCGCTGTAGGAGGAACAGTACAATAAGCATCAGATAGTATCTTGCGCGAGATGGAAAATACCTTAACTCCCGAGGCCTTACAGCGGATTTGGTTTCTCCATTCATTCGATTGAAACAAATATGCAAAATATTTGTTGTCTCTAGCTTCCTTATCAAACAAGATGATTGTGTGATAGCCAGCGAAAAGAACGAGGTCAGAATCTACGTACACGCAATTACCGCACCCCTCTACATCCTCCGACGTGTCAGCCACTATAAAATCACCTCTATGAACCAGAGACTGTGGATTTGTTGCAAGGTAACTTTCGTCAACAAAGCGAAATAGCTCATTGCTGAGAGCAGTTCCGTTGTTGCTTTTTGAATGAACTTGACCGTAGCTCACTACAGGTACGCCTGCAGGAACTAGATTCTCTTTGGTGATAGGTAGACCCTTCCCAAAAAAGAACCGAGTCTTGAGCCGTGCAACCTCCCACTCCTCCGGGATTTCCCCCATCCACTCCACACCGCTGTCTTTCATTTGTCTGGCCATGGGAATCAGGAGCGTTTTTCTTGTTCTTCGAATTCTGCAATCCACTCGCGGACTTTAGCCTGGAGGAGTGCTTTATCCGGCAGATAGAGCTCGTAGGAAGAGGCGTAGATATTGGCCTCTGCGGGGAGAGTCAGCTCCACGAGGGCATCATTCTTCTCCTTGCAGAGAAGAATGCCGATGGTGGGTTTCTCGAAGGGCTGGCGGACGTGGCGGTCAAAGTAATTGACGTACATCTGCATCTGCCCGAGATCCTGGTGAGTGAGTTTGTCTGTTTTGAGGTCAATCAGACAATAGCATTGCAGCAGGCGGTTATAGAACACGAGGTCTACATAGAAATGCTGCTCGTCAAAAGTGAAGCGCTTCTGGCGAGCTTCGAAAAGGAATCCCTTGCCCATCTCCAGCAGGAAATCGCGCATGCGGGTGATGATGGCATTCTCCAGCCTGGATTCCGTGTAGGATTCCTCCGGTTTGAGGCCCAGGAACTCCAGCGTGATGGGGTCTTTGATGACATCGGTGGGTTTGGCAATGGCTTGCCCCTCGCTGGCGAGGCGCATGACCGCCTCCTTGTTGCGGCTGAGTGCCAGGCGCTCGTACAGGCAGGAGTTCACCTGCCGCTGCAGTTGGCGCACGCTCCAATTCTGGGCTGCACACTCAATTTCGTAGAAGCTGCGGGCGGCGGCATCCTTGATACGGATGAGGACAAGGTAGTGAGACCAAGAGAGGATAAAAGTCTTAGTTTCTATTGGTTGTAAATTGGCTAAACACTGTTTGCCTTTTTGTTTGGAATTCTCTATACACTGTCTAGAGAATTCAATTTTTGCTTTTTTTGACGCAAAGGTAGAAGCATAGACAAGATAAAACTGCCTGATATTATTGAGGTGAGGATAACTCCACCCCTCTCCAAAGCGAGTGGTGAGTTTAACCGATAACGCCTTCAGCAAGGCCTTGCCGTATTCGGCGCGGGTGTCACCCTTCTGCTCGTGCTCCACGATGTGGCGGCCAATTTCAAAGTAGGCGTACACCATGGCAGTATTGACGGCAGTGCGTACGCGTTGACGCGCTTGCTCGATAATGTGGGCCACGTTATCGAAAAGCTCCGTTTGTGTAGAAAGCTCATTCATAGGAGGGTCAGGAGAAAAGATTTTTCAGGGACTCAGCGATATCAGCTTCCAGAGAGGAGATACGGGCAGCGATAGAATCGGCAGCTTCGGGAACCTGATACTTGTAGAAGTAGCGGGTCATGGGAATTTCGTAGCCCACCTTGGTGGCCTTGTCGTCCACCCATGCATCGGGCACATAGGGCAGCACCTCGCGCTCCATGTAGGTGGCGATGTCCTGCGTCATGGGCACATTCTCCGTATCTCGCAGGGACTTATCTGCCACGGGCTTGCCTTTCTTTTTGACGATGTTGCCCGCCTCGTCACGTTTGGGGCGCTCCACGGTAATCTTGTAGTAGCCGAACTCCTGCGTGTCGAATACCTTGCTCTCGCAGTAGATGCCCTCGGGGTCGCCAAAGACGGCATCGTGCTCAAAGGCTTCATAGGCCTGCATGATGAGCTGGCGGCAGTTGCCCGTGATGTCATTGCGTTTATCACCGATGGACTTACGACGCGGCTCGAAGCAGTGGGAGGCATCGATAAGCTGCACCTTGCCACGGCGCTGCTCAGGCTTATTGCGGGCAAGCAACCACACATAGGTGGCAATGCCGGTGTTCATGAAGGAGTTATTGGGCAGCTGCACGATGGCATCCAGCCAGTCGTGCTCCAGAATATAGCGGCGGATTTCAGAGGGGCCGCTACCGGCATCGCCATTGAACAGGGGCGAGCCATTCTGAATGATGGCCATGCGGCCTTCATCGTCCAGCTTGGAAAGGCCATTGAGCAGGAAAAGCTGCTGGCCGTCAGAAATCTTGGGCAGCCCCGGGGCGAAACGCCCCGCCTCTCCACGGGCGTGTTCCTCCTCCACCACCTTTTTCTCACGCTTCCAATCGATGCCGAAAGGCGGGTTGGAAAT
The DNA here is from genome assembly GCA_015062005.1 of Akkermansiaceae bacterium. Classification (GTDB taxonomy): domain Bacteria; phylum Verrucomicrobiota; class Verrucomicrobiia; order Verrucomicrobiales; family Akkermansiaceae; genus Akkermansia. The sequence goes on from SUVL01000020.1 coordinate 49,450, forward strand.
AATGTAGCGGAACTTGTAGCCGCCGAACTGGTCATCGGACAGCGTATTGCCGTAGCGCATGTTATCGGGGTCGCCGCCACGGATGAGCATATCGGACTTGGCGATGGCGTAGGTTTCGCCATTGAGTTCCTGACCGCAGCAGGTCACGGGCGTGTCAGGGTTGAGCGAGTGGATACGCTCCTCCATGCAGGAAAGCATCTGCGAGGTACCCATGGTCATATCGTACACCGTCACGTTGGCATCTCCGGGCGCGGAGCCGCTGAGCAGCAAGTCGGTCATCAGGTAGATGATATCGCGGCTGGTGAAGTGTGCACCGGCCTCCTCGGCGTAGGATTCGGAGAACTTACGCACCAACTCCTCGAAGATGTAGCCGCAGTCCACCGCGCTGATTTTATCCGGCCCCAGATAGCCCTTGGGCGAGGCAAACTCCTGCACCACAAGGAACAGGGCGTTGTGCTCCACCAGCGTGTTGAGCTGGTCCTCGAAGCGGAACTTGGTGAGGATGTCCTGCACGTTGCGGGAGAAGCCCGCCAGATAATTGCGGAAATTGGCCTCGATATAGTTCGGGTCGGCCACCAGGGTATCAAAGGTGAACTTGCTGGTGTTATAGAACTTGTACCCGGATGCACGCATGAGCATCATATCCAGCGCACCGGGGGCAAGATTGGCGTGCTTTTCATGCGCCGCCAGCACCTCCGCATGCGTAGCCACAAGGCAGTCGTGGAAGCGCTTAATCACGGTCATGGGCAGAATAACCTTGCCGTATTCATGCGGTTTGAAGATGCCGAATATAGCGTTGGCCACGTTCCAGATGACGGTGGCCTTTTCCTGAATATTGGTGCCTACTTGGTAAATCTTATCGTCTTCCATGTTGATTAATACAGTCGCAATGGATTATAACTAGATAATGTACTCTAACGAACAAAAAACAAAAGAACTTAAACTACCGTAATACCCTTATTCACCATGATTTTCTCCAGGCAAGATAAAGTTATACTTCCATATCCGTCCAACGCCTTCGGAATAATCTGTATAAACTTTATCACACATAGGATATATGATGCTAATGTTTTTCTCATATCCTTTTTCCCACAAGAAAAACAAAGCCATGCCTAAAGCATGTGGTTTACTTGATAAAGGCGCCAAATACAGATTTGAATATTCTTTATTCCTAACATAATCCTTAATTAGGCGCCATTATATTACTTGCGCAGTAACAAAAGGGTCATAAGCAGGGGCATACATATTCATGTCCATATCCTTAAAACAATCAGATCCCAGCCAATCTTCTGCCTCATGCACGCGCAGCACA
>SUVL01000021.1 GCA_015062005.1 Akkermansiaceae bacterium
TGGAGATGGACTTCTTTGTCCGAACTGCAGAGGATTTGATACCTGTTGAGGTTAAGGCCGGAAATACAGTTTCCAGATCCCTCCGCAAGTTGGTAGAGTCTGATAAATACGAGGCCATTCACTCCGGCATCAAGCTAGCTCGTGCCAATATCGGGCGCTCGGAAGCCTTCCTGACCATCCCCTGGTTCTGTGCCTTCCTGCTGAAGCGGTATTTGAAAATCAGGCAAAACAAGTAGAGTGTTGTTTTGCCGTGTGGTGGTATGCAAAGAGGTCTATTACAATACGCTCAATGGCAACCATAACCAGGAAACGCTGCTTGCGGTCAAAGAGATTGTGCGACCTGCTGTTGAATGGAGAGATTCGGCTTAAGGTATTCCATACAAAATAAAAACCCTCCCCATGTTCGCAGTTGAAGGAATCAGCGGATTCCAACCCTAAGCGGGGGGCTTCGCGTGTGCGCTTGCTACGCCCTCACAGGGAGGAGGTTATCTGCACTCATTGTACATGTGGTACCGATTTTGTCAAGGGGGTGGTTGACGAAAAAGAGAAAGGATTTATCTTAAACCGTCTTTGTGATTTTATAAGCGATTTATAAACAGCGTGTAGAGGCTGTTTTGTGTTCTCGGAGACGAACCCTTCTCCAAGGGTGCTTCACGACCTGCAATCGAAACTCGGTTGCAGATCGTTTCTTTGGTCAAGCTGGTGGAGCTATACTTTCAAGGAGAACTTACGAATCTTGTAATTCATCATTCTGGGGGAGACGCCTAATTCGCGTCCGGCGGCGGAGATATTGCCGCGATGGCGTTCGAGCGCTTTGACCAGGATTTCTCTTTCGTAATGGGCGAGGCGGGAGGAAAGCGAGCCTGTTGCGTTGGCATTCTGCTGGCTGATATCCGGTTCCGGTTGAAGGGAAGGGGGCAGATTGTGCACGCGGATGCACTCATCCTGAGTGGTCAGCACGGCGCGTTCCATGCAGTTCTCCAGCTCGCGCACGTTGCCCGGCCAGGGGTATTCCATCAGCGCATTCATGGCACGGGGAGAGATGCGTGTTATGTTTTTGGCGTAGCGAAGATTCATTTTTTCAATGAAATGTTCCGCCAGGAGGATGATATCACTCTTTCGGGAAGAGAGTGAGGGCATGATGATGGGGAAAATGTTGAGCCTGTAGTACAAATCTTCGCGAAAAAGGTTCTGCGCCATCATTTCCTCCAGGTTGCGGCTCGTGGCAGCCAGTATGCGCACGTCGGAATGCAATTCCTGGTTGCTGCCGACGCGTGAAAAGGTGCGTTCCTGCAGGAAGCGGAGCAGCTTCACCTGGGTCTGTGGCGTTAAATCGCCGATTTCATCGAGGAAGAGGGTGCCGCCATCTGCGGCTTCTGCCCGCCCGATGCGCCGCGTAACCGCCCCGGTGAATGCGCCGCGCTCATGGCCGAAAAGCTCACTTTCCACCAAGGCTTCCGGCAGGGCAGCGCAATTCAGGGTGACAAAGGGCTTTCCTTTTCTGTCGGAAAGCTCCACAATGGCGCGGGCCAGCAGTTCCTTGCCGGTGCCACTGGCGCCGCGGATCAGAACGGTTGCATCACTGGGTGCCACCTGCCTGAGCTGGGCATAGATCTGCTGCATTTCCCGGCTGGTGCCGACCATGTGCCCGGGATTTTCACACAACTGGCTCCGCAGTCGCCTATTTTCATCCAACAGGGCAGAGCGTTCCTCGTGAATTTCAATGCATCGCGCTGCCGCATCGCCTGTAATGCCGGCCACAATTTCGAGGATGGCGGCATCCTGTTCCAGATTAGAATCGGACTCAACCTGGCGGTCGATGGAGAGCGTGCCTATCACCTTGTTGTGCTGGATGAGCGGCACGCAGATGAAGGCAACCTGGAAGGGATAGGTGTGAGAGCCAGTCCGGTTCAGAAAACGGGCATCTTTGCGTAAATCCGGCACAATGCAGCGCTTCCCGTTCTCCGCTACCATGCCGGTTATCCCTTCCCCCATACGGTATTGACCCAGTTTCTGCCGCCGGGCCTCTATGCCGTGTGAGGCTTCGATAGCCAGTGTGTCACCAAACAGCAGGGTGAACGTCCCTCGCATCATTCCCATGCGCTGAGCCAGAATACACAAAACCTTATTGAGCAGTTCTTCGACATCCTTTTCATGAATTACGGCAGAACTGACTTCCTGAATCATCAAAAATTCCGGTGAAATTTTCATCCGCTGCGCATACTATACCATTTTTGTGGTGCTTTTTCAAGGGGGATTAACAGAACTTTTTTTGGGGGGGATGGTGGAACTTTGTCGGGGCACGGGACTTCAGTTCCGATTATGTGCACCGAGATTTCGGGACTGAAGTCCCGTGCTCCGACAACAACAAATTCTCATTTATCGCGCGGTCACTTGTTTGCGGCGAGTAGCAGGGCGCGGCGGTATTCCACCGGGAAGACACGCACGAAGCGGGGGCGGTAGTGCTGCCAGTTGGCAATCATGTGCTCCGCGAGCACGCTGCCCGTTTCCCGATGGTGTTCCTGTATCAGCGCCAGGAGTTCCTGTTCCGCCTCTGAATCGGCCGGCACGTTTTCGAGGTCAACGCATTCCGTGTTGCAATGGAGATCGAAATCGCCGTTTTCATCATAGACGTAGGCAATTCCCCCGGTCATGCCGGCGGCGAAATTAACACCGACTGCGCCCAGCACGGCGACACGCCCGCCGGTCATATACTCGCAGCCATGGTCGCCCACGCCCTCAGCCACCAGGGTGGCACCGCTGTTTCTGACTGCAAAGCGTTCACCCGCCCGGCCATTGATAAAAATGCGACCGGAGGTGGCGCCGTAGCCGACCACATTGCCGGCAATCACGTTATCCTGAGCCCTGAAAGCGGATTCTGCCGGCACCCGGATACTGATGCTGCCGCCGGAAAGCCCTTTCCCCACAAAGTCGTTTGCCTCGCCAACGAGCCGCAGCGTGACTCCCTTCACCAGGAAAGCACCGAAACTTTGCCCGGCTGTTCCCCGCAGATTGATGCAGAGCTGGTCGGGGCGCAGCGCCGCTGCTGGCTGAGAGTGGGCAATCCGCCCGGAGAGTGCCGCGCCGATGCTGCGGTCGGTGTTGAAGACTTGCGCCTGTATGGTGGTGGGCCGTTCCGAGTTCAGCGGGAGATGGGCGAGATAGCGCTCATCAAATGAGTTGACTGCCACCGCGTTGGTTGACTTTTCGCAGGCTGCGGGGGAGGACACCAGCAAGGCGGACAAATCAATCCCATAGCGAGCGGCGTCGTTCTTAACGCAGAGCAAGTCGGCGCGCCCGCAGGCTTCGTGAATGCTGTGCAGCCCCAGCGAGGCGAGGAGCCTGCGGACCTGCCCGGCGACGAGTCTGAGGTAATTGACGATATATTCAGGCTTGCCGATGAAGCGCTTGCGGCGTTCCGCATCCTGGGTGGCAACACCCATGGGGCAGGTGTTGCTGTGGCACTGGCGAATCATGGCGCACCCCAGGCACACCAGCAGAGTGGTGCCGAACCCGAACTCCTCCGCGCCCAGGAGCGCGGCGATGACCACATCACGGCCGGTTTTGAGCTGTCCATCCGTCTGGAGCCGCACCCGGTTGCGCATATTGTTGACCACAAGAGTCTGGTGCGCTTCGGCCAGCCCCAGTTCCCAGGGCAATCCCGTGTGGCGGATGCTGGTGAGCGGCGAGGCACCGGTGCCGCCATCGTAGCCGGAAATCAGGATGGTATCCGCACTGGCCTTGGCCACCCCTGCGCACACCGTTCCCACGCCCATTTCAGAAGCCAGTTTGACCGAAATGCGGGCCTTGGGATTAACCTGCCGCAAGTCATAGATAAGCTGGGCAAAATCCTCAATTGAGTAGATATCGTGGTGCGGCGGCGGAGAAATGAGACTCACCTGCGGAATGGCGTGGCGCACCCCGGCAATAAACGCATCCACCTTAAACGCAGGGAGCTGGCCGCCCTCGCCGGGCTTGGCACCCTGTGCCATTTTAATCTGGATTTCCTCTGCGTGGCACAAGTAGTCCGTAGTGACCCCGAAGCGACCGCTGGCCACCTGCTTGGTGGCGCTGTTGAGCTGCGTGCCGAAGCGCGAGGGCTCCTCACCGCCTTCACCGCAGTTGCTGCGTGCTCCTATGCTGTTCATGGCCGCGGCAATGGCATGGTGCGCCTCAGGGCTGAGCGACCCCAGCGACATCGCGCCCGATACAAAATGCTTCATTATCTCACCTTCGCTTTCCACTTCCTCCAGCGGAACCGGTGGTACTTCGCGAAAATCCAGCAGGCTCCGCAGCGTGCACGGATGCGCTTCCTGGTGGTCAATCAGGGCACTGAATCCGGCCATCTTCTCTTCATTGTTCTCCCACACCGCTTCGCGGAAAAGTTTGATTGCCAGCGGTGTCCACAAACGGTATTCACCGTCCTTGTGATACTTGTAAACCCCGCCCGGCGGCAAGGCCCGGGAAGCGGATTGCGACTGCGCCAGGCGCGCTGCCGCATCAGCCGCGATGCGGGGCAGCCCTGCGCCGCCTATGCGCGTCACCGTGCCGGGCAGAAATTCGTTGATGAAATCAGAGCTCAGGCCCAGGGCCTCGAAGGCCTGTGCCGAGCGGTAGCTGCGGAGTGTGGAAATCCCCAGCTTGGACATAATCTTGAGCAGACCTTTATCCAGCGCGCGCACATAATTGCCAGCAGCCGTGACCGCATCGCAGTTCACCTTGCCGGAGCGGGTCAGTTCAGTGATGCTCTGCAAGGCCAGCCACGGGTTGATGGCGGTGGCACCATAGCCCAGCAGCAGCGCGGCGTGCATGACCTCGCGCACTTCTCCCGAGCTGACGATGATTCCGGCCTCAGGCCGCAGATTGCTCTCAACGAGTGCTTTATGCACACAGGCCGTGGCGAGGAGAGAAGGAATGGCGGCGTATCCGGCGGGCAGCATCCGGTCAGTAAGCACAATCAGGCGCTGCCCTGTCTTCACGGCCTCGATGGCTTGCGCGGCCAAGCCTTGCAGCGCATGCCTGAGTGCCGATCCATCAGCATCCGGCACAAAACCGCAGCAGATTTCGGCGGTTTCGTAACCGTTCCTCTCCAAGGCGGAAAGATGCATCAATTCGTCATCCGTCAGGATGGGGCGTCGCAGCTTGATGAGCCTGGCGTGTTCCGGCGTTTCTTCCAGAATATTCCCCTTGTTGCCGATGTAGGTCATGAGGCTCATCACGAGTTCCTCGCGGATGGGGTCAATGGGCGGATTCGTAACCTGCGCGAAGCTCTGCTTGAAGTAGTTGAACAGCAGCTGTGGCTTGCCGGACATCACTGCCAGCGCCGCCTCCATCCCCATGGAGCCTATGGGCTCGGTGCCCTTGTCCGCCATCGTTGATAAGATGGTATCCACATCCTCCTTGCTGTAGCCGAACAGCAGCTGCTTTCTCTGCAAATCAGCCTCCGGTTCTGCCGCCGTTATCTCAGTAAACAGCCCGCGTACCGATAAGCGGTTTTCCTCCACCCAGCGGCGATAGGGCTTGCTGCGGGCCATGGCGGTCTTCACCTCGGCGTCCTCCAGAATGCGCTGCCCGGGGATATCCAGCACCAGTATGCCGCCCGGCTTCAGGCGCCCCTTGCGGCGGATTTGTTCCTGCGGTATATCCAGCACCCCGGCCTCACTGGCCAGAACCAGCAGACCATCATGGCATTCCGTAAAGCGCAGGGGGCGCAGGCCGTTCCTGTCCAGCAGGGCCACGGCACGGCTGCCATCAGTCGCCACGATGGCTGCGGGACCATCCCATGGCTCCATCAGCGCAGAGTGATACTCGAAAAACGCGCGGACATCGCGCCCCATGTGGTAGTTTTCCCCCCAGGCCTGAGGAATGAGCATCAGCAGCGCATGCTCCAGCGGCCGCCCGGCTGCCACAAGAAGCTCCAGCATATTATCCAGACAGGCGGAGTCACTCTGCGCTTCGTTGATAAGCGGGAGCAGTTTACTTAATCGCTTTCCGAGTACGGCGCTTTTTAACAGATTCTCGCGGGCTTTCTGGGCATTCAGGTTGCCACGCAGCGTGTTGATTTCTCCATTGTGCGCCAGATAGCGGAACGGCTGCGCCAGGGCCCAGGTGGGGAAGGTGTTGGTGCTATAGCGCTGGTGCACCACCACCAGCGGCGATACCATGCGGGTATCCTGCAAATCCGGGTAAAAGGAATCCAGCTGAGCACCCTGCAGCAGCCCCTTGTATACGATGGTGCGGGACGACATGCTGCAAATGTACAGGTCCGGGATGGCTTTTTCGAGGCAGCGCCTCATGACGTAAAGGTTGATTTCCTGCTCCCCGGGGGCTTCCGTGTTGTCCGCAATGAATAACTGGCGGATGCTGGGGACGGTATCACGCGCCACCTTGCCGATACTCTCCGGGCAGACCGGCACCTGTCTCCACCCGAGAATCCGGCCACCTTCCTGCTGTATCACGTCCTCAATGGCTGCTTCCTGCCCCACTCCGCCGAACATCATGGCCACGCCATACTGCCCGGGCGCTGGCAAGGGAAAATCAACGATTGCCCGGAAAAAGGCATCGGGCAGGGCAATCAGCAGCCCGGCACCATCGCCGGTATCAGGGTCAGCGCCGGAGGCGCCTCTGTGCATCAGGCGTTTCAGCACCGTGATTCCCTGTTCGATAATGCGGTGACTTGCCTCACCCCTCATGTTGGTCACCAGCCCGACTCCACAGGCATCATGCTCAAACCGGGCCTGATAAAGCCCCTTGTCTTCCGGTACGTATAACTGCGTCTTCATACACACGGTAAAATGAATCTCTACTCTTTTTCTCCTGCAAAAACCGTGCCAACTTTGAAATCCGGGCTGTCGTACCTCAAAATTTGAGCAATGAGAGCGGGAAATTGATGTTTGTCGTTGTCGGGGCACGGGACTTCAGTCCCGAAATAACGGTGCTTCCAATCGGGACTGAAGTTCCGTGCTCCGACATAGTTCCCCCACAAATTCCAATTTATCGAGATAATAATGGGCTGTTCCCGGCGTTTCGATGCTTGTTGAACGCACCGACTGTTACAATTTTGTAAAACCTGCCGCCTGAATTTTACATTTTTTACCTGTCACGGGGCGTTGAGAAAGCTTGTCGGAGTACGGGACTACAGTTCCGAGCCGCCGAAAACCAGCAATTTTTAGGGTGCATTGAAAAGTTGGCACGGTTTTTGCTTGTGTAAAAAGTAGAGCCACCGGCTCGACAAAACAAAGGAAGAAACCATGAGAAATCTCAATCGCCAGAACGCAGTAAGAGACATATCCACATCGAAGAGCCCGACTGTCCCGGATTCAGTACAAGCCGGCATAGCCGATTACGGCTGTGACGTGTTCAACGCCGAGGTCATGCGCGACTACCTGCCCAAGGAAACGTGCAGCAAATTATTACAGACCATTGAGAAGGGAAAGCCGCTCAATCCTGCGATTGCCGGAGATGTGGCACATGCCATGAAGGAATGGGCCGTAGCCAGGGGCGCCACCAGCTATACCCACTGGTTTCAGCCGCTCACCGGAGGGACTGCCGAAAAGCATGATTCTTTTCTGGAGCCAAGTGGCAGCAAGGCCCTGTTTGCGTTTTCCGGCAAGAACCTCATCATAGGCGAGCCGGATGCCTCCAGCTTCCCCTCCGGTGGCCTCCGCTCCACGTTCGAAGCGCGCGGTTACACGGCATGGGACCCGACCAGCCCGGCCTTTATCAAGCGGCATGACAATGGCGCCACGCTCTGTATTCCCACGGCCTTCTGCAGTTATACCGGTGAGGCGCTGGATAAGAAGACACCGCTGCTGCGCTCCATTCAGGCTCTTTCCGCCGCCACCCGGCGCCTGATGCAGTGCTTCGGCTGCTCTGGCAATGGCAAGGTGACTGTCACGCTGGGCGTGGAGCAGGAGTATTTCCTGATCGACAAGCACTTTTTCCTGCTGAGACCGGACCTCATCCAGACCGGCAGAACCCTGTTCGGCGCACCGCCCGCCAAGCACCAGCAGCTGGAAGACCACTATTTCGGCGCCATCCGTCCGCGCGTGCTCAACTTTATGAGCGATGTGGAGCAGACCCTCTGGAAGCTGGGCATCCCGGCCAAGACCCGGCATAACGAAGTGGCTCCGGCGCAATTTGAGCTGGCTCCCGTCTTTGAGGAGGTGAACCTGGCCTGCGATCACAATATGCTGGTGATGGAAATATTGCGGCAGACGGCAGAGAAGCACGGTTTTGTCTGCCTGCTGCATGAGAAGCCCTTTGCCGGGGTGAATGGCTCCGGCAAGCACAACAACTGGAGCATCAATTACGAAGGCAGGAACCTGCTCAACCCCGGCAGCAATCCGCAGGATGATGCCATCTTCCTGACGGTGCTGTGCGCCATCATCGAAGCCGTTGACCTTCATGCCGATTTGCTCAGGTGCGCCGTGAGCGGTGCGGGCAACGACCACCGACTCGGTGCCAATGAAGCACCCCCGGCCATTATCTCCATGTATCTGGGCGACCAGCTGGAAGCCATCCTGGAGCAGTTGGAACAAGGCAGCGTGCAGGATGCCGCCGATATTGCGCCCATGAAGGTCGGCGTGGATACGCTGCCGCCTCTCCCCCGCGATGCCACCGACCGCAACCGCACCAGCCCCTTCGCGTTCACCGGCAACAAGTTCGAGTTCCGCGCGCCGGGTTCTAGCCAATCCTGTTCCGGGGCAAATATCATTCTCAATGTGATTGTGGCAGAGGCCTTTGATCGCATGTCCGCTTTCCTTTCCGGGGTGAAGGACGCGGATTTCCATGAGAAGCTGCAGAGCCACCTGCAAGCCATCCTGAAGGCACACAAGCGCGTCATCTTCAATGGTGATGGCTACACGCAGAGCTGGCTGGAGGAGGCGGCGCGCCGCGGCCTGCCGCATACCCGCACCACGATGGAATCGCTCAAGTGCCTGACGAGCCCGGAGAATGTGCAGTTGTTTGAGAAATACCGTGTCTTCAGCCGCCGCGAACTGGAATCCCGCTTCGAGGTGGGGTTGGAAGATTACCACCGCAAGATACGAATCGAAGGCAGAACGGCGCTGGAAATGGCAACCAGCCAGATTATCCCGGGGGTGCAGCAGCAGTACCTCACGGTGCTGAACAGCCTGAAACTGGCGCGGGAGACCGGCGTGAGCTCCGGGCTGGAAGCCCTGCGCTCACAGGCGGCGGTCCTGGGCGAGGGGCTGGATAGCCTGCAGCAGCACTGCGATAAACTGCGCATCGCACTGGGCGGCTTGCACGAGGAAATACTGGCGGCCATGCAGAATCTGCGCTGCGTGGCAGATGAACTGGAGGCGAAGGTGGCCGATGAAAACTGGCCGCTGCCGAAATACCATGAAATGCTCTTCATTTACTGATTAGTAATCTGCCGGCTTATGTCTGACGCCTTAAAACATGAATGCGCCGTGGCCATGGTGCGCCTGAGAAAAGAGCTCTCATACTACAAAAGGAAATATGGTATAGAGAATTACGGCCTCAGCCGCCTTATCCTGCTGCTCGAAAAGCAGCACAATCGCGGGCAGGACGGTGCGGGGATAGCGGCGCTGCATCTCCACCCCGAACCGGGGCTCCCGGCTTATCAGCTGGTACGCTCGGCTGCCGATAATCCGCTGGCGGATGTGTTGCGGCAGGTCGGCGATGGGGAGAGATTTCACAGCGAGCTGCTCTTGGGGCACCTACGCTATGCGACCTTCGGGCGTCACGACATAAGTTGCTGTTATCCCTTTGTGCATGAATCGACACAGCTGGGTCGTATGCTCCTGCTGGCCGGGAACTTCAATCTGACAACTAATACAGAAATGTATGAGTGGTTCCTGAACTCAGGGCATCACCCGGCCAGTCATGCGGATGGGTACCTGTTGTTGCAAACCATAGCACACTACCTGGACCGCGAAGAGTCCCGCACCCCCGGAATGGTCAATCTTTCCGGGGTGCTGCGGGCGGCTCTGCAGCCTCTGGATGGTGCGTTCACGCTCTGCGGCATGACCGGTTCGGGCTCCGTCTTTGCCATCCGCGATGCGCACGGTATCCGCCCCGGTTATTATTATTTCGATGATGAGGTGTTTGTGGTCGCCAGTGAGCGCCCGGCAATACAGGCGGCTTTCAACTGCACGACCGGGGAGGTGATGGAACTGCCCGCCGGAAAAGCTGTTGTGATGACCGCGGACGGCCGGCTGGAGGTCGGCGATTGCCTGCCGGAAGCCGAGCCCCGCGGCTGCGTCTTCGAGCGCATCTATTTCTCGCGCCCGAATGATGCGGATATTCACCGGGAGCGCCGCAATCTGGGGCGCCACCTCATGCCGCAACTGTTGCAGGCTGTCAGGGATGATCTGGCTCATACCTTCTTCAGCTATATCCCCAACTCTGCCAGAGTCGGCTTTTTCGGGCTGCAGGAGGAACTTATGCGCCTGGCTGCTGAGCGTGGCACCTGTATGCGCTCCGGGCAGATTGCAGTCAAGGATGCCAAGTTGCGCACCTTCATAGCAGATGCCTCCAGTCGCCGCGATTTGTACCGGCATGTGTATGACCTGACCTACGGTCTGGTGCAACCGGGAGAAGACACGCTGGTGGTCCTGGATGATTCCATTGTGCGCGGCAACACCATGCGGGACGCCATCCTCCCCATGCTCGACCGCCTGGACCCGGTTAAAATCATCGTTGCCAGCACGGCTCCTCCCATCAAGTACCCGGATTGCTATGGTATCGACATGTCCACCGCCGGTGAATTGATTGCGTTCCGGGCAGCGGTATCCCTTCTGCGGAAGAAAAATGATACGCAGACGCTCATGCGTGCCTACGACTGCGCCCGCGCGCAATTGCAACAACAGCAGAGCTGTATCAATTGCCTGTCTATGGTTTATGCCGCCATCCCGGATGAGGAATTGATTGCCGAGATTGCCCGGCTCCTCACTCCGGAAGAAATGCGGGCCGAGGTGCAGGTGGTGTTTCAGAGCTGCGCCGCGCTGCGGGAATGCTGCCCGCACCACAGCGGTGACTGGTATTTTACGGGGCGGTATCCCACACCGGGCGGGTACCGGGTAGCCAATCGGGCTCTGGTGAACTTTGTAGAGAATAAGAATGAACGAACCTATTGATATGGAATACAGATGGAAAGAAAAGAGGGAACGGCGTGCCTTCCTGGCTCTGGCTGATGGCACGGTGTTCAGGGGGTACTCCGTGGGTGCCCCGGTGGATGCACCGGGAGAAGTGGTCTTCAACACCGGCATGACCGGCTACCAGGAAATCGCGACCGACCCATCCTATGCCGGGCAGATTGTGACCCTCACTTCACCGGAAATCGGAAATTACGGCTGCGCGGCGCAGGATGCTGAATCCCGGGGCTGTTTTCTGAACGGGCTCGTCGTGCAGGAACTGAATCCGCCCGCCAATTACAGGGCAGAGGAATCGCTGCAAAGCTATCTGCTCCGCCATGGCATACCCGCCATTGCCGGGGTGGATACGCGCGCGCTTACCCTGCATCTGCGCTCGCACGGCACTCAGCGTGCCTATCTTCATGTCAGTGAAGTTCCCATGGATGAAGCCACCGCTATAGCGCATGCTGCGGCCTGGGAAGGACTGGACGGGCAGGATTACGCCTCGCGCGTGACCACTCCGGCTGCATACGAGAGAAACCCGCAGGGGAAATACAGAATCGTGGCGTATGATTTCGGTATCAAATACAATATCCTGCGGAGCATGCAGCGGCAGGATATGCAGGTGCTGGTGGTCCCGGCGCATACTTCTGCGGCTGAGGTCCTGAGCCTGCAGCCGGATGGTGTTTTCCTCTCCAACGGCCCGGCCGATCCCTCTGCCTTGGGCTACGCGCAGCAGGCCGTCCGCGAATTGCTGGGCAGGGTGCCCCTGATGGGAATCTGCCTGGGCCACCAGCTGCTGGGGCTTGCCTGCGGTGCCAAATGCCACAGACTTACCTTCGGGCACCACGGCTGCAATCATCCGGTGCTGAATGTGCAGACCGGTCGCGTGGATATCACCAGTCAGAATCATAATTTCGCCTTGCGGGATTTGCCATCCTCTCTGGAACTCACGCATATCAACCTCAATGATAACAGCATCGAGGGCATACGCCACCGTTCGGAACCGGCCTTCAGTATTCAGTTCCACCCGGAGGCGGCTCCCGGTCCGCACGATGCTGACTCCCTCTTCCTCGATTTCCGAAACCTGATTGAACACTCATGAGCGTGCCCCCCTATTATTTTAATGCGCAGTCTGTGTTTCAGAATATTGAAGCGCATTTCCGGCTCTGGGCGGCAGAGACCGGGGCTGAGCAGTTTGTGGTCGGGATAAGCGGAGGCAAGGATTCCGCCGTTGTGGCAGCCCTGCTGGCGCGTATCTTCGGCCCGGAACATGTGCTCGGTGTCCTTTTGCCCAATGGCTTGCAGGCAGACATCCGCGATGCCCGCGAAGTTGTGCAACTACTGGGAATCCGCAGCCTGGAGGTCAACATCCGCCCATGCTTTTCTGCCTTGCTGGACGAACTCCGCCCCCGCTGCGACATAAGCGAGTCCTGCCTTATCAACCTGCCGGCCCGGTTGCGCATGTCCGCCCTGTTTGCCATTGCCCAGTGCGAGCCCCATGCCTTTGTCGTCAACACTTCCAACTTATCAGAAGATATCGTGGGTTACGCAACCCAGTTCGGTGACAATGCCGGATGTTACGCGCCCATACAAAGCCTCACCGTCACTGAGGTCCGGGCGCTGGGCGATTGGCTGGGGTTGCCCGCCCACCTGGTTCATAAAACACCGGCCGATGGCCTGCAGCAATGCTCCGATGAGGAGCGGCTCGGGTTCACATACGCAGAACTCGACCGCCTCATCCGCCTCGACGCGGGCAGCGCTGGGTTCCGGGAAAAGGTGCAGCACCTTTACCGGATAAACCGATACAAGCAGGACATTGTGCAGATGCCGCACCCGCTCTTCCCATTCCCCAATTTTGTAGCATCCCCCCAAAACTGACTATTCATTCTTATGCCCAGACGAACAGATATTCACAAGATTCTCCTCATAGGCTCCGGCCCCATCATCATCGGTCAGGGCTGCGAGTTCGATTACTCCGGCACCCAGGCATGCAAGGTGCTGAGGCAGGAGGGCTATGAGGTTGTGCTGATTAATTCCAATCCGGCCACTATCATGACGGATCCGGACATGGCCGACAGAACCTACATCGAGCCCTTGACGGCCGGTATTGTGCATGAAATCATACGCCGGGAACGCCCGGATGCGCTCCTGCCCACCCTGGGCGGGCAGACGGCTCTCAATCTGGCCATGGAGCTGGAGGAAAGCGGGGTTCTGAAGCGCTACAACGTGGAGCTCATCGGTGCTTCGGCGGCGGCCATACGCCGCGCGGAAGACAGACAGCTTTTCAAGGAAACGATGAACGGGCTCGGGCTGGATATGCCCCGTTCGGGTGCGGCTCATACCCTGCAGGAGGCCGAAGCCGTGGCCGGTGCCATCGGGAGCTGGCCGCTTATCATACGCCCCGGCTTCACCCTGGGCGGCACGGGTGGCGGTATTGCGCACAATCCGGAGGAGTTTGCCGATATTGTGTGCCGCGGGCTGGAGGCCAGCCTGAACAGCGAGGTGCTCATCGAAGAGTCTCTGCTGGGGTGGAAGGAGTTTGAAATGGAAGTCATGACGGATGGTGCGGGAAACAGCGTGATTGTCTGCTCCATCGAAAACCTGGATCCCATGGGGGTGCACACCGGCGATTCCATTACCATTGCTCCCATTCAGACTCTTTCCGATGCGGAGTACCAGGCCATGCGCGATGATTCGCTGCGTGTGTTGAAAGCCATCGGCGTGCAGACCGGTGGCTCTAACGTGCAGTGGGCTGTGCATCCGGAGACCGGGCGGCGCATCATCATCGAAATGAATCCGCGGGTCAGCCGCTCCAGCGCACTGGCCAGCAAGGCCACCGGGTTCCCCATTGCCAAGATTGCGGCCCTGCTGGCGGTCGGCTACACCCTGCCGGAATTGAAGAATGATATTACAGGCCACACGACTTCCTGCTTTGAACCGGCGCTGGATTATGTGGTTACCAAAATCCCGCGATTCACCTTTGAGAAATTCCCCAATGCGGATAGCACGCTCGGTACGCAGATGAAATCCGTGGGGGAAGTCATGGCGATAGGCCGCAACCTGAAGCAAAGTCTGCAGAAGGCCTTGCGCTCCTTGGAAACAGGCCGTTCCGGATTCGGCGCGGATGGCAAGGATGCCGCTTTTGAACAGGCTTCGGATGCGCAGTTGCAGGCCGAATTAGCCCGCCCGAATGATAGGCGGCTTTTCTACATCCGGGCGGCATTCCGCCGGGGATGGTCGGTGCAGCTTGTGCAGGAACTGACCGGGATTGATTCCTATTTCCTGCGGCATCTGGCAGAGCTCGCCGCTTTTGAGGACGAAATTGCATCGGCGGGTTCACTGGCAGGATTGGAGGCGGATGCGCCGCTTTTCCTCCAGACCAAGGAACTGGGATACAGCGACCGGCAGATAGCTTACCTTCTGAATTGCAGTGAGCCCGATGTGCGCGCGGCGCGCGGACGCATCGGCCTGCAGCCGGGTTATGCGGCTGTGGATACCTGCGCCGGTGAGTTCAAGGCGCTTACCCCCTATTACTACAGCTCCTACCACACGCAAGGGGAAGCCCCGCGCGTAGCCCCCGGTAAGAAGAGCATCATGATTATCGGCGGCGGGCCCAACCGCATCGGGCAGGGGATTGAGTTTGATTACTGCTGCTGCCAGGCTGCTGCGGCGCTGCGGCAGGCCGGCTATGAAGTAGTCATGGTCAATTCCAACCCCGAAACCGTTTCGACGGACTACGATACGTCGGATAAGCTTTATTTTGAACCCCTGACCCTGGAGGATCTGCTGCCCATTTACCGGCGAGAGCAATGCAGCGGCGCTATCGTCCAATTCGGCGGGCAGACCCCATTAAACCTCGCGCAGCAGCTCAAGGACGCCGGGGTGAATATCATCGGCACCTCGCCGGAGCACATCGCGCTGGCGGAAGACAGGGACTATTTCCGTAATCTGGCCGCCCGTATCGGCATCCGGCAGCCTGAAAACGGCATTGCCTGCACGGTCGATGAGGCCTTGCGCGTGGCTCAGCGCATCGGTTACCCGGTGCTCGTCCGCCCGTCGTACGTGCTGGGTGGTCGCGGCATGGTGATTGTCTACAAGGAATCGGAACTCCGTTACTTTGTGGAGCAGGCGACCATCGTGTCCGAGGGTTCTCCCATCCTCATAGACCGCTTTCTGGAGAATGCCGTCGAGCTGGACGTGGATTGCGTGTCCGATGGGGAAGTCACCGTCATTGGCGGAATCCTGGAGCATGTGGAGCCCGCCGGCATTCACTCGGGGGATTCTGCCTCGGTGCTGCCGCCTGTCACCCTCTCGCAGGAACTTCAGGACAGGGTGCGCACCTTTGCGCATGCTTTCTCGAAGGCGCTGCATATATGCGGATTGATGAACATGCAGCTGGCTGTCAAGGATGGAGAACTCTACATGATTGAAGTGAATCCCAGGGCCTCGCGCACTGTGCCCTTTGTGAGCAAGGCGATTGGCAAGCCGCTGGCCGGGCTGGCGGCCATGTGCATGGTCGGTGCCCGCTTGGCACAGCTGGGGCTCACGGAGGAGGTGAAGCTTCCCTATCATGCCGTCAAGGAGGCCGTGTTCCCCTTCATCAAGTTCCCCGGGGCAGATGTGACGCTGAGTCCGGAAATGAAATCGACAGGGGAGGTCATGAGCCTGGACCGGGATTGGGAACTGGCGTATCTCAAGAGCCAGATGGCCGCCGGAACGGAGTTGCCGGACTCCGGCAGTGTCTTTATGTCTGTCAGGGATAGCGACAAGGAGCTGTTTGTGCCGCTGGCCGCCACGCTCCAGCGCCACGGTTTCACGATTTACGCCACTATCGGCACCTCAACCATGCTGTACAATGCCGGAATCAAGACCAGGGCGGTCTATCGCATATCCCAGGGCCGCCCTAATGTGCTGGATTTGATTCGGGACAGGGAAATCAACTGGATTATCAACACTTCCGAATCAGGCCCCACCCCCATGCTGGATGAAACGCAGATGCGCTCGCAGGCTGTGGCCGCCGGAATCCCCATCACGACCACGGCTCCCGGCGCGGTGGCGGCTATCGGCGGTCTGGAGGAGAAAATAGCCTTCGGGCGGTATGATGTATACAGCATCCAGGAATACCACCGCCACCTCATCCCCGCAGCCGGCAGACAGAATGCAACTTCAACCACCAATCAGATATGATTATCCCATTCTACAAGATGACCGGCGCCGGCAATGACTTCGTCATGGTCGATAACCGGGACGGCACCCTCAGCCCCTTGCTGACGCGCGAACACATTGCCCGGCTGTGCAACCGCCGTTTCGGCATCGGGGCAGATGGGCTCATCGCCATCGAACCGGCCCGGAATGATGGAAATGTGCGCATGCGGTATTATAATGCAGATGGCGGAGAAGCCGAAATGTGCGGCAACGGTGCCCGCTGCTTCACCGCTTTCGTAAGCCGTTTGTCAGGCGGAAGCATAACGGAGCTGTGCTTTGAAACACTGGCCGGGCTCGTGCGCGGACAGGTGAATGCGGATGGAAGCGTCAGTATCTGCCTGACCGAACCGAAGGGGCTAAAGCTCAACATGCTGCCGGCGGATGATGTCATTCCCGCACCGGTCCATTTCCTGAACACCGGGGTGCCGCATGCTGTGGCTTTCCTGCCCGGGGTGGAGGGCATTGATCTGCACGCGATGGGGGCGTACCTGCGCTATCACCGTGCCTTTGCTCCGGCCGGCACGAATGCGGATTTTGCGACGGTGATTTCTGCTCAGCATCTCAGGCTGCGCACCTATGAACGCGGAGTCGAGGGTGAAACCCTGGCCTGCGGCACCGGAATCACGGCTACGGCCCTGCTGCATGCCGTGCTGACCGGTGCAGCGAGCCCCATCAGGGTGGATGTGGCCGGGGGAGATACCCTCTCGGTGGCGTTTACCCGAACCGGTGATGTGGGATTCACCGATGTTACGCTCACGGGCCCGGCAACCATCGTCTTCCGTGGGGAAATCTCCGTCCCTTCCTGATTTTTCATCATAACCAGACATTTATATCATGGCCAACATCAATCATCATTTTCTCAAACTTCAAAGCGGGTATCTGTTCCCGGAAATCGGTCGCCGTGTGGCTGCATTTGCCGCCGCCAATCCGGAAAAAGCACCCCACATCATCCGCTGCGGCATTGGCGATGTGACTGAGCCTCTCCCGCAAGTCGCTATCGATGCCATGCACCGGGCTGTGGATGACCAGAGCAGGCGTGAGACCTTCCACGGATACGGGCCGGAGCAGGGGTATGCGTGGCTGCGCGAAGCCATTGCCGAGGTCTCCTACCGCCAACGCGGTATTGAGGTGGAGGCTGATGAAATCTTTGTGTCGGATGGCGCCAAGTGCGATACCGGCAACATTCTGGATATCTTTGCGCACAACAACAGCATCGCCATCCCGGACCCGGTCTACCCGGTGTATGTGGACACCAATGTGATGGCCGGCAACACCGGCGGCGCTCGTCCAGATGGTTCCTACGAAGGTCTGGTGTACCTGCCCTGCACCCCGGAGAACAATTTTGTGCCCCGTATCCCCACGCAGCATACAGACCTCATCTACCTTTGCTTCCCGAATAATCCTACGGGCGCGGTTGCCACATTCCAGCAACTGAAAGAGTGGGTGGATTATGCGCTGGCAAACGATAGCATCCTGTTATATGACGGCGCCTACGAGGCCTTTATCACCGATGAAAGCATACCCTCCTCCATCTATGCGGTGCCGGGTGCCCGGCAGTGCGCCATCGAGTTCCGCTCTTTCTCCAAACAGGGTGGGTTCACCGGCGTGCGCTGCGGGTATGTGGTGATACCAAAGGAGCTCGTGGGCCGCGATGCTGCGGGGAACCAGGTCTCCATCTCCTCGCTCTGGAAGCGCCGCACCGGCACCAAGTTCAACGGCGCCAGCTACATCGTCCAACGCGGGGCTGCCGCTCTCTTTACCGCCGAAGGCCAGGAGCAGACCAGAGCACTCATTGATTATTACCTCGGAAATGCCGCGCTTCTTCGCTCCGCCTGCATGGCTGCCGGGCTGCGGGTGTGGGGTGGCGTCAATGCCCCCTACATCTGGGTACAGACCCCGGAGGGCTGGAATAGCTGGGATTTTTTCGATAAAATGCTCCGCGAAGCGCTAGTGGTCGTAACCCCGGGCGCCGGCTTCGGGGCGCATGGCGAAGGCTTCTTCCGTATTTCCGCGTTCAACAGCCGTTCCAACGTGGAGGAAGTCTGCCGCCGCATCAAACGGCTCTTGTGAAGGACGCTCGTCAACAGGCCGTTCGCGAGCTTCTGAAAGCTCGATAAATTGGAATTTGCAGCTCTGGCGTATACGCCAGAGCCATGCGGCACATACCGCCGCAGGCGGTATTACATACACCGGCTTTGCCGGTGTAATTCATTGAGCGAAGCGACTAGTTACCGGGCATGTGCTGCAAGGTCAATTTGAGCCCCGCCAGGGGCGACACTTCCATTTGCCCAGGATGCCGGATCCTGTTTTGTTAGTAAGCCCTGAGGTATGAAATGGAAGCAGATTGGTGAAGACTGGGATGAAACAACCATTGGAAGAGTTAGAAAATACACATGTTTGTCGGGGGCTGATATTAGTTGCATTGGATGAAAGTGCGCTGGACGGAAAGGCTGGAAGAGGCGGTTTCCCGGCCATAATGCTGGGTAACTCCCCAAATCTCTATGAATACTCACTCCGACGATGTGACTGAAGGTGTTGCCGGTTCGGAATTGACAGCGGCAGATGCCGCCCGGCTGGTGGCCAATATATGTGAAATAACGCGTTTGAAACTGCCGCATGAGAGCTGCAGCGCGACTCTGCTTACCCGCATTTTTGATATGGGGGCAGATGCGTATGAGGACGCCACGCATTCTGAGGTGTTTGGAGTGGCTATAGAGCAGTTTCTGTTGCAGAAGAGTGACTTGCGCCCGGATTCATACCGCGAGTACAAGGCGGTGCTGCGGCGGATTCTGCGTTGCTCACCGGATGTGGGGGCACGCAGCGTACGGAGTCTCGGGGCAGAGGCTTGCCTCAAGATGATAACCGCAGCTTACAACACAGCCTCTACGGTGGATAAGGCGAGGCGGTTGCTTCACTGTTTTTTTCAGTACGCGATGCAGCGCAACTGGTGCCGTGAGAATCCGGTGGCCCGCGTGTGGGTACGCAAGCGCAAGGAATTACCGATTGCGGTGCTGAATCTGGATGAAATCTGCCGCTTGCTGCGCACGGTGGCGCAGCCGGAGCACAGCCCTTGTGCTGCTGCGGTAGGGTTGATGCTCTGGTGCGGGCTGCGCCCCACAGAGGTAACCCGGCTGAACTGGTCAGAGGTGGACCTGGAAGACCGTGTGGTGCGCGTATCACGCCGGGTGAGCAAGACGGGCGGCGCCCGCCTGGTGAGTATTCAACCGGTGCTGCTGCGCTGGCTGCGGCGGTTCCGCCCGGAAAATCCCGGAAAGGAGGAGGTGGCCCCTACGAACTGGACACGCCGCTGGCACCGGTTGCGCGCAGCGGCGGATTTGCTGCCGTGGCAGTCGGATGCCCTGCGGCATACATTTGCCTCGTATCACTTGCGGCATTTCGATGATATTCACAAGCTGCAGAAGGAGATGGGGCACAGCACGGCCCAGCTGCTGTTCAGCCGGTATTTGAACATGGGCTATGTAACCAGGAAAGCGGCGGCGGATTTCTGGAATATGACGGTGCTTTCAAAATGGGACCGCCATGCGCCATTGGAGAAGGGAATACAGGGCTAGGGGCGGCTGAGCATGAGCCTATTACCGTTTCCTGTCCGTTCCCCCGTTTTGAAATCTGATATTTTTTGGGACTGGCACATTTTTAGCTCGCTTTTTGGCGCTAAAAGTGGCAGAGTTATGGGGAACTGAACAGATTCAGATATCATGAGCGACCAGCCCCAGCCTCCGTATAAACGTATCCTCCTGAAATTGAGCGGTGAAGCCTTGCGTGCTCCCGGCAGCCGCGATAATATCTCCCCCGAGATTGTGGCCCGCATTGCCCGCGAGATTGCCGAAGCCCAGCAGAAGGGTGACCTGCAGATTGCCATTGTGGTAGGCGGTGGCAATATCTGGCGCGGAGCCAAGGCCAGTGTGCGTGGCATGGACCGTCCCACGGCTGACTACGTGGGCATGCTTGCCACAGTGATGAATGCTCTTTCCATCTGCTCCGCCGTGCAGGAAGCCGGCGTACCCGCCCATGTGCAGAGCGCCATTGAGATGAAGAACGTGGCAGAGCCCTACGTGCGCAACAAGGCCCGCCACCAGCTGCGCTCCGGCGAGGTGGTGGTTTTCGCCGCCGGCACGGGCAACCCCTTCTTCAGCACCGATACCGCCGCCGCCCTGCGTGCCTGCGAGATTAATGCCGAGGTGGTGATGAAGGCAACCTCCGTGGACGGTGTGTACACGGCTGACCCCAAGACCGACCCCACCGCCACGCGCTTCGACGCCATTTCCTATGAGGAGTGCATTTCCCGCAACCTGAAGGTTATGGATCAGACCGCCTTCACCCTCTGCAAGGACAACGCCAAGCCCATCATGGTGTTTGATATGCACCAGCCCGGCAACATCACCCGCGCCCTGCTTGGTGAGAAGATTGGTACCATCATCGGCTAAATCATTTTTAACACACAACAGAATATAACGACAATGGACGAAGAGACACTCTTACTCGAAATCGAGACCGCAATGGAAGAAGCTGTGGAGCACATGCAGACCGGTTTTGCCGGTGTGCGCACCGGCAAGGCTTCTCCCTCCCTGGTGGATAACATGGACATCTACGTGGCTTCCTATGGCTCCAGCATGAAGCTCAAGAGCCTGGCCGTGGTTTCCACCCCGGATTCCCGCTCCATCCTCATCCAGCCGTTTGATCCCGGCACCCTCAACGATATCAAGAAGGCCATCGCTGAGAGCCGCCTGGGTATCTCCCCCATCATTGATGCCCGCTCCGTGCGCCTGCCTATCCCCGAGCTCACCGGCGAGCGCCGCAAGGAGCTCTGCAAGTATGTATCCGGCCTGGGCGAGGAAACTCGCGTGCGTATCCGCGGCGTGCGCAAGACCGGCATGGACGGTATCAAGAAGATGAAGGCCGATAACATCCTGACCGAGGATGGTGTGCGCACCGCTGAGGACAAGGTGCAGAAGCTCACCGATAAGTATGTGAAGACCGTTGGCGACCTCGTGGCCGCCAAGGAAAAGGAAATCATGACGGTGTAATCCTCCGCTTTTTTCAACCCCAAACCTCTTATACAGAATATGAGCACGAACACCACCAACGTTCTTTCCTCCGGTATCGAGATTATCGGTTCCATCCGTTTCCAGAATGATATGCACATCGATGGCCACATCGAGGGCAAAATCGAGTCCGACACCGGCAAGGTGACAATCGGTGAGATGGCCAACATCAAGGGCGATATTCACGCCGGCGAGGTTCACATCTACGGCCGCGTGGAGGGCAATATCGAGAGCAACCGCTGCCATCTCAATGCCCAGTCCAACATCACCGGCGATATTACCACCGGTACGCTTTCCATGGACGAAGGTGCCCGCCTCAGCGGCCGCGCCCAGATTGGTTAATCATCCGGCAATTTCATTATTTTCTCAGAGTCTGGGTCCCTTCCGGTACCCGGACTCTTTTTTTTTGCTTTTTTTTCTTTACAAATGCTTCGAGTTTATGTTATTTCATAGGGAGTTCCTACATAAAACATACACGACTGATATGAATAAGCATACTCTCTTTGCAATGGCCATGGCTCCCATGGTGTGCATGACGGTTCAGGCCAATCCTGAAGTGGCCGCACTGGATTCCATCAAAGCTGCCATGCGTAATCTGACTACGGTGATGAGCACCTCACAGGATAAGGACCTGCCCACCCTTGTGGCAGATCTGGATGCCGTGCTCTCTGCTGCTGTGCCGGGCATTCTCACGCAGCTTGAACCGCTGACCGATGAACAGCGCCTGAGTGTTCTTCAGGGGCTCATGCAGGCCGAGGAGCTGGGCCAGATGATGGAAGGCGCTGCCCCGCTTGCCGAAGGCAAGGCTGCCGCTACTGTGATGCCCGCCATCGCCGGTGAGGGTGATCCTGTTGCCTTGTCTGCTTCTCTTCCCTTCAAGACAAAGACCCAGGTGGTGGATATCACCGCCAACTTGCTGAAGCTGGCCATCGGCCTCGGCATCGACAGCCCCGCCGTGCAGGAGATGCTGGGCGGGCTCTTCGGTGGCGAGGAGGAATGCGCCCCCGAGGGATGCACCCCCGAGGGATGCACCGCAGAGTAAGTCTGTCTGCCTGCTCCTTTCCCGCACCGGTACCGCAAATGCGCTCTGCCGGTGCGTTTTTTGCTCTGCGCCTGCCAATGCGCTCTTCTGCTATCATGTATTACCATTCATTCCTACACGTCTTTTGTGCTCCCGTCGTGGCGCTGTGTTGCGCAGGGTGCCCCAACGCAGTGGCTGACACCGGAATAGACGCCAGACTCAATGAGTTAACTGGCAGCCTGGCTGCCCGGTACAAGGACACGCCCCAGTGGCCCGTCCTTCATTCCTACTTGCTCAACATGCGCAGTAGCGGCAATGCCAACTGGCTAAACCGCCAGGGTTGCAGTCTGCTTGAATACTGCCAGCGCGAGCTTCCGGGGTGCGATGCCTCGCTCGTTCACCAGCTTCTCCTGGCGGGACTTGACCCCAATCAGACTGAGCGCTCTACTAACCAGACTCCGTTGCACCGCGCCGCCAAGGCCAATGATTACCGCATGGCCCTGCGCCTGCTGGCTTTTGGCGCCAGGCCCGGCGCAAAGGACAGCAATGGCCGCCGCCCGGTGGATATGACCACCCACCCGCAGCTGCGCGTTCTGTTGCGTCGCGGCCATCCCGTGGAGCTGCAGAGCGATGAAGCGCTGACCGCCTGGGAAAAAGCCTGCGGAGGCGAGGCCCCTGCCATGTGGAAAGTGGCCGGTTACTATAACGATGACACCGGCATCCACTCAGCCTATATGAGCAAGTGGGCGAAAGCG
The DNA here is from genome assembly GCA_015062005.1 of Akkermansiaceae bacterium. GTDB lineage: Bacteria > Verrucomicrobiota > Verrucomicrobiia > Verrucomicrobiales > Akkermansiaceae > Akkermansia. The sequence goes on from SUVL01000021.1 coordinate 23,168, forward strand.
GAGCAGGGGGGCGATGCTGATGCGCTGGAGAAGCTTGCCTGGGTGGAACAGGCCGCTGCCAGGGGGGTGCCTGCTGCTCTGTATGACCTGGGCTTGCGCCAGTTGTTCGGCATGGGCGTGCAGCAGGATGCAGCAAAAGGACATGCGCACGTTCAGGCTGCTGCAAAACAGGGATATGAGCCCGCCATTGAATTTCTGAAGGAAAATCCGACTCCCTGAGCAGCCGTGCTTGCATCGGCCGCGTTGGCATCATTGAACCCACCCTTAGATAAATCGCACGTATGAAGGTATTTCACTCTCTGCTTTCCTTGTTGTGCATGGCCTCAGTCCCGTCACTGTGGGCGCTGGGGCCTGCGAATATTTCCGGCTTGTCTGTCCGGCTTGATATGAGCGGGGCGCAAATTGCCCGCAGTCCCATGTACGGTCTCCCCATAGCGCCCTGGTATACCTTGGGCGAAGTGTCGGATTTTGTGCTTTCCTTCCCGGATTCTGCTGAATTCGAGGCCGATGTGCAATACAGCGCAGAGCTCAGCAATGAAGTAACAGTCAGCTATCATCCGAATACGAAGGAGAACCAGGCCTATGTGAAGGTGGAGTGCGCGGAGCTCAGTGTGCTGCTTACTCTGACCTACACAAGCGACACGGAGGGTACGGCTGCGATTGCCTGGCACGAGGCCGGCAACACCCGCCACCTTCGCAACATCCCCTTCACCGTGGCGGATGATGCCGAGGATGACGCCACCGTGGAATTCCCCGAGGAAATCATCGGTACCTCACCGGAGAATCAGCTGGATGATGGCCTGAGCTCCATTTTGAGGGAGATTGAAGGCACCCGCTATCGCAGTGCTTCGGAGCGCTTGTACCAGAAGCGGCTTTCCTCCCTGCTGCCGATGGTGATGATGCTGGGCAACCCCAGCTTCACGACTCCGGATTACAAGGGTAACACCGCCTTACACTATGCCTGTTCGCTGGGCCATGTGGCGCTGGTGCGCTGGCTGGTTGACCACGGGGCCAATCTGGAAGCCCGCACGGAAAAGGGGGCCAGCATTGATGCCTGCGTGGGCGGGGGTAAGAATGGAGAAGCCATCAAGGGCATTCTGCAGCAGGCCCGCCGCGAGCGCGATTACCCCCTCCGCGGGCCGCAGGCCAGTGAGGAGGAGGCCGCCCGGGCTGTGGCCTGGCTGGAAAAGGCTTTCCGCTGCGAGGATGTGAACTCTCCGCTCTACGAGATTCCGACCCCGGATGCCACCGCTCAGGAGCATGCGGAGACTCTCTTCCTGTATGTGCGCCAGAACCGGGAGATTCCCCCGCAGGTGGACGTGACGGAGCCGCTGGGTAATCTGCTCACCTGGCTGCGCGATGCCAATGTGCACCGCGGTATGTTCACCGAGGCCTTGCAGAAAGAGCTCTACCAGATTCGTTCCTACAATCTTCACCAGCTACAGAAGGCTGGCAAGTCGCTGGCGCTGCTGCCGCATATGATTCTTACCCGTGAGAAAGAAGGCATGCCCTTCGATGGCGCCACCGCAGTTTACCGCGCGGCCTGCGAGGGCAACGTGGAGCTGGTGCGCTGGCTCATCGGCTATGGTGCGGATCGCAGCCTGCGCGATGCGGAGGGAAATGAGGTAACCCTTCCGGAAAATACTCCGAATGCGGCAGAAATCGAGGAGGCTCTGCAAATGCACGATTAGGCTCATGCTGAAAACTCTCTTCATGCTCGCCCTGCCGGTGCTTTCCGGTGCTGCATTTGCAGCACCGGCAGTGCCGGCTGATCTGAACGGTCGCAAGATTCAGTTCAGTTACCCGACTTCGTGGAAATTCACCCCGCTGCTCATTCATTTCGGCGAGGCAGAGCCCGGCAGGCCGGATACATACACGGTGCAGGGGGAGGATCGCAGCTGCGAGGTGACCTACTCGCCCGATGCTGCCGCGGGTAAAGCCCGGCTGAGCGTGAATGGCAGGCGCGATAAGGCCACCATCAGCATGTGCTTTATCACGGACGCGTGCGGCACCGCCCACATGAAGTGGAACGGGACGGATTACTACGACCTCACTTTCCGACTTGCGGACGATGCCGGCTGCCAGGATTACCTCTGCCGCATGGGCGACCCGGTGGGCGATGTGATGCCCCCCACGCTGGCCGGCAAGGTGCTCGAGATTGATTTCAGCGGGGCTTTCGGCGGCGAATTCAATCCTGAAACGCAGAAAGTGGGCTACCGTGAGTGGCGCTCCGCCCCGTGGGTGCTGAAGTTCCACCCGTCGGGGCAGGGTGGCACGGCTGAGCTGCCCGGGCAGAAAACTACTGTGACGGTTGACTACGAACCCATGGGCTGCGGCGCGATGCTGTCGCTGAAAGGTCAGAGCCTCACCGGCCAGATAACGCTGGATTTTGCTGATTCCGGTTCTGGACTGGCCCGGGTGGAGTGGGAGAAAGATGGTGCTGCCCGAGTAGTGTGTTCGGCCCGTTTCGTAATCCGCCATGAAGACGAGACACTTCAGCAATTGATTTCCTCTCTGGAAAAAGTGGAATACCGGACCGCCGTGGAGCGCCTGTACCAGAAACGACTGCTGACCCTGCTGCCGCAGATAGTGCAGGGGTCTTCTGTTGATACCGTGCTGCCCAATGCCAATGGAACGACCGCGCTGCACAATGCCTGCGGCCTCAGCCATGTGGAGATTGTGCAGTGGCTGGTGGAGCACGGCGCCGACCTCAATGCCCGAACCGCAAAAGGCGCCGCAGTGGATGACTGTATCGGCGGCCCGAATGCCGGAACCATACGCGCCATCCTCCGCAAAGCAAGAAATTCTGAACCAAGATGAAAACAACCCTCTCCATTACAGCTTTTCTGGCATGCTCTGCCCCTCTCGCGAGCGCAGCGGTGCAGCCGCCCGCCTCTGCCGCAGGCAAGACAGTGGTGGTTCTGATGAATAATGTGGAAATGGCCACCTCGGAGCTCTACGGTGAACCCGATGCCAGGCACTGGTACGAGTTCCGGTTCGATGTGCCGCTGCTGTTGCGCTTCACCGCCGCCGGTGGCAACAGCTACACCGCTCCCCACCCCGACAGCTCTGCGGAAACACCCTATCCCGATATCACGGTGAGCTACAGTGCTTCTACCGGGGGGAAGGGCTATATCAAGCTCGAGAATAAGAATTTCCAGGCTCTGGTGGTGCTTTCCTTCAATGATCCAACCAGCGGTTCTGCCTATATATATTGGCATGAGGACGGCGAGAGCCGCCACATGCGAAACGCTACATTCATGTTGCGCGATGAGCGCCCCAATGATCCCGCTATTCAGCTTCCTTCTGCACCACTGCCTGATGTCGAACCCGAATTGCTGGATGACGGCTTGAGTGATATTCTGGCGGAAATCGAGAGCCGTCAGTGTCGTACAGAATCTGAACGCTTGTATTGCAAGCGCCTTTGTTTTATTCTTCCTGAGATTATGGCGCAGCGCAATCCAGACTATACGACGCGCGAGCTCAAAGGCAACACCGCCTTGCACTACGCGTGCTCGCTCAGCTACGTAAGGCTGGTGCAATGGCTCGTGGATCACGGGGCCGACCTGGAGATTGTCACGGATAAGAATGTGACCGTGGATGACTGCATCTCCGGCCCTCATGCTGCGACCATCCGTGGCATTTTGCGAGAAGCACGCAGCAGGAAATGAAGATTTTATATTATTAACTCAAGTTGAATTACAAATGATGAAGAAAGTCCATTTTGCATTGTTGCCCTTGCTGGCAGTGAGTGCTTATGCCGAACCTCAGAAAGCGAGCACCCGCGATCTGGGCTACGCTGAATTCTATCTGAAGGAATTTGAAGCGGAAGTCCGTCGCTCCCAGGGCAGTGCCAATACCATGTACCGTAGCAAGAATGATGCACTGAACCGCATTCAGACGCTCATGAAGACCTACCCGCAGGACCCTGCGGTGCAGGCTCTCTACGAGCGCGCCCGCGTGGCGCTCATGAAGAGCAAGGGGAACTACAACCAGATTACCCCCGCCATGGTGGCCTACCTCAATAATGAGAAGCAGCTGCGCGAGAAGTATGCCCAGCTCAGTGAGACCAGATGGAAGGAACTGCAGCAGGGACGCGACATCCTGGCCAAGGTGTTCCCCACGGTGGATCCGCTGAAGAATACCCCGGAGACCGACCCCACCGAGAAGACCATTGTGCTGCCGGATGTCAAGTACCCCGACAACCAGTTTGTAGGTGCTTCCGGTGAATACATTGTGGTGGGCAAGCCCTCCACCGGTTTCTATTTCGTGAATATCGGCGGTCGCGAATGGCTGGGGCCGTACGAGGCCATCAAGCGTTTCCGCCGCGAGGTAGATGGCTCGCTGGGCGATAGCCTGAACTTCACCGTACTGGGTAAGATTACCGGCCCGGCTTTCGAAATTCCCGGTAACCGGCGCACGAACATGGCCTGGGGCTGGGTGGTGGAACCCGAAGCGCTTTATATTGATGGCCATATTGTAGCGGTTTTCGATGCCAGCCATGATAAGAGCGGCTCCTTCGTGGAGGAGGATAAGGTAGCCGGCATCAAGGAGGGCTGGTACACGGAAAGAACCGTGCCGGAGAACGCCACGCCTGAGCGCGTGATGGAAATCTTCCTGACTGCAATCAAGGAAAAGAATTATGAGCTCTACCGCCAGTGCATCAACCCCGAACGCTACAAGACCGAGACCGCCGAGTCTCTGCTGCGTTACCACTGGGACCTGCACCAGCAGCGGCTGCATGGCGAATATGTGCATGCCACTTTCAGCGATACCAAGATTTCCGTGGTGAAGGGGCATGATGATAAGAATGACCTGGAAAACTTCTTCCTGGATGATGCCCAGCGCGACCACCTCATCAAGATGGAGGGTGAGAAGGTGGAGCACGCCACGGTGAAGAGCCAGGCATTCGATGCCAACGGCAAGCAGGTCGGCGTCAAGAACGTCCACAAGCTCATTCGCAAGGGCGGTGGTCGCTGGTATGTGGATGATTACGAAATCCGTTTTTAATCCAAGTTCTGAATTGTTCATTCAAATTTTATCCTATCATGAAAATCAAGAGTTTATTGTGTGCCTGTGTGCTCGGTAGTGGAATGATGGTTCCACAGGGGAATGCTCAGCAAGTCGGTTATGATTTTACCGTTGATGACGGGGCAGAATCGGAGGGCTTTGTCTTCACGGATGAGGATGTGGCCGCTGCAGATGCCGAGGAAGCCCGCAAGCTGGCCGCCCTTCTTACGGATGGCCATGCTTACAAAGCCAAATGCCGCCAGGTTTATCAGAACCTCATGGTGATTGTGGGTAATTGTCACCGAGGAGTCGGCAAAAACGTGGATTTGACGGAGTGCCTGGACAGCCGCCCTCTGGCTGATTGTCACAAGGAGGCCGCCTCCCGGCTGATGGGAACCTATGGAGTCATCCCATCAACAGGACAGGTCACCATCGGCTTGTTCACAAGAAAAAACCTGGACAAGGCCAAACCGAACATGACATCCGCCGATTACGCCTCTGTTGATATGTACATGACCCGCACAGAGACGATGCTGAAGTGGTTCCTGGGGCCGTATGCTCAGTTCTGTGCCCTCGTGGATGAAGATTGCCATGAAATGGTGCAGATGGCGGCCCGTACGGCGGAATTGATACGCTCCAGTGAGATGCGTTCAGCCCGCGAAAAATACTGGCGGGTCATTCAGGCTTTCGATAAGGCGGTGGAACTTTCCGAAGAGTTCAAAGTAAAGCCCGGCGATGAGTACCGCAAGGCTGAGTTCTTCTTTGAGTGCTATGGCAATCTTCTGGAGCAGAAGGAAATCGATGCGCGCTGCCAGGGCTATCTGAATAGTGCCGATAAGACAGCCGGCGAAATCATACGCTTCAGAAACACCGGAAGCTCATTTCAGGCCTGCGCGGAAGGCACGAAGATGGTTCATCTGAACCGCGTGATTGAATACTGGAATGAAGACCGCATCAAGGCGGTGACAGAGATGGGCAAGCGATTGAGCGAGGCTCGTTCCCGGTTTGTGAACAGCAATGAATACAATCTGTACCGGCAGGCGCTCCAGCAGGAGCCCAGGGATTATTATGCAGATGTGCATGCAGATTACCACAAGATAACAGAACCCCTCATGGATTCGATGATTGGCACATTGGTCTTCTTTGAGGAAAAACTGGAGGAAGAGGGGCACGTTTCGCTTCGCAAGCGACTGAACGGAGTCGGCATGATTGAAAGGGCAGATAAGGCTGCCAAGGTCATAGCCGGACACGCCAGGGAGTCCCGCGATAATGCGGCCCAGATTATTCCGGCTACTCACCCGTTCAGAAAGAATAATTAAGGCTGGTTTTCATCTACAGTGATTTGCGGTCAATGAAAATGAGGAACTTTTCTTTCCGCTTCTGATGGGAAGCCAGTTGGGGCATGCTCAGGCCGAAGCTTTTGTCATTACTGAGGAAGATGCCGCTGCCGCTGCGCTGGCTGTTGCCAGGCTGTAGGAGATGCTGGCGTCCATCGGCAATGTTTCCCGGAGGATGAAGCTTCCACCCATGAGACCTGTGCCATTGTGGTGAATGCTATTGCCGGGTGTTGCGATAAGCGCCGTGGTTATGAGGACCTGGTGGATTACTCCCAGGAAGCATACCTCCCGTCAGCGCGATAGATTCTCACAAAATCAAATCCTCATGATGCAGGTGGTGTGGGGCAGACCTTTTTAAACACGCCTCTGCGTTCTGCAGGGGCAGGCCGGGTGGTGTCTGCTTCGCCGCTTGTTCCGGGGGGAGAGTCCGGCGTTTCCTGTTGGGGCTCCCTGTTCTGGGGCAGAGGCGGGGCAAAGCAACCCTCTGCGGTATTTGCGTAGAAGACTATCTCGCCGGCATAGTTCTTTATTTCATCTGATGAACGGGTGCAAAGCTCCAGTGAGATGGGGAAATAGTCGTAGGGCAGGAAGTCCTTGGTGTGATATTCTCCCAGGAATCTATCATCTTTCCATACCCACATTAACACTCCGTTGCGCTCTGGCAGGCTTTCCGGGCTGACCGTAATCCATGCCATGCGGTACTCTGCATCAATTTTTTCATAACGGATGACTGCAGTGGCGCCGTTCCGGACGTGGCCCTTCGTATCTGCTCCTCCTGAGACGTATATTATGCCGTTTCTTCCCTTTCTTCTTTGTTGGGGAATGAAGGTGTTGGAGCTCCTGCGGGGAAAGCCGAACGAGGCTCCGCCCGGAACGCCCAATGCCCTGGCGATGATATACGCCGTCTCATAGCTGACGGAGCGAGGTGATGCCAGGTACCAGCGAGCGGTGACGAGGTTCCCCGGTTTATCCCCGGGCCAGAGTATGTGACGTTCGGGAATATCCAGGTATTCCACACCGTTCCTGGTACACCAGGCCTTAAGCTTCTGATTGTAGGAGTGGATGATTTCCTCTACCACTTTGAGCTCTTCCTTATCTTTCCCTATATAATTCAGTTTTTCATTCCTGCTGCTGCTGCTGCGTTTTATGAAATCCTGGGTCTTGAACAGCAAATCGTGTGAATACAGGGCAAGCGGTAGTACAAGAATGCGGACGGACGGGTTTTTCTGACGAAGCGCCTGGACGATGATTTCCATGTCACCCTCCTGCTTGTAATTGATTTTCCGGGAGGCTTTCACCGGCGGGTTACCCTTCCTTGTGGAAATGGCGTTCTTTTTGTTGCCCAGGAGTCTGAGCGTGGCTTTTTCAATATCTTTTTTCTTTCCCAGCTGGAGGTCTCCTTGCTGCCCGTTGTGCATGGTGTCGTTGATGAGATCCTGCAAGCCGACTCTCAGAATTGCGATGTCGGGGAGCACGCCTTCGGGGAGAGAAAAACCAGGGCCTTTTTTTCTCGTCAGCCCCAGCCACTGATGGATGTTGCCCTCGTCCAAATCCAGCTCACCGCTCAGGTTCAGGTCTTTTTTTGCTTCTCGTAAGTACCACCCGCGCGAATTGCGGGCTCCGCCGTTGTGAAAGGGTTCGAGTTCATGATAGCGGTTGCGGATACTGGTTCGCCCAGTGATTTCTGAAGCACGCCTGCCATATGAGGTAAGAGCCTTTCCTTCGAATGGGATACCTCGGTATGGAGCCGCATTCTGTCGCACGTGCGCTAAGTGCCCACCGTGTTGGACTTGGAGGGAAACGTATCCGCCGGTGGGAAGATAAAACTGGTCTGCTCCGATATAGTTGTATTGAATACCGTGGTCCACCAGAATCCGGTGAAGGTGCCACATCCAGGCCACATTGCAATAACGCCAATGCTCCGAACTCCCCATATTGGAACTATCGAAGATGTTCTCCTTGGTGCGCCCTCGTTCATCTTTCGATAATGCTGTATTTCCTTTTCCCACTCCATCCACCAATGCTTCATGCCCATCGCCGATGAAGAGAATGTTGCCGATGTCGCGTACGACGGGCGGTGCTCCCTTCAGTTCGTGATATCCGGGATATTCCTGTGCGTTAAAATATTTCGCATGTGCTTCCAGGTCAACCTTGCCATAGCATATAGCAGACACGGAAAGCAGGATGAGGGAAAGAGCGGGTTTCAGGCGTGATGACATGCTTGTAGCGGGTGTTTGGCGATTGGCTCCCCCCGGCTCCATGCGGGGCCGGGGGGGGAGGAAGTCCGGATGCCGGGGCCCTTTACCTGGCGCGGATGCGGCCGATGAGGCGCACCACTTCACCGATGATGAGGACGGGGCAGGTGACGGCGGCGATGGTGAGCCACTCGCAGACGGTGAGGGGCACGGTGCGGAAGATATCACCACCGAACTGGGTGGCCAGCACCTGGCCGAAGAGGATGATGGCCAGGATGAAGAGGAAGCTGCGGTTGGCAAAGATGCCGTTCACAAAGCTGTTGTTGGTGCCGTAGACTCGGGCGTTGAACAGGTTCCAGAACTGCAGCATCACAAAGCCGGTGAAGAGCATGGTGACGGAGTGGCGGAAGGCTTCCGGCTCCGCGTCCTGGGAGGGCATGCCCTTCACATAGCTCACCAGGGCGATGATGAAGCCTATGCCGAGGCAGAGAATCCAGCGCCACATGGTGGGGGTGATGATGAAGGCGAACTTGTTGCGAGGCTTCTGCTCCATCACGTCATCGCTGGGCGGCTCTGAGGCTAGGGCCAGGGCGGCGAAGGTGTCCATGATGAGGTTTACCCAGAGCATCTGCGTGACGGTGAGCGGCAGCTCGCAGCCGATGAAGGGCCCGAGGGCGGCGATACCGCAGGCCGCCACATTCACCGTAAGCTGGAACACGATGAACTTCTGGATGTTGCGGTAGAGCGAACGGCCCCACTTGATGGCGCGGATGATGGAGGCGAAGGAGTCATCCAGCAGGATGATATCCGAGGCTTCCTTGGCCACGGAGGTGCCGGTGATGCCCATGGAGAGGCCTACATCGGCGTGGTTGAGGGCGGGTGCATCGTTGGTGCCGTCGCCGGTCACGGCGACCACGTGGCCCTTTTCCTGCAGGGCGTTGACCAGGCGGAGCTTATCCATGGGCTTGGCGCGGGAAAGCACGCGGAGGTCATTGACGCCATCCAGCAGCTGCTGGTCGGTGAGCTGGCCGAACTGGTCGCCGGTGAGCACGGCACCCTGGGGCAGCTCTCCTTCCGGCAGCAGGCCGATTTCGCGGCCGATCTGGCAGGCGGTTTCGAAGTTGTCGCCAGTCACAATCTTGATGCCCACGCCGGCCTTGTGGCAGGAGGCCACGGCGGCGGGAACATCCGGGCGCACCGGGTCCTGGATGACGAAGCAGCCGAGCCAGGTGAGGCCGGTGCAGGCATCCTTCACGCCCTCGGGGGTATCGGCACGGCCTTCCTTATAGGCCAGGCCGAGCACGCGCATGGCCTTGCGCTGGGCTGTGCGGATGATGGTGAGCACCTCCTCGCGGGCGGCATCGGTGAGCTCGCCTGCGTAGGCGCTGGAGCACCGGGAGAGCACTACCTCGGGCGCTCCCTTCATGAAGATGACTTCCTTGCCCAGCACGGCGGACTGGCCGCAGGTGGCCATGAACTTGTTCTGCGTGTGGAAGGGCAGCTGCGCAATGACGCCGAACTTGCTGCGTGCCTCGGCATAGGAAACGCCCTTGTCATTCAGGAACATGAGCATGGCGCCTTCGGTCACGTTGCCGAGCACCTTGCCGGCTTCGTCCAGGTCGGCGGTGGAGTTGGCCGCCACGGCCTCGGTAAGCAGCGGGAAGATGGGGGCGGCGGTGCCCTGTTCATTCACGCCGGGGAAATTGGCCTCGCGCACGCTCATGAGGTTCATGGTGAGGGTGCCGGTCTTATCGGAGCAGACCACCGTGGCGGCGCCGATGGTTTCGCAGGCGTCCATCTCGCGCACCAGGTTGTTCTGCCTGGCCATCTTGCGCATGCTGTAGGCCAGGCTCAGGGTCACGCTCATGGGCAGACCCTCCGGCACGGATACCACGATGAGCGTGATGGCAATCATGAAGTAGGTGAGAATCTTATCCGCAGCGGCCTGGGGCATCCAGGTGGCGGGTTCGGCGGGCAGGATACCGCTGCCGATGAGCGCGCCCACGGCCACGCCGAAGATAAGGGCACCGGTGATGAGGCACTTGATCCACACGCCGAAGCCGCTCTGCTTCACCCAGGCGGGGGAGGGGATGCGCACCTTGGCGTAGCCCAGCAGGTCGCGGATGACCGGGTACCAGATTTTCAGCGTGGCGGCGGCAATGCCGGCGATGAGAGCGGCAAAGAAGTACCACTGGCTGGTGGAGAGTACAAACTTGCCCAGCAGCGCATCATGCGCCACCAGGGAGATGAAGAGGATGAGGGCAATGGAGGTGCCCACCACGTTGATGGCCTGGGAGAGGCTCTCCAGCTGCAGGTTCAGCGGGGATTTGGCGCCGGTCTCCTTGGTGGCGGCTTCGGCCACCTTGCCGATTTCGGTGGAATCGCCCACCTTGGTCACGCAGATGATGCCGTGGCCATCGGTCACGAGGGTGCTGCGGAGCACCACGTTGCGCGGGTAGGCACCGGGCAGGGTTTCCTCTTCCTCGGTGGGGACTTTGAGCACGGGCTCGGATTCACCGGTGAGGGAGGACTGGTTCACGCGCAGGGAGGATGCCTCCAGCACCACGCCGTCCGCCGGCACTTCCACGCCGGTTTCGAGGGTCACGATATCGCCTACTACCAGCTCATTCTTGGGTACCATGGTGTGCTTGCCGTCGCGCAGCACGCGCACGGGGGTCACATCGTTTACCTTGTTGAGGATATCGAACTCCTTGTTGGCGCGGTACTCGTTCACAAAGCCCACAGTGGTGGCCAGGAGCACGGCGCACATGATACCGATACTCTCAATGGGGCTGTGCTCACCGGGGGAGAGCAGCACGGGAATGAAGGAAATGATGGCGGCGGCAATGAGAATGACGATGAGCGGGTCGGCAAACTTGCGGGCCAGTTCCACCCACCACGGGTCGCGGCTGGGCGGGGTCATTTCATTGCTTCCGTATTTCTTGCGGCTTTCCTCTACCTGGGCAGCGGTCAGACCGGAGTGGATATCGGTGGTCGTTTTCATAAGATCGGGAGCCGGAATTATACCGCTCTGCCGCCGCAAAAGCAAGACTTAAGAATTATATGGGAATTTGGCGCCACGCCTAAATTACGAATTACGAGTTACGAATTACGAATTGTCAGCTCCGCGAGCCTTACGGCTCGCCATTGTACATCAAATAATTCCATACTGGCGGGCGAATGCCCGCGGAACTTTTTACTTCGTAATTCGTAATTCAAATTCCCATTTAGTGAGTTTTTAGAAGTCCCCAATTGTAAATACACGTGTCCCAAATCTTTGGGACACGTGTGCCAAAGATTTGCCCCGCCGGGCACACGACTTCCCGGCGGGGCTTTTTACTGCAATACACGTTACAGCACAACAATTATCGGCACATCAGAACGAGAAGACGCCCTGCACGCCCATGATGACCACGTCGCTGTTGTCCGGGTCGTAGGCGGGGTTGGCGATGTACTGGATGTGCGGCACCAGCTTGAAGTAATCGTTCAGCTGGAGGCTGTACATGGCTTCGGCCACGTACTCGCGGTCATTATCGACGGGGGAGGCACCCTTGAACACACCGAAGGCAAGGCCCAGGAAGTCATCCTCGCGGGAGGGAATGAGTTTCACGTTGGCTCCGCAGGTGAAGTCGAAACCGTTGCCGGCCTCCTGTCTGGCGGCCCAGCCGGCGCGGCTGTACACGCTGAGGGAGTCGCATACTTCGTGCTCAATGCTGCCGGCCAGCCCCACGTTGTTGCTGCTGGTGCCGTCCATGTTATCAATATAGCGATAGAAGGGATTGAGCCGGATGGTGGTTGCACCGTCTGCCAGCATGCGGCCATATTCACCCACCAGCAGGAAACTGTCGTTCCCATGGAACTTGAATGGGTTATCCCCATAGCCGGTGGCCTCGCTGGAGGCGGCGAACATCGCGTAGCTGGCGGAGTCAATCTCGTGCTGCAGCACGACGCCGAGGTTGGCATCCGGCAGGCCGAGCACGGAGGAGTTGATGAAGCCATCGTTGGTGAAGCTGGAGAAGGAGTCATTGGCAATGCCCACGGCATCGAAGTAGTTGGTGAGGTTCACCATGCCGGCGATGATGCAGGAGCGCTTGTTGTTGAAATACTGCATGAGCGCAACTTCCGGGAGCACGCCCTCGTGCCCGCCGTAGATATCGGCGTGCGGATAGGTGGCGCTGCCGGTTCCCTCGCTGAACATGCGGCTGGTCTTGTCAGAATGGGAATCCAGCCCCCAGGAACCGGAAAACTCGACGCGTAACCAGGTGCCGCCATTCATGTTGTTCTCGATGAGGCGCTGGTTGAGCTGGGCATGAATGAGGAAGAGGTTGGCATTGTCATGCACATCGGGGGATGTGTTGTTGCTGTGCCAGTACCCGTATGCCATGTCCACGGCCCACTGGGTGCCGTATTGCTCATTGGCTTTCACTTTGTAAGCGGGGTCGCCTTCCTCAGGGGTGAACATGTTGATACCCTGGAGAATCTCTCCTGCCGTCGGCTCTGAGGCTTCCGCTGCGATCACGGGCAGGGCGGCGAGCCCGGCCAGTGCCATTGCGATGATGTTCGTTTTTTTCATTTGTATTAGTTGATAGAGACCGGAGTCTCTGAGTGTGTGTTGTGGAATATAGGGCTGTCTGGGAAAGGGGTGGGGTTACTTCTTGTTTTTCCTGTCGCAGCCGCAGTTGCCGCTGCAGCCACTGCAGCCGCCAGGGCAGCTTCCATCCTTGCTTTTACGCAAGCAGGACCTTATGGCAAGTGCTGCTGCGCCCAGGAGTATGAGGATGATGATGAGGTCTGCCATGGTGGTGCGGTGTGTGAAGTGGGGTTACTTGTTGATGTTCTGGCGATGCGGATTCGGGCGCAGTGCCAGGATGATGACGCCCAGGAGCATGATGCCTGCCAGTACCTGGGCGGAACCGAGGGTGCCGGCGGTGATATAGAGTCCGAGCTGGTAGGTGATGAAGGCTACCGCGTAGGCCCACAGGCTCATGTAGCTAATGGCGAACCAGGTCCAGCGGGCGCTGTTCATCTCGCGGCGGATGGCGCCGCAGGCGGCGAAACAGGGGGCGCACAGGATGTTGAAGAGCATGAAGGAAAGCGCACTGAGCGAGGTGAAGGCCCCGGCGGCGCGAACATTGGCTGCCACTCCGCTGGTCTCCTCATCTTCCTCCACTTCGGGGAAGAGGAAGGCTGTGGCGGCATTCACATAGTCCATGAAGTTTTTCTCTCCTGTTTCTGTGGCGGCTGTTTCTTCCGGGGCTTCTGCTTCCTCTGCCGCTGCTTCGGTGGGCAGGGTGGTGCGGGCGGCGGTGTCGCACTGCCAGGCGGCCATGGTCAGGGCGGTCAGGGCGTTGGCCTTGCTCAGGTCGCAGCTGCGGGGCAGTTCGTCCTCGGCGGGGGCTGCCTCAGCGGCGGCTTCGCTTGCCGCTGCGGGCTCCTCCTGAGCGGGATAGAGCACACCGAAGGTGCCCACCACGTTTTCCTTGGCAATGAGGCCGGTCACGGTGGCCACGGCGGGCTTCCAGTCGCCCCAGCCCAGCGGGGTGAAGAGCGGGGCAAAGGTGTTGCCGGTATCGGCCAGCATGCTCTGTTCCACAGCGGCCTCGTTTTCGGCGGTGTTCAGGTATTCAAACTTCCAGGTGTAGTTCGAGAGCGTCCAGATGAGGGCGGAGGCCAGGAAGATGACGGTGCCGGCTTTCTGCACGAAGGCTTTGCAGCGCTCCATGGCGCGCAGGTTGATATTCGCGCCCTGTGGCATGTGGTAGGCGGGCAGTTCCATCACAAACGGAGTGTAGCCACCGGCAAACATGTGCATCTTGCGCAGCATCATGCCGCCCACTATCACGGAGCCGAAGCCCAGGAAATAGGCCACGGTGGCCACCGTGGCGGTCTGCCCGATCATGGCACCGATGAGGGCGAGAATGGGCAGCTTGGCGCCGCAAGGCACAAAGGTGGTGAGCATGATGGTCATGCGGCGGTCTTTCTCGTTTTCGATGGTGCGGGTGGCCATGACACCGGGCACGCCGCAGCCCATGGAGACGAGCAGGGGAATAACGGATTTGCCGCTCAGGCCGATAGTGCGGAACAGGCGGTCGAGCATGAAAGCCACACGCGCCATGTAGCCGCAGTCCTCGAGTATGGACATGAGCAGGAAGAGCACTGCCATCTGCGGCAGAAAGCCCAGCACCGCACCCACACCGGCCACGATACCATCGGTGATGATGGCCTGCAGCTGCGGGGAGCAATCCAGGCAGGTGCGGCCCAGCATGGCCACGCCGAAGCTCACCAGGCTCATGATGATGAACCAGGCGATGAACTCGCAGCGCCCGGCGCGCCCCGTGAGCTTCATGGGGTTGGCGCAGAACTTGTGCGTGCGGCTGCCGAAGTTGTTGACGCCCTTAGTGCCGGGTTTTGCAAGGCAGAGCACCAGCAGCACGGCATTGGCAACGCCGAGCAGAGCCATGAGCAAGGTGTGCAGGAAACCCGGCAGGTGCGGGCAGACGTATTCTACTGCAAAGGGCGCTACCATGATGTAGAGCCAGGCGCCGTTCATGTTCAGGTCATGCAGGCGGCGCAGCATGGCGGGGAACACCAGAATCATGGCCAGCACCGCGCTGAACATGGTGAGGGCTTCCACCCCGGCGGCTTCGTTGCCGATGAACCCGGCCAGCCAGCCACCGACCACCGGCCCGAAGAGCACATCATTCGCCCAGCCGGTGCCCCAGTCGCCCACGGTGTTGATGGAGAGGTAATAGATGGCGTACATGACCGCCACGAAGATGACCGGGCCGACCACGCGGTGGGTCAGCACGGCATCAACCTTCCGGGAGAATTTTTCGCGATTCGGCTGCTGCACCAGCACCTGCGGGATAAAGGCGCAGATGGCATCGTAGCGGCTGCCGGCGATGATGGAGGCCACGTCGTCATCCATGCCGGTTTCCAGCTCCATGCGGATATCTTCCAGTACATGGGCTTTCACCTTGCTGGCGCCCTTCTGCAGGAGTTCCTCGCCTTCCAGCATCTTGATGGCCTCAAAGCGGTTGGCGCCGAACTCGGCCATGACCTGCTCCACGGCTTTCTCCACCGGGGCAGAGTAGGTCAGCACCTGCGGGGCAGCGGGCAGGGGGCCGGTCATGAGCTGAAGCAGCTCGGTCATGCCGGTCTGTTTCAGCGCACTGACGGCCACTACCGGGCACCCCAGACGGGCGCTCAGCGCAGCGGTGTCGATGCTGCTGCCCTCGGCGGCCAGCAGGTCGCACATGTTCAGCGCAATAATCATGGGCAGCCCGGTCTCCATTATCTGGGAGCTCAGGTACAGGTTGCGCTCCAGGTTGGTGGCGTCCACCACGTTCACCACCAGGTCCGGCTTCTCCTCCAGAAGGTAGCGGCGGGAGACCACCTCCTCCGGCGAGTAGGGGGAAAGGGAATAGATACCGGGCAGGTCCTGCAGCTCGATTTCCTCGTGCTCAGTCAGGTGCCCGCCTTTGCGGTCCACGGTCACGCCGGGCCAGTTGCCTACATACTGGTTCGCTCCAGTCAGCTCGTTGAACAGCGTAGTCTTGCCGCTGTTCGGATTGCCGGCGAGTGCTATGGTGCGTTTCATTGTGTGTGTTATCTTTTGAAATTCGCGTTTATTTCACCTCGATGCAGGCGGCCTCGGCCTTGCGCAGCGACAGCTCAAAGCCGCGCACCGTCACTTCCAGCGGGTCGCCGAACGGCGCCATCTTCCGCACCCGGACCTCGGCGTTCTTGGTCAGCCCCATGTCCAGTATGCGCTGGCGCAGCGGCCCTTCGCCATGCACTTTCACCACGTGCACGCTCGTGCCTATCTTTATCTGGTTCAATCGCAGATTCTCGGTTTTCATTTTTTTGTGTTAGCTTAGGCTAATTTAAGAAGACGGGCAGAGTTTAGTTTAGGCTAACTCTTTTGTCAATCACTTTTTTGTATTTTTTTCGGCATGGTAAATTATGCGGCACCTTGCGTACTCGCCTTGAAAAATTTTTGGCTGGTAATCTGATTGGAATTATGCTAAGGTCGCCGCGCTATGTTATCAGATCGTACCAAGGCAGGAATTCAGCGTGCGCCGCATCGTAGTCTGATGCGCGCCACGGGCATGACGGATGAGGACATCAAGAAGCCGTTCATTGCCATTTGCAACTCTTTCAACGAGGTGATTCCCGGCCACGTGCACCTCAACAAGGTGGCTGAGCTTATCAAGGACGAGGTGCGCAAGGCTGGCGGTACCCCGATTGAGTTTAACCTCATCGGCGTGTGCGATGGCATTGCTATGGCGCACCATGGCATGAAGTTCTCCCTGGCAAGCCGCGAGCTGATTGCCGACAGCGTGGAGACGATGCTTTCCGCCCACGCGTTCGATGCCTGTATCTGCATCCCGAACTGCGACAAGATTGTGCCCGGCATGGTGATGGGTGCGCTGCGCTGCAACATCCCGACCATTTTCTGCAGCGGTGGTCCCATGGCCGTGGGCAAGGGGCGCAACGGCGAGGACCTGGACCTCAACAGCGTGTTCGAGGCCGTGGCAGCCTGCACCGCCGGCAAGATTACGGAAGACGAGCTGCACTATGTGGAGTGCCACGCCTGCCCGAGCGCCGGTTCCTGCAGCGGTATGTTCACCGCCAACTCCATGAACTGCCTGTGCGAGGTGCTGGGTCTGGCTCTGCCGGGCAACGGTACGCTGCTGGCGCTTTCCGAGGAACGCAAGGAGTTCTGGCGCGCCGCAGCCCGCCGCGCTGTGGAGATGGCAAAGCAGGGTGGCCCGCTGCCCCGCGACCTCATCACCGAGGCGGCTATCGACAACGTGTTCACCTGCGATATGGCCATGGGCGGTTCCTCGAACACGGTGCTGCACACCCTGGCATTCGCTGCTGAGGCCGGTTTTGAATACGACCTGAAGCGCATCGACGAGATTTCCAGGCGCACGCCGAACATCTGCAAGGTGGCCCCCAGCTCCCGCTACCACATGCACGATGTGCTGCGTGCCGGTGGCATCATGACCATCCTGGCCGAAATCAACAAGATTCCCGGTGCCCTGAACACCAATGTGCCCACCGTGAGCGGCAAGACCCTGGGCGAGCAGATAGAGGGGCTCTCTACGCAGGACCCTGCCGTCATCCGCACGCTGGAAAACGCCTATTCCAAGGACGGTGGTCTGGCCGTGCTTTTCGGCAACCTGGCAGAGCAGGGCGCCATCGTGAAGAAGGCCGGCGTGCTGCCCGAAATGATGGTGCACCGCGGCCCGGCTGTGATTTTCGAGAGCCAGGAGGAAGCCTGCGCCGGTATTCTGGCAGATAAGGTGAAGCCCGGCGACGTGGTGGTCATCCGCAACGAAGGCCCGAAGGGCGGCCCCGGCATGCAGGAAATGCTGGCCCCCACCAGCTACATCATGGGCAAGGGACTGGGCAACTGCGTGGCCCTCATCACCGATGGCCGTTTCTCCGGCGCCACACACGGCGCCTGCATCGGACATGTTTCCCCGGAAGCCGCCGAGGGCGGTCTTATCGGTCTGCTGAAGGATGGCGATATCATCAGCATCGATATTCCTGCCCGCAGCATGAATGTGGAGCTGAGCGATGAGGAAATCGCCGCCCGCCGAGCTGTATGGCAACCCACCATGCAGGAAATCCCCAGCAAATGGCTGAAGCGCTACCGCAAGCTGGCTACCAACGCCAGCAAGGGCGCCGTTCTGGCCTGATTTTGATACCACCTGAAATAAATCATGAGTGATACCAAACAAAACTTCATCGTCAAATACTTTTCCGAGTTCGGCGTGCTGCGCGAGTGCGGCAAGAACTTCTGGCTGACGAACTTCATCCAGTTCTTCGACGGCCTGTCGTATTTCACGCTCATCATCGTGTTCTCCCTGTTCCTGAACAAGTACTGCGGTTTCCGCGATGCGGACGCTCCGTACTGGGTGGGCATGTACACGCTGTTCATCTCCCTGTTCGTGTTCGCAGTGGGTACCATCTGCGATATCATCGGCCTGCGCCGCACCTACCTCATCGGCTTCACGCTGCTTATCGGCGGGCGTCTGATTCTGGGTATGGGCACGGACTTCGGCACCGAGGTGCTGCAGCTCAGCCAGGATGCCTCCCGCTACTTTGTGATGGCCGGTATCGGCATCATGTCCTTCGGCACGGCCTTCATGAGCCCCTGCATCACCACCTCCATCCGCCGCTTCACCACGCTGCGTGCCCGCCCGACAGGCTTCAACTTCTACTACCTGTTCATGAACGTGGGTGCTCTGCTGGCCGGCTTTGCTATCGTGGACCCGCTGCTCAAGTGGCAGGGCGATATTGATGGCCTGCTGTGGGTCATCAACTTCGGCACGGCCTGCAACTGCATCGCCTTCGTGTTCACCCGCTTCATTGATGAGGACTTCTTCGCTGTGCCGGAGGAACGCATCGTGAAGACGGAGAAGTCCGCCCAGCGTCCGCTGCAGCTCATCGGCCAGGTGGCCCGCGAGCGTGCTTTCCAGAAGCTCATCGTGTTCCTGGTGCTCACGCTGGGTGTGCGTCTGGTGTTCACCCTGCAGTTCCTGGTGATGCCGCAGTACTACCTGCGCACTATCGGCGATGACTTCAAGCTGGGCTTCATGAACTCCCTGAATCCCTTTGTGATTATCACGGGGCTCATCCTCATCATCCCGATTCTCAACAAGTTCTCCACGGTGAAGCTCATGATTACCGGTATGAGCATCTCGGCCTGCTCGCTCATCCTCATGGCTGTGCCGCCGCAGACCTACTTCATCATCCCCGGTATCGAGACCATCGGTCAGGCCTACTTTGTGGCCATCTTCCTGCAGATTCTCATCTTCGCCTTCGGTGAGCTGCTGTTCAGCCCGCGTTTTTCTGAGTACGTGGCCCGCGTGGCACCCAAGGACAAGGTGGCTTCGTACATGTCCCTTTCCGCGCTGCCCATGTTCATCGCCAAGCCGATTAACGGCGTGGTGGGTGGTCTGCTGGTGTCCTACCTCTGCTTCGACGGCATCGCCGCCAAGATGGACACCGGCCACATCGGCTTCTGGGATTCCCCCGAGTTCATGTGGACCATCTACCTCATCATGGCCCTCATTTCCCCGCTGGCCATCATCCTGACCAAGGACAGCTTCGTTTCCGATAATCCTGAAGAGACCACGGCCCACGAAACCGACGTGGAGAAGGACGAGGAGGAAAACACCGTAACCGCTAACGCCTGATTTCTACACACCATGTCTGATACTCAACACAAGACCGAATGGCTCCCCATCATCAAGGATATGTGCATCCTGGTGTGCATCATGGGTGCCCTGGGCTACGCCTGCAACCTGGCCATGAAGCCCTTTGAATCCGTGCAGGTCACGGACTCCCTCGTGTCACTCATCCGCAAGGGCGGTGTGCAGGACGGCAAGGACGATATCTTCCTGAAGGAATTTGCCGAGGGCTGCAAGAAACATGCCGACTTCGTGAACACGCCGGACAGCACCGGCCGCACCCCGCTCATGTGGGCTGTGTACACGAACTTCAACAACCCGGAACTCTCCCTCGCCAAGGATGCCGACCGCGCCTACTATGTGCAGGAGCTCCTCAATGCCCCCGGTGTGAACATCCACGCCAAGGACCAGGACGGCTTCACCGCCCTCCACTGGGCTGCCTGGAGCGGCATGCCGCACTCCGCGGCCATGCTCATCAAGGCCGGGCTGGATATCAACGAGAAGGAAGGCAACGGCTACACCCCGCTCATGCTCGCTGCCATGCGTGGCGATGATACCGTGGTGAAGATGCTGCTGCAGCTTGGGGCAGATGCCACTGCCACCAACAAGGATGGCAAGACCGCTGCCCAGCTGGCCGATGAGAAGGGGAAGGCTTACGACAAGCGCCAGTCACAGGCGTACACGCTCATCTATTCTGATAAGCGCTCCGCCTCCTACCACACCACGCAGCAGATGCTGAAGGGCGCCGCCCCGGCTCCCGCCACCATCGACCAGGTGCTGGCGGAGACTGAGGCCCTCGTGAACGCCGCCAAGGCCGATGCCGCTCCCCCCGCCGAGGAGGAGTAAAGCTTGCACCTCATCTGATAATATCCCGGAAAGAGAGCTTGAATGAGCTCTCTTTCTGTTTATTATCAATCTTATAAGTTTTTTGACAGATTATGGTGAATGTGTTAGTATACGGCCATGGATGAATGGAAGCAAAATGCGGTTTTTGCCCTTGCGGGAATGATTATACTTGCTCTCGGATGCTGGATTATCATCGACAATGGGGAGGTCAGTGCCAAGTCTGCGACTCTTGTTGTCCTGGGGCTTGGCGGGACAATCGGCTCTTCCTGGCTCGTGGCGCTGGATGTGCGCGAAATCCTTTCCACCCGCAGGGAAAAAGCAAAACTCGGAACGCCCGCCAGGCTGGAACTCGATATGCCCTATCATGAATTGGTGGCCCGTTTCCTGGCTCTTGCCAAGGTGGATGATATGGTAACCGTCGAGCAGGGCTGGTTGTCATGGAAAACGCAATCCTTTGCCGATATCTCCATCCGCCGTGCGGGGGAGTCTGATTGGATGGCTCTATACTGGGTGCGCTCCAACTGGCATTATACCGACACCCAGTTGCGCCGGGTGTGCAAGTCGGCAGCGCAGGAAATGCCGGAGGAGTTTAAGAAAGCCAAGGCACATGGGCTCCTCATCTACAGTAAGGGGGTGCTTTCCATTTATCCTGAACCGCACCGGAAACAGGTGGAGGATGCCTTCATGGATAATATCTTCCTGCCCACGCGCGAGACATTCATGACCTGGCTGGCTGAGTATGCGGATGAAGTATAACTGAACGTGATTTTTTTCCGCAGGTCACAAGTGAAACTCCAAATTGGGAACATTGCTATCCCATAAAATCGAATAGGGAAACCAGCCGTCCGGCAAACAAAAATACCAGATGACAAAAATGGTGTTTTGGAATTGCCCGGTTACAACTCATAATCGGGGTGTGAAAAAACAAACCCAAAACACCACGGAGAGACTAACTGTATTGGGGCAGTTTTGCAAGCTTATTCCGAAATATAGCCTTGCGAGTCACACGTGTCCCAAAGATTTTGTAGAGAATAGAAATATCAGCAACATTTTCGAAGAATCCCCCCCTCTGCGCAATAAATTGGAATTTACCATACAGCATCTACTTCACATCATTTGAGCAACCTGCTCAAAAAAGGTAGTGCAAGCCTAGGACACCACCAAGGCTGGGCAAGAATGAGCCCCGGCATACGTCCATCGCTTGCAAGTGCCTTTTTATCGCCTTGCAAGCGATTACAGGTAATCCTGTTTGTGATGAATTTCATCCGATGAGCATGTAAGGCTCCTCACGGCGGGCGGCCACCTGCCGTGCGCGTTCCTTTCAAGATAGAGAGGGCTCTTCAATCCAAAAAAGAGTTGACAAAAATCTTCGATATGCTATGATGACCTCATCAGGAACGGATGTTCTGATTATACTTTTTCCAAAGACCTCCCGAGTGGCCGCTCAGGGAGGTCTTCTTTTAGCCTTGCCTAAATTTGACGCATGGCTATACAATAAGGGCATCGGAACAATTGCTCTCTGATATGATTTTCTCGGAACGCTCTCTCGTCTAGCACCGGGCGCATTCTGTGCCGCCCGTCTTACAGCTTCCCGGCCAGTATCTCGCCCATCGACAGCACTGCCATCTACGACAAGAGTCTGTACGAGGCTGAGGAATCCGCCAACAAGTTCGAGACGGAGCTCATTCAGGCAATCACCGGCTTACCCAATATCCGGTGGTGGCATCGCAATATCGCGCGAACGGGTTTTGCCATCAATGGCTTTATCAACCACTATCCGGATTTTATCGTGAGAACGCGCTCCGGGAAGATAGTCATCATCGAGACCAAGGGCGACCATCTGGCCAATGAGGAGACACTGGCCAAGCTGCACTTGGGCAGAGCGTGGCAAGCACAAGCCGGGCCGGGGTATCGCTATTTCCTCGTGTTCCAGGACAAGGATATCAGCATGACCGGGGCTTACCCCATGAGCGAGTTCCTCAAGATTCTGGCCGAACTGTAAACAACGCACAAAACACCACCTTGCACCACATGACCCGCACCCGGCAGACCAAGGGCTCCACTTCGAGCGAATCCTCGCCTTTTGCGCCATCGGCAACAAAAATGCAGGAAACTCGCTACAAAATGCCCGCCACGCTTGAACAGAGGGGCGGGAATTGATATAACAACCGGTGACATATACGCGCTTAGTTATGACCATCTTCCGTAAAATCCTTGCCACCACTGCCCTGTGCCTTGCGGCGCTGGGGGTGAATAGCTGCCAGACCGTTGAGCAGAGAATGATATCTGAGCTTTCAGAAAGCATGGGAGATTTCGATGCAGATTCTCTCTATGCTGCCTATGTTAAGCAGTATAATGGAGAATCCGCTTGGAGATTGCGAAAAGCGGCTGCAGATGCAGCGATGATTCGAATTTGTGTAGGCGGTGGCAATATAGAGATGGAATACTATCCGCTCGCCGATGATGAGGCAGCAGCCGTTCGCGAAGTTCTGGCAGAAATAGAAGAAGCCCCGGCTCTTAATTACAGCACTTGGCTGGAGGAGCAACATGACCAACGCTTCGGTCCTCAACCATTTTCTCCGCTCTATTGGTGCACCATGGAGTTTGTTGCAGATGATGGTCACGTGTTGCATACATTCTACGGATTTGACTCTGATTTGGGAGATGTATCCAAGGCTGCAGAGTACCGCACTAACGCATACCGACCGGCCTACATGCTCCCGGCGGTAAGCCTGAACCGATGGAAGTCTCTTCCGTTCCACGCTCGCACCAAGGCACGACTCCGAGAGCTGCACAAGAATCATTAAGCACCTTACCATTTTAGCTCCCGTCTATCGCTTGTAAGTGGCTTTTTATCCCCTTGCAAGCGATGTTTCATTCTAGGTTGGAGCTCGCTGAAAAATGGTGCTTAAACTACTGATTCTGTACAGCTTCTCTGTTCGAAACATCTTTGCTTGCCTATATGGCTCCATCTGCTCAAAACAGCCTAAACGCACAGAATCAATACATTGTAGATTCGAACCATCTTTGCCTACCCTAAAAAGCATTTGAGCTTAGCAAAAGGAGCTTCCAGCTTCGAGTTCGGGCTTCGCCCTCCTTTCTACGCCGTGACAGGTAGGCATGCTTCCGTCTTCGGGCTGAGCCCTACGCCGCGACAAGTAGGCTTTTGGAGACGTTTACTAACGCAACAACATGACAACAAACTCTCATCTGCCGGGCTTGAACAGGATGTGGCTATATGGTAGGATGCTTCTGCTCTTCCGCTATCAGTTCCGGCTGATAGGTGTCTACGGCATTTCTCAGCGGAGAGTAAACCGGTCCTGTCCGCTGTGGGTATCGTAGCCGCAAGGGTACGGAACAGCAGACGAATCTGACTGGAGGAGATTGAAATCATGAACGCTCGTATCATGATAGAGCTGATAATGCTCATTCTGCAGGTTGTCCTGTTTGTGATGAACTTCATCCGATGAGCATGTAGGCTCCGTCAGGTGGGAGGGCCGCCCACCTGACGCTCTCCTCTACTCCTCTACTTTTTACTGTCTTTGATGTTTTCGGGGATTGACAAAAAGCTCTAATACGCTATAATAGCTGCATCAGGAAACGAGCAACCTGATAACAATCTCCTGAAACACCTCCGGCGGCCCCCAGAGGTGTTTCTTTTTTTGGTGCACGCTTTGGCCACCGGGCGCATTCTGTGCCGCCCGTCTTACAGCTTCCCGGCCAGCATCTCGCCCATCGACAGCACTGCCATCTACGACAAGAGTCTGTACGAGGCTGAGGAATCCTGCATACATGCGAGTCTTAGCCCCGTCTTCCTTCCTATTACTGATATTTCCCTTAGTAGGCGTGGGGCTGCTCAGCTTCTCTGTCATTTCTTTGAGTTTGGCTATTCGCAAGTCAACCAAGGAGACTGCAATAGGAAAAAGTTGAAGCTTCAATTTTTGCGCACAACACCACCCGCAAGATTAGGCCGTCCAAGAATGAGCCCCAGCCCTAGTCCATCGCTTGCTGCCTGTCTCGGTGTAGACTTAGCGGAAACGGAGTGCCTTTTTATCCCCTTGCAAGCGATGTTTCATATTAGGTTGGCACTCGGTGAAAAATGCACCTTAAACAACTGATTCTGTGTAGCTTCGCAGTTCGAAACATCTTTGCTTGCGAATACGTCTCCATTACCTCAAAACCGCCTACTTGTCTCGGCGTAGCACGCAGTGCGAAGACGGAAGCATACAGAATCAACAGATTGTAGATTCGAGACATCTTTAGTGCCCCTAAAAAGCATTTGAGCTTAGGAAAAGAGGCTTCCGGCTTCTCTTCGATACGCCGTGACAGGTAGGCATGCTTCCGTCTTCGGGCTGCGCCCTACGCCGCGACAAGTAGGCTTTTTGGTCTTTTGGAGCCGTTTTGCGCCCGGCGGGGCGGTGGCGGGGCTTGCAAGCGCCAGGGTGGGCATAGCTTTAGCGAAGCCCCCTGCAATGACTAAGCGGGCGTAGGTATTGAAAATCAAAAATGCTTTATGGCATATGCTCTGCCTGCACCAGTTTTGAGATATCGCTCATATGCAAAGGCTTTTTCTTTGTCTCGGAAAGCAATGGCGGTTTCAATATACCATGGTGCACTTTTTGCTATTGACCCCACTTTTTGCTATTGACCCTGATGTATTTGGTATTTTCGGCATGTAACGTGCCATGGTGGTTTGCCCGCTTCCGCACATTCGTGCTTCAGCGTGGCAGCCTCCCTTTTTTATTTCGCGTTGCTGCATAAAAAAGTTGGCTTGGCAAACCCAAAGGCTTGCCAAGCCGAAGTTTTTTCTCCGAAAAAACG
>SUVL01000047.1 GCA_015062005.1 Akkermansiaceae bacterium
GACCAGTTCTCGTAAATTCAGGGACGGAAGTTCTAACTTAGGAGCCATGCCCTCATTATACTATACTCCCTTCCTCTTGGAAATTCTTGATTGTTCTGATGTCCGACTTTTTAGAAGTTCCCAATTGTCAATCGTAAATCCTCGTGTCCCCAATTGCTTTGTCTCAGAGTTCTGACTTGTCATCGGGCGGCGGTGTGTTATAATAGCGCGCATGAAATACACGGAGAAACTTGCTGCCCGTATCGCTGCCACGCGTTCCGCCCTTTGCGTGGGGCTTGACCCCCGCCCGCAGACTGAAAACATGACCGAGCTGGCCGACTGGCTGCGCAAGGTGGTGGAGGAGACCGCCCCCTATGCGGCTGCCTACAAGCCCAATATCGCCTATTTCGAGGCCATGGGGCTGCCGGGGCTGAAGCTGCTGGAGGAGCTGCTGCCCGATATGCCCAAGGATATCCCCGTGATTCTGGATGCCAAGCGCGGCGATATCGGCGAGACGCAGAAGTATTACGCCCAGGCTTACTTTGACCGCATGGATGTGGACGCCGTAACGCTCAATCCCTTCATGGGTTATGATATTCTGGAGCCCTTCCTGGACCGTCCCGGCAAGGCCGTCTACCTGCTGGCGGTGACCACCAACCCCGGCTCTGTGGATGTGGAGCAGCAGGTGCTGGCCAATGGCCGCAAGGTTTACCAGCTCGTGGGCGATATGGTGACCCGCTCCATCGCGGAGAACAGCGCCACGGAAGTAGGCATGGTGGTGGGTCTGACCAATGCCAACAGCCAGATTCTCACCGATCTGCCGGATGCTCCTCTGCTGGTGCCCGGCCTGGGTGCCCAGGGGGGTGACCTCTCCGCCCTCACCGGCGGCACCCGTGTGGCCCCGCCCACCATCAATGTTTCCCGCGGTATCCTTTACAAGGACCCCGAGCTGAGCTTCGCCGAAAAGGCTGAGAAGTGGGCCACCTTAATCAGAAGCGCTCTCGCGCTCTGATTAAATGGGAATTACGAAGTACGATTTACGAAGTAGAAAAGTCAGCTGCGGCGCAGCCGCAGGGAATTTTTCAATTGTCAATGGTCATTAGTCAATAGTCAATCCAAACGGGCTATGCGTCAATATTTGTCATTGCTTGAGGATGTGCTCACCAACGGGGTGGGCAGGGAAGACCGCACCGGCACCGGCACCATCGGTGTGTTCGGGCGGCAGATCCGCTGCGATTTGCGCGAGGGCTTCCCCTGCCTGACCACCAAGAAGCTGCACCTGCGTTCCATCATTTACGAATTGCTCTGGTTCCTGAAGGGCAGCACCAATGTGCGCTGGCTGCAGGAGCGCGGCGTGAGCATCTGGGATGAGTGGGCCGATGAGAATGGCGACCTGGGCCCGGTGTATGGCAGCCAGTGGCGCGCCTGGCCGGATGGCAAGGGCGGCAGCATCGACCAGATTGCCAAACTGATTGACGGCCTGAAGAATAATCCCTGGAGCCGCCGTCACCTGGTGAGCGCTTGGAATGTGGCCGAGGTGGACGGTATGGCGCTGCCGCCCTGCCACTGCCTGTTCCAGTTCTGCGTGGTTCCTGCGCAGAAGGAGGGGGAGAAGCATGGCCTGAGCCTGCAGCTCTACCAGCGCAGCTGCGATTTGTTCCTCGGTGTGCCCTTCAACATTGCCAGCTATGCGCTGCTGCTCATGATGGTGGCGCAGGTCTGCGGCTATGAGGCCCGCGAGTTTGTGCATACCTACGGCGACCTGCACCTCTACAAGAACCACCTGGATCAGGCCCGCCTGCAGCTGAGCCGCGAGCCCCGCCCGCTGCCCGTCATGCGCATCAATCCTGCGGTGACGGAGATTGACGGTTTCGACTTCTCCGACTTCACGCTGGAGAACTACGATCCGCACCCGCACATCAAAGCCGCTGTTTCCGTATGAGCCCCAGCTTCACAGGAGTGGTGGCCATGGATGCCGCCCGCGGCATTGGCCTGAACAACGGTATCCCCTGGCGGCTGAAAGAGGATATGCAGCTTTTCAAGCGCCTCACCATGGGACACCCCATCCTCATGGGCCGTAAGACCTGGGAGAGCCTGGGCCACCCGCTGCCCGGACGCCAGAATATCGTGCTCACCCGCAATGCGGATTACGTGGCCGGGGGCGCGGTGGTCATCACGGAGCTGGCGCAGCTGGAAAATCTGGAGCTCCAGGATCCGGAAATCATGGTGATTGGCGGTGCCCAGCTCTATGCGCAGATGCTGCCGCGGATGCAGCGGCTGCATGTGTCCGAAGTGCAGGGCACGCACGAGGTGGATACCTGGTTCCCGGAGTTCGCACAGCACTTTGCCACGCGCACCCCGCAGCAGGAGTTCGAAGGTTTCACCCACGTGCTTTATGAAAAATGAGCACCGGAGCCGCCATCACCCTGTTTCTGCTGGGCTGTGGCGGCTTGTCTGTCATGCTCTTTACCCGGCTGCGCGAGGGTAAGTTCGATGGTCACGGGCCGTATCCGCTCCTATTCATCTTCGCGCTGCTGATGCTCGTTCCCTCTATGGCGGCTGAGTCCGGATTGTGGCGCGGCTTGTTGGGAGTTGCCTGCTTTGTGCATTGGCTGCTTGCCGCGCTCTATTTCTTGAACTTCAAGAAGTTTGAACCTAAACGGAAGCACCGGCGATGAATGCTGTCTCGGATTTGTGGGATTTGCCCTTTGAGGAGTTGAGGACTCTGGCAGAAGACGGTGACGCCGCAGCTCAGCATGTGATAGGTTGCTTGTGTGACCTGGAGCCCGAGGGCGCGGAAAAGGCAGTGCAGTGGTGGCGCAAGGCTGCTGCTCAGGGGCACGCTGCCTCGATGAATGACCTGGGTGCTGCCTATGAAGAAGGTTCCGGCGTGGAGCAGGATTTGCAGCACGCATTGATGCTTTACCACCGCTCTGCTGAACAGGGGGATTGCCAGGCTATGGCTAATCTGGGGCGAATGTATGAATATGGTATAGGGTTGCCGGCAGATAAGGTACTCATGGTGCAGTGGTATCGTCGCGCGGCAGAACGGAATTCGAGCGAGGCTCAGAATCGGCTGGGTTATTGCTATGACCAGGGGGATGGCGTGGTGCAGAATGCAGCTCTGGCTGCGTATTGGTACGGTCGCGCGGCGCATCTGAATGACTCTCGGGCTCAGTATAACCTGGCTTGTTGCTACGAGCTGGGCGTTGGCGTGCCGGTAGATGCGACTCTGGCTTTGCATTGGTATACCAAAGCCGTTGAATCGGGGAATGCCGATGCGCAGTGGCGCATGGGGGTGGCATATCGGGATGGTGATTTCGGATTGAAGCCGGATAAAGCAGAAGCTCGCCACCTGCTGGAGCTTTCCGCCGCGCAGGGATTTGAAACCGCCCTGGAAGATTTGGAACAATGGACATAATCTCTCAATTCTTTCCCCTGATACTGGCGGCCGGGGTGAAACCTTGGGCGCTGGGGGTGTTGGTGGTTATTCTGGGGCTTCTGGGGCTGGTGTTGCTGGCCTGCTGCTATGATGATAGGGCGGATGATGGCGCCTTCTGGAACAGCGAGCTTTTTGAGGGCTGTGTCCTCATCTGCGGGCTCATGGTGGTGGTGCCCTTCCTCCTGCTGCTGCCGGAAGAGGTGCGCAGGTCTCTCGACTTCGAGTATATGCTGGAAGCCCTGGCCCTGGTGGTGGTAGCAGCCATCTGGCTCGGGATGCACTTCGGCCTGCCCTGGCTTCACCGGCACCTGCGAGAGCGCCCCCGCCCGCAGCGACAGGGACGCCCCAGCCCCCGCGGCCAGGGGCGCCGCTGTAAAAAGGGGAGGAGATGAAGTTTGATTTTAAGGAAAGGTAGATAAATACCCATGGCTCATATTCAGGAAAAAACTCGAGTGGCGGGGAGCATGCTCTGGGCATTGCTGCGGCCTGTGGTGGTGGTGCTGGGTGGTTTGCTCATGTTGCTGATGCTGGTTCTGCTGTCCAAATGGGGTGAGCTGCTGAAGAATTACTGGCAGAGCGAGCGGGTGTATACGGTGAGTGCAGAGTCAATCGACCCGGCCCTGGAGGGGCGCCTGGTGCGGGTGACCGGGGCGCTTTGTACGGATGAATCCGTGAGTGCCGGGAATCTGGGTACGTACTCCGGGGTGATTGAGGTGCAGAAATGTACGACTATAGCGTACGCCGGTAATCTGCAACTGGGAGCCTGGCGTGTGCAGGGGCTGCACACGCTGAAACAGTCCCCCTTCGGTTATTTTGCCATCAACACCCCCGGCGTGGATTGGGTGGAGGCCGGGAACGCACGCCTCGCGCTGTTGCGCTCCGGGGTTGAGGTTTCCCTGCTGGGACGCCAGCGGGGAAATGTGCTGGATATGGCGGAGCCCGGTGCCTGCGCCAATCTGGGTAAGGCCCCCGCGAGTTATATTGACCATGTGGATGTCGGGTTGTACACGGATATTTCACTGCGGACCTTTCATGGCATCGGGCTTTTTGCACTGGTGGTGTATCTCATCATGTGGCTGCTGCTGGGGCTGGCTGTCGGCAGCTCTGCGCTGCGCGGTCTGACGGTGGGTGGGGGCATCCTTCTGCTGGTGGGGCTCTGTATGGCGGTGATTCCGTGAAAATATTATCGTTTGCTGTTGACTTGGCGGGAATAAGCTGATAAAAAAAACGGAATGATGGAACAGGAACCGCAAAATCAGGACCTGGGCTCCCGGCTGCAGCCCGGCACGCTCTGGATGGCTGGGGCAGTGGTGGCTGGATGTGCGCTGCTGGGCTTTTCCCTTCTGGATGACAGCTGGCAGGAAGCCGCGGAACGAGAGCCTGCCCCGGTGGTGGAGCCGGTTATGCCGGAAGTCTCAACCAATCAGACTATTTCTCTGCGTGTCGGTCAGCAGTGGACCGCGATTCTGGAGAGCCGAGCCGGTACGGGCTATTCCTGGCAGCTGGCGGAAGAATTGCCTGCGGGTTCCCCCGTATCGGTCACATTGTCCGGCGTGGAGCACGATGAGTCGAATTGCTGCGGTTTCCCTGTGCCGGTCACCCTTACAATCACCGCTCAGAAACCGGGGACAGCAGAGGTGCACCTGGTCTACGTGCGCCCGTGGGAGAAGGATATGCCCCCTGCCAAACAGGAAGCGTACAGGGTCACAGTGTCTGCTGCCTCTGCTCCCTGAAGCTGCAGGCGGTGCTTAATAGGTGCTTGCTGGCCGGCGGGCAAAGAGCAGGGTGGCGCGTTCGATATCCTTCATGCGATAGCGGTGCCGACGGCGGCTGAGCAGCGGCTGCCGGGCTGCGGGGTTGCCGGTGAAATAGAGGCGGCCTTCCCGCACTTCGAAATCGGGGAAGCGGTGCTGGCAGGTCTGCTGCATTCTGGGCAGGCGCTCGCTGAAAAAGCGGCGCATCAACCCGGCAAAGATTCCCTTTTCCTCGGGACCTGCATCGTCGCAGAACCACCATAAATCACCCCCACCATCATCCCAGCCGTGCCACTCTTCTATGGGCGGGAGGGATACGCCGTTGAGCATGAGCGGCAGGAACCAGGCTATGGCTGATCCATTGAGCGCTTTGCTGAGCAGATACCGGCATTCCTCCTGCGTGGCACCATTCAGGCGCTGGAAAAGGAGCAGGGCGTAGCGGTGATCATCACGGGCCCGGCATCTGGTTGCATCCAGCAGCGGTGCCTGACTGAGCAAGGTGCCCAGGGCAAGCAGTATGTGGCTCCGGGAAATATTGAAACGCAGTAGCGCTTCAACCATGGCCCAGTGGCGCAGATCTGCGGCTTCGTGCAGGGCGCTCTGCCATACCTCGCCATCCACATCCGGCTTGTACCCGTGGCGGATGGCGCTTTGCATGCTGACTAAATTGCGCTTGTCGCGTCCCCTTGTGCTCCATCCGGCCAGGTGAGCCACCAGGTTGCGGCCGTACATGTCCACAGCCTCCGGCTCGTGCCCCCATTGCTCCACAAAGTGCCTGGCTTCCTCAGAATAGAACATGTGTGCATTTTAGTCTCTGTAAGGCTCTTTGACAAGGCTCTTTTGTTGAATACTGATTTGCCCGCTAAATTGGAATCTGTCGGGATGTACAAAGGACAAATTACAAAGGACAATTTAGGAGTTCCGCTCGCCTTAGGCTCGCCGTTTTAAACGGCTGCGGCAAAGCCGCAGGGAACTTTCAAATTGTACTTTGTCCTTTGTACATTGTACTTACAAATTCCAATTTGTCGGGCAGAGGGGTATGCTGCCACCCGAATTTAGGACACAGAGCTAATTCAGCTTAGCTTGCGCAAAAGTCTGGATGAGTGTAGAATAACCTCAAAAAACACAACACACTCATCAACATGACCAAAATTCACAAGCG
>SUVL01000001.1 GCA_015062005.1 Akkermansiaceae bacterium
AAATCGCTCCAAAAATGGATTGACATCAGAGGGTATAGAATGATATAAAAACAGCACACGCCAAATGCACACAAGAGAGGGGGCTTAAATTGGCTTCCTAAGTGTCGAAAGAATGGCGCCAGTTTACAATTTGTCAATCGTAAATTGTCAATCGTAAATCCTCGTGTCCCAAATCTTTGAAACACGTGTGGTTGCTGCCACAATACCCGCTTGACCTTTGGAACGGGGGAAGTAGAATAATCGGCAAACTTAAAAAGAATCGAAACTATGGCAAATACGCATCAGTTCCAGACGGAGGTCCGGCAGCTGCTGGACATTGTGATTCATGCATTTTACAGCGACCGCGAGGTGTTCGTGCGAGAGCTGGTTTCCAACGCTTCCGATGCGCTGGAGAAGCTGCGCCTCAAGCATCTGACGCAGACCGCCATCTACGAGCCGGAGCGCGAGCTTCGCATCACCATCACGACGGATGAAGAGGCTGGCACCCTCACCATCGCCGACAGCGGTATCGGCATGACCCAGGATGAGGTGGTGGAGTTCCTGGGCACGATTGCCCACTCCGGCACCAAGAAGTTCCTGGAAGCCATGAAAGAGAGCAAGGGCGGCACCCAGGACCTCATCGGCCAGTTCGGTGTGGGCTTCTACAGCGTGTTCATGGCTGCGGATAAGGTGGAGGTGACCACCCGCTCCTGGCAGCCGGAGGCTGCCCCCGTGCTGTGGACGAGCGATGGCCAGGAGGGCTACGAACTCAGCGAGGCCGCAGCCGATACCCCGCGCGGCACCAGCATCAGGATCTTCCTGAAGGAGGATGCCAAAAACTTCTCCAAGGGCGACCACACCCGCTACATCCTTTCCAAGTACAGCAACTTCGTGGGCTTCCCCATCGATTTCAATGGCGAGCACCTCAATACCGTGCAGGCTATCTGGATGAAGAACAAGAAGGACGTGAGCCCGGAGGAATACGAGGGCTTCTACCAGTTCATTGCCCACACGGAGAGCAAGCCGCTGAGCTACATGCACTTCAGCGCCGATGCCCCCATCGTGCTCAATTCCGTGCTCTTTGTGCCGGAGGAAAACCCGGAGGCCATGGGCTTCGGCCGCTGCGAGCCGATGGTATCGCTCTACTGCCACAAGGTGCTCATCGATAGCAAGCCCGAGAAGCTGCTGCCGGAGTGGCTGCGCTTCCTGGCCGGTGTGGTGGACAGCGAGGACCTGCCGCTGAATATCTCCCGCGAGATGCTGCAGGATAATTCCCTGCTGCGCAAGGTGGCCGGTATCATCACCAAGCGCTTCATCAAGCACCTGGAGGGCGTGGCTAAGAATGAGACCGAGACCTACGAGAAATTCTGGCGCACCTTCTCCCGCTACATCAAGGAGGGTATCGTGACCAGCTGGGAGCACAAGGATGCCCTGGGCAAGCTCGTGCGCTTCGAATCCACCTTCACTGAGGCTGGCAAGCTCACCAGCTTCGAGGACTACGTGTCCCGCATGAAGGAGAACCAGAAGGATATCTACGTGCTCTACGGCGCCAGCCGCAGCCAGCTGGAGAACTCCCCCTATCTGGATGCGCTGAAGGCCCGCGGCTTCGAGGTGGGCTTCTTCACCGAGGGCGGCGACCAGTTCGTGGTCGAAAGCCTCATGAAGTTCGGTGAGAAGGGTATCAAGTCCATCGACCGCGCTGACCTGGAGCTGCCCCCGCTGGAAGCCCAGCCTGACCAGCCCGGCCTGGATGACGCCGAGGCCGAGGGCCTCACCACCTGGGTGAGCGATACCTTCAAGGACCGCTTCAGCAAGGTGAGCACCAGCGACCGCGTGACCAGCGCCCCGGCCATTGCCCTGCAGGGCGAGGGCGATATCTCCCCGGAAATCAAGGCCTACCTCCGCGCCATGGGCCAGGAAGTGCCCGAAACCCACCCGGAGATTGCCTTCAACCCGCACAACCCCATCGTCATGAAGCTCGCCGAGCTCCGCAGCAAGGATGAAGCCCTGGCCACCCTCCTGGCCGACCAGCTCATCAACACCGCCCTGCTCCGCGCCGGCATGCTCGATGACCCCGCCAAGCTGGCCGATAACTCCCAGGCCCTGCTGGAGAAGCTGCTGAATAAGTAAGCCGCAGCTCCCGCCCGACTATTTCCGCAGCCCGCTCCCTCCCCCGGAGCGGGCTGTGTTCATCGCCGGACAAATGATAATTGGGAACTCTAATAACTCACTAAATTGATGTTTGAAAGTACAATGTACAAAGGACAAAGTACAATTTGAAAGTTCCCTGCGGCTCCGCCGCAGCCGTTTAAAATGGCGAGCCTAAGGCGAGCGGAACTCCTAAATTGTCCTTTGTAATTTGTCCTTTGTACATCCCGACAGATTCCAATTTTTCGTTCCGTCAAAGCAATAATCTTTAATTGCCGGAGCCATAACAGGGGGGGAGGGAAGCGAGCCCGCGCTAAAGCAGAAACGCTGCGATTCCAAAGGGAATCGCAGCGTTTGAAGGGGAGCGGGAAAAGGATTACTTCTCCTCGATGGTCACGTCGTACTCGCGGCCCATGATGTTGAGCTTCATGTTGCGGCCGGAGATGGCGGCAGCCACACCCACGGTGGAGAGAGCGGCGGGAGCGCCGAAGTTCTCCTGCTTGGGAGTGGTGGGCGGCTCGGGCTTCTTGCCGGCATAGTAGTCTTCCAGCTGCTGCGGGAACATGCAGTAAATGACGCAGTTCTCATCCGTGGCGGGCATACCCTTGGCGGTGAGCTTGTCGCGCAGGTCCTGCATGCCGGGTTTGATGAGGTCGGCGGGGCGGCAGGTGATGGGTTCCTTGCCCATCTTCTTGGCGCAGAGGGCCTGCAGCTCGGGGTCCACGGGGGCGGGGGTGCGGCCGTAGTAGCCCAGGGCCACATCGGCGCACTGCGGGGTGATGTTCTTCCAGCGGCCGAACTTCACGTTCATCATGGCCTGCACACCTACAATCTGGGAGGTGGGAGTCACCAGCGGAATCCAGCCCAGAGCCTCGCGCACCACGGGGATTTCTGCGAACACTTCCTCGAACTTGTCGGTCATGTTCATCTCCTTGAGCTGGCTGCGGAAGTTGGAGAGCATACCGCCGGGCACCTGGTAGCGCAGCGTATCGCTGTTCACGATTTCATTGGCGTGGCTGGTGAAGCGGGAAAGGCTGTCGTACACCGGCTGGAGCATGCCGGAGATTTCGGAAAGCTTCTTCTTGAAGTCGGCCTCGTCCTCCAGCTTCGGGGCGCGCTCATAGCCGTTCATGAGGGCGAGCATGCGCATGCAGTCCGGCTGGCCGGTACCATTGGCGAAGGGGGCGATGGACACGTCCACGGCATCAGCACCGGCATTGATACCAGCCACGTAGGTGGCGGCGCCGAGACCGGCGGTCTCGTGGGTGTGAATCCACACGGGGAGGTTGGTGGCATCCTTGATGGCCTTGGTCAGGGCTGCGGTCTCTGCCGGGGGGATAAGGCCGGCCATATCCTTGATGACGATGGCATCGGCGCCCATATCGGCGATTTCCTTGGCCAGCTTGGCGAAGTACTCCAGGTTGTGCACCGGGGAGGTGGTGTAGCAGATGGTGCCGTGGGCCTGGGCACCGGCTTCCTTGGCGGCCTTGATGGAGGTGCGCATGTTCTGCGGGTCGTTCAGGCAGTCAAAGATACGGAAGATGTTCATGCCATGCTTGGCACTGAGCTTCACGAAGGCCTCCACCACGTCATCGGCATAGTGGGTGTAGCCCACGAGGTTCTGGCCGCGCAGCAGCATCATGTGCGGGGTCTTGGGAGCCAGCTTCTTGAGGGTATCCAGACGGTCGAACGGGTGCTCGCCCAGGAAGCGGAGACCGGAGTCGATGGAAGCGCCACCCCAGGTTTCCAGAGCGGAAAAGCCCATGGTGTCGAGGATGGGGGCGATTTCGAGCATCTGCTCGGTGGACATACGGGTAGCCGCCAGGGACTGGTGGCCGTCGCGCAGTACGGTGCAGTTGAATGTTGCAGGTTTCATATCTTTAAAATTCTTGCTGGAAATACGTGATTCTATGCCCTAATCCTATCACAAAACCGGCATTCGCGTCAAGCAACTAATGCGGGTCAGCCCCAAAAATCAGTTTCGGAAGGCAGCAAAGAAGCGTTCCGCCTCGTTGCACACGTTCACCGCCACGGTGTTCACATCCATGCGGGAGGCCTCCAGCCAGTAGTGGGCAGCCTGCTTGTAGAACTCGCGGCGCTCGGAATCCAGTCGCTCGAAGACAGCCCGGCGGTCGGTATTCTGCAGCAGCGGGCGGTTGGTGCTCTTGGCGGTGCGGGTAAGCAGGGCGTTGATGGAGACATTCAGCCACACGGTGAAGCCCAGCTTGCGCAGCAGCTCGCGGTTCTCCGGCCGCACCACAATGCCGCCACCTGTGGAAATGATGGACGGACTGGGAGTGGGATTATACAGCAGGTAGCGCAGCAGCGCCGTTTCCAGTGCGCGGAAGTGGGCTTCCCCCTGCTCTGCAAAAATTGCGGGGATAGGTTTGCCAATCTGCTCTTCGATGATGGCATCCGTATCCAGCAAGGGCATGCCGGTGCGCTTGCTGAGCGCCTTGCCCACGGTGGTCTTGCCGCAGCCCATGAGCCCCACCAGGATGATGGGGCGGCCTTTCGTATCGAGCGGGTGAATGGGCGCGGGAACCATGGTGAAATCAAGCTTCGCAGATGATGACCTCACCGCGGAATACGATATAGGCCTGCCCGGTCAGCCGGGGTTCCTGCGGTTCCGTCTGCTGGATAGTCACGCTATCGTCCTCATTCACCGTGCCGCGCACCAGACCGTTCGAGGTCTCAAAGCGGAATTTCCGGAGGTTGTTATCCATCAGGAAATCCACAAAGGCGGTAAAGCAGAAGGCTGCGGAGTTGCTCCACCCTGCTTCAGTGCCATCAGACTGGTAGCAACGCATACGGGCAGTGGCCTTACCCTGGGCCGGTTCCACGACAATGAGCCCCTCGCCGCCCACACCAAAACGGCGGTTGCAGATATCCGCGATATTCTCCCTGGTCAGCATGCTGCTGAGCGACTGGTCACGGTTATCCACCACCACAAAGTCACTTTCGGCAGCGGTCATCTTGTAGAACTCCAGCATCATAACACGGGTATTCTAGCAGAACTCCCCCCTGAGGAAAAGGCTAAAAAATGCCATTTGCCACGCCGCCACACGTGTCCCAAAGATTTAGGACACGTGGATTTACGATTGACAATTTACGATTGACAAATTGAAAGTTAGCGGCTTACGCCGATAGAGACACAAATAAAAGCTTACTGCCGATGGTGAGGCGGGAGATACCCCACTACGAATTTTCACACAGAATACTATGCCTTTATGTTGTTTAGGACTATTTTTCCATAACCTTTGGGACACATGTGCCACGCCGCATACTCAAACACTGGGGGGGGGAATCACTGCGCATAGGAATGCATGGATTCTATCTTCGGCATCAGGTTGACCACCAGGAAAGTGACCACCACCGCAGCAAAACCGAGCAACAGCAGCGGACGCCGCCAGCCGGCAAAAGCGGGGTAACGCTCTACATGCAGATAGATGAGGTAGATACACCAGGTGAGCAGCGACCAGGCTTCCTTGATATCCCAGGCCCAGTAACCACCCCAGGCGGCATCTGCCCAGAGCGCCCCACTCCACAGGCCGAAAGTCATGAAGGGCAGCGAGAGCCGCACCATCTCACCCGCAGCGGCAAGGAGCTGCCCGCGGCGGTATGATGCCAGCGTGAGCATGGCTGCCACCGTCATGAGGCCGTAAGAAATCACATAGGCCGTCACGTGCGGCACAAACCAGGGGGATTGCAAGGCGGGCATCTGGCGCCAACCAGCCTGCAGCGGCATGCAGAGGGCCCCCACCAGCGCCAGGGCGGAAGCACCGGCCAGCCATGCGGTGAGTTCCAACCCACGGAAACGCCGCAGGTAATGCGCGGCCGGCACCATGACCAGCGGGAAGAATGCCAGCACATGCCGCATGTTGCCAAAGGGAGGGGCCTGGGCGAGCACCCAATCCGCCGCAAAGAGCAACAGAGCCCCCACCCAGGCGGCATCGAACGCGCGGCAACTATCCGGGGTGCGGCGCAGAGCTGCGGCCAGCACACTGCCCAGGCAGAGCAGGAGGGTAAAAATCGAAAGGGAGTAGACGAGCGTAATCATGCCTGTTCCTCCTTTCTCCACCAGCACCACACCGCCGTGCAGATAATGACGCCCACCATGCCGGCAAGCGCGGCAAAACGCCCGGGGGCGCGGCGCGCCTGAAGGAGCACTTCGGTGGTATCTCCCGCCTGGCGATATGAAGAAAGGGAGAAGCGCCAGTCCTTACAGGCAAAGGGGGTATTCACACGCAGCTCGGCCTTGTGCGTTTCGGGGCGCCCGCGGTGGTCAGTAAAGGCAACCACACTGGCGCAATAATCCTTGACAGTGCCGGGATTCTGCACCAGCACCCGGGCGGGATTTCCCGGCAGCATCAGGAAGGGATGCGGCATACCCGGGGCTGTTTTCAGCTCGCTCACCGGCCAGCTTTCGGCGCCCAGGTGCAGCGTCTCACCCCTGCGCTCCACTTGCCGGGCCTGGCCGGGCCGGCCATTTTCAAAGGCGTAGATGGTGTAGGTGGCATCGTCATAATGGCGCACCGTGAATGCATCAATCCGGAGCCGGAAGCCGAGGGGTATATGCCGGCCATCATCCAGGAAGAGCTCGGTGAGCTCAGTCTTGGCATCCGCCGGGAGGGTAACCGGCATGCGCACCTCACAGGCGGCATCCACAAAAGCCCCTGTTCCCAGCAGGGCCAGAGCCCAATGCACACCAGCCAGCCAGAGCACGCGCTGGTTCATGACCCGGTAGCACAAAAAGCCGAACACCGCCATGAACACCACTCCGGTAAGAGCCACGCAGCCCATACCCACGGCACCCGCCCACATAGGGCCTCCGATGCCGGCGTACTCCAGGGCCTTGGCGCCGTACTGCACCAGCATGCTGAGCCCGGTTACCGTAAAGAACAGAAAAACGAGGCCGAAAACCAGCTGCCCCCGCCTTCCGGCAGCCAGGCGCCAGCCCCCCCACAGGCAGAGCAGCACCACCAGCGCCCCCAGCAGCAGCATGGCGCCGCTGCGGTATACCGCCGGTGCGCCCAGCAGGGGGAACGCACCCGCCAGCAACAGCACACAAGCCGCGCCCAGCGCCATCAATCCCCCTTTGAGCAATGCCGTCATTTACCAGTTGAAGGTCATGGAGAAAGTACCCAGCGCCGTGTTGTCGCGCTGCGTGCGGTAGCCGCGGGAGCGGATGAAGGCCCCCGCATAGTAATCCACCCCTTTGCGGCGCACACCCAGGCCCAGGCGGCCTTCCACCTGCCAGGGCAGGACCCCGCAAGTACGGTCGAAATCATGGAAAACCCCACCATCGATGAACATATCGCGCGCCACGTAATCCACAGAAGCGCCCATCACCAGGAAATAGGAACTATCTGCCGGGTCATAATCCGGTTTACGGATGGTGCCGCTGCCGAAGGTGGCGGAGTTATTGCGCGTCACCTGCATGGCAGGGGGCAGATTGTGGCCCACGCGGAAACTGAAACCAGCGCCGCCAGCAATGGAAACGGTGCCCAGCTCCTCGCGGGTGTAAAAGATACCATCTGTCTGCCAGCCGTTGGAAAGTGAAGATTCCGCCCAGGCCTGCCGGTAATCCTGCTGGGCCGAAAGCTGGAAGGTCACCTCGCCGCGGATCTGGTCATTCCAGCCGTGCCAGCGCTCCAGCCGGCAAGCCTTGTGAACCATATCCTGCACCTCCCGGGCACCGGAAGCCTTGCCGGTGGTGCCCAGCTGGAACTCCACGCAGTTGCCGACATCCTCCCCTCGGTACAAATGTGCCACACCCAGGGCCAGATACCCGGCGTACGGATGTTCACGCTCCACGGCGCCGGCAGCGTGGGTATATGGCGTGTAGATATTCTGTGTAAAGCTGAAACCCACAGCATGATTCGGCTCCAGGGCAAAATCATGCAGATAGTCAATGCGCGTGCCGTGCGTGTAGTTACGGTCGTTAACAATGGCGGAGTCATTCTCCATCATCCAGCGCAGGTGGTGCCGCGGGGCGGCCGTATACCCGGTTTCTCCAGGCTGGGGCAGCCATTCCATCTGGTCGACAGCCACGGAGGCTGCACCCATCATCATCCACGGAATAAAACTCATGACGAGAGAGTGTATACCCTGTTACCACTGACAAGTCAATCTAAATCCCTTGTTATTTTGCACGGGAAATAGCGCTTTACCAGCGGTTCCTGCACCGCAAAGAGAGCCTCGCGGTCCGCCGGTTCGTAATCCAGATAACCATGCAGATGCGTAAGTCCGTGCACCATGTAGCGGAAGAGTTCTTCCTCCCGCGAGAGACCGTGAGCAGAGGCATATGCGGCTGCCGTATCACAGCTCACGAGCACCTCGCCATACGGGAATGTGATGGCATCAGTCGCTGTGGGGTCATCCAGGAACTCGCCGTGTACCTCTGCAATGGTGGGGTCATCCACAATGGAGATTTCCACAGTTTCCAACCCGCTGAGCACGTGGTCCGGGCCCTGGGGGGCCATGAGCAGCTCCGGCAGGAGAGCCTGCAAGGCCTCGCGGAAGCTCCCGGCCAGGGTGTCCGTCACCCAGTCATTCTCCACATTCACATAGATTTCAATCTGCGGCAGCATCGGCAGCCTCCTCTCGTTCACGGCGTTTGCGTTCCTTAGCAGCGGCACGTGCCGCACGGAAAAATGACTGAAACTGCTCCAGGCAGGCAGCGCCCAGCACTCCGCTCTGCACTTCGCATTTGTGATTGAGCGGGGGATTGGAATCCAGCAGGTTAATCCACCCACCGCAGGCTCCTCCCCGGGGGTCGGGAATACCGAACACAACGCGGTCCGGGCGGCAATGCACCAGAGCCCCGGCACACATGGGGCACGGCTC
The DNA here is from genome assembly GCA_015062005.1 of Akkermansiaceae bacterium. Taxonomy (GTDB): domain Bacteria; phylum Verrucomicrobiota; class Verrucomicrobiia; order Verrucomicrobiales; family Akkermansiaceae; genus Akkermansia. Next base: position 8,977 of record SUVL01000001.1, read on the forward strand.
CTTGGTCACGTAGACGGTGCAGCCCTCCAGCCGCCAATCACCCACTGCGGCCTCAGCGGCGGTCAGCGCCAGCATTTCTGCGTGGGCGGTGGCATCCTTGAGGGTTTCCACCTGGTTCCAGCCGCGGGCAATCACCCTGCCCTCCTTCACCACCACGCAGCCGCAGGGCACCTCATTAGCGGCGCGGGCCTTCTCCGCCTCGCGCATGGCCAGCATCATGAATTGCTCGTCCTCCGTCATGGGGTGTGGTGCAGAAAAAGAAAAGCGGCCGGCGGGCAGATGGAGGCCCGGGCCGACCGCTTCTACAGTGTGAAAGTTACTTGATGGTAACGCGCTCGTCGCTATCCAGGATAGCCTGCAGCTCCGGCCAGCCTTCCTCGGTCTGGTTCTGGAACATGTGCAGGTACACAGAGACGGCACCAGCGGGATAATTCTCGAACAGGGAGTCCACGGCTTCCTTGAGCTTGTCGGCATCCAGGGTCTCGGGCAGCACATCCACCACACCGTGGCCGTTGTGCTCAATGCCCAGCTTCTCGATGAAGCTCACCAGCATCGTCTCATGCTTACGAATCAGCCACACCTGCAGCAAGTGGTCGGCGATGGTCTCAGCAGGCTTCCAGGCGAGCATCTTCTTAATCCACTCAAACTGCTCAGCCACAGGCTTCTGCTGCATGTACTGAGGGCGCAGTTTCTTGAGGGCGCCCAGCTCGCGGAGAGCGGCGCGGTACACATTGCGCTCCTGGTTGCGCATCCACTCAAGGAATGCGTTCACCGTTGCATCGTCAGACTTCTGGAAAATCGTGTAGGACTTCATATGCGTGAGAAAAAGATAAACGTGGCAATACTAAATCACATCCCCACCGGTTTGTCGAGAATAAGCTTAGACATAATGCGTCTTTTGGTATTTTTCTTATTGAAAAGCCCCTTCCCTTCTGTATAATCCGCGGCACATGAACATTGAAATCATCCAGGAACTGACCTACCAGCACTTTGAGGAAATGGAAGCGCTGGAGCTGCAGTTTTACGGGCCGGAGTTCATCACCCCGCCTCAGGAAACCTGGAGCTGGTACCAGCGGTACCCTCTCTGCACCATTGCCGCCGGGTTGGGCGGGCGCATTGTCGGCTTTGTGAATTTGTTTCCGGTTCAGCCGCGGGTATATAAATTGCTGGCGGCCGGCCGTTTCAATGACCACTTCATGGAGCTGGCCGATGTGGCAGACGTATCAGCCCTGCCGCTGCATATGTTTCTTTCCTGCATTGTGGTAGCCGAGGAAGCAAGGCCGCACGGAGTGACCCGCCGCCTGCTGCAAGCAGCGGTGCAGGCCTACTCCGGCTACCAGTGCAAGCGTGTGGTGACGGACAATGTGACCCCGGCCGGCACCAGGTTTTCCGAGCGCTACGGGTTTACGCGCCGCTGCCGTTCAGACCACGGCTCGTGGGTATACGAGCAGGACTGGGATTCATTTGCCGCCCGGGTCAATCGTGGGAAAGGCTCTACAATCTGAGCGCGCTGTTATCCGCCTTCTCAGGGCGGCGCTCCCTGGGCCAGAGAGCGGCCAGAATCAGCAGCACCACACCGCCGCCGCCAAATGCAACCATGGCATTGCCCGGCTTGAGGGAAACAATCTTCTCCAGGCGCGCCGTGCGCTTCCCGGCTGCCCGGACAGATAAAAGCCTGGGGGCAATCATCACGTGCGTCACCAGTTCCCCATGCATACTCATGCGCCTATGCTCCCGGTTGTACGAAGAGTTGAGCGCGGGGTAACGCAGCAACACCTCGCCGGAGGAATCCACCACTGTGAGCCCCGGGGTCTTTTCCCGGCGGTCCACACTGCCACACACCAGGGCCGTGAGAGCAAGGCAATCGCGCCCATTCACCCGGATAATATTCGGATTATCAAGCAATGCGGACATAGGGAGGGCGGCATCCACCCCCCAGGGAGAGCCATCCCAGCATCCCACAAGGCCCGCTTTGGTAAGCATGAGGCCAAAAGGCTTATGATTAGTCTCAATGTACATGAGGCGCGTGGGTTCCTGCACTTCTTCAGCCATTTCCAGATCCAGCACAAAGGAGACCGTTGCCACGGGCACCATCTTATCATGCACTGAACGGAATTGTCCGTACAGCTCACCATCTTCCGAGGAATAATCAACAGCGTTCACATACTGCTCCTTGGATTTAGTCTTGATACCAAGCACCTGCGGAGCAAAGAAGTAACCGAGCGCACAAACCAGCAAAATGAGAAAAAACTGTTTCATCAGAGCGAGAGAAAGAAAATCTGCTGCTATTCTAACCTTTCTTCCTGAATAGTCAAGATAAAAGCTCCCGAGGGCGGGTAGTTCCACACGTGTCCCAAAGATTTGGGACACGTGGATTTACAATTGACAATTTACGATTGACAAATTGAAAGTTAGCGGCTTGCGCCGATAGAGCCACAAATGCATGCTTACTGCCGATGGTGAGGCGTCTGATACCCCACTACGAATTTTCTCACAGAACACTATGCTCTTATATCGTTCAGGGCTATTTTCCCATAATCTTTGGGACACATGTGGGATAGTTCTGCACCAGAGTCCTCAAAAACCACTGGAACGGACGAATGTCATGCAGATTATTCTTGGCTATTCTGGCAAAACATGGTAACATGCGTGCATGGTCAGAATCTTAGCAGCAACCGATTTTACAGAAGAAGGGCAGGCCGTGCTTGACTTCGCCGCAGAGATGGTGTGCAAGACAGGGGGCAAGATGTACCTGCTGCATGCAGTGGAGCCCTGCATCATTGATGCAGCGGGCAGCCTCACCGGCGGCACCAGCATGGGGGCCGGCGATATTCCCGGCAGCCTTCCCAATGTGGACTACCAGCGCATGGACGCCTGCCAGGCCGTGCTCAGCATCGCCGATGCCCGCGCCAAGCAGCTCGGTGAGCAAATCAGCAAAAAGTGGGGCATCCCGATTTATGCCAAGGCAGAGGAAAGTGACGATATTGTAGACTGCGTGCATCAGTTCTGCCGCCGCCACAACATCACCCAGCTGGTTATCGGCAACCGCCACCACTCCCTGCTCACCTCCATTCTGCTGGGCAACACCGCTGAAAAGCTGGTGCGTGCCGCTAGCATTCCGGTGACGGTGGTGCCCTGTGGACCCAAAGCCCAGCACTGATGGTTATCCTCTTTCTGGGAGACGTGGTGGGTGAGCCCGGGCGCTGTGCTTTATACCGCGCCCTTCCGGAGCTGCAGGCCGAATACGCGGTGGATGCCGTCATCGTCAATGGCGAAAATGCGGCCGGGGGCAAGGGAATCATTCCCCGGCTGGCGCGGGAGTTCATGGAAAACGGGGTGAACGTCATCACCCTCGGCGACCACGCATGGGACCAATCTGACCTGATTCCCTGGCTGCCCGAAGCGCCGAACGTACTGCGTCCTTTCAACCTGCAACCCGGCACCCCGGGATACGGCAGCTGCATCATCGATACCCCCGCTGGGAAACTCGGTGTGCTTTGCCTGATGGGCCGCACCTACATGCGCCCAGGTGCCGAAAACCCCTTCACCCAGGGATACGATGAAGCCCTGCGGCTGCGCGAAGCCGGAGCCCAGGCCGTGCTGGTGGATTTCCACGGTGAAACCACAAGCGAAAAGATAGCCATGGGCTACCGCATGGATGGCGTGGCCAGCGCGGTCATCGGCACACATACGCATGTGCAGACCGGCGATGAACGCATTCTGCCCGGAGGAACAGCCTATCTGACTGATGCCGGCATGTGCGGCAGCCGCGACGGAGTCATCGGCCGCGATGCCGGAAGCGTGCTGCAGGGGCTCATCACCAACCTGCCCAACCGATTCCCGATTGCCGGTTTCCCAGCCATGGTGAATGGCGTAGTGCTTGAGGTTGACACCAGCACCGGCAGGGCCGTGAAAATAGAACGAATCATGCGCGCATACGACGAGAAATGATGGATGTGGAACGATTTGGCGGCATTGCCCGCCTGTATGGGATAACCCCGGCCGAGCGACTGGCTGCTGCCCGCGTGGCCGTGGTGGGCATTGGGGGGGTGGGTTCCTGGGCAGCGGAAGCACTGGCCCGCAGCGGGGTGGGCACTATCATCCTGCTGGATATGGATGACCTCTGCATCACCAACACAAACAGGCAGATTCACGCGCTGGATGGCAACTACGGCCGCGCCAAGGTTGAGGCTATGGGCGAACGCCTCCGCGCCATCAATCCCGGTGTGCAGGTGGAGGAAATCATGGCCTTCTACACCGTTTCCAACCCCGGGCGACTTTTTGACACCCGGCCGGATGTAGTGGTGGATGCCATTGACAGCATGCGCCCGAAAGCCCACCTCATTGCCGAATGCTACAAGCGCGGCATACCGCTGGTGACCTGCGGCGGTGCCGGCGGGCGCATAGACGCCGGCTGCATCTCAGTGGCAGACCTGGCCCGCAGCGGCGGGGACAATATGCTCTCCCAGTTGCGCAAGACTCTTCGCAAGGAATACGCTCTGCCCTTGCAGGACAAATGCCCCGAAATCGGAATCCGCTGCGTCTACTCACCGGAACGACCGCGTTTCCCGAAATGCGATGGTACGGTGAGCTGCGAACGCGAAGCCGGCCAGAAGGGCGGCATCGGCTGCGCCAGCGGATTCGGCTCTGCTACGCATATCACCGGCACCTTCGGCTTCATGATGGCCGGAGAAGCCCTCAACATTCTAACTCAAGACCTCGCATGAAATTCAACGACCGCACCGCTCGCGCCAACAAGCACACAGCCAAAACAGAAGCCCGATTCGAGAAGAAGCCTGCCGCCACCATCGTGGTGAAACCCCGCCCGGAGGGCGATTTGCAAGATATTCTGAGCGAGCAGCCCCAGGGGCTCTACCTGGTGCTGGACTGCGTGCAGGACCCGCACAACCTGGGTGCCATCCTGCGCACGGCCGATGGTGCCGGCGTGGCTGCCGTCATCGCCCCGAAGGATAAATCCGTCGGCATTACCGAAACTGTTCTGCGCGTCTCTGTGGGTGCCGCAGAGAATGTGCCCTTCGTGCAGGTGACCAACCTGGCCCGCACCATGAAGCAGATGAAGGATGCCGGCATCTGGTTTGTGGGCACCTCCGACCACGGCGACCGCTCCCTCTACGATATTGATTTCAGGGGCGGCATTGCCCTGGTCATGGGAGCGGAAGGCGATGGCATGCGCCGGCTGACCGAGGAGAACTGCGATTTCCTGGTACGCATTCCCATGGCGGGCAAAGTGCCGTGCCTGAATGTTTCCGTGGCCACGGGCGTGTGCCTCTACGAAGCTGTGCGGCAGCGCGCCCTCTGATTTTGAGCCATGAGCTGCATCATCGACATTGAGCCGGAGACCGGCAGCACCGTGCGCTTCATCTCCGACCTGCACCTGGGACACGAACGCAGCGAGGTGCCCCCCGTTGCCACCCTGGAGCCCCTGCTCCGCGGTATCGGTATGCTGGTGGTGGCAGGAGACCTGGCCGAAACCCGCCCCTGCGCCTGGCAGGCCGCCGGAATAGCCGCGCGGGAAGAGCTGCGGAGCCTTTGCGCGCAAAACAAAGTGCAGCTGGTGGAAATTTCCGGCAACCACGACCCCGATGTCCCTGCCATGCTGGCACGATTCTGGGGGGGACGCGTGGTGGCCATGCACGGCCACGCCCTGCACAAGGAAGTGGCACCCTGGAGCTGGGAATACCTGCGCAACAAAGAGGCATGCCAGGAACTCATCCGCAGCTACCCCGATGCCGATGAAAACCTGGAGCGGCGGCTGGAGCTATCCCGTGAGATGTGCCAGCTCACCCCGCCCATCATGCGGAGGGAGGGGCTCCGGAACCCTCTGCTGCGCGGTTTCATGCACTGCTTCTGGCCACCCCAGCGACCGCTGGGCATTGTCTGGAGCTGGCTCACCTGCGGCCGGCGTGCTGAACATTTTGCCCGCCGTTTCTTCCCCCGGGCAGAAATTATCATCTTCGGGCATATGCACCGCTCCGGCTCCTGGAAGTTCGGAACCCGGCAAATTTTCAATACCGGCGCCTGGTTCCGCCACGCAACACCGTATGTGATTGATATGTGTGACTCTCGGGTAATTTCGTATCACAAGCTGACCGATATCGTAAAAATTGAAAAAAACTGACCCTTTTTTTTGAAAGAAACACATTTATAGCTTGCGTTGAGGGTATTAGGATGCTATATTCTGCCCGTTACCGCAATCCCCCTTAACATTATGAATAAGACTCAGCTTATTGATGCCATTCAGAAGGAACTCGGTCCGGATGCAACCAAGAAGTGCGCCGCCGATGCATTGAACGCCACGCTCGCCGCCATCACCAAGGCTGTGGCCACGGAGAAGGTTCAGCTTGTCGGGTTCGGCACGTTCGAGACCAAGAAGCGCCCCGCCCGCACCGGTCGCAACCCCCGCACCGGCGAGGCCATGACCATCCCGGCCAGCTCCGTGGTGAGCTTCAAGGCATCCTCCGCCCTCAAGGCCAACTAATGCCTTTTTCCATTTGAAAAACGCCCCGGTTCCTCTCGGAACCGGGGCGTTTCTGCAAGTAAATCAGTTGGGTACTTCTGAAAACTCACTAAATTTGAATTTGTAGAGTAGTTTGCGGAGCGTCAGCGTAGCGGAATTTTGAGCCCGTCAGGGCGGCATAATAATAGCCCAGCGTGGAGCCGCCACGCGGCGGAACGCTGGGTTTGGTGTTAATTATACCCGGAACCCCGAGCGAAGTGAGTGGGTGGCAGGGAGGCCGATGATAGCAATTTACCCATGCAATTCTAGTATCGCGATATGGTTATTTCTCCAGACTATTCTTTCTGAAGTCCGTGTTTGCGCAGGAATATGTTAAACTCTTCCTGTGCGCTGTACTGGCGATGATGTTCCTCTTGCTTGAGTATGTAGTTAATCACTGAAGCCTTATTCGATTCACTCACGGAAAATACGCCATATCCTTCCTGCCATGCAAAATGATGGTATTTCGTGTCAATTCCTTTTATCCAGCGGCTGGTGTTCGCTTTTATTTCACGCACAAAATCTGACACTGATTTCGTTAAAGGTAATGTGGTAAGAATGTGTATGTGATCCGGTCGACCTCCCACGATATAGGCATATCCCGATAACGAGTGTATCAAACCACCGATATAGCGAAACACGCGTGCCAAATCGGATTCATCCATAATGCAGGTGCCGCTCTTGGTATGGAATATAAGATGCACATTCAGATTGGAAAAGCTATGCGACATATTATTTACAACACGCTTGCATAATACCATTGTGAGGCAGGCAAATCAAGGCGAAAGCGGAGGCCTCCCTGCCACCCCTCCACGTTGGTCGGGGTTCCGGTTATGTTTTATTCCAAACCCAGCGTTCCGCCGCGTGGCGGCTCCACGCTGGGCTATGATTCTGTCGCCCTTGCGGGCTCAAGTTTCCGCTCGCCTGCGGCTCGCCAAATTCAAATTTGGTGACTTTTTAGAAGTCCCCAGTTGAGAATCAAGCCAGAATCCAACTCATCATCACCGTAGATGAGTTCAGCCAGCACGGGCAGCCCGGTGTATTCCTCCAGCATGGCACGATTCGTTACGGCGGCGGTATCCCATTCCTCAGCCTGCTGGTTGAGAATGATACCGCGGCATTCCAGGCCGCGCTCGCGAATGGCGCGCACCACCATGAGCGCCTGGCTCACAGCCCCCTGCCTGTTGCTCACCACAAGCAGTACAGGAAACCCGAGTGATGCCGCAAGGTCAGCCATGGTCTTGCCCGGGCAAAGTGGCGTTTCCCAGCCACCGACACCCTCAACCAGCAGCGTATCGTACTGAGCCGCCAGGCTCTGCGTGCTTTCCACCAGCGTGGGGATGGAGACCGGCTTGCGCTCAAACTCAGCCCCCATGCGCGGGTCTGCCGCCGTGCGGAGGTAGAGGGGATTAATCCGCTCCAGGCTCAGCGTGGGGGCACCGGCAGCCTCACGCATGGCACGGAGTTCCTTGCGGTCACCGCAGGACACAGGCTTGCACCCCATCGCAGCCACACCTCGCTGTTTCAAATCACGTAAAAGCGCCGTCAGCACATGAGTCTTGCCCACGGCCACATCCGTTCCTGCTATAAAGTAGGCATTCATCATCAGGGCAGAATCACTCAGGCATCGAAAGCCGGATATCATCAATACTCCACTCCGGGCTGGTGGAACGCACCAGCAGGTGGTTCACCATAAACCAGACCACCACCGCCGCCGCCAGGCATATTAATTTCGCCTGCCAGTTAGTGGTCAGCCACTTCTGAAATCTTATCCTGCGTCGCATGGGAATAAAGAAGTTGAGTTAATCGTTCGGAAAGCAAATCCAGGTTAATATCTCGCTGCACCACATTGCCCACAGCCAGGGAAACAGAGCCGGTTTCTTCTGAAACAATGATAACCACGGCGTCTGAGGCCTCCGCCAGGCCGATACCGGCGCGGTGGCGCAGCCCCATGCTGCGGTCCTTCAGCTCCCGGTTGGAAACCGGCAGAATGGCCGCGGCAGCCACAATACGCTCATTGTTCACAATGACCGCACCATCGTGCAGCAGCGTCTTGGGCATGAAGATGGTGCCGATGAGCTCTCGGGTATAGTGGGCATCCAGCTCCGTGCCGGTTTTGGCATATTCATGCAGCTTGTTGGAGCGGCAGATGGCAATGAGCGCCCCATAGCGCTTGGAAACAAGGTAGGAAACCGACTCCCTCACCAGCGTGACGAAGTCCTGGTTTTCCTGCTGGCTGTTAATCAGGCGCGCAATGAGTTTGTTGGAACCAAGGCGGGCCAGAGCCGTGCGCAGCTCAGGCTGGAATAGGATAACCAGAATGGTACCTGGTCCGATGATGAGCCCGGCCAGGTGCTTGAGCACCACGGCGTGCGTCAGTTCCAACAGGAAATAGCCCAGAATGACCGTAGCAATCAGCCCCGCCAGAATTGCCGCGGCGCGAGAATCCTTCACCGCGCGGTACAGTTGGTAAAATAATGCCCAGAGCACCAGAATCTCAAAGATGCCTCTGAGTATTTCGTAAAAGGTCATGCCCGTATCTTACTATGAGAAAAGGGACATGGCAAGCGGAATCAACCCTCCACGCACCTCCAATTCCGACAAAAATGTACAGCAAAAGAGATTTTCCTGTTTGCAAGAAGATATAAATATGCTAGAATACGTGTCGTTGCAATGAAAACAATAGACCGTTACATTCTTAAGCAACTCATCTCGGTAACATTCCTGGGGGTGCTCTCGCTGACCATGCTGCTGCTGCTGGGCCAGCTCTTCAAGGAATTGCACTCACTCCTGGTGGAAAGCGGTGCTCCGCCCACCATCGTTATCGACTTCATTCTGCAGGTCATCCCCTTCTCGCTCACTTTCTCCGTACCGTGGGGCTTCCTTACGGCCGTGCTGCTGGTCTATGGTCGTCTTGCAGCAGATAACGAGCTCACCTCCATGCGTATGGCTGGCCTGAGCCTGTGGCGTCTCAGCGCCCCGGCCATCGGCATGGGTATTGCGCTTTCTGCCCTCTGTTACTACATCAACATTGAAGTTGCGCCCAAAGGCAAGAATGCCATGAGCGAGCTTGTGATGAAGGCCGCCATGGATAACCCCCGCAACCTGCTCAACTCCAGCCAGAGTGTCACCAAGCTGGACAAAGTGCAGCTCTATATTGAGCACCGTGAGGGCGATGATTTGAAGGGGCTCCACGTCTATCCCGTTGAAAAGGGGCTTGATATGGGCTCTGACTTCGATGCCATTCATGCCGAAAGCGCAACCATCGGCGAATTTGACCCGAAGACCCGTCTGCTCCAGCTCACCCTGAAGAACGCCCGCATCGAACGCAGCGGCGGTCCGTTGACAGACATGCCGGCCATTGCCGTCATGCCGCTCCGCATCCACATCCCCATCAAAGACCAGCGCAAACTCAAGCCCAACCGTTTTACCAACAGCGAAATAAGCTATGTACTGGAGCACATCGAAACCACCCTGCTGCTGGACATGGCGGATATAGAGCGCTACGCCGACAATGCCGCAGTACACCCGGCCTTCCCCTGCGCCACCCAGCTGTGGTCCGAGGTCCGCAAGGATGTGAACTACTACAACGCCATGCGTCACAAGAAGAACCTGCTGGCCTTCCAGACGGAAGGGGTGCAGCGAGCCTCCTTTGCCTGCGCCTGCCTGGTGTTCTCGCTCATCGGTGTGCCGCTGGCCATCACCGCCCGCCGCAAGGACACCTCCACCGGTTTTGCCATCGGTATTCTGGTAGCCGCGGTGTACTTCATGGCACTGGTGTTCTGCGAACTTTCGCGCAAATCCAGCGGCATGACGCCCTACATCGTGCTCTGGCTGCCGAACGTACTTTGCGCAGCCTTTGCCATCTGGCAGCACCAGAAAGCCAAGTATCGCGGTTAAGATTTCACGCCGCATCAAGCAACAGAAAAGGCCGTCTGGAAGGGCGGCCTTTTCTGCATCAGCTCAGTTGGTGGGCACTTCGCTGTTCGTAATCGAAGCGCTGATCATCTGCAATGGGGCCCACGGCAAAATACTTCGCAGCGGGGTGGTTGAACAGCAGCGCACAGACAGAAGCCACGGGATTCATCATGGCAGTCTCCGTAAGCGTGGCTCCCGTGTGCTCCGTGGCATTCAGCAGAGCAAACACGGTCTCCTTCTCGCGGTGGTCAGGCTGGCTGGGATAACCGCAGGCAGGGCGGATGGCGCAGCTGCCTTCCACCGGCCACACCTCATTGATGCAGTCCTGGGCGCATTCAGCCAGAGACTCGGCCAGCATGCTGCAAAGAGCCGCGCAAAGCATGGAGTGATAGGTATCACCAGCGGCATCGAACTCCGCAGACCACTCCGCCCCACCGGTGATGGAAAGCTGGAGGGCACCCACGCAGCCCCCCTGCCCCTGCGGAGCCACAAAGTCAGCCAGAGCCAGTCTCGGGCGGTCGCTGGCCTTCTGCTGGCGCAGGGTGTGCAGCACCGTACCATTCTCCAGCACCACGTCATCCTGCACCCGGGCCGCGGGCCAGATACCGAACACCGCGCGAGCCTTCAGCTTTGCCGGTGCCTCAGCCAGCAGGCGACGGGCATCATCCATGAGCCTCTGCGCCTCCGCCACCTTATCGGCGGGGGCATCCGGATGCGGAGCCTTGCGCACCGGGTTCCACACATCCTGCATCTCAAAATAATGCAGCAGGATACTCCAGTCTGCCTTTTCCTCCAGCTGCTGCCAGGTGAGAGCAAAATCCGGAGCCGCGTGGCAGCACTTGCAAGCACCCGGCACCGCCACGGTGAAGATACCAGTGCGCAGGGGTTGCGGCTGCGGCTGTGCAGCCCAGTCAATCACCAGCGCCTGTGCGCGGGCCTCCGCCAGCGGCAGCAACGGCACTTCCTTCTGTTCAAACTCGCGGCAGCGGCGTTCCTGGTCAGCCTTGTGGGCGGAGATGAACTCCACCTTCCCCGGGCCGATGAGCGCCGCAGCCGCAGGAACAATGGTAGAGGCATCCGCTGTCTGCACGACCACACCAGAGGGGTAGTGCGGTGCTATCTTCAGCGCCGTATGCAGCGGACTGGTCGTGGCGCCCCCCACGAGAAGCGGAGTGGTCATACCGGCGGATTCCAGAGCAGCGGCCACCTTGGCCATCTCGTTGAGGGACGGGGTAATCAGCCCTGAAAGCGCCACTAAATCAGCCTTTTCGCGCTGAGCGGCGGCAATGATGTCCTCGCAGGGCACCATCACGCCCAGATCCACCACGCGGAAGCCATTGCAGGCCAGCACCACCCCCACAATATTCTTGCCGATATCATGCACATCGCCCTTCACCGTGGCCAGCACCACCGTGCCGGCAGCATTACCGGCACCCTGTTCAGCCTCCAGCAGAGGAGTGAGCACAGCCACACTCTGCTTCATCACGCGGGCACTCTTCACCACCTGCGGCAGGAACATCTTCCCCGCTCCGAAAAGCTCACCCACCTGCTTCATGCCATCCATGAGCGGGCCTTCAATCACCGCCAGCGGGGAGCCGCAGAGCTCCAGCGCCTCGCGCGTATCAGGCTCCACGTACTCATTGATACCTTTCACCAGCGCGTAAGCCAGGCGCTCCTGCACCGTACCCTTGCGCCAGTCTGCCGGGGCGGCTGCGGCCTTTGCGGGGGCAGCCCCCTTTTCCTTGTTGGCCGCCAGCTCCTGTGCGTAGGAAATCAGGCATTCGGTGGCATCATCCTCGCTGTTGAGCAGCACGGCCTCCACCAGCTTGCGGCGGTGGGCGGGAATGTTCGTGTAATCATCCATGAGCGCGGCATTCACAATGCAGATATCCAGTCCATTCTGCGATGCATGATGCAGGAACGCGCTGTGCATGGCCTCGCGCACCGGGTTGATGCCGCGGAACGAGAAGGAGACATTCGATATACCGCCGGAGATGTGGCATTCCGGGTGGGCGGCGTGGATTTCACCCGCAGCCTGGAAGAAATGCAGCGCATGGTTGGCATGCTCGGCAATGCCGGTGCCCACCGTCAGCACATTGGGGTCAAAGATAATATCTTCTGCCGGGAAGCCGACCTTATTCACCAGCAAATCATACGCACGGTGAGCAATGGCGACGCGGTCCTCGCGGCCACAGGCCTGCCCTTTTTCATCAAACCCCATCACCACAACGGCAGCACCGTAGCGGCGCAGCAGTGTGGCCTCGCGCAGGAACTCCGCCTCGCCATTCTTCAGCGAAATGGAATTCACGATACCCTTGCCCTGCGTGCAGCGCAGACCTGCCTCAATCACCTCCCAGTTGGAGGAATCAATCATGAAAGGCACGCGGGCAATATCCGGCTCAGCCGCCACCAGATTCAGAAAACGGGTCATGGCCGCAGGGCCATCAATCATGCCATCATCGAAGCAGAAATCCAGCACCCTGGCTCCCTTCTCCACCTGCTGGCGGGCAATCTCCAGTGCTTCTTCGTACTTCCCCTCGCGGATAAGGCGGGCAAACTTCGGTGAGCCAGCCACATTGCAGCGCTCCCCCACAAAAAGCACCCCCTCACTGCGGTGGTGGTTCAGCGGCTCCAGACCGGCAAGCCGCATCAGCCCATTAGCCGGACGCGGCGTAATGGCACGCGGGGCATAGCCCTGCACCGCCCCGCGAATAGCAGCAATGTATTCCGGCGTAGTACCGCAGCAGCCACCCACAATGTTCAACAGCCCCTCCTGCGCATACTCGCGGAGAATGCCGGCCATGTGCTCAGCGCTGTGCTCATAGCCCGTGGGGCTCATCGGGTTCGGCAAACCGGCATTCGGGTACAAACACACCGCGCAGTCGGCCAGTTCAGCCAGTTTCGCGGCAAAAGGCTTCATCAAGTCCGCACCTAGAGCGCAATTAATGCTGATAGCCAAGGGTTTTGCATGGCGCACGCTGTTCCAGAAAGCCTCCACGGTCTGGCCGGAAAGAGTGCGGCCGGCTTTGTCTGTTATAGTGAAACTGATGATGACCGGCGGCAGCTCCTGCTCCGCACGCAGTTCATCGATGGCAAAAAGACATGCCTTCGCGTTCAGCGTGTCAAAAATCGTTTCCTGCAGCAGGATATCCACCCCGCCCTCGACCAGCGCCAGCACCTGCTCCCGGTATGCGCGGCGCAGCTGGTCAAAATTCACAGCCCGGTAGCCCGGGTCTGTCACCTTGGGGGAAAGGGACGCCGTCACCGCCATGGGGCCAATGGAACCGGCCACCAGCACCGGACGGTTCTCCCGGGCCTCGGCCTCCTGTGCAGCCTCGCGCGCCAGCGCGCAAGCCGCCAGATTCATCTCGCGGGTCAGGGCACTCAGCCCCGCATTTGCCAGCACCTCTTCATAGTACTCCTGGCCATGCTCCGTGGCTTCGCTGTAGTGGAAGAACTCATGCTGAGCAATATTCGTGGCCGAGAAAGTGGAAGTGGTAATGATATCTGCCCCTGCGGCCGCGTAGGCCGCGTGAATGGAACGGATAATCTGCGGCTGCGTCAGCACCAGCAGGTCATTATTATTCAGCAGATCCCGCTCCGAATCTGCAAAACGCCCTCCCCGGTAGTCAGACTCGGTCAGGTGGTGCCTCTGCACCATGGTACCACAGGCGCCATCCAGGATCAGGATGCGTTCCTGCAGGGTCTTGAAAAGAAACTCGCGGCGTTCAGTTGCGGTGGTTTTCATATTGCGGATTATAAAGTAAAGCTGCCGGTCGGGAAGCATAGCCCGAACCGGCAGCGTTCAGAAACTCATATTCGTACCCGGGCAGGAAATCAGCGGCGCGGCACGGGGTTGCGGTGCCAGGTGATAGCGCCCTTGCCCACAGCGTAGAGGTATGCCACCATCAGCACACCGATGAAGGCAGTCATGGCAGCGAAAGCCTCACCATTGTTCATCACCACATCCTGGAAGCCCAGGGCCCAGGGATACAGGAAAATCACCTCAAGATCAAACACCAGGAACAGAATAGCCACCAGATAGAACTTAATGGAGAAGAAAGCCGGCGCACCGTCACCCTCTGGCACGTTACCGCATTCGTAGGGCACATCCATAGCGGAGCGCATCTTCGAACGGCGACCGAAGGCAATACTCAGAACAATAATGAGGCCGGCAAAACCAAAACCGGCAATCAACTGAATAAGGGCTGAAAAATATTCCTGTAACATATCGCGGTGCAAATTTTATACCAGTAAAGCTCGCACAAGTCAATACAAAACCCTGCCGCATATATGCCTGGCGAGCATATTTCCAAGCAAAACGCAGAAAAACAAAGAGCGGCAGCCGCGAAACTGCCGCTCTTTTCTGGTCTGTTTGACGTCGGGCAAGCGGGATTCTACCCGCCCACCCTGCCACGACGTAGCCCGGGAACCGGGCGAAGACGGGTCCCCCTTTGCGGCGGGGTCGTGTGTTCAAATCCCGCTTTGTGAGGCAAATGCAAAAACGCTCAGCAGCGGTTGTTACCATTGCTGAGCGTTTCTGTTTCAATCGGGCAAGCGGGATTCTACCCGCCCCCTGCGGCCCTGTCGGGCTTCCCGCCGGGAGGTGTCCCGGCGGCGCAGGGTCGACTCGTGCCACCGGCACTCGTCGCCCACTTCCCCTTTGCGGCGGGGTCGTGTGTTCAAATCCCGCTTTGTGAGGCAAATGCAAAAACGCTCAGCAGCGGTTATTACCATTGCTGAGCGTTTCTGTTTCAATCGGGCAAGCGGGATTCGAACCCACGACCCCTTGCACCCCATGCAAGTGCGCTACCAGACTGCGCTACTGCCCGTTGATTTGAGGTTGCCGCTCGCCTTGCAGCGTGGCGACGGGCGGAGTATACACGCAGTTTTTAGGATTGTCAACCACTTTTTTTCGTGATATGATTTTTTTTGCCATGAAGAAGGTGAAAACCGCCGTAGTCGGAGCCAGTGGATACACTGGCCAGGAGCTTTTGCGCATTCTGCTGCGCCACCCGGGTGTGGAGCTGGTGTGCGCTACGTCCCGCCAGTATGCGGGGCAGAAACTGAGTGATCTTTTCCCGCGTTTCCGGCATGTGCCGGGCGCTGATTTGTGCTTTACGGATTCGGATGTGGAGGCCATCGCCGCCACGGGCGCAGAGGCGGCTTTCCTGGCGCTGCCGCACGGTGTTTCCGTGAGCTATGGGCGCGGGCTGGTGGAGGCAGGCATCCGCGTGGTGGATTTATCCGCCGATTTCCGCCTGAATGATCCGGAGGTGTATGAGGATTTCTACGGCAAGCCGCATGCGGATGTGGAGCTGATGCAGGAGGCGCCGTACGGCATGCCGGAGTGGCACCGGGAGGAGATTGAGAAGGCCCGCATCGTAGGTTCACCGGGCTGCTACCCGACGAGCATCATCCTGCCGCTGGTGCCGCTGCTGAAGGCGGGGCTGGTGCTGCCGGAGGATATCGTGGTGAACAGCGGCAGCGGGGTTTCCGGCGCCGGCCGCAAGGCGGATATCTCCCTGCTCTTCTGCGAGTGCAATGAGAGCATGCGCGCCTACGGGGTGCCGCGCCACCGCCACCTTTCCGAGATTGAACAGGAGCTTTCCGCCGCTGCCGGCCAGAAGGTAACCATCACCTTCACCCCGCACCTCATGCCGGTGAACACCGGTATCCTGACCACTACGGTGGCCAAGCTGAAGCCGGGTACCACTATTGAGGAAATCAACGCCTGCTTCGAGGCGGCCTACGCGAACGCCCCCTTTGTGCGCCTGCAGGGCCCGAACAAGCCCACAGATACGAAGAACGTCACCCGCACGAATTTCGTGGACATCGGCTGGGCTATTGATTCCCGCACGAACCGCGTGGTGCTCATGAGCGCAGAGGACAACGTCATCAAGGGAGCCGGTGGCCAGGGGGTGCATGCCTTCAACATCATGTTCGGTTTCGATGAGACCGAAGGGCTCTGGATTATCTGATGCCATGAAACCGGTGCTCCTCATCGTGGATGATGAAAAATCCACACGGACCGCCCTCTGCGCTGCGCTGGAGGACGATTATGAGGTGTACCCCGCCGCCAACGGCAAGGCCGCCCGCGCGATTCTGGAAACAGAGCCGGTGGATCTGCTGCTGACGGATCTGCGGCTGGGCGGCGAAAGCGGCATGGATTTGATAGACCATGCCGTTTCGCTGCCGCAACCGCCGCTCTGCATCATGATGACGGCCTACGGCAGCGCCGATGTGGCGGCGGAGGCCAAGCGGCATGGTGCGTATTATTTCCTGAACAAGCCGCTGAATCTGGATGAGGTGGAGCTGCTGCTGCGCCGCGCCAGCCACACCCGCCAACTGGAGAAGGAGAATGAAGAACTGACCACCCGGCTGGAACCCACCGGCGGGCTGGACCGCATGCTGGGCGACAGCCCGCAGATGCAGGATATCTTCAACAAAATCCGTCGAGTGGCTCCCACCCAGGCCACGGTGCTCATCGAGGGCGAAAGCGGCACCGGCAAGGAACTGGTGGCCCGCGCCCTGCACTCACTTTCTCCACGCAGCGGCAGAAAATTCGTGGCGGTAAACTGCGCCGCGCTTTCCCCGCAGCTGATGGAGAGCGAGTTATTCGGACACGAGAAAGGCTCTTTTACCGGGGCTATGCAGCGCCGCATCGGCCGCTTTGAGGAGGCGGACGGCGGCACGCTGTTCCTGGATGAAATCGGCGAAATTGACATTCCCACGCAGGTGAAGTTGCTGCGTGTGCTGGCGGAGCGCAGCATCGAGCGCGTGGGCAGTAACACGAGCATCCCTGTGAACGTGCGCGTCATTGCCGCCACCAACCGCAACCTGGAAGCCATGGTGCAGGAAGGCACCTTCCGCCTCGATTTATACCAGCGGCTCAACGTCATCTCCCTGCACCTGCCACCGCTGCGGGAACGCAAGGGCGATATCGTGCTCATGGCGCATGCATTTGCCAGGGAGCTCAGCCAGCTGAATGGAAAAGCCACCATGAGCCTGAGCAGGAGCGCACTGGAACTACTCCGCAGCTATGACTGGCCGGGCAACGTGCGCCAGCTGCGCACCGCAGTGGAGCACGGCATCGTGATGAGCAGCACCAGCGAAGTGCTGCCGCAGGACCTGCCGGAGTACGTTCAAGCCACGCCCGCAGCACCCACCCCTGCCCCAGTTAAGCGTGGCAGTACGGATTTTGAGCTTGAAACCGCCCCCTCACTTAATTTACAATACCTCGAGCGCCGGGCTATTCACCTGGCACTGCAACGCACCGGCGGGAACCGGTCAGCTGCAGCGGAGCTCCTGGGCATCAACCGCCGCACCCTGCAACGCAAGATGGCCGAAGCCCCCGAGAGCTTTTCCCAATTCACTTAACCATTAACAAACAGATGGATAAACTTACCAGCAAAGAACGTTCCGAGCGCAACAAGTTGATTACAATGCGCTGGATTCTTGCGTTCGTCATCGTGAGTCTCTGTATGTTCCAGCTCTGCCTCACCTACCGCGGCATGGACCAGCCTGTTGCCATGGATATGGCCCAGATCGGTCGCCAGATTGCCCGAGGCGAAGGCTTCACCTCGAAGTTCATCCGCCCGATTGACGTATGGGACCAGAACAAGGAAAACAAGGGGGAACCGCTCAATTTTGACCAGTTCCCGGATACAAACCACGCCCCGCTGTACCCCTATGTGCTGGCAGGAGCCATCAAGGCTACCGGGTTTGATAATTTCCAGGCCAAGCGCATGGATGA
The DNA here is from genome assembly GCA_015062005.1 of Akkermansiaceae bacterium. Taxonomy (GTDB): domain Bacteria; phylum Verrucomicrobiota; class Verrucomicrobiia; order Verrucomicrobiales; family Akkermansiaceae; genus Akkermansia. The sequence goes on from SUVL01000001.1 coordinate 27,168, forward strand.
AGGGCAATCCAACGTGTACGCCGGCGACCGCATCATCGCCGGCACAAGCACCTTCTTTTTCCTGCTGGCGCTGCTGCTGGCCTATACCCTTTTCACCCGACTGTTCGATGAAATAGTGGCCGCGACCACGGTGGCGCTCATGGGGCTGAGTGAGCTGGTGCTGCAATACGCACTCAGTGGCCTGCCGCAAATGCTCATGCTTTGTTTCATCCTGGGGGCGGTTCATTGCCTGGTATCGGCCGTTAAGGCGGATGCAGACGGAAAAAACACGAAAGCCATCATCTGGAGCTGCGTCATGTACGTACTGCTGGCGCTGCTCTGCCTCACCTGCCGCATGAGCCTGTGGTGTGCCATCGGCATGCTGGTGTTCAGCGGGCTCTACTTCAAACCCCACGGCATGCATGCCGCCATCGGCGCGGCTATCCTGGCCGTATTCGTCATTCTGCCCACGGTGCTGATGCTGGCACCCACCGGTGGCCTGGAGAAGAAGCTGATGTACGGCATATTCAATGGTTTCGGCAGCGATGGCGCCGAACTTCTCATGCGCTCCGCCACCACGGAAGCACTCAGTTTCAACAGTTCCAACTTCTTCCTGCGCCTGCTGGGCTATACCTTTGCCCAGTTTAACAGCATGTACATCAACATGGGCGCCATCATCACCACCCCCTTCTTCCTGCTGGCCCTGCTCAACAAGTTCCGCAACCCCACCGTGCAGGCAGGCAAATGGGCTGTGTTTGCCATGTGGCTTGCATCCTGCGCCGGCATGGCCCTGTTCGGCGAGTCCCAGACTATCAGCGCCAGCCAGCTGGCCATTCTGTTCACCCCGTTCTTTGCGGCATATGGCACTGCGCTGGTGTTCATCTTCCTGGCGCGCATGCAGCTGGGCCCGGCTTACAATGGCGTGCGCGGGCTTGCCATTGCCACCATGCTGGTCATTTCCTCCGGTCTCTTCCTCTTCCAGCTGCCCAAGCAGCTCTACATGGGCATCTGGACCAGCGCCCGAGGCATCCCCCACTTCCCGCCCTACTATCCTGCAGCCATGAATGGCAAACTGCACAATATGTCCAATGAAAAAGACCTGATTGTGACAGACCAGCCGTGGGGCGTGGCCTGGTATGCCGACCGGAAGGCACTGTGGATTCCCCGCAGTCTTGAAGACCTCACCCGCAACCTGGAACCCATTTTCCACCGCGCAGGGCAGGACATCCAGGGCTTCCTCATCACCCCGTCCTCTCACTCCATGCAGGCGGGAGGAATCAGCGGAGTCATCCGCGAAGCCGGCGACTTCGCGCCGCTGGCGCTGGAAGGCAAGCTGCTGCTGCTGGCACCGCGCCACAACATGGCCTTTGCCGAGCTGTTCACCACCAACGCAAACCCCAAATCAACGGCACGGCCGCTGGCCAGCCTTGTTTCCTCGCAGGGGCTCTACCGCCACAGAAACTTCATCCTGGGTGCTGAGATGGTATACTACAGCCGGGAGGACGTCAGTGATAAGAACAAATAAAGGAACCCCACTTTCCGCCATGCCCCCGCGCACCAGAACAAAAACACTGAACTTCGAGCAGGCCACCGCCCGACTCGAGGAGATTGTGAATCGCGTCAACAACCCTGAAACCGGGCTGGAAGAAATGATTTCGCTGGCAGCAGAGGGGCTGACCCTCATCCGCAGCAGTGAGCAGATGCTCGCCGAAGCCGAGTTGAAGATTCAGAAACTGGAACAGCCCGAAGACGAACCTGCGCCCCATACACCGCCCCACGACGATGCCGAATTCTCCCTCATCTGACCTGCTGGGTACCATCAAGTCCCCCCAGGACCTCAAAAACCTGCCTGCTGAGCAACTCGGCCGGCTGGCGGAGGAAATTCGCAGCACCCTCATCCACACACTGGCAGAAACCGGTGGCCACCTGGCCCCCAACCTGGGGCTGGTGGAACTCAGCATTGCCCTGCACCGGGTATTCAGCACCCCGCGGGACAAAATCCTCTTCGATGTTTCCCACCAGTGCTACGTACACAAACTTTTCACAGGACGCGCAGAGCGCTTCCAGAGCATCCGCCAGTTCCAGGGGCTTTCCGGCTTCTGCAAGCGCAGTGAATCGGAGCACGATGCCTACGGAGCCGGACACGCCGGAACCGCTTTATCTGCCGGGCTGGGGATGGCCGCTGCCCGCGACCTGGCGGGGGACGATTACCACATCATCTCCGTAGTGGGGGATGGTGCCTTCACCTGCGGCACCACCCTGGAAGGGCTCAACAACATCGCCACCACCACGAGGAAGTTCATCCTCATCCTCAACGACAACGAGTGGAGCATCGACCGCAACGTGGGCGCACTCTCCCGCTATTTCTCCTCGCTCCAGGAGACGGACACCTACGCCTGGCTCCGGGAACAGACCAAGACCATCATCGAGAAACTCGCTGGCGAAGCCGCCCGCAAGCAGGTCTCCAAACTGGTGCATGCGGCCCACAGCATCATCACCCCGCTGAGTTTCTTCCAGGAGCTCGGCCTGAGCTACTACGGCCCGGTTGATGGGCACGACACGCAGCGGCTGGAGAAGATACTGCGCATTGCCTCCAAACACAACGGTCCAGTCATCATCCACGTCATCACCGAAAAAGGGCGTGGATATGAACCGGCCTCCAGCAACCCCACCAAGTTCCACGGCATCGGGCAGTACAACATTGAAGACGGCAGCACCAGCAAAGGTGCCGTCATCTCCTACTCCGAAGCCTTCGGCACGCACCTGAGCACACTGGCAGCAGATGACCCGGATATCACCGCCATCACCGCCGCCATGCCCACCGGAACCCGGCTGGACATTTTCCGCTCGAAGTTCCCCAGGCGCTACTTCGATGTGGGCATTGCCGAAGAACACGCAGCCCTCTTTGCCTGCGGCATGGCCACCCAGGGGCTCAAACCATACCTGGCGGTCTACTCCACCTTCATGCAGCGCTGTGTGGATATGATTCAACACGATGCCGCCCTGCAGAGCCTGCCTGTAAAGTTCTGTATGGACCGCGCCGGGCTCTCGCCGGACGACGGCCCCACGCACCACGGGCTGTTCGACATTGCCATGATGCGGGCTATCCCGAACCTGGTCATGATGCAGCCGAAGGATGAAGCCGAACTGGGTCACATGCTCTGCACCATGAACGGGATAAGTGACCGCCCCAGCCTCATCCGCTACCCACGCGGCAACGGCGAGGGCGTAGCCATGCCGGTAGAACTGAAGCCCCTGCCCATCGGCAAGGCGGAGTTAATCGCCCCGGGAACAGATGTGACCCTGCTGGCGCTTGGCAACATGAATGGCTACGCCGCCAAGGTGAGGGAGCTTCTCCACGCCGCAGGTATTTCCGCAGCCCATGTAAATGCCCGCTTCATCTGCCCGCTGGATGAGGAGTGCCTCCTGCGGCAGGCCGCAGAAACCCGCCTCATCGTCACGCTGGAGGACCACGTCATCGCCGGAGGATTCGGCTCAGCCGTCATGGAACTGCTCAATGAAAAGCAATGCACCACCCCTGTGCTGCGCATCGGCTGGCCGAATGAGTTCATCGAACACGGGCGTGAAGAGCAGCTGCGGGCCCTGCATGGACTCACGCCGGATGCCATAGCCGCCACCATTTCAGCCCACCTGAACGCCCGATGAAACACACCCTGATACTGATGCTGGCCCTGGCTGCGCTGGCTCCTGTTGCCACGGCACAGGAAGCACCGCTGCCGCAGGACAATCAATCCACCGCCCAGTTGCCGCAGTGGCTGATTGATTTCTCGAACCTGCCGCGCAATGACCGCGAGCAGTACCTGCGTGCGTTCAACAATGCCAAGCAGTCCTACCAGCAAGGGCAGTGGGTGGCCTGCATCGGCTACCTGGCGGACTGCGAAATGATTTTCAGAGGCAATCCCAACGTGTGGAACCTGCGCGCCTGCTGCCTCATGGAGCAGAAATTCTTTGACGAAGCCGCTGCTGAGCTGGAACGCGTGCGCAAAGCGCTGCCAAATGACCCGGTAACCGCCATGAACCTGGCCAATATGCACATGGCCCGGGGACGCTACAAGGAAAGCATATCCACCCTGAATGAACTGCGGGATATGCTGCCCTTTGAAACACCGAAGGAACTGCTCCACGTGCTGGATTTCAGAGAGCTTCTCTGCCATGTCATGCTGGGGCAGGAAGCCGAGGCCCGGAAGCTGGTGGCAGGGCTCAGCCCCATTTCGGACACCCCGCTGTATTACTACAGTCAGGCCGTCTTTGCACTGGCCGCCAACAACAGAATAGAGGCATCCCGCAACCTTCGCGTGGCCAACAGCATCTTCTCCAAAGGCAATATCACCGTGCCCTACCAGCGTGCGCTGGAGCTCTCCGGTATCACCAACAGGCAACCTTCTGAGCCGCTTTCCCGCTAAATGGAAAAGGACACGGGCACCATTCTGCGGCAACAGCCTCTCGGTGAGCACGGCCTCATCATCACCTGGTGTACCGCCCGGCATGGAATCATCCGCACCGCAGCACGCCTGGCCCGCAAGCCCGGCAGCGAGCTCAGCGGCCAGGTAGACCTCTTTCACGAATGCGAACTGCTCTACCGCCCGGCCACCCAGGGAGACCTGCACACGCTGAGTTCCGTCAACCTGATTTCCCCCCGCCTGGCGCTGCGAAGCCAGCTCACCCGGCTCCGCCTGGCCAGCTACATGGCCCGCCTGCTCCTGGCCACCGTAGAAGCCGGTGCGCCCGATGCCGCCTGGCACAAGCTCCTATCCGGCGCCCTGGACTATGTGGCCACCAGCGAACCGCGCCGCGCCGTGCTGCTGCACTTTGAAAAGCGGGTAGCAGAGCTCCACGGCCTCTTCACCCCGGAACAGCTCCCGCACCACGTGTTGCTGCGGCATTTCCAGCACCTGCCCGCCGGCCGCTCCGAGCTCCTGGAAGCCCTGCCCTCCTGATTTGCTTATTGCTCCGCCATGTATCCCTGGCAATGATGAAGCGCCCCATAACCTTGTCGGGATGTACAAAGGCACACGTGTCCCAAAGTCTGAGTGCTGGACTCGACAAATTGGAATATGCAGCTCTGGCGTATACGCCAGAGCCATGCGGCACATAGTGCCGCTTTCATACCGCCGCAGGCGGTATTTCATGCGTAGCGCCAGCTACACTTTCATACCACAGCGCAGCTGTGGTATTTACATACACCGGCTCCGCCGGTGTAATTCATTGAGCGAAGCGACTAGTTACCGCTGCATTAGCAGCGGTACATCCAATGGGCGGTCGCATAATAAATTAGCCTTTCCTGGAAAAAATCCATGTGCTTTATGTATCCCATTGCTCGCTTATGTCCAATATATTGCGAAAACGGCAGTACCGCTGCTAATGCAGCGGTATGAAAGCACTGCTATCGCAGTGCATGAAATACATGCCTGTGGCATGTATGAAATCCCTCATGCTAGCACATGAGGGATGGGAATTTGACTCGCCTGCGGCTCGCCAAATTCCCATTTGGCATTCCGTCAAAGCATCATCCTTTCATTGCCGGAGCCGTCGCAAATCTTTTTTGCTCCATCGACCGGCGTATGCAAAAAGCCCTGCCAGAACCGGCAGGGCTTTGTTGATTAAAAGTGTATCGTCTTTCTGACGAGCAGCACTTACTTGGTGCGGTAGTACTGGTAGTGCACGCGCTCGTCGATAGCAAGAGCCTCGCGGGCAGTGCGAATCACGCTGGGCTCAGCATCGAACTGGAACAGCATATACTGACCGTGCGTCAGGTGGTTAGACTCATAAGCGAATTCACGACGACCCACATTCGTGGTGCCGGTCACCTTGGCGCCTGCGGCCTCAAGCTTCTCCGTCATGGCGGCGGTCAGCTCATCGAGGGTGGCAGAACCCTTCATGTTCAGAACGATCAGTGCTTCGTACTTTCTCATAGCTTTTTTTAATGTAAGATCTCTTGCTTTCGCAAATGCGGTGGCAGATGATGCACCTTTTTCGCAAAGAAATCAAGCCTAAAGTGTGATTTAGACTAAATTTTCTGCTTTCAGGCCATTAAATCAGATGAGTTTAAGGCGGACGAGGTCCTGAGTATCGATAAGGCCCACGGGTTTGTTATCAGAATCAAGCACCACAAGGTCGTCGATGCGGCGGTCGCGGAGGGTCTTCACGGCCACGATGGCGAGCTTATCTGCCTCCACATAGACAGGGTTCTTGGTCATGATATCACGCACCGGCTGCACTCCACAGGCAGGGTCCTTCTGGTAAGTACGGGCAAAGTCACCATGCGTGAACACGCCGGCCAGGGAGCCATCCTCATGCACCAGGATACAGGCACCCACGCGGGCGGTGGACATAGCGATGATGCAGTCCATGATGGTGGAAGACTCCGGCAGCTTGGCAAACTCCGTGCGCATGATATCGCCGATGCGGGTGAGCAAGGCGCGGCCCAGGGAACCACCGGGGTGGCTGCGGGCAAAGTCTTCCTTGGTAAAGTTCTGAGCCTCAAGCAGAGCCATGGCCAGGGCATCGCCCATGACCAGCATGGCGGTGGAAGAAGAAGTGGGAGCCAGGTTCAGCGGGTCGGCCTCGCGCTCCACAAAGGTGTTGAGCACCACATCCGAAAGCTGGGCCAGGGTGGAGTTCGGCTTGCCGGTCATGCCGATGATGGCGATATCAAAGCGCTTCAGGAAGGGCATGAGGGTGAGCAGCTCCGCCGTCTCGCCGGAGTAGGACATGGCGATGCAGGCATCGCCATCCTGCACGATACCGAGGTCGCCATGCAGGGCGTTCATCGTATCCAGCACCACGGAGGGAGCACCTGTGGAAGTGAGAGTAGCAGCAATCTTATCACCAATGAGGCCGCTCTTGCCCACACCCACAATGATAATCTTGTGGCCGGTGTTGATAGCCTTGCGCATGGCTTCCACTGCCTCGTCGAAGGAATTATCCAGAGAATCACCGATGACCTTGAGAGCATTGATTTCGTCCTCAAAGACCTTTTTACCGCGAATGATATGGCTGATCATAGTAGTTAAAAAACTGTTTCAGTGCTTTGAGTCTATCACACGCAGCAGCAGACTGCAATAAAAAACCGCCGTGGAGATGCTCCACGGCGGTAGAAAAGCGGAAATAAACGTGTTATCAGTTGTTCACGCGGCCGAGGTAGGTGCCATCTTCCGTCTTCACGGAGATGCGCTGACCCGCGGTGATGAACAGGGGCACCTGCACCACGAGGCCCGTGGTCATGGTGGCGCTCTTGTACACGTTGTTAGCGGAGTTGCCCTTCACGCCCTCGGGAGCCTCGGCCACTTCCATGGTGATGGCGGCGGGAAGCTCGATGGAGCACACGATTTCATCGGTGAAGAGCAGCACATACACGTTACCCTCGATGAGGTAATCCTTCACGGGTTCCACGATATCCTCGCCCACGCACACATCTTCGTAGGTCTCGGTGTTCAGGAAGTGGTAGCCCATGCCGTCCACATAGGAGAATTCCATCTCCTCGCGGCTGAGCATCACGCCCTCAAGGAAGTCGTTGGAGGTGAGGCGCAGGTTGTAGTCCTTGCCGGTTGCGATGCTGCGGATGGTCATCTGCACATAGGAGGCCATGCGGGGGGGAGTCTTGAGCTGGCTCTCACGCACAACGCAGATATCGCCGTTGTAGTTCACGGCGTGACCTTTGCGGAGCTGAATAACGGGAACTTTTGCCATAACGCGCGGAGAGTAGCAGAGAGCCCCCTTATAGTCAAGCTTTTTCTCACCGACTGGCGGTTGCTGTCCTATTTTTTGAGCAATGGGGCTCCTGAGAGCAGTAGTTACTCAGGCTTATTCCCTCCCGGCGACAGAGGAAGCTCGGCGTTCAGACGCTCCAGAGCCTCACTCGCGCCATCAATTCCGGCCACGGCAGCCATTTCGTAGAGAGCTTTTGCCCGCTCCGGGTGTTTTTCCATCCCAAGGCCGCATTCGCAGCATCCCGCCAGCAGAAAGGCAGCATAAGGATTATCTCCATCCAGCACGGCTTGCTCAAGAAGCTGCACTGCCAGTGCCTCATCCCGTGTGACCCCGTACCCATGCAAATAGAACAAGGCCAGGTACGCTTTACCATAAGAATCCCCCAACACGATAGCCTTGCGGTACCAATCTGCGGCCGTCTTGTAATCCACGGGCACCCCGCGCCCGTTTTCATACAGGCACCCCAGGTTGCACATAGCCAGTGAAAAGTTCTGCTCTGCAGCCGCCTGGTACCAATACCTTGCCCTTTCGTAATTCTGCGGCACCACTACTCCCGCCTCGTAAAACGTGCCCATGGCATTCTGAGCCTGGGGCAAATCCTGCCAGGCAGCTTTCTGGCACCAGGCAAAAGCGACCCGGGCATCCCCCACTTCCTCGTCATAGTACTGGCTGAGCATGAACTGAGCCTCGGCGTCGCCCAAGGCGGCCAGTGTCCTGATTTGAAGCATGCGGAAATCACGGTCTTGCTGAGCTTCATACGCAGCGTCATTCATTTCGGCTTCACCTTCATCTTCCACCGCCACATCTTCTGAATGCTCGCATTGAATCCGCTCCCGTAGCTGCTGATGCAGCTCAGCATCTGCCTCGAGTAATCGGGAGAGCGACGTCACGGCCTCGCCTACTCCCTGCTCTGCCGCCTGATAATACAGGAATGCAGCCTCCAGCGAATCCTTGCGGCAACCACGGCCGACTTCATAGCACCTTGCCAGGTTGAACTGGGCGTAATCATCTCCACTCGCAGCAGCGAGGCGGAAATACTGGAATGCTATACGAGCATTCCGGGGAACGCCCCGGCCCTGCTGATAACAGATACCCAGGTTACTCTGCGCCCAGGAAAAATCCTGCATGGCAGCCTTGAGATACCACTTGACCGCCTGCCGCATATCAGGCTCACACCCCACACCATCCTCATACAAGGTGCCCAGCTTGAACTGCGCTTTGACATAGCCGTTTTGCGCAGCGGCATGCAGAAACACAAAGGCTTTCTCTGGCTGGGTACTCAGCAATTCCACCCCGCATTCATACATCTGCATCCGCAATTGGCTCGTCTCAGAAGCAACGCTCCCACTGCCCTTCAGAGGAATCTGCCCGGCATGCACAAGCATTCCACACCCCAGCGCCATGCTGGCCACGACCATTCCTATATCCTTGAGTAAGCTCATCTCACTTTATCCAGCGAATGAGCCCTCCCTCATTGTGTAGAAAATGTCACTTTTCTGCAAATCACCCACGCTTCAGAAAGAAGCGGACCATAAGGAAATTCACCGGAACCACGATTATATACACCGGCAGGGGCAGCAGCGATTCCGGGCGCCCCAGCACAGGCAGCCACTCTACCAGCCAGGGGGTAAGCCAGATGAGCAGCATGCTCAGCGCATCTCCCGCTCCCAGCGCCCGGAACAAGTTGAGCAAGCCCAGGTGCATGCCGGCATTCACCAGGTGGGAGAAAGCAAAGCCGAGCCCCTTGCTCACGCTGCCCTCCGTCCTGAATGTCCAGCGGAGCGATACGATGTAATTTGCGACAAAGCTCACCGCATAGCCCACGGCGTAAGTCACGGTTATCCCCAATGCGTCTTTATCCGTCAGCTCAAACAACCAGTTCAGCAGCAGATAAACCGCCAGGTGCAGCACCGTGGCACCCACACCTACCACAAAGAAACGGGCAAACTCACCCCCAGTCCGCTTTAATGCGTTCTCATCCATGGGCTCAAAGCATTTCCGGAGCAAAATAGAATTTCAGCAGCTCCATCTGGTCTTCCTTGGTCACCAGGTAACCATCCTTCGGGTCCAGCCACTGGAAAGAATGAATCGATTTGCGGTCCGAGCCTCGCGGGTCGCTTGTCTCCGGGGCGCGCAGGCGTTCCGCCAGTGCGGGATTGAGCAGATTCACCAATTCCGTGGTGGTCAGCTGCGGCATGGCGGGGATAATGGACGGAATCCCCAACGGGATGCAGCGGTCCACATCGCCCATGATGCGCTGAGGCAGATAAAGCTGGTGATATTCGAGCGGAGCAAAGGGCAGCGGCTGTTTCGATTTATCCGGATTCAGGATAGCGGCAAGCAAAGGATTGAAATCCGGGTTCGGATTCGCAATTTCCGTCAGGTGTACATTCAGCACGCGTCCGTACTGGCGGTTCAACTCCCGGTAAAGATTGATACGGTTCTGCACGTAGGGATCCTCGCTGGTCTCCAACGCAGGCGTGTTTTCGTCGGCAGACTCAGGCAGCATATCGCATGTGGTCACAAACACGGTGAACTCCGGCTTGATATCTGCCAGGCGGTTAATCAGGTAATTGGTGGCGCGGGTATCCGCTTCCACATCCGCACGCACCTTGGCTGGTCCATTGGCCACTGCATTGTCCAGATACACCATCATCCTGAACGAACGGCCGAACGTAAGCTTGAAATTCTCCTTATCAATCAGATAGTCAAAATAGCGACGCTTCGTCCAGTATTTACCGAACACCGTACTTGCTCCCAGGAAGGCTGTTTCGTGTGACATGATGACAAATGGCTTAACCCTATACGCTCCCGCATTCTAACCCATTTCGGCTCCAATAGCAAGCAGTAAGAACAGGCCTCCCGGCTTTTTATATGCGCACGCACCAACAGCGACCTCATAAATTGATATTTGTCGTTCCGACAAAAGTACGAAGTACGAGGTGGGAGGTACGAAGTGAAAGTTCCGCGAGCCTTGCGGCTCGCCATTGTACATCAAATAATTCCATACTGGCGGGCGAATGCCCGCGAAACTTTTTACTTCGTACTTCGTAACTCGTAATTCGTAATTCAAATTCCCCTTTCTCGGGATGATTGCGTTATTTTGTCACAATGCTGCATTGACATCCGGTGTACGGCTTGTTAGTTTTATCTGAATCTTTTCCTCGGAATAATGAAACCAGCCATCCTCCTTTCTGCGACGATGTTCTGCTGTCTGCCCGCCCTGGCCGATACGCAGCAACCTTTCAGTTTCGATGTCAACGCCGGTACACAGGGGGCGGGTATCAGCATCGGTTACAAGCTCAACCCCAGCGTAAGGCTTCGTCTGCGCGGTGCGGTTCTGGGCTATACCTCCAACGAAAACTGGAGCGGCACCAGGGCGGAGCTCAAACTCTGCGGCAACAACGTAGGCTTGCTGGTGGATATGTTCCCCGGCCAAGGTAATTTCTACATTTCCGCCGGTCTCAACTTCAGCGAAAACAAAATGCGCTGCCGCTCCCGGATTTACCGGGTGTCAGACATGGCCGCCAGCGCCACCCTGGGTGGCACCGAGTATACTGTGACGGAAGGCACCCACGCAGATATCCATGGCAAATACAGCTGGAACCACGCCCAGCCCTACATCGGCATCGGCTACCAGTCTGCCCTCTTCGGCAGCAACACCTTTTACTACAGCGCCGACCTCGGCATCAACTTCATGGGCAGCGGTGAACTTACCGTGGGCAGCAGCAGCAACCTCCGCTACCGCGACCCGGCCACCAGGCAATTCAAGCCAGTCACCGACTCCGTGCTCGAAACATCCATCCGCAAGGAAGGACGCGATTTCTTCAAGATTGCGGATGACCTCTGCGTCTACCCCGTGCTACAGTTTGCCATCGGTGCCCGGTTCTGATACAGGAATCAGCATCCGGAGCTCCATTCCATTTTCCCAGAGGTAGATGACGTCGACTCCGCCATCCTCCCGGTCAAACAACGCCCCCCAGTAAATAGACCCAGGGAACTCACCGGGCGGGAGCAGTTCCTGCACGTACTCAGCCAGCGCGCACCCCCGCTCACCGGCTTCATCGTCCACACTATCTGACGGAGCAGAAACCCAGCACCACATTCCCAGCGCTGCCAGAGCCGGCACCACCACACCAGCCAGCAAAAGAGCCAGCCAGCTGCGCCAGCGCTTCACCGTGGCCGGCAGCGGCAGACCGGCAGGCACCGGCACGCTGCGGCTGATGCCCAGCACCCCGCCCCCCTGCACCGCGTAAGCATAGCAGTGCCGCAACTCGCGAGCCCCTCTCACCAGGGAAACCGGCAGCATCGACCACGCCACCCCCGGGGTATGCACCAATATCATCCCCTGGCGAATATGGGCCTCACTCCTGACCTGCTGCCGCACCCACTTCCGCAGACTCCAACCGGGGTGCAGAATCGCCCGGATGCAGAATAAGGAAATTACAAACGCCACTACCAACCCCTCGATGTCCGCTTCCCCGGTCACCCGCCAACACCACACCTGCACCACCAGCCCACTCACCATAATGGCCAGGCAGACCAGCAAGGCCCACGAGGCAAAAGGCGCCCGCTGCCGTGCTAACTCATCAGCCACCTCCTGGCGGGCAGCGGCACCATCTGCACAGGGCAAGGCGGGTGCGGCCAGCATCTCGGCAGGCGGTGCCACCTGTTTCTCCGGCAGCACTGGTTTCCCGGCAAATGCCACACAATAAGCATGCAGCTCTCGGGCGCGCTCCGAACCCAGCGATGCCAGCGGCAGGAAATACTTCATCCCATTTTTCAAGCACACAAAAAGCAGGGTCTTCTTCAAGAGCACCTTTTCCACCAGCTCCCAGGAGAAGTACGAGGTCATTCCCACCTCCGGTTTCTCAATCATGAGCCCGGCCTCCGTCGCAGTCACAAACCAATCCCCTTGCTCCTGCATCAACCTGATTGTTTTCACCATGTGCGCATACAACAGCACAACTACCGACGCAGCCACCAGAAGAGAAACTAGGAACACCATCACCATGCCAGCCTCCATCACCACCCCCATCACAGCCGCAATCACAACCACGAGCACTCCATACGGCAGGCACAGCATGAGTATCCCCAGCCTGTTTTTCTTTACTTCCGGGGCAGTAAGTTTGTATACCATGGGCGCATTATACCCACGCTGTAATGCAATATCAAGCCGATTGTTCAACGCGGCGAAAACGGGACTATTTCAAGTATTTTCAAGCCGGTGTTTAATCACCGAAAATTCATTTTCCACCCATTTTACACTCTGTGATTCATATCATTATTTCAAAAACATTGAAATCAAAAACGCACAATTTGAAACCAACTATTATAAAATATTTTTTTCGTGCATTTCAAGAGCGATTTTCTATATATACTTACACCTCGTTTTGCATCCTTGTTTTTTACTGTCTCTTTATTCTTTATAATCGTTTATGATGCTATTTTCCACCCTTAGTTACATGCTCTTTAAAAATATTCGTTTTCTCATATCATTTCACCATAAAGAAACCCGAAATTTGAGCCATTTACCTTAAATTTCATCTAAAAGTTTACTGATATCGAACAACACAGTCCACCGCGCCATGCGTGCTTGCAAACTCCAGCCAGTGCACCGTCGCCGTCTAAACACCCCTTTTCCCAATATATGCCTTAAAAGCACCATTTCCGGGCAAAATTGCACTGGTAATTACCCGGAGGCGAAGCTTCACGCCCGCCATTTCGGGCTTTTTTGGGCATTTTTGCGTTGTTTTACATTCGTTTTGCGAGGCTTGTGACTTTTTAGAAAAATAAGGCAAAATGATAATTTCTATTGATTTTGGCAGCTAGGGACTATAAAATAGCCGCATGAGCAAGAAAAGGAGCAAAATCCAGATACTGCGCTTTCTGGTACAGGCCGTGTTCATGGCAGGGCTGATTTTCAGTTTTACCCCGAACAGCAAAAACGTGAGCCAGTGGATGCTGCCCACCATTCTGCTGCTGGGAGTGTTCTTCTGCGGCTGGGTTTGCCAGCTGGGAGCTGCGCAAGACTGGATGGCGAAGCTGGGGCGGCTGCTGCACCTGCCGCGCGTGCGTGTGCCCCAGAGCATCCAGCGCTACCTGCAACTGCTCCGCTATGGATTCTATCTCGCCCTCACCATGGGTATCAGCATCGAGCTGCTGCAAGGGCCGAAGAACTTTGCCATGATGTGGCACGGCCACCTGCTGAGCATTGCCACGGGCATCATCATCTTCTTCCTTCTGCTCGGGCTCTTCATCGACCGACCGTTCTGCAATTACTTCTGCACTGGCGGCGCCCGACAGGGGCTCTTCAGCGTGCTGCGCATCTTCGGCATCAAGCGCGACGCAGAGAAGTGCAAGCAATGCGGCACCTGCACCCGCACCTGCCCCATGAACATCGACGTAGCCCACACCGATTTCGTGCGGCACCCGAACTGCATCGGCTGCCTCAGCTGCATCTCCGCCTGTCCGAAAGGCTACCTTAAATACGGGCTCATGCCGCCCCGGAAAGGAAAGTGACGATTATACAGGAGCAGGCAAGCCACATTAATCCCGGTGGTAGGGAGAGCCGGCGAGGAGGGTATGCACGCGGTAGATCTGCTCCAGCAGCACCACAAGGGCAAGCTCATGCTGCATGGTGTGGCGCCCCAGGCAGAGCACATGGTCGCAGGCTGCGCGGAGAGCCGGAGTGTGACCATCCGCCGCGCCGATGAGGAAAGCCACGTGCTTGACCGCCTGCAACTGCCAGCGGCGCACCCGGGATTCAAATTCCCGCGTTGTCCAGTTCTCGCCGCGCTCATCCATGGCAATGCGCAAGCAACCCTCGCTCGCCTCCAGCAGGCGGGCGGAAACGGCTTCCGAATCACCAGCCTTCACATAGCGCAGCTCCACCTTGCCCAGCGGGCGCAGGCGCTCCTCAAAAAACTTCACACCATCGCGGGCATAGGCAATGGAAGGCTTGGCAGCGGCTATGATACGAAAATCCATGGCAGCCCCCACGGTACAACATATCCACTGCCGCGTCAACCCTTTTTGATAAGGCAGGTGGATAAGCTTCTGAATACTCCGCCGGGCTCCGTTCCGCCGCGGCCGCTCGCATCCGTCTGCCCGCGCAGGCGATTAGGTCGCGAGCTGGCAGCACACGCGCTTTTGGGTTGCCAAAGATGACGCTGGGGAGTAAAATACCCGCGTGAAGTGGAATTCGGCCAAAGTCTACGTTATCAAATCAGCCATCATCGGCACGGCACTGGTGTACATGGTGCTGGATCTCTGGGTGCTGCGCGGGCCCATGTACGGATTCCTGCACAAGGGCAAGCAAGCGGCGGAAGCCGCGGTGGTGGTGTACGGCGAGCGCGTTTCGCACGCGCAGCTGGCGCGCCACAAAGCTGAGCAGGAGCTGATTTCCGGGCGGCAGAAAACCAGCACCGCCATGGCCATGGATATGGTGCGCAGTTCCCTGCTGCGCATGCGCACGCGCTACAACGATAACCAGCTCAAACATGACCGGGCCGAGGCAGAGCGCCAGGTGGCCGCACTGGCCACCCGCGCAGGAAGCGAGGCGGAGTTCGAGCAGCAACTCGCCTCCCAGGGCTATACCCGCCGCCAGTTCACCGATAAGCTGGAAGCCAGGCTCATGCAGCTGGCCCTGCTGGATCGCAACCTGGAGCCGCACACGCAGGTGAATGACGAAGCTATCGAAGCCCACTACAAGCAGGTGAAGGATGAAATGACCATCCCCGCCAACCGCCCGGTGAAGCACATCTTCATTGCCTCCCTGAACCGCCCCGACGCCCGCCAGGTGGCAGAACAGACCATGGCCCGCCTGGCCGCCGGTGAAGATTTCGGCAAGCTGGCTGCCGAAGTGAGCGATGATGCCGCCAGCGCCCCGCGCGGTGGCGACCTGGGCACGGTGTATGATGATGCCCTGCTTCCCCTTCCGGAGCTCAAGCTTTTCGGCGATGCCGCCATTCCTGCAGACACGCCCACCCTGGCAGAGAGCAAGTGGGGCTGGCACATCATCCAGGCCGGGGCCATCACCCCTGCCCGCACGCCCTCGCTGGAGGAATGCCGCGAAACACTGCGCACCGCCATCATCAGTGCCCAGCGCGAGCTGGGGGTCAACACTTTCTTCGATACGCTCATCAAGGAAGCGCACAGGAAGCAACACATCAAAATCCATGTCAAGTAACAGCATCACCGTTTCCCGCGCCGCCAGCGGACTGCGCGGCATCATCACCGTACCGGGCGATAAGAGCATCTCCCACCGTGTAGCCATACTCGGCGCTCTGGGCAGCGGCTCCATGCAGGTGCGCAACTACCTGTGCAGCGAGGACTGCGTGAACACCCTGCGCGCCATGCAGCAGCTGGGTGCCACCATCACCCCCGGCGATGCGGAGCAGAACTTCACACTCACCGGCACCGGCATGCAGCCCACCGCCCCGGCGCACGATGTCGACTGCGGCAACAGCGGCACCGGCATGCGGCTCATGGCGGGTGTGCTGGCATCCCTCCCCTTCCGCAGCCGCATGTTCGGCGATGCCTCGCTGAGCAGCCGCCCCATGAAGCGCATCATCGACCCGCTGAGCGCCATGGGCGCCCGCATCACCGCCTGCGGCGAAAAGCCCGGCTGCGCCCCGCTGGAGATTGAGGGCGGCACGCTGCACCCCATCCACTACGACCTGCCCATGGCCAGCGCCCAGGTGAAAAGCGCCGTGCTGCTGGCTGGCATGCTGGCAGAGGGGCGCACCTCGGTACACCAGCCCGCCATCACCCGCGACCACACCGAGCGCCTGTTCGAGCACTTCGGCATTCCCTGCTCCGTCTCAGCAGACGGGCTGGATATTGCCGTGCAGGGTCCGGTTGTTCCTGCGAACAAGGACATCACCGTGCCGGGCGATATTTCCAGCGCGGCTTTCTGGCTGGTAGCGGCCTCCATTGTGCCGGGCAGCGAGGTCACGCTGCTGAATGTGGGGCTGAATCCCACGCGCGATGCCGTCATCACCGTGCTGCGCCGCATGGGGGCCGACATCCGCATCACCAACCGCACCGAAGGCGGCGAACCCTACGGCGACCTCACCGTGCGAGCCCCGCAGAAACTCGCCGCCACCGAGGTGCTGAAGCACGAAATCCCAAACCTCATCGATGAAATCCCCGTGCTGGCCGTGGCCGCCGCCTTTGCCGAAGGCACCACCCGCATCCGCAACGCCGCCGAGCTGCGCGTGAAGGAAAGCGACCGCATCTCCACCGTGGTGGGCAACCTGCGCGCCATGGGAGCCGCAGTCGAGGAGTTCCCGGATGGCATGGAAATCACCGGCGGGGCTCCGCTGCACGGCGCCACCATGGATTGCTACGGCGACCACCGCATCGCCATGAGCTTCCTCATGGCCGGGCTCAATGCCGATGGCGAGACCACCCTGCACAACTGCCACAGCATCAACACCTCCTACCCCGGATTCGAGGAACACCTGCGCACCCTCACCCAAGGCTGAAACTCCCTCATGGCTCGAATCACCCAGGAATGCGTGGCACGCATCAAGGACTCTGCGGATATCGTGGAGCTCCTCAGCAAGTACCTGCAACTGCGCCGCGCGGGCAATTCCTGGAAAGCCTGCTGCCCCTTCCACAGCGAAAAGACCCCCTCCTTCCACGTGAACCCGGCGCGCCAGACCTTCCACTGCTTCGGCTGCGGAGTGGGCGGCGATGCGCTGAAGTTCATCATGATGTTCGAGAACCTCGATTACCCCACTGCCCTGCGCCGTCTGGCGGATATGAACGGCATACCGGTCATCGAGGAGGAGGAGAATCCCGAGATGGCACGGCTGCGCCGCATGCGCGCCCGCGTGGTGGAGGCCAACACCCTGGCCACGGAGTACTACCACCGCAAGCTCTGCCGCGATGCCGCCGCCGCCCATGTGCGCGAATACCTCAAGCAGCGCGGCTTCGGCATCGAAATCGCCCGCGCCTGGCAGCTCGGCTGGGCACCGCCGGATTTCCGGGAGTTCGGGCAGCTGGCCGCCAGCCGCAGCATGGATGAGCGCCTGCTGACCGAAGCCTACCTGCTGGGGCGTGGACAGCGCGGGCTCTACCCCGTGTTCCGCGACCGCCTCATGTTCCCCATCCACAACGTCCGCGGCGAGGTGGTCGGCTTCTCCGGCCGCGTCATCCGCGCCGACCAGGACCCGCGCAAATACGTGAACACTGCCGATACCGCAGCCTTCCACAAGGGCGAGCTCCTCTTCGGGCTCTACAAAGCCACCGGCCCCATCGGCAAGGCGGGCATGTGCGTGGTGGTCTGCGAAGGCCAGCTGGACGTGATTGCCTGCCACGAAAAGGCCGATATCCGCAATGCCGTGGCCGGCCTGGGCACCGCCTTCACCGATGAGCACGCCCGAATCCTGCGTAAATACGCCAAGAAGGCCATCCTCTGCTACGATGGCGACAACGCCGGCATCAAGGCCAGCGAAAAAACCTTCCGCAAGCTCGCCGCTGCCGGGCTGGAGGTCTACCACGCCAGCCTGCCCCCCGGCGAAGACCCGGATTCCCTCATCGGCAGCAGCGGCCCGGAGGCCCTGCGCGAGGCCATCGACACCGCCCGCCCATATCTTGAAGTGCGCGTGGGGCAAGAGCTTGCCATGATTCAGGGCGATGCGAATGCCCGCGCTGCCCTCATCCCACGCATGGCTGATCTGGCCGCAGAAATCACCGACCGCAACCGACGAGATGTGGCCGTGGCCGACCTGGCCACCCGACTGAACACCGGTCTGGAAGCCCTTCGCGAAACCGTGGAAGGCATCATCCGCACCCGCAAGGAAAGCCCGCAATCCGCACCCGCCGAACCCCAGTGGGAACCCGGCGAGGAGGAAGAATTCCCTGTCGCCGGCGAGCCCATGCAGGAAGCCCCTCGGCGTGTCATCCCCATCACCCTGCACAACGTCATCCGCGATATCCTCTTCCTCGCCGCCTCCAACAGCGAGGCCCAGGCCCTGCTGCTGGAGCGCATCGAAGAGCTCCAGGAACCCATCCGCTGGCTTTCCGGCGGCGTGGTGCTGCAACGCTTCATGGAATGCCTGCCAGCCCCCGGAGATGACGAAGCCTGGCAAGCCTTCTCCTCACAGCTTCCCCCCGAGCAATCCGCCGCCCTGCGGTACTTGGAGCACAGCCCGGTCGACTTCCCCGATGCCGCCGCCGTGGTAGATTCCACCTGCGCCAATGCTGCCCTGGCCGCCCTCAAGGCACACGTGGACCAGCTCCGCTCCCGCATCAACGCCCCCGGCATCTCCTGGCAGGATGCCGCCCCACTCCTGGAGGAACTCAACGAGCTCCAGAAACTCATCAACGCAGCTGAGTGAATTCCTCATATTGGGAACCTCTGAAAACTCTAAACTTACCAACAAATGAGAATCTGTAAGTACAATGTACAAAGGACAAAGTACAATTTGAAAATCCCCTGCGGCTTCCGTCTTCGCCCTGCGGGCTACGCCGAGACTAGTTGCCGCAGCCGTTTAAAATGGCGGGCCGGAGGCCCGCGGAACTTCTTCAATTGTCAATAGGGTACTTCTAAAAACTCGAAACTAATCAACAAATTGGCTTTGTCGGGCTGAAAGCCCGAGGAATTTTGAGCCCGTCAGGGCGACACTTTCCATAGTCAATAGAGCCCAGGGCGTGAGCCCTGGGTTTGACAAAAAAATAAGCCGGAACCCCGCCAGCTGGCGGGGTGGCAGATTCGCATGAGCGTTCTGTTTATGTTAAGCATTGATTATTTGTATATCAACGAGCATCCACGTCTGCCACCCACTCGCTCCGCTCGGGGTTCGGTTACTATTTTCACTTTACCCCAGGGCTTACGCCCTGGGCTCTATTGAACTTACCGCCCCGCCAGTAGGCGGGGCTCAGAATTCCGCTCGCCTGCGGCTCGACAAATTCCGATTTTTCATGCAGAGGGGGGGGATTCTTCCCAGATGTTGCTGATTTTTGTTTTCTTGACTTACCGGGGCGGCAAGTGGTAGCATACCGGTAGCAATATACGAATAGCCGCCATGGAACCCACTCCCCGTGTAAGTCTCTCTATATCAACCTACCGATATTCCTCCATTGTCTACCTGCGCAATGACCGCCCAGTGCTGTGGCATGTGGAGGTAAAGGCCGAGGACGCCCTGCAGGGTGCAAAGCTGCGGGTACGGCATGAACCTGAAGGTTTTGCAGAGCCGCAAGAGTGGGATATGCCGTATCTGGCCGCCGGGCAGCTCTATACCCGGCACGGCGAATGCCCGGTGTATCATGCCGATGCCCTGCTGGCGCTGAAAGAGGATGTGCCGGGGCGCATAGTCGTGGAGCTGCTGGATCATGACGACACCGTGCTGGCACAGCGGGAAGACACGTTCAAGTGGCTGGCGTTCAACACCTGGGCGGGCGGCAACGAGTACCCGGAGCTGCTGGCGGCACTCACCCTGCCCCATGACCCTGCGGTGGATTCCATCATAAGCAGCATCGGCACCGGAAAAGGGTACGCCGATGAACCAGCCGGCATGCTGGCCCGACTCCGCAGCCTGTGGGAGCACATTGCCGGGATGAATATAGAATACGCCCTGCCGCCGAAGAGCTGGATTGAGGACGGCCTGGGGCAGAGGGTGCGCACCCCTTCCTGTATCATGGAGGAGAAATGCTCCACCTGCCTGGATTCCACACTGCTGCTGGCAGCCTGCGTGGCCAGGCTGGAGCTGAATCCCTTTGTCATCCTGATTGACGGCCATGCCTTCCTGGGCGTGCAGAAGGAGAACCGCTACCTGCCCTCGCCGCATCTCACCCCGGTCTCCACCGTCCGCAACCAGCTGAAGCGCGAACAGCTGCTGGTGCTGGAAACCACCATGCTGAACACCCATGGCAGCCGCACACCTGTGGATTTCGACAAGGCCATGACCACCGGCACGGTGTTGCTGGAGAAGCTGGACGACGATGACTACTTCCAGGCGCTGGATATCAAGAGCCTGTGGTACCAGGTCGGCATCCACCCGATTCAGGGCGGGCTGCCGGAAAATACAAACCCGGTACCCGCAGCCGAGGAAGTTGACAACCTGGTGAGCAGCATGCCCCGCAACCGCATGGATGTGTGGCAGCTCAAGCTGCTGGATCTTTCGCTGCGCAACCCGCTGCTGAACACGAATCCCTGCGGGAAGCGCCACCTGCCCCTGCTGCTGCCGGATGTAGGCACGCTGGAGGATAAACTGGCAGACGGTGCAGCTTTCCGGGTGAAAGCGGTTCCGGAGACCTACTGGAGCATCACCTCGCAGGTGCAGCACGGGGCAGATTCCGGCGCGATGGCCCAGCGGCTCGCCGAATGCGTGGACTCCATGTTCAAGAATAATGAACTGGCCTCCAACCTGCCCCCGCAGCAGCTCCAGAAACAGATGCAGAGCCTCTACCTGACCACGCGGCGGGAAATGGAGGAAAGCGGCGCAAACACGCTCTACATTGCCTGCGGCTTCCTCAAGTGGTACCGCCGCAATGTGCGCGAGCAACGCGCCTTCCGCGCCCCCATTCTGCTGCTGCCGGTGCGGCTCACCCGCCCCAGCGTGAAAGCGGGCTTCACCCTGCGCGGCAGCGATGAGGAGCCGCGCATGAACATGACCCTGCTGGAGCTGCTCAAGACCGAGTTCGGCCTCTCCATCCCCGAGTTGGAAGGCGAGCTGCCCACAGACAAATCAGGCCTTGACGTAGCCAGGATTTTCAACATCGTGCGCGCGGCTATTGATGCCCAGCCGGGCTGGGAGGTGGAGGAACTCTGCGTGCTCGGCACTTTCTCCTTCACCAAATACCTGATGTGGAAAGATTTGTGCGACCGCCGCACCGACCTGCTCCGCAACCCGATTGTGAGCCAGATTGCCGCCACGGAGCGCGGCATCTTCCCGGAACAGGTGGGGTTCCCCGACCCCGCCACCATCGACAACGAGGTGGAGGCCCACAAGGTGTACACCCCGCTTTCTTCGGATTCCTCGCAGCTTTCTGCCGTGCTGGCCGCCGGGCGCGGCAAGAATTTCGTGCTCATCGGGCCACCCGGCACCGGCAAGAGCCAGACCATCACGAACATGATTGCGCACTGTCTGGCGCATGGCAAGACCGTGCTCTTCGTGGCCGAAAAAGCTGCGGCTCTGCAGGTGGTGCACAACCGCCTCAAGCGCGTGGGACTGGAGGAATTCTGCCTGGAGCTGCACTCCAACAAGGCCAATAAGAAAGACGTGCTGGCGCAGTACAAGGCGGCGGTGGAGGCCATCAGCGCCGGAGCCGACAGGCAGGACTGGGAGGAACAGGTCAATTCCATGGCCCAGCTGCGCCACCAGCTCAATATGCTGCCTTGGGAGCTGCACCACCTCTACCCGGATGAGAGCAGCCTGTTCAACGATATTGACCTCGTGGCCACCCACCCGGATGTGCCAGAGTTCTCCCCCTGCCCGGAAAAGCCCGCCGACCTCACTCGCCCGGAGAAAATGAAGCGACTGGAGGAAGCCCGCGACCTCGCTCTGCATTTCGAACTGGTGCGCCAGCTGAGCCCGGAGCAGTGTACCCTGCTCACCGGCACCGAATACAGCCTGGAGTGGGAGGAAAAGCTGCATGCCGACCTGCGCCGCTACTGCGACGGCCACGAAGCATGGGAACAGGAAGCCGCCCGCTCTGCCGGGCCGCTGAGTATTCCGGCATCGGAAATCCGGAACGCCCTGGCCACCATCGAAGCCGCGGCATCCGCCGTGGGCAGCGGCCAGGAAGCCCTGCTGCCCGGCCACGCCCGCGCGACGCTCGAGCTACTCAGCCGCATTGCCGAAAAAGCAGGAGAGTTCCGCAGCTTCAAGGCAAAACTCTCGCTGGATTACCCGGCTGAAGCCCTGCAGGACGACGATCTGCCGACCCGGCTGCGCGAGTGCAAGGACATCGCCATTTCCGGGTTCTTCACCCGCTTCTTCGGCATGCGCCGCATGCGCCGCTACCTGCAGATGCTGGCTGGCAGCACCCGCAAGCCCGCCGATTGTCTGGCGGAGCTGCAGGCTCTGGTCCGCATGCAGGAAATCACCCGCTGGCAGGCCGGGCAGAACACCGCCGCCCTGCCCGCCGAGTTAAACAAGGGGCTCGGAACAACCGATGAACTGCTGGAAAAAGCCCGGAAAGCCGCCGCTCTCTACGCCACAGCGGATTCCAGCGAAGCCGCGCTGCAGACCATTCTGCAAGGCGGGGTTCCCGGTGTGCAGAGCATCGTAAGCAAGCTGCGGGAAAAGGAACGGGCGCTCTGCGAGGCGGAAAGCGCACTGCGCGCCGTGGCGCCGGAGGAGGGCTGCACCGCAGCCTGGGCCAAGGGGCTGCTTGAGCTGCGTCCGCAGTGGCGCAACCTGGTGCTCTGGAACCGCAAGACCCGCGAGTGCCCCCCCGCCTGGGTCGCCCCGCTGCAGGGTGGGCTCATCGCCCCGGATGCCTTCCCCCTGGCTGTGCAGGTGAACATGGCCCGCCAGCGGCTCCGCGCTGCTGCGGCAGAGAACAAGACGCTGCTGGAGTTCATGCCGGCCATTCACGAAGGCCGCATTGCCGACTTTGCCGCCAAGGACAGCGAAATCCTGAAAGCCACCTCGCGGCAGGTGCGCAACCAGCTTATCCAACGCGCCGCCGGTATCTCGCGGCACGGCACGGAAGTAGCCCTGCTGCAGCGTGAGCTCTCCAAGCAGCGCGCGCACATGCCGCTGCGCCAGCTGCTCACCTCCATCCCGAATCTCACGCCGCTGCTCAAGCCCTGCATGCTCATGAGCCCGCTTTCCGTGGCCCAGTACCTCACCACCGATGCCGCACCCTTCGATGTGGTCATCTTCGACGAGGCCTCGCAGATTCCGGTGTGGGATGCCATCGGCGCCATCGGTCGCGGGCACAACGCCATCATCGTGGGCGACCCGCGCCAGATGCCGCCCACCAGCTTCTTCTCCCGCAGCAAGGATGCCGAGGAAGAGGACGACGGCATGACCGAAAAAGATATGGAAAGCATTCTGGATGAATGCCTGGCCTGCAATATCCCCGCGCTTAACCTCAACTGGCACTACCGCAGCAAGTCCGAAAGCCTCATCGCCTACTCGAACAACCAGTACTACGAGCAGAAGCTCACCACCTTCCCCGCGCCCCGCACCCAGGACAACGCCGTGCACTACCACCACGTGAAGGGCACCTACGAGCCCGGCAGCAGCAAGCGCATCAACCTGGCAGAGGCCACCGCCCTGGTGGCGCATGTGCTGGAAACCCTCCGCAAGCCGGATTTCCGCTACACTGAGGCCAGCAGTATCGGTATCGTGACCTTCAACACCCAGCAGCAGGCGCTCATCGAGGACCTGCTGGAAGCCGAACGCGCCAAGGATGAATCGCTGGAGCCCTACTTCGCGGAAAACAACCCCGAGGCGGTCTTCGTGAAGAATCTGGAAAACGTGCAGGGCGATGAGCGCGGCGTCATCTACTTCTCCACCACCTTCGGGCGCGATGCCAAGGGCAAGATGTCCATGAACTTCGGACCGCTCAACCTCATGGGGGGGGAGCGCCGCCTGAATGTGGCCATCACCCGCGCCCGCACCGCCATGCATGTGTTCACCAGCATGCTGCCGGAGGATATCGACCTCTCCCGCACCCGCGCCCGCGGCGCGGCCGACCTGCGCGGCTTCCTGGACTACGCCCGCCGCGGTGCCGCTGCCTATCTGGAGCTGCAGCAGGGCATCCGGCTTCCGGAAAGGGATAGCCTCATCGCACGCCTCACCGCCGATTTGACCGCCCGCGGCTGGAAATGCCACACCAATGTAGGCGTGTCCGACTACCGCATCGATATCGCCGTGGAGCATCCCGAATCCCCCGATACCGTGCTGGCGGGCATCGCCACGGACGGCTATTCCTACGCTGCGGCCAACACCGCCCGCGACCGCGATGTGCTGCGCCACTCGGTGCTGCATATCCTGGGCTGGCGACTCCTGCGCGTGTGGGCCATCGACTGGTGGCGCAACCCCGCGGCCTGCGAGGACGCACTGGATGCCGCGCTCAAGGGCTTTGTGGAAGCCGGGCCCCTGCCCGCGCCGGAGCTGCCGCTGCTCACCGCGCCGCTGACCGCAGCCACGGAGCCCAAGGCCGGTATCATCGTGGTGGAAGCCCCCGCCCCGGAGCAACTGCAGCCGCTGGAAGGCCCGGCCTATCACGAAGCCCGGCTGAACACCACGCTGCCCCCGCTCTTCGAAATGAGCGAATCAAGTCTGCGTCCCTATATCACCCTCTTTGTAAAAGAAGAAGGCCCGATTAAGGAGAGTTTCCTCATGAGCCGACTGCGCAGCCACTCGCTCACCCCGGCGCTCTCCCAATCGCTGCGCGCCCGCCTGCAGGATATCATCAGCCGCCAACTGGAGCGAGGCGAATACTGCGGCCGCATGGAAGGCACCACCCGCGTGCTCTACGCCACCGGCACCCCCGATGTGCTGCCCCGCGCCAAGGGCCCCCGCAACTGGGACGACGTGCCCGATTCCGAGCTCAGCGCCATCTCGGTGCAGGTGCTGGCGCACCTCAAATGCATCAGTGGCTGCGATGACCACCTCAAAGGCATCGCCACCTACCTCGGCATCGGACGCCTCACCAAGCCCCTCCGCGAGCACCTCACCGTCATCGTCCAGCAACAGCCCGAATAAAGGGCCATGCCAAAGCTGCCACTCGTACAGCCCGCTTTTATTGCCCAGGCAATCGAAGCACTATATACTACAAAAAAAGAAAACCGAAGGAATCGCAGGAGATGAAAGAAGTGAGCGGACGACCGAGCGTCTCGTAGGTATAGGTACGCTGAGCCACAGTGGCAGCACCGCGCATACAGGTCAAGCTGAGGTTCGTAGCTATGCACCTTCACCCTGCCGGGGCTGACTTTCCGCTCGCCTGCGGCTCGCCAAAGATTCCAATTAGTTGGTAAGTTTTGAGTTTTTAGAGGTTCTCATATTACCATTTTTCCTGGCATACGCCACCTTTTCTCTTGACTCCATGCGCATTTCGCGTTTTAATCATCGCACATCACCCCACAAGCGCCGGCTTGGCGGAATGGTAGACGCGCTCGACTCAAAATCGAGTTCCCCAAAGAGTGTGGGTTCGAGTCCCACAGCCGGTACTGAAAGCCCCGCAGGATATTCACCTGCGGGGCTTTTCTCATTCAGTGCTGCCAGCCCATCATCAGGAAATCCTGGGAGCCTACGCAGCGGGGATTGGCCCCATCTGCTGCCGGGTGGAACCATATCTCCCAGGTTGAGGCATAGAACTCATTCCAATTACCGGGCTCTACCAGCACGGACGCATCCACTGCCACGCTGCACACGCTGCCCAGCCGCTTCAGCGGCAGCTCCTTCCACCTTCCTATCGGCTTACCTGTAGTGACTTCGCGAGCGCTCAGGCTGATACACCCCTCCGGATAGTCCGCCGGCAGTATCACCACGGCCTTGTATACCCCATCATTACCGGCAGTGCTCCACAGACAAAGAAACGGCCCTGGCGGCACAGGCGGCAGAATGGAATCCAGGTATTCACGGGTGGGATTCGCCGCCAGTTCCTTCAGGCTGTCATCCAGAGCCAGCATACAGCCCCCGCCTCGCGGTTCGGGGGCACTCGGTGAATAAAAAGCCTTGAAATTCAGTACCAGCGACCAACCGTTGTGCAAGGCGTGCTTCCATTGCCATTCCGGCAGCTCCGCACGCTCCACCTCCCGGGCATCCCGCCATTCCTTCTTCTCTCGCTCAGAGGTATACAACGCATAGGTCTGCGGGTCATCCGCATGCCCCAGCATCACCTCATCCTGCCACAACGCAAGCACCGGCGCATCAAAACGCGGATTCTCAGCCTCTGCATACAGGCAGCGCAGCACATACTCCTGCAAAATCTCCGGTGCCTCCGCCGTCAGCCGCTCCAGATTCAGCAGCGGCGGCAGAGCCACCTGATGCAATGGCGGCTCTCGACGAGGACGCAGGTTCAGCAATTCGCGCGCGCGGTCAGAAGCAGGTTTTACATCCCCCTGCAGCTCCCGCAGCCCTCGGGGCGACACAAACTCCCGCCCCTCCGGAAGCGTCAGGCCGTGTGCAAACCTATCCGGAAAAAAGGCCGTCAGAATCATCAGACTCAGTCCCAGCAGCAGCGCCAGCGCCCCGCTCAGCATGGTGCAGCCCCAGCAGCCAGCCACATGCCACCACATACGCCGCATCACCCCCTGCACCGTGCGCACCAGCAGCCACCCCACCAACCCCAGCCACAAAATCAGCACCAGGCACGCCACGACAAGCAACAGCCACTCCAACACCGAGCTCCAGAGCGTATACTCCATCCGCCAGCTCCACAAATGCGCCGCCATCATCAGCCCCACCAACACACCCCAGCCCAGTAGCGCGGCCAGCGGCAGCCCCCAGCAACGCTTGCAAAAAGAGCTCATACCTCCCCAAAGCTTCTGCATCATAAGGGAACCATAACAGGAAAATGGCACCTTGTCCAGTAAAAGTCCGGGAGCAGCGGTGTGATTCGGTGCGGATGCGGTGGATGCTGAGACCACCCAGCGGGTCTGGGTTGAAGGATGATC
This sequence comes from Akkermansiaceae bacterium, assembly GCA_015062005.1. GTDB lineage: Bacteria > Verrucomicrobiota > Verrucomicrobiia > Verrucomicrobiales > Akkermansiaceae > Akkermansia. Next base: position 54,469 of record SUVL01000001.1, read on the forward strand.
TCGTCGGTCGTACAAAAAGCCGGGGTGCTTCGTGAGCACCCCGGCGCTTACTAAATTGAGTATTGGAGATTTACTTCTGGGCGGCTTCGACCTCAGCGTAGGTCTCAGCATAGGCCTTTTCAGCGGCAGCCTTGGCGGCGGCGGTGGCCTTCTCAGCCGTAGCAATCTCGGCATCGAGCTGGGCGGCGGCGGCCTCGTAGGCCTTCACGGCTGCAGCATCGCCGGACTGGGCGGCATCATACAGGTTCCAGAGGTTCAGCTTCTCCACCGCAATCTTCTGGGCGGCGGTGTAAGCCTCGGCGGCAGCTTCGGCAGCAGCTTCCTCAGCAGGGGCAGCCCAGGCGTGCTGGTAGCCCTTCACATCGTTCCAGTGGCCGCGGGTGAAGTCGGGGAAGGAGACGGAGCAGTTGCCGTTGTCCATGGACAGGGAGCCGAGCTCAGCCAGGCAGCACCACTCGGCTAGGTCGTACACGTCCATATCCAGGGGCAGACCGTTCTGCAGGCAATATACCATGCGCACGTCCATGAAGAAGTCCATGCCGCCGTGGCCACCCACCTTCTCAGCCATTTCGCCGTACTTCTTGATGATGGGGTGACGATAGGTGGCGCGAAGCTTCTTCATGTTCTCCTCGCTCATGAAGGAGTGGGAGTCGAGGTCCTCCAGGTCGGGGGCACCTTCAGAACCTTCCAGGTGAGCCGACTCAAGCACAAAGCCTTCGATGGGGTACTTGTTGGCAAAACCGCGGGTGCCGGTAAGCTGGAACAGGCGGTTGTAGGGCTGCGGGTTCATCACGTTGTGCTGAATCTCCACAACCTTGCCATTGGCCGTGCGCATAAGCGTGGTGGTGTGGTCACCGTTGCGGAATTCCGGGCAGGGCTTGCCGGTCTTCTTCTCAACGTACTCCCTGCCGTGCACAGACTTGGTGTCCATGGCCACGAGAGTAGTGAAGCGGTCACCGCGGTGAATATCCATCACCTGAGCTACGGGGCCAAGACCGTGAGTAGCGTACACATCGCCACGGTTCTCCTTGTTGTACTTCATGCGCCAGCCGAGCTTCTCAGGGTCATTGGCGGGGTTCACCCAGTATTCGTCCCAGAACGGGTCGAGGTTGTGGATGTAGGCACCCTTGGCGTAGAGCACTTCACCAAACACGCCCTTCTGGGCCATGTTCAGGGAGTCCAGCTCAAACCAGTCGTAGCAGCAGTTCTCCAGAATCATGCAATGCTTTCGGGTCTTCTCAGAAAGGTTGATGAGCTCCCAGCACTGCTGCAGGTTCATGGCGCTGGGCACCTCGATAGCCGTGTGCTTGCCATTCTCCAGGGCACACTTGGCCACGGGGAAGTGGTGGTCCCAGTCGGTAGCAATGTACACCAGGTCGATGTCATCGCGCTTGCAAAGTTCTTCGTAACCGGTTGCACCGTAGTAGATTGCAGCGGGAGCCAGACCCGCCTTGCGCAGACGCTCCTGGCACTTCTCTGCACGCTTCTTCTCATAGTCGCAAAGGGCCACAATCTCCACACCGGGGATGTGGGTGAAACGTGAAACAGCACCCGGGCCACGCATACCAAGGCCCACAAAAGCCACGCGAACGGTCTTCATCTTGGGGGCGGTAAGGCCCACCACGTGCTGCTGCCCTTCCGGACGCACAGGAGATTCCACCACGAGGGTGCCCTTATCCCAATGAGTCTTAGTGTCCGGAGACAGCGACTGTGCCTGCAGCCCGCTCACAGCGAAGAGGGCGAGGAACGCCAGTGTCAATACTCGATTCAGTTTCATATGTATGATTAATACGAGGTTTCTCCTTCCTTTCTTTCATGAACCCACCTGCTTACGCATTTTCAAGGAAAGGAAGCAATTTCAGTGTAGTCATTGCAACTCCGCAGGTCAAGGCTATTCTGCTGCATCGGGCGCTCAATCCACGCGTGTCTCACAGATTTTGTAAGCGATAGAAATATAAGCAACATTCTGGAAGAAGCCCCCCCTCTGCTCACAAAATGAGAATTTGGCTATCAGAAAGCCTGTTTCTCACTTCCTGCGGCGGCGGGCGGCGAGGGCGGCCAGTGCCAGCAGGCTCAGGGTACCCGTGGCGGGCTCAGGGATGACGAAGTAGACAAAGCCCACGTCAGACTGGTCGAAATAGCCGACGGCCTGCCCTGCATCGGTGAACGCCGTTACAGTCAGTTTTTCCGTATCAGCAAACTTCACATTCTCGCCGAAATGCACGCGCACCAGCCCCTCCACCGGCGTAGTGAGTTCTGTGAAATCAATCACCATGCCCGTACCGGTGAGGGTGAGTGAGCCACTCAGAGCCGCAGATTCCACATCCAACACCACCGTGCCGGCGGCCAGCAGCATCCGGGTATCAACCGAGCCCCCAAGGCTGAGAGTCAGGGCGGAATCCAGCGTTGTGCTGGTCAGCTGTGTGTTGGCACTTCCCAGCGCCAGCGTGGTTTCCTGCATGGAAACAGTAGCGCCATCGGCTGATGTAATGGCACTGGAAGAATCCAGGTACAGCTCACAGAGCTCCACGCTCACATTCTTCTGCAGCGACATGACAGCGGAGGCTATGCGCCCGGATTCTCCCTCCGCAGACTCAAGGCGCAGCTGCGTAGCAGAGCTTATGGTGGATTCCACCTTCTCCAGGGCGCCGCTCTCGGCCGTGCCTTTCAGGGAGGCCAGCTCCGTGCTTCCGCGCTGCCAGGAAAGCGTGGCGTCCTTCGCCAGCTTCACATCGCCCTTGTGGCCGTAATAAGCCTTGATGTCAGCGGTGGATTCCAGCTTCTCGCCACCCTCGATGTATTCCTGGTCATACTGCACGCCCTCGTGCATGATGTACCTGCCGCCCTCCTGCACCGTCACCGTGCCGGTCAGGCGGGCATGGCTCTCCAGCTCAAAGGTGGCGTCTTTCTGCACGGTCACGTTCATGGCAGCATCGGCATAGTGCCAGTCATTATCACGCGTGGTAAAGTCGGCCTCATATTGGGTGTGGGTTGTGCCATAGCCGTGCACCGTGAGAGTACCGGCCAGCTTCACGGTACCATTTTCCACAGTCAGCCCGCTATCGGCATGTTCCAGACTGGTGCGGATGCTGTTCAGCTCCCAGGTGCCACCGCCGGCATAGATAATGCCCAGCGCGGAATCCTTGGAATCCCGGAAGGAACCAACAAACTTCTTATTGCCGCCCTCCTTGAAACTGAGTACGGCGCGATCCGCAGAGCTGTTGCTGATGACAGCCTCCTCCGTGAGCGCATTGATGGTGAAACCATCGCGTGTTTCGCCACCGCTCAGGTACCAATCCATCTTGTTGCCATTCATATCCAGCGTGCCGCCGCCGTTGCCGAAGGTCAGGTCGCGGTAAATCTGGGTGGTATCCTTAATCACCACGGTGGAGCCGGTATTCACCAGCACGTTGTAGGCTGCATAGCCCTTCTCCTGGTTCAGCAGGGTCTTGCCCTTGCCGCCCACATTCAGGAAGATTTCATTGTTATCGCTGCCGCAGATATTCAGCGTACCCTCGCCCACCTTGCGCCACTCGCGCATGAAGCTTGCATCCGAATTGCGCAGGCTCACATTCACCTGCACCCCGGCATCCACCACATAGCCGGCGGAGTTCAGCTGATCACTTCCGGCAGGGGCTACGTTGAAGCTCACATTCTTCTTGCCATTGGCCGCAAAATGCAGATAGCCGGCGCCTAAATCAGTATCCTTCGTCACGTTGATGGTGTACGATGCGCTATCAGCAGCAGCCTCAAACACCAGGTTCTGCGTCTGGAACAACTTGGCATAGGTGAGGCCGGTGGCCGCCACCACATTTTTGTCCACCACCTCCACACTAGCCGTAGCGTTCAGGTACTCATTGCCATAGGCATACCAGGTATCGCTGTTCTTCAGGTCGGAAAGAGATTTCCAGGTATTCTGCCCGGTTTCTACGGCGTTGAAGCAGGAGTTCCATTTCTTATCGTAAAGGTTCCCGTCATTATCACTAAGGAAGCCCTGAGCCGCTACGGCGGTAAATGTGACGCCGTTGATGGTATCAGACAAGCCGCCCTTCCCGTCATCATCCTTCGGCGTTTCAGCACCATTGATGTTCAGCGCGCCCGAGACTGTGGACATATCCACGCAGAAGGAATCGGCCTGCATCACATTCTGCGTCCACTCCAGAGCTTCACACCCATTAGTCTGCATATTATTGTTGGTGCTGCCACGGTGGGCCATCAGGAACTTATAGCTACCAGTCTCCGCGTCGCCCTCCCACACAAAGTAGGGGCTGCCGGAGTCGCCCTCGGTTGAGCCGAAGGGAAGCGGAGTTCCGGCACCTGCGCCTTTGCCTGGTTCCCAGCCAGTGGTACCAATCACCGTTCCGTGGCGCAAATCACTGGTGGAAGAAGCCCAATTCGTGACACCAGCCACACCGCCTACCAGGTACACACCCTGAATACTCTCGTCCGAGTTTCCATTCTGGTCGCGCAGCTGCTGCAAACCACCGCCCACGCGGTACACCAGCTCGCCCTTGTAGTCGGCGGAGGAACCTCCCGTCATCTGCGCAGGGGTCACATCCGTCACCAGCTTGGTCAGGCGAGCCACCTTGTAGTCATTCGTACCGTAATAGATGTGGTGCACAAACGTATTATTGGCACCGTATTCATCCACCGTCACGTACTTGATGGATTTACCGGTCCCTATGCCATAATCATTCCCTGTGAATGTCGGGTACAACTGTGATGAATTATGCGCAACGGTCACAATGTAATTGTAACCGATGGCGGTCACATTGCCCATGTCTGCCACGCTGTCGAAACTGATCATCTCGTGCGGCAGAGTATAGGCCGCCTGTCCGCCGGTGTACTCAATCTTCACTCCGCCATCCCGCTGGCGGATGTAATCCAGCAGCTCATTGGTCGTACCCGTTGCATACCTGCCGGAATTCGTGGCAAAATCCACATAAGTAAACGTTGAAACATCCGTGTGCCGCACTGCCGCCTGTACCGAGCACAGACCAAGCACAAATACCACAGAGCGAAGAAGCTGGAGAGGGAGACGCAGTTTCATAAGTTTCGCTTAGAACGCTATTTATTGAATCAATACCACATTCGCCCATTCAAGGCAAACGAAAAATGCATTCCCCGCCATTTTCGCCACATGTGAGCGACAAATTGATGTTTATCGGGCAGAATTGTCCGAGGAATTTTTGAGTCCCGGAGGGACTCTGAATTCCGCGGACGTTCCGTCCGCAAACTGCCCAACCCTTCAGAGTGCACCACTCGAGCCCGGGAGGTTCAAGGCTTTTGCCCGCTCTTTTTCCCGGGCGGTGAGCAGATCATACATGCGATTTTTCGCGGCGGAGCGGAAGGGCAGCTCGTTCCAACGCTGCAGTAAATCCGCCGGCAGCATATAGGCAGGGCGATACGTCGCCGCGCGGTACTGTTCCGCCAGGGATTTATCGCCCATTTGCTCCTCATCCACGGAGTAAAAAGTGCGCCACACCTTCCCATCTGACGCCAGGAACTCCAAATCCACCCCATAAGAACATGCGGCCGGCTGCGGGCCGAAACTGCTATCGTGCTTTTCTTTCAACCACATATTGAAATCGCGGGGCGGGGTATTTTCCAAAGCCGAGAAGCCCTTGCGCACCGTAGCGATTTCCTCTTGAGACAACGGCATATACTCCATCTCCTTGCCAAAATCAAGGCTCAGGCGCACTCGCATATCCGCGGCATCTCTTCGCGAGTTTCGGAGAAATCAAACAGTTCACCTTGTATATCAGCCTTCATAGGGAAGTATATATATCAATCCTTCTTAGTTATTTTCCTAATTTATGGCCAACCGGGAAATATTTTTCCCACTTCGAATATCCCTCAACACAAGCCGTATAATAAAGTTATGATAATTTATTTATTTAAAGAGCGTCTTTCTTTTACCTCAAAACGCCGTTTATCACCAAAACCATAAAGCAGCATTAGGAATATTATCTGATTTTCCACTCACCCCGCCTGCCGGGATGGCAGGCGGGGTAAGACTTATGAGTTGGTCAGGGTTGCAGATGAGCGTTACTCCTGAGGAGCTTCGACCTCATCGGCAGGGGTGGAGTCGCCTTCCGGGGTTTCGGTGGCTTCCTCCTCGTCCTCGTCGTCATCGGGGATGACGAGGGTGATTTCCTGGATGGATTCCTTGCCATCCAGCGTGATGAGCTTCACGCCCTGGGTGGCGCGGCCGGTCTCGCGGATGGTATCGACCTTCATGCGGACGGACTGACCACCGGTGGTCATAATCATGAGTTCATCGGCATCCGTCACGGTGGTGGCGGAGACGACGCGGCCGGTCTTATCCGTGCAGTTCATTGTCTTGATACCGATACCACCGCGGCTCTGCGGGCGGTACTCATCGAAGGGCGTGCGCTTGCCGAGGCCATTCTCAGAAACCACGAGGAGGTTGGCATCCTGCTGCACCACGGCCAGGGCCACCACGTAGTCGCCCTCGCGCAGCTTGATACCGCGCACACCGATAGTGTTGCGGCCCTGGGCGCGCATATCGCTCTCGCTGAAGCGGATGCTCATGCCATCGTGCGTGACGAGCACCACTTCATCCGAGCCGGAGGTGAGGGCAGCATTCACGAGCGTGTTGCCTTCCTCCAGGTTGATGGCGATGATACCGGCCTTGCGGTAGTTCACGAAATCGTTGAGGGCGGTCTTCTTCACGGTGCCATCCTTGGTGGCGAACACCACGTTGCCGGAATCCTCCGCGAAGGTGATATCCTTGCCATCCTCGCTCACGCGGCGCTCCAGGCGCAGAATGGCGGCGATGCGCTCATCCGCCTGCATATCCAGCAGGTTCTTGATGGAGCGGCCCTGGGCGCTGCGGGCGGCCTCGTCAATCTCGTACACGCGCTCCACGTACACACGGCCGGTATTCGTGAAGAACATGATGTAGTCATGATTCTGGGCGGCGAAGAGGTGCTCCACGAAGTCGTTGGCATCCTTCTTGCTCTTGGTCGTGGCGGCCTTGATACCCTTGCCGCCGCGGGCCTGCAGGCGGTACTCATCCGAGTTCGTGCGCTTGATGTAGCCGCTGTGCGTGATGGTCACAATCATGGAATCGTTCGGGATGAGGTCCTCGATGGCCATATCGCCCTCGAACGGGATGATGTGGGTCATGCGCGGGGTGGCATACTTCTCCTTGATGACACGCAGCTCGTCCTTCACGATACCGAGCACGCGGCTCTCATTGGCCAGGATGTCCAGGTAGTCCTCGATGAGCTCCAGCAGCTTCTTGTACTCGTCGGAAATCTTGTCGTTTTCCAGAGCAGTGAGCTGGTAGAGGCGGAGTTCCAGAATGGCATTCACCTGGCGCTCGGTGAAGATGTACTTATCCCCCTGCACGGAGGGCTGGCTGTGGATGAGGATACCGAGGCCGCGGGCCAGCTCCACCGGGAAGCTGAACTGCATGAGTCGGTTGCGGGCGTCCTCGCGGTTCTTCGAGTCGCGGATGATGCGGATGAACTCATCCATGTTGGCCAGGGCGATGAGGTAAGCTTCCAACACCTCGGCGCGGTCCTCAGCCTTGCGGAGCAGGAACTTCGTGCGGCGCACCACCACCTCGCGGCGGTGCTCCACGTAGAAGTTGATGGCATCCTTCATGGTGAGCACCTTCGGGCGTCCCTCGTGAATAGCCAGCATGTTCACGGAGAAGGAAGTCTCCATGCTGGTGAGCTTGTAGAGCTGGTTGATGACCACCTGCGGGCGGGCATCGCGCTTCAGCTCAATCTCGATGTAGTCCGTCAGGTCGCGCATGCCGGCAATGTCGGTGATAATCTTATCACGCACCAGCTCGGCAATGCGCTCCTGCAGCACGGCGCGGTTCACGCCGTAGGGCACATCGGAGATATGGATGAACTCGCGACCGTTCTCGTTGGTCACCACCTCCATCTTGCCACGCATGCGGACGCTGCCGCGACCGGTGCGGAAGTAGCTGTCAATCCCCTTGTAACCCAGCACATAGCCGCCGGTGGGGAAGTCCGGGCCCTTGATGTAGGCACGCAGAGCCTCACTGGTGATGAGGGGATTATCGATATAGGCGCAGATGCCGTCCACCACTTCACCCAGGTTGTGCGGGGCCATGTTGGTAGCCATACCCACGGCAATACCCGTGCCGCCGTTCACCAGCAGGTTCGGGAAAGCGGAGGGGAACACCACGGGCTCCGTGAGGCGGTTATCATAGTTCGGTTGGAAATCCACCGTATCCTTGTCCAGATCATCCATCAGGGCCACACCCAGGTGGCTCAGCTTGGCCTCGGTGTATCGCATGGCTGCGGGCGGGTCGCCTTCCGGCGTACCGAAGTTACCCTGCCCCTGCACCAGGATGTCGCGCATGTTCCAGGGCTGGGCCATGGTCACCAGCGTGCCGTAGGCAGACTGGTCACCGTGCGGGTGGTAGTTACCGATGGTGTCACCCACGATTTTACCGCACTTGATTGTGCCCTTGCTGGGCACCAGGCCAAGCTCATGCATGGCGTAGAGCACGCGGCGCTGGGAGGGCTTGAGACCGTCGCGGGCGTCCGGCAGGGCGCGGGAGATAATCACCGACATGGAGTAGTCCAGGAAGCTGCGGGAAACCTCCTCGGCCACGTCTACCGGGCGAATTCTTGTTTCACTCATAATTCAGTAAGAAATCGGTTAGGGGTTACACATCGAGGTTGCGGACGTTGAGGGCGTTGTCCTCAATGAAGCGGCGGCGGGGTTCCACCAGGTCACCCATGAGGATGGTGAACATCTTGTCCGCCTGCATAGCGTTGTCATCATCCAGGCGCACGCGGAGCAGCTCGCGCTTCTCCGGGTCCATGGTGGTGGCATACAGGTCCTTGGCGTCCATTTCACCCAGACCCTTGAATCGGGTGATGGTCACGCTGCGGCCGCCGATTTCCAGCACCTTGGACAGAATATCGCCCACAAAGAAGATGGGCGTGACGGTGTTGCGGGCGTTCTCCACCAGCTCGTACACCGGCTCATCGTCCGACAGCAGGCGGGCGGGGTCGATGCCGAGTTCCTCCAGGCGGGTCAGTACGCGGGTGATGGCCATGGCCTCGTGCAGCTCGTGCAGCAGGGCGCGGCGGCTGGGGCCCTCGCGCACCGGCAGCGGGTTGGCAGCCAGTTCTTCCTCGCTGGGCTCACCGAAGAGGAAGAGGTCGCGGTTCTCATCGGAGAAGGCGGTAAGCTCTTCCATGGACTGGAAGTACTTCACCTCCTCATCGTTGCCGCAGCGCACCTTCACCAGGTACTGCGGGAAAGCGCCATTGCCGGCGCGGTGGCGCAGCAGGTCCTTGAAGTCGCCGCCGTGCTGGGCCACGCTACCCTCGTACTTCTGCAGGTTGATGAGCGTCTCCAGAATCGCCATGAGCGAATCAGCGTCAAACTCACGGCTCTTGTCCGGGGTGCGCAGGGTCACATCACCGGCGCCCAGGGAGATGAGCTTGCGGTTCAGGGAAACCTCGTCCTGCACATACTGCTCCACCTTGCGGTGAATCACGCGGTACAGCGGCGGCTGGGCAATGTACAGGTAGCCGGCGCGCACCAGCTGCGGCATGTGGCGGCAGAAAAGGGTGAGCAGCAGGGTGCAGATGTGGGAGCCGTCCACGTCGGCATCAGCCATGAGGATAATCTTGTGATAACGCACCTTGTTCAGGTCGAAGGAACCTTCACCCTCGCCATCGCCGATACCGGCGCCAATGGCGGTGATGATGTTCTGAATCGTCTCACTACCCAGGGCTTTATCCAGGCGGGCCTTCTCCACGTTGAGAATCTTACCACGCAGCGGCAGAATAGCCTGCGTGCGGCGGTCGCGGCCCATCTTGGCGGAACCACCTGCGGAGTCACCCTCCACAATGAAGAGCTCGCTGAGCTTCGGGTCGCGGCAGGAGCAGTCCGCCAGCTTGCCGGGCAGGCCACCGCCCACCGTCATGGCGCTCTTGCGCACGCTTTCGCGGGCCTTGCGGGCGGCCTCGCGGGCGCGGGAAGCGATAAGGCAGCGGTCGATGATGGTCTTGGCAACGGCGGGGTTCTCCTCGAAGTATTCCTTGAGCTCCTCGTACACCACGCTGCTCACCACACCTTCGATTTCGGTGTTCACGAGCTTATCCTTCGTCTGGGAGGAGAAGCGCGGGTTAGGCATCTTCACGGAGATGACGGCCACCAGGCCTTCGCGCACGTCGTCGCCGTTCAGGCTGGGGTCCTTATCCTTGAGCAGGTTGTTGCTCTTGGCGTAGTTATTGATGGCACGGGTCAGAGAGCTGCGGAAACCGGAAAGGTGCGTACCACCATCCGCATTGAAAATGGAGTTGGCGTAGCACTGGATCTGGTAGCGGTCGCTGTCGTTGTACTGCATCACCACGTCCACAATCACATCGTCCTCCATGGTCTTGCCGTCGTACTCCACCTCGATGTGGCGCACGCCGCTCATGGCGATAGGCTCAGCGGTGATGAGGGTCTTGTTCTCGCCCAGCTGCTTCACGAACTCGCGGATACCGTCGGCATAGTAGAAGGTCTCCGTGCGTTCCTGGCCGCTGCGCTCGTCCACCAGTTCGATGACGAGGCCGGGGTTCAGGAAAGCGAGCTCGCGCAGGCGGCGGGCCAGCAGGTCAAACTTGAATTCCGTGGTGTCAGTGAAGATGGTCGGGTCCGGCAGGAAGGTGATAGCGGTGCCGGTCTGTCCCTCCGGGCAGGTGCCTACCACATGCAGCTTCTCGGTGGTCTTGCCGCGCTCGAAAGTGATGACGTGGCGCTTGCCGTCGCGGCGCACTTCGGCCTTGAAGAAGTCGGAAAGGGCGTTCACGCACTTGGCACCCACACCGTGCAGACCGCCGGAGTACTTGTACGCACCCTGGCCGAACTTACCACCGGCGTGCAGGTTGGTGAGCACCAGTTCCACGGCGGGAATGCCGAACTTCGGGTGCATATCCACCGGAATACCACGGCCGTTGTCAATCACGGAAATAGTACCGCCTTCGTGAATCTGGATGATGATTTTGCTGCAGTATCCGGCCAGGTGCTCGTCAATCGAGTTATCCAGCACTTCGAACACACAGTGATGCAAACCACGTTCATCCGGGTCACCAATGTACATACCCGGACGCTTACGCACGGCTTCAAGGCCTTCCAGCTTATCAATCTGGGCGGCGCCGTACTCCTGCTGAGCCCCGGTCGAAAGCTTCTCAGCATCCTCCGGGGGCGTTACGTTATCACTCATAAGTGCCGCCCATTATACGCGCGTACGCGCGCGCCTCAATAATATAGTGCGTCATTCTTTCAAAATTTGCGTCACACGTGCCCTGTAAGGCACGCACCCCCCATTCCGGGCAACCATAGCCATTTTCACACACAGGCCATTACAAGCCTGTTCTGTGGCATTTTGCCGAAAAATTCGTTTTTCGCAACAGACAAGCAGCATGTCAGACATCACCCCTTGACAGGGCGCAGCAGATATGGCATTATTTACGCGTTCGATGGCCCCGTCGTTCAATGGATAGGACGGAGGTTTCCGGTACCTCTGATGTAGGTTCGATTCCTACCGGGGCTATATCCAGTCAGAATCCCGCCCCACCAGGGCGGGATTTTGGCTTGATGCGTGTGGGTGAGTATGCTAGAATGCGCGGCGTGAAGGTTATTGTTGTTACAGGAGGCATAGCCTCAGGCAAGTCCACGGTAGTGGAAATGTTGCAGGAAATGGGTGGAGCCGGTGTGGAGTTGTTCGATTGCGATGCCGCAGTAGCGGAATTGCAGCAGAGTGGCAAGCTCTCCCGCGACCTGGTCACCGCCTTCGGTGCAGAGGCACTGTGCGATAACGGCAGCGTGAACAAGGACTACCTGCGTGGCATTGTGCAGAACGACCCGGAAGGCCGCGATAAGCTCAATAACCTGATTCACCCGAAGCTGGCGCAGATGTGCCTGGATGCCCAGGCGGAGGCCCGCCGCCGCGGGGATGTGCATACCTTTCTGGTGGATATCCCGCTGTATTTTGAGAGTCCGGTGGAGTTCGGGGCTGATATCGTGTGTGTGGTGGCGGTAACGCCGGAGACACAGATTGCCCGCATGGCCAGCCGGGATGGTTTTGACCGCCCCCAGGCAGAGGCCATGCTGGCCGCGCAGATGCCCACGCAGGAGAAGATTGACCGCGCCGGGCTCGTGTTCTGGAATGAAGGCAGCCCCGGGCAGCTGCGCAGCCAGGTGGAGCTTTTCTACAACACCGAACTGGCCGCCGAAGCCAAGGCCATGCATGCCCGGTCGGTGGTCATCGACCTCAACGAACTGCGAGCTCTGCCGCTTAATGAGCTGCAGCGCATCGCCACCACTACCGCCCGCCGCGGCACCGACACCCTGCCCCGCCCGCAGCTGGTGGCCGAGCTGGCCCGCACGTATCTGGCAGAAGGCAGCCAGGTGGTGCTGAGCGGGGTGCTGGAGTTCGGCAAGGACAACATGGTGTTCCTGCGCGATGCCGCCCGCAGCTTCCGCCCGGGGGATGACGACCCGCGCCTCACCCAGGACCTCATCCGCAAGCACGAACTGCGCCCCGGCAATGTGGTGAAGGTGAAGCTGCGCCCTGCCCAGGGCAAGAATGAAAGGAACCTCACGGTGGGCGAAGTGCTGGAGATTGAAGGGACTCCGGTGGCTGAATATACCCAGCCCAAGCCCTTCGACAAGCTCACACCGCTCATCCCGACCGAGCGACTGATTCTGGAGAATCCGGATATCAAGTCGCCGGCCATGCGCGTGCTCGACCTCATCACCCCGCTGGGCATGGGGCAGCGCGCGCTGGTGGTGGCTCCGCCCCGCGGCGGCAAGACAGTGCTGCTCAAGACCATGGCCAAGAGCCTGCGGGCCAACTATCCCAAGGCAGATTTGCTTGTGCTGCTGCTGGATGAGCGACCGGAGGAAGTGACGGATTTCGAGGATACGGTAGACGTACCGGTGTATGCCTCTACTTTCGATGAGCCCTCGCGCCGCCACGCACAGCTGAGCGACCTGCTGCTGGAGCGCGCCCGCCGCCTGGTGGAACAAGGGCACGATGTCATCATCATGCTCGATTCCCTCACCCGCCTGGCCCGCGGTTACAATGCCAACCAGAGCGGGGGCCGCACCATGTCCGGCGGCCTGGGCTCCAATGCGCTGGAAAAGCCCCGCAAGTTCTTCGGCGCCGCCCGCAAGGTGGAGGAAGGCGGCAGCCTCACCATCATCGCCACCTGCCTCATCGAGACGGAATCCCGCATGGACGAAATCATCTTCGAGGAATTCAAAGGCACCGGCAACATGGAAATCCGGCTCGACCGCGAGCTTTCCGAGCGCCGCATATACCCGGCCATTTCCATTCCGCAGAGCGGCACCCGCAACGATGACCGCCTCTACCACCCGGATGAGCTCCTGCGCGTGCTGCAAGTGCGCCGCCAGCTGGCCACCCTGCCCGGCTGGGAGGGGCTGCAGACCCTGCTCAAGAACATTGAGCACACCCAGAACAACCTGGAGATTCTGCTCAAGGGGCTGACGATTTCAACCCGCTGACATTAAGTTGCAGGGTTTCATTTTCCCCCACCGGGATGCAGCGCGTCCCGGTGGATTCTGCATTCACGCCCGGCAGCAGAATCGTGCATCCCGCCTGCACGTCGCCTCCCTGTATGGCTTGTGTGGGGTGCTGTCCCAGTATAGCGGCATCGGCAGCCATTTCCGGCAATGAAGAAAAGGCGGAATAAGCGGCATCCCCCACATAGAGCACACGCCCGGCGGGGGATTCCCAGAGCACCAGCGGGTGGTGGCTGGCCGCATTCCGGCGCGAAAGCTCCGCCGGAGCGGGCATGATGGTGAAGCGTCCGGCCTGGGTTTCAAACACGCAGCCCTCCGGAGGAAGCTCGTGGGCTTGAATGACCGGCACGCCCGGCCACATGCGCTGCACCACGGCAGCACCACCGCCCGCGCTCACAAGGGGAGAAGTCACCAGCAAAGCCGCCGGGGTGTAGCCTGCATGAAACAGGCTGGGCACCGTCTTCAGCCCGGCAGTGGCTTCGTTGCCGCAATCAATCAGCAGGCCATGATTGCCCAGCATGGTGAAACTGCCGCCGAAATTGGTACCCTGCACCAGGACGGAATGCAGCGGTGCCGGTTCCTGCGCGGGCAGGTAGGCATACGGCAGCCCGCCGAACCAGCTGACCACCGCCAGCAGCAACGCAGCCGATTTCTGCGCCGCCCAGCCGGTGGCCACGCCCACCCACGGCACCCCGGCCACGCAGAGATGCAGCAGACCGCAGAACATGACCACCGGCAGCAACGGCGTGATGGCGATATTCGTCAGGAAACTGGAGCTGTTGACCGTATGAAAGAAATACAGCGTAATGGGCACCGATACCAGCCAGGCACTCAGCGATACAATAACCGCCCCACGCACACCGAGCTCAAAATTGCTCCAGCGCATTTCCCACGGTGTGCGCAGTGAAACAGGTATGTAGTCATCCGGCCCGAACCACGCGCTTTCCGCAAGTAAGAGTTTCAGCGCTATGCAGAGCGCTGCATACACCCCGAAGGAGAGCAGGAAACCTGCGTTGTACAGCTGGCTGGGGGCTGCCAGCAGAATAAGCAGGGCTGCAAAGCTCCAGGTATTCAGCAGGCTCACCCGCCGCTGCAGCATGAAGCCCAGCAGCAGCACCGCCAGCATCACATACGCCCGGATAGCCGGCACCGCCGCCCCGGTCATGAGCACATACACCCCCACCGATACCAGCACCAGCGGGCGAATGACCACCGGACGCACGCGCAACAAGCGCAGCAGCAGCCAGAAAATCCCCGAAACCAGCCCCACGTGCAGGCCACTCACCGCAAAGGCATGCAGGCAGCCTCCGTTGCGGAATCCCTCCATCGTCTCCTCCTCGGCTCCGCTCTTGTCCCCCAGCACCAGGGCGCAAAGCACCTGGCGCGCCGCATCAGATTCTGTTCCCGCAGGCATGAGCCGCGCGGCAAGTTGCTCGCGGATGCGGAGTCCCCAGTGCTGCACCGTGCGCAGCGAAAGCGGCTTCCCCAGCTTCTCACCCTCCATCAAATCAAGCGAGGCGGCTATCCCCTGCCCCCGCATCCAGGCCGCCGAATCAAATACGCCCGGCACTCCGGCGGGGGCGGGCGTCTTCCACTGCGCCCGCACGCGCACCACATCACCCGGTTTCCAGGGCGTTTCCCCGCGCACTACCACCCGCACGCCATTCCACCCCGTGCCCAGCACGCAGCCGCGGCGCAGCTCACGCTCCACGGTACCGCACAGCTCCACTATCTCCTGCTGCTCGGCCCGTTCGCAGAAAGCAGCAGATTTCTCCTCCAGCAGGCGCGTGTGCAAGCCCGCTACCGCAGCACACAACAGCGCACACAGGGCTATGCGCCACACTCGGCAGACCAACGCCAGCAGAACAGCTCCCCCGGCAACCGACCACCACCACCCACCCACGACTGCGCCCGCCACTGCCACCAGCGGCAGGAACAGAGGAGATTCCAAAAGGTATCGGCGCAGCAATTTCATTATTCAGAACAGCATGAAGGGCTGCAATACTATACCATTCAACTCCCGTTCAGGCAAGCCTTGCAATCCTGCATCCGGATTTCCTGATGAACAAGATTTGCGCCTCAACCATACTCACAGAAAAATAAAAGCTGTGCAATCATACGCTACTATGGTATGATGAACCTCATGAAGAACTGGAAGAACCTGTTGTTGGCTGCCATGATGCTGGTTCCTGCCTATGGTCAGGAAGCGGACATCCCCGTCACGGCTGATGAATTGCTGGCCGATATGCGAGAAATGACGGTGAGCCAGGGAAACAAGGATGTGGCAGGCCGTATCCGCAAGGCTAAGATAAAAATCCCGTTCAGCCTCAGCGTGCGCGGCGACACTCTGGCCTTCCAGTACAAGGACGGCTCTGTCTGGAAACGTTTCGACGTGCTCATCAAAGAGAAAAACGTGGACATTGCGCTTGTGGAAAACAGCAAGGCCCGTATCTTGTCTCCGTCGCAGTATTCCCAGACCATCGCCGGCACCGATGTGTGCTATGAGGACCTCTCCCTCCGCTTCCTGTATTGGAAAGGCGGGCAAATGGTGGATGCCGGAGCCGATTCCCGCATCAAAGGCCGGGATTGCTACGTCGTGCAGGTACCCAATCCTAATCCTGCCGTAGGCCAGTTTGCCTGGGTGCGCATGTGGATAGACAAGGAAAACGGCACCACCTGGCAGATTGACGGCTACGGCAAGGATGGCAAACTGCGCAAGCGATTCTCCATCACCTCCGTGCAGCGCCTGAACGACGGCACCTGGTTCTTCAAGCAGATGAAGCTGGAAGTCCGCAACCCCCAGAACCCGAACCGAACCATAGCTCTGAATTATCTGGAAATGGATGACCTGCCCGGTAAGAAGTGATGCTTCGCCGCTTTTTCCAACTGCTCGCGGTGCTGGCGCCGCTGGGCGCTTTTGCGCTGGCGCTCCAGCCCGTGCAACAGCGTTTGTATGGTGGTCATGCCACGCAAGGCATAGTGCTGCTGCTGGTGGCCCTGGCCATCCTTGCTGTGTTGGAAGGTCTTCTGTTCCGCTACTGGATTCTGCCCGGCTGGAGTGAAAAACTCGCGGAGCGGCTATACGCCGGCTCCTATCTTCCGGAAGATGACGCCCTGGCCCAGCTTGCCGACCGTATCGAAGCGGAAAAAAATGCCGCTCTTATTCCCGAACTGGTGAAACTGGTGCATGCGCAATCGTGGCGTCTCCGGGGGTGGCTGGAACTTTCCCGGCTGCAGCAGGACGTATTGCACGATGCCGCGGCCGCGCTTCAGACGCTGGAGGATGCCATCCGGCACATACGCGAGCCGGAGGATGCGGCCCTGCTGATGTTCCGCGCGGCCCAGCTCTGCGAAAAGAGCCTGCATGATGAAGCTGCCGCCCAAAACTGGCTGAGACGGCTGGCTGAGCAGCACCCCCATACAGTCTACGGTCGCCGGGTATCGGCGCGCCAGCAGTGATATTTGTTATTAAGTAACACGTGCTCAGCATCTAGCCGCTCAATCAGATTGAGTGGCTATCCTTTTTCCCTCTTCTCATTCCGTATTTTTATTTGTTATTAAGTTTCAACAAATGCTGATTTAAATTAAAAAAAACTTGATTTCCGGGCATCTGGTTAATAATTTTGCTGAACTTCTTTTATTCCAGCAGAAAAGAGTCAGAAACAATGCCCAACTACAACGAAGAACCGCTGGCTGGAGGGAAAGGGGGTCGCGTATGGTGATGCGACCCGTGTCCTTGCCACGTACCTTGAAAGGGGTAGGCGGTATAAGATTGATAAATATGCCGGGAGTCAAGTACCCGGAATCCGTATTACAAGGTCGCAAGGGAACAGACCACAAAAGTGGCAAACCCCACACCAAGGCACCAGACTGGGGGATCAGCACACGGGATGCCGCCAAGATGCTGGGAATCAGCACGAGGTCAGCCCGGGTCATGCTGAATCGCCACAAGGCGGATTTCCACCTGGTATCCCAGCAAGGGAGATGCGCCTGTCTGTACTGGGACAGACGCGTCGTAGAGCGGATGCTGGCGAAGAGGATGCCCCTGGTGACCAGCATACCGGAAAAGCTGTGTACGGCGAAAGAAGCGTGCTACATACTGCTGGTAGCGCGGAGCAGCCTGACACGATATGTCAAACAGAAGCTGCTGCATGAATACCGGGTGAGGCATGCCACCCGCACCGGGGTACGGCTCCAATCCTATTTTCTGCGGGCAGAGGTGAGGAAACTGGCAGCAAAACGAAACGCGGCCCGACTCCGCGCAGAACAAGCACAGAAGGCTCGCCTGCAACGCAACTACGCAGAGGAAAAGGGCGGAGTCCCCCCCCGGTGACTAATAAATAGAGAGTTAGCTTGCCATTTCCGGCCCGGCAGTCGAAAATGAGCAGCATGCAGAAGACAGTTTCAGACCAGATAGTGGAAATGCTGGCAGCGGCGGGGGTGCGGCGCATATACGGCATGGCGGGCGATGCCCTGCACCCGTTCATGGAAGCACTGCAGCGGGATGCACGCATCCGCTGGGTACACGTACGCCACGAGGAGACCGCCGCCTTTGCCGCCAGCGCCGAAGCGCAGCTCACCGGCGAACTGGCTGTATGCTGCGGCAGCTGCGGTCCGGGCAATATGCACCTCATCAATGGCTTGTACGATGCAAGCCGCAGCGCAGTCCCTGTACTGGCGCTGGCAGCGCACCTGCCCACGCTGCAAATAGGTACACACTACATCCACGAAACACACCCCACCTTCTTTTTCCGGGAATGTGTGGTGTACTGCGAGCTGACGAGTCGTCCTCGCCAGGTACCACCGGTGCTGGCAGAAGCCATCCGGTCGGCCCGGGCACGCCGCGGAGTGGGCATGCTGGTTCTGCCGGGCGATGTGGCAGCCATGGATGCGGTGGATGAAGCACAGGAGGCACCGGTGCTACCCGTGGAGGCGCCGCAGCTGCACGCCACGGAACCGGTACTGCGCCGCGCGGCAGCGCTGCTCAACGGGGCCACCCGCATCACCTTTCTCTGCGGAATCGGCTGCACCGGCGCCGAGCAGGATATCGTGGCGCTGGCCCGGCGGCTGCAGGCCCCGGTGGCATACACCCTGAGAGCTAAGGACCTGCTGGAGAAAAACAATCCCAATGCCGTGGGGATGAGCGGGCTGCTGGGCTGGGGTGCTGCGGTGAATGCCATCCTGGACTGCGATGTTCTCGTCATGTGGGGAACGGATTTTCCCTACCGCGATTTTCTGCCCCGGAAAGCGCGGGTGATTCAGGTGGATACGAACGCAGCAGCACTGGGCCGCCGAGTACCGCTCACGCTGGGAATACACGCCGATACCGGCACCGTGGCACGCGCACTGCTGGCCATGGTGAATCCGAACCGGTCGGATGATTTTCTGCGAGCCATGCGCACCTACAATGCGCGGGAGATAGCCGCCATCAGCCAGCCACTGCGCGTGGTGGATGAGGATGCACCGCTGAGGCCTGAGCTACTCACCCGCCTGGTAAGCGACCACGCCGAACCCGATGCCATCTTCACCGTGGACACCGGCACCCCGGATATCTGGTGTGCGCGCTATTTGCAGGCATTGGGCACCCGCCGCATCCTGGGTTCGTTCAACCACGGCTCCATGGGTTGCGCGCTGGCCATGGCCATAGGCGCCAAGGCAGCCAACCGCAGCCGCCAGGTCATAGCCCTCTGCGGCGATGGCGGCATCTCCATGCTGGCCGGTGATTTACTGACCCTACTGCAGGAGGGGCTCGCCGTCAAAATACTGGTTTTCAACAACTCAGAGCTTGATTATGTAGCATTGGAGCAGCTCCAGGCAGGCATGCGGCAGCCAGTCGGCACCGCGCTACACAGCACCAGCTTTGCCGCCGTGGCCCGCGCCATGGGGCTGCGCTCCTGGCGTATCTCCCGGGTGAACGAGGCCATCCCCGCCATCAAAGACTGGCTTTCAGCCGATGGTCCAGCCCTGCTTGATGCCGCCGTAGACCGCCACGCCCTGCCCCTTCCGCCCGGGCTGGCCCTCATGCAGAACCTGGGATTCTGCAAAGGCCTGGGAGAACAATCCGCCCATACCTCGCTGGACAGCGTCAAACGGCTCCTCTTCGGCAACCGCCGCTTCTTCTCCTGAGCGCGGATGACGATATTCTCCACGATAAGTACTTGCCCGCAGGGGCATTTACCGCTACAATCTCCCTGTGAACGTCTTTTCCACCTGCTGGAACAGCCGCCGCCACAAGGACGGCGGCGCCATGTGCGATGAAATCCGCGAATTAGGCTTTGAATATATCGAAGCCTCGCACGGGCTGAGCCTGGACATGCTGCCCGGCCTGCTCAAAGCAGTGGATGGCGGCCGCATCAAGGTGGCCGGGGTACACAACTTCTGCCCCGCCCCCATCGAAGTGATGGGGGATGTGCCGGATGCCTACCCCTTTACCTCCCATCGCCCGGAAACGCGGGAACGAGCCATGCGGCTCACCGGGGAAACGCTGATGGTGGCCGCGCGCCTCGGTGCCCGCTATGTGGTGCTGCACATGGGCAACGTGGAACTCATGAAGGGCATTCACCCCACCCGCGAACTGGAGCGCAAACTGAGGCAGGAGCGCGTGGGCAGCAAGGAATATGCCCTGCGCAAAGGTGAGCTCGTGCGCCGCCGCGCCAGGCAGGCTCCGCTCTACTACGAACGCGCCCGCGAAGCGCTTCACACCCTGTCAGAGAAGGCAAAGGAGCTCAACCTCGTGCTCGGAGTGGAAGGCCGCAGTCACTTTGAGCAAGTGCCCGGCGAGTGGGAAATGCCCCGGCTGATGGCTGAGTTTGCAGATAATCCACACGTGCGCTACTGGCACGATTTCGGGCACATCCAGCGCAAGCACAACCTCCTTCTGCTCAATCACGACCAATACCTGCGCCAGCTGCAACCCTACCTCTATGGGGGGCATGTAAATGATGTACAGTGGCCCAGCCGCGACCACCGGGCTCCCTTCCAGGGCGGCTGCGTGGATTTCGACCACCTGCTGCCGGCCTATTTCACGCAGAGCATGCCGCTCACCTGGGAGCTCTCATCCTCTGTCACCAGCGAAGCCATCGGCGCGGCAAAAACCCGCTGGGATGCCCTCGTTGCCACCCTGCCCGCTTGACACGTGCCGGGGGTTATAATTCATTCAGCACAATGGAGGGGGTATAGAACGGGAAATGGTAGCTCTCGAAATCGCGTCCCAGTTCGCCCCAATAGGCGCGCATGCGAGCGGGAGGGAAGATTTCATCCCGGGTGGCAATGTAAGCCCGGTGCCAGGGGAGATGCGGTTGCTCAGGAAGCTTCTGGCAGGCATCTGCCAGGAAATCCAGTTCCTCCACCTGCTGCTGGGGTGAGGGTTCCTCAAAATCCCCGGACGGGGCATATTTTTCAGGCGCAGCTTCATCCTTGAAAGCATTTCCTCCCAGAGCCGCGACCGAGCGAATGGTACGCTGCAAAACCTTGAGGCGCAACCCATATTGCGGACTGGCGGGATATGGAGTACCATTCACCGCAACAGCACGGTGCAAGGGGAGTCCCTGGCAGCTCTGCTCCGCCACCCAAACCCCGAAAGACCAGGCAAAAAGGTAAATGCGCTCGTAGCAGGAAAAATCCTCCGCAGCCAGCGGGCGAAGCGTGCGGTGGTCGTAATAGCAGACCACATCAAACCCCTCTGGGAAGGGTAGCTGCTGCACGGCATTGGGCGTGGCGCCCCAGCCCAGCATGAAGAGGAGAAGGCAGCGATTTCCGGGGGATTGGACGAGCCAGGCTTCTTTCATGGTGCTTACACTTTCTTGCGGGCCCAGCGCAGCCCGAACAGCATCTTGCGCAGTATCAGGTACTCCACCAGCATATCGCAGGCAATCAGCATCCAGATGCCTACCAGCGAGAGCGTTTCCGGCCACAGCCAGTACCAAACCAGCAGGCAAAGTACACGGAAGAAGCCCATACCACCGTAGGAAACCCACATCACACGCCGCGTGTCACCTGCTCCGCGCAGACACATCTTGCAGATGAGCATGGCGGCATAGAAGGGTTCAATGATGAGGAAAGCCTGCACCACCGGTCGGGTGGCTGCGCTGAGTTCCGGGGAGCCGGCGGCAAAGATTTCTACAAAGATATCCGGCCACATCGCAAAGACCACGCCCATGCACCCCATGAAGAGAACACTGTAGCGCACGCATTTGCGAGCCGTTTCCAACGACAGACGCACACTGCGAGCCCCCAGGTACTGCCCCACCAGCGTGGCACCCGCCATGCCGATGGCGAAGCCGGGCAGGAAGCTCAGGGACTCAATGCGGATGGCAATGTTATGCGCGCCCACAGCGGCATCCCCCAGCGAAGAGATAATGCGGAGCACAAAAATCTGAATCACCCAGATGCCGCCCACCTCGATGGCCTGAGGCACGCCGATGCAGAGGATGCGGTACATCATGCTCCAGTCCGGCCGCAAGCTCTTGCAATCCAGGTACAGGGGAGGCACGTAAGAAGCCCCCTGCCCGTCGCAGAATTCATCCAGCGAGCACCCTTTCATTTCGCCACGCAGGGAAAGGGTGCGCTTGAGCAGAATGCCCATCAGCACCGCGGCGGCGGCGGCCATGCCACCAATCATGCCCAGCGCCAGGCCTTCCACAAACATGCCGCACACCTGCACCAGAAACAGGCTGAAGACGATATTCAATCCATCCACCACCAGCATGATGATGAACGGCGTACGCGTATCGCCCGAACCACGCAGGGCGGCATTCACGGCAAACACCACCCCGGAGAAAACGGCCACCCAGCACCCCGTGTACATGTAGCGCAATGCCACCTCCCGGGCAAACTCGCTCAGGCTCAGCACCTCCGAAACCAGGAAATCCGCAGTGGCATACATCAGCAGCGCTGAGAGAATACCAGCAATCAATCCCAGCACTCCGGCCTGATTGGCTGCATAATTGGCATCTGCAAACTTGCGGGCTCCGGTCATGCGGCTCACAATGGCCGTAGCGCCCATACCCACGGCGCCCTGCATCACAAAGCCCAGCCACATCACAAACGAGGTCACGCCTATACCCGAGGCAATCTGAGCGGTCTTCTCGCCATGGTCGCCCATGTGCGTTGCCAGCACCAGCGAGGTAGAAGCGCAGATAAAGCTCATCACCTGCTCCAGCAGGGGCCACAGTGCAATGGACACAATCTGACGGGGCAGACTCATGCCTGCCAGCTTTCCGCCCAACTGACCCTTGGCCAGGGCTACGCGGATTTTGCCCTCTCTGCCGTCACCTGCACTCATGGCTGGAGGCATTGTAGCATGATATCACCCTGATGAACAGAAAAAACACACAATTCCACGCCAAAGAATTAATTACGTCCCGGTTCCCGCCTTGCCGGGGCGGCTCAGTAATCAAACCCACTGGACTGCTGCAAATCTTCGGCGGAAATGAAGGGGATGAGCTCGAGGTTCGGGTGGCTGAAGCCGGGAGGCAGGTTATTCTCTGTGATAATGGTGCAACCGTCCGGAAGGGGGAAGATATGCGCCGCATGGGCTTGCAGAGCCAGGGATGGCACCATGAGCAGCGTCTGCCCGGCAGCCTCTGTGGCCGCACGGGCCCAGGCAGCACGCAGAGGGTGGCGGTAGGCGGCCACCTCACTACGCAAGGCTGGAGGAACCAGCAATGCGGCATCCGGCTGGTGCTCCCCGAAGAGGGAATCCCTGGCAAGGGGACTGTCCAGTATGCCACAGTCTTTGTTCAGCTCACCGCCCAGGCAGATAATCTGGTGCGGCAGAGTGGTGGCACAAAGGCTGGTGAGCAGCTCCGGCGAATTGGTCAGCAGCGTGCAGGGCTTATCCTCCAGTTGGGAAACAATGACGAGGGCCAGTGGGTCGGAATCCAGATAAATCTTCATCCCTGGCTCGATATGCTGCGCAGCCAGTGCAGCCAGCTGGCAGTCCGGGCGGGTGGAGGAATCGCATCCCGGGGTGGGCAGGATGTACCTGGCTCCGCCATGCACGCGTTGCAGCAGGCCCTGTGCCTGCATGTCCACCAGGTCGGTGCGGATGGTCTCATCCGTCACGCCGAGCTCACGAGCCAGGGCCGAGGAGCGGATGCTGCCGCGTTGTTGCAGAATCCGCAGGATGTAGGCGCGTCTTTCCTGGGCAACATACATGGCAGCAGCGCAGAAATCAGGGGTGGAAAGTGGCGGCAAAGTCCTCCAGCTTGCTGATGAGCAGCCCGGCGGCTTCGCAGAAGAGGTTGGCAATATCCTGGTTTACCCGGTGGCTGCGGGCGCTGAGTTCCTGAATGAGTTTCTGGGAGAGCTGCACGCGGCGGCAGGCCAGGTCCACCGGGAAGGAGGACTGGCGCGTCAGCAGTATGGTAGCCAGGATGTAGGAAACAACTCCTGCGTAGCGCTTGATGAATTCTTCCGTCTCGGGCTTGCCCACGTTCTCCCGCACCATGATGTGCTTCTGCACCAGAGCGGTCAGGCGGGAGGTTTCCTGAAACAATGGATGGTGCATGGCATCCTTCACGGCCTTGGCGTGATCCGGCAGCACGAAGTCCAGCACATCCCATGGGCGGTCGTTGTCATTCTCCGGCGGCATGTGGGCCTCATCTTCTGCCGCCATCTGGTTAAGCAGGTCGGTGCGGTCCATCACATAGGCCTCCGACATCTGCCCGTTGAGCTCGTAGCGGTATTTGGCACGGATGGTGGGGTGGATGGCCATGTAGGCCTCGGCTCGGTTCAGGCGGGCATCCCAGGAGCAGCTGGGGAGTTTTTCCTCGTGAATGAGGAGAAGTGCAGCCCCCTGGAAGCGGGAAACATTGCAGGCCACGTGGTCGCGCAGGGCCTCCATGTTCAGGAAGGCCTGGGTATTGGCCTCCTGCCAGCTCATTTCCCACTGCGGCAGGGATATGTCATAATCGTAATCTGCGGTTTCGATGAGCAGGCGTGACTCACGCTGCACAAAAAGTTCAATGGAAAGTTCGTTGCTGAGAGCCCGGCGGTTATCCTCCTCCGGCACGCGGCGGGAGAGGGTGATATCCCCCATCTGCAAGAGACCCTGTGATTGGCTGCGGAGCCTGGCCAGCACCGGGTGTTCCTCTTTCAGGGGACGGGTGGTCTGGTGGTTGGTGAAGGTCACCCGGCAGCCGGCAATATCGCGCAGGCAGTTGCCTTCCAGAATAAAATCAATCGGCTCGCCCTCATCCACCCCCCAGAGGGTAAGGTGAGTCACCCCTCGCGTGGTGTTGTCAATGACACCACGGGCAATGAGGGGTGTGATAAGGGCGAGCATAGAGACGGTGATTGAAACTCTTTTACTTACTGCTGGGGGCGGGCAGGCTTGCGGCCAGAGCAGCCACGGCCTCGGGGGCATTCATAAGCTCCACCACGGCGTCCCACTTACCCTGCATGAGCGCCTCGCGCGGCTCGGCGGGCATGCTGATGGGGAAGCAGGCTGCGGCGCAGCTCAGGGTCATACTTTCCAGGTCAACCGTCCACTGGGTGTCCGGGGCGGTGGTAGTGATTTCCATGGCGCGGGCCAGGTCCTCGCGGCTGGCGCGCACGCAGGGCAGGCCTATGCCGCTGCTGTTGCCGAAGAAGATTTCGGCAAAGGTTTCAGCCACAATGGCCTGGATACCGCTGCGCTTGATAGCCTGCGGGGCGTGCTCGCGGGAGGAGCCGCAGCCGAAGTTCTCGCCACCCAGGATGATGGTGGCGCCGGCATGCTGCGGGGCATCGATGGGGTGGCCCTTGGAGGAACCGTCGGCATTGAAGCGCTCGTCGTAGAACATGGTGCCGGCCAGTTCATCAAAGGTGATGCACTTGAGGAAGCGGGCGGGAATGATGCGGTCGGTATCCATATCCGCCCCGGCCACGGGAACGGCCTTGCCGCTGATGCTGATAATCTTGGTAAGAGGCATGTGTGTGAAAGGGGGATTCGGGGGTTACTGGATATCGAAGACTTCGCGGGCATCGGCCACGGTACCGGTGATGGCGGCGGCTGCGGCCATGATGGGGCTCATGAGCAGGGTGCGCCCGGTGGGGCTGCCCTGGCGGCCCTTGAAGTTGCGGTTACTGGTGCTGGCGCAGATCTGGTCACCCACCAGCTTATCCGGGTTCATGGCCAGGCACATCGAGCACCCGGGCAGGCGCCACTCAAAGCCGGCCTCACGGAATATCTGCGCAATGCCTTCCTGCTCGCACTGCAGGGCGGTCATCTGCGAGCCCGGCACGGCCAGCGCCTTGATGCCCGACTTCACCTTGCGGCCCTTCAGGTAGGGGGCCACAGCGCGGAAGTCGGTGATGTGACCGTTGGTGCAGGAACCGATGAAGACCACATCCACCGGAAGCCCCTTGATGGGCTGACCAGGGGTGAGCTTCATGTATTCCAGTGCGGTGGTGTAGGCTTTGCGGCCTTCCTCGTCGCGAGCCTGCTCCGGGGCAGGCACGGTGCCACCCACGCCGATGTTCATATCGGGGGAGATACCCCAGGTCACAGTGGGTTCAATTTCCTCCGCAGGGATGATGACCACGTCGTCGTACTCTGCATCGGCATCAGAAGCAAAACTCTTCCAGCGTTCCACAGCGGCATCCCAGGCCTCGCCCTTGGGGGCGTAGGGGCGGCCCTTCAGGTATTCGAAGGTGGTTTCATCCGGGTTGATATAGCCGCAGCGGGCGGCACCCTCGATAGCCAGGTTGCAAAGGGTCAGGCGGCCGTCCATATCCATGGCTTCAATCGCGCTGCCGCCGAATTCGTAGGCATAGCCCAGGCCGCCGTTGGCCCCCAGCTTGCCGATGATGTGCAGCGCCACGTCCTTGGCCGTCACGCCGGGGCGCAGGTTGCCTTCCACGCGCACGTTGCGCACCTTCAGCGGGCTCATGGCGAGGGTCTGGGTGGCGAGCACGTCGCGCACCTGGGTGGTACCGATACCCATGGCAATGCTGCCCACGGCACCATGAGTGGCGGTGTGTGAATCGCCGCAGACGATGGTCATGCCCGGCTGGGTGATGCCCAGCTCCGGCCCGACCATGTGTACAATGCCCTGTCGGCCGCTGTTCAGGTCAAACAGGCGGATATTGTTCTCCGCGCAATTGCGGCGCAGCTCGTTGAGCATGGCAGCGGCGCGGGGGTCAGCAAAGGGTTCGCACTGGTCATCGGTGGGGATGATGTGGTCCACCGTGGCAAAGAGGCGCTCCGGGTGCAGCACCGGCAGCCCCAGCTCGCGCAGCATGGCGAAAGCCTGCGGCGAGGTCACCTCGTGCAGGTACATAGTGGCAATGAAGAGCTGCGTGCGCCCGTCCGGCAGCGTGCCCGCCGTGTGCGCATCCCATACTTTCCGGTATAGTGTCTTACCCATAGTTGTGTTTAGCTCGAATGTAACACAACACCGTGTCATCGTCAAGCAGCCATGGCGTTTCCCGCGGCATCATGACACGACAAAATTCCCGCGCAGCTGCAGTGCTGCACGGGAATGGGGAAAATCAGGATGTAGTGCAAATCAGCTTACGAAATCCACACCCTGAGCGTCCTTGGTCACGGTGCAGATTTCAACGATGGCCCATACCCAGACAAGCGGGGCAAGAAAACCGAATGAAATGAGCGTCAGCAGCAACTGGGTTACCCCTCTGCCGGTGTAGCCGGCAAAGAAGTTGTGGACGCCGAGGGAACCAAGGAAAAGGGCCAGCAGGATATAAGCAAGTCGGGATTTAGGCATATGTGTCTGTTTGAGTTATGGCAGCGGCTGAAACATTCCGCCCCAGGCTGCCGCCTGGAGCGGAATGAGGAAATGGTGCTTTACTCGCCCAGCACTTCGGCGCGCTCTTCGAGCAGCTCCTTGCAGGAGGCGTCGATCTTGGCGCGGGAGAATTCGTCGATGGGCAGACCCTCAACGATGCTGTAGGTGCCGTCCGCATTGGTGCGGGTGGGCTGGGAGCAGATGATGCCTGCGGGCAGGCCGTACTTGGTGCCGTCGGTGAAGGAAGCCACGGAGAACCAGTCGCCCTCGGCGGTGGGGGTGGTCAGGTTCTTCACGGTCATCAGGGCAGCGTTGGCTGCGGAGGCGGCGGAGGAAAGGCCGCGGGCCTGGATGATGGCGGCGCCGCGCTGCTGCACGGTCTTGATGAAGTCGGTCTTGAGCCATTCGATGTCGGAGATGACCTCGGTCACGGGCTTGCCACCAATCTTGGCGTTGGTGAAGTCCGGATACTGGGTGGCGGAGTGGTTACCCCAGATGGTCATGTTGGTCACCTCGGTCACGTGCACACCGGCCTTGGCAGCCAGCTGGCTCTTGGCGCGGTATTCATCGAGCTGGGTCATGGCGAAGAAATTCTCCTTGGGCATGCCCGTAGCGTTGTGAAGGGCGATGAGGCAGTTGGTGTTGCAGGGGTTGCCCACTACGAACACGCGGCAGCCGGGGGCGGCGTTCTCGGCAATGGCCTTGCCCTGGCCCACGAACACCTTGCCGTTGATGGAGAGCAGGTCCTTGCGCTCCATACCGGCCTTGCGCGGCACGGAACCCACCAGCATGCACCAGTCGGCATCCTTGAAGGCTACAGCGGGGTCATCGGTAGCCACGATTTCCTTCACCAGCGGGAAGGCGCAATCCTCGAGCTCCATCACCACACCCTGAAGCTTCTCCAGGCAGGGGGTGATTTCGAGGAGTTTCAGAATCACGGGCTGATCAGCACCCAGCATCTCACCGGCTGCAATGCGGAACAGAAGGGAATAGGAAATGTTGCCGGCGGCGCCGGTCACGGTCACAGTTACGGGTTTCTTCATAACGCGGAGTATTTTAAGCGATACACAGGCAGAGTCAATCCTAAAGTGCGCAGTCAGGGGTATCTTCGTTCATTTTGGTGAGAAAACGTGCCGCAAGGAACAAAATTCCCGTTTTCTGCTTTTTTAGCTTGATGCGCCGTGGACAGATTTGATAGTATACCATACTACTGTTAGAGTCATGAAACTGCATCTTCCCCTTTTCCTTCGCAAGTGCCTGCTTCTCGTTTGTGCCGCCACCGCTGCCACTACCGCCTGGGGCGGCGGTATGCATTCGGATGTAGCCAAGCGCACCTACTCCGACTTCGGTCAGAACAAGGGGCGTTTTCGCGTCACCGGCATCAGCTCCATGCTTCAGGCTATCCGCGATAAAGACGGCGGCATTGCCATGCCCAAGGCCAATGGAGATGTCACCTGGGTGATTCCGGAGTCGCAGGGGATGATAGATTTCTCCAACTCGGTGGATTTTGGCCCGGTAGGGACGATGTGCCATGGTGCAGGTGCGGCATTCGGAGCAAATTACATTGTGACCGTGGCGCACAATCCCGGATTCAGTGCCAGTTTCGGTGTGACTCCGCTGGGCAGTGCAAACAGCATAAAATACAGCACGGTGCAAATCACGGAAAAAGATCTGGTCAGTGCGGCTGACTGGGGATTGTATCGTCAGAACAAGATATATACGGACGTAGTCGGGGCCCACAATTACAGCGGTGTCACCTCCGAACAGCAGGACAGCAACAAAAACGGCATTCCCGACATCAAAGAACAGCTCGAGGGTAAACTGATGTACCGCGCATTCGCCGGTGGCGTTGTGGTATGGGAGAAAAACGGTAATCAGGTAGATGCCGGTACCCCTTATACCGCTATTCTGGGCGGTATCTCCACCATACGAGCCATCGACATCACGTCAGAGGGACTCATCTTCGGTGACTGGAATATGAAGCCCGAATCCTCCTGGGTCAATGAATCCGCACCGCTGCCCACCAATGCTCAGGGCGGCGATTCCGGTTCCCCGGTCTATGTGTACAACCAGGAGGCCGGTCGCTATGAATACATCTTCTCCCTGCGAGCCGGCAACGCCACCACCTACTCTGTGGCTCACGGGTCTATCGACTTCGCAAACGAGATTCTGGAAAAGCACAGCGTCAAGGTGGACATGAGCACTGCGAATAAGGCGCAGCTGGGCCCGGTCTCCAATGGTAGTGGCCTCATCACGGTGGGGGATGACACGTACGAGCACCTGGCGGTGAACTCCGGCAGTCACACGTGGAAAGATCTTTCTGACGTCAAAAACAATGATAACTGGTACGCCTACGGGAATCATTACCAGAATGGCATCAACGGTCTGGGCAGCACCCAGAACCTCATATTTACCGGTAACGGCGGTGACTATGACATTATCCTGAATGACACGGTAGACACCGGTGTTGGCTATCTGGAGTTCAACAAAGGCAACTTCACCATCAAAAACGCAGAGGAGGGCGATTACACACTTAATTCTGCGGGATACGTGATTAACGAAGGGGCAGAAGTCCACGTGCAGCTGACCAACCCGGCAGGTTACATGCGCGAATGGCGCAAGAACGGTGCGGGCGATTTGTACATTGAGGGCGAGGGCGACAACAACATCCTGCTGGCAGTCGGCGGCAGCGGCACTACCTACCTGGATCGGCAGAACGGGCATGCCGCTTACAATGTGCTGGCCAGCAGCGGTGCTACGGTGGTCATCTCTGACACCAACCAGATTGAGCGCGCCTTCACCTTCGGGCTGAATGGCGGCACGCTGGACATGAACGGCAACTCCATGGATTGGTACACCACCAATCCCGATATCGAAGCCGATGGGTTCAGCATTAATGCCCTGACGGATGATGCCCTCATTGTCAACAGCAGCGGCAGCACCACCATGACCTACAAGCAGAGCGGCAATACGACCTGGAAGGGCTCGCTGAAGGACAGCACCGGCGGCTCATTGAGCGTGGTGGCCGATATGGGAGCAGGGTCGGTGTGGACGATGAACAGCATCTGCACAGATTTGAGCCAGAATGGCGGAAGTTCTTTCTCCGTGAAGAGCGGAACTGTGGTGCTCAGTGGTATCAACACCGAGCACGGAACCGGTTCTGTGGAATACAGCGATGAAATCTTCTTTTCGGAAGACGACTGGCACTATGCGGACGCCAAAATGAACGTGACGGTGGAAAATGGTGCGGCGTTCCAACTGGGCACGCACGCCCGGCTCCTGGGCGACATCACCGTGAAAGGCACCTACGTGATGAATGAAGGTGTGCATCACCAGATGGAGTACATCGAGGGTGGCCTGCTCAAGGAAGACACGAGCCAGTGGGCCGGTTACTTCGGGCACCAGGGAAACACCGTGCTGGATGGTGGTGCCATGAAGGTTGAGTTCGCAGATAAAACGACAACGGCCCACACCTACACCGGCAATATCACCGGAACGGGTACGGTATCGGTTGATGCGGCCAACAGCATGCTGGTGCTGACCGGGAACAACACCTTCAGCGGCTCCCGCAGTGTGGTCCGCGGCACGCTGATGGTGGAGGATGCTGCCGCCGCCGGCTCTGAGAAGTGGCTTGTGGGTGAGCAGGGTGCCTTTGCTGCCAGAAATGCAGATGGCAATGCTGCATTGCAATATATTGACAGCGAGTCCACAGGTGTGCTGGCTCTTTCGCAGAATCAGACCTCGCAGATTGATGTCTCGGAGCATGATGGCCTCATCATCGGTGCGTTGGCCGGGCAGACGATACAGTATGGCACCCTGGACACCACCGAGCAGTTAGAGGCCAGCAAGGGCGTGTGGCGTCTTGGCGGTGGTGGTGGCAATCTGGTGGTGAATTATCGCCTGACGGGGGATAATATGCTCTTGCTGGGTAATGAATACACCAAAGGTGTGGTGACGCTGACCAATTCGCGGAATGATTTTACGGGCGGTATCGATTTTGCCGGCAGTGGTGTCACGCTGGACTACACCAGTGAGGAGGCCATCAAACATGTAACCCTTAACCTTCGCTATGGTAACCGCATTGCCATGAGCAGCCTGCTGGGCAATATCCTCTCGGAATCTGATGGCATTCTGCTGGTGAACAATGCCAGTGAGAATCTGAATCTCAGCAATCATGCAGCTATC
Organism: Akkermansiaceae bacterium; assembly: GCA_015062005.1. Lineage (GTDB taxonomy): Bacteria > Verrucomicrobiota > Verrucomicrobiia > Verrucomicrobiales > Akkermansiaceae > Akkermansia. The sequence continues at coordinate 85,944 of SUVL01000001.1, forward strand.
TTCCTCGGTAGTAAAGAGAATCTGACCTATACAGGCAATATTACGGTTTCAGATAACCAGGCCTACAGACTTTCTGCGGCAGACGGCACATTTACAGTCAACTCCGAAATCGGTGGAAACCACGACCTCATCGTAGATGCTCAAGGCTACACAGGAGGAACTGTCCATCTCGCCAATCTCAACGAGCTCTCCGGAAATATCACCGTTATGGGCAATGATGGAGAGCACAACTTAATCTCCGGTGGTGCAATCTCTCTCAAAGTTACTCAGAACAACGCGCTGGACTCAGTTTCCTGCATTACCCTGAAAGACGGAGGCACGTTGAACATTGCTTCAACTACCCAGAAATTAAACAAACTGGTGTTGGAAGAAGGCAGTGCCCTCATCGGCAACTACAGAGAAAACAATTCAGATCCCATCGCCAGCGAGATACACATGACCATCGATTCCATGGCGGATCTCAAGGGGCAGCTTAAAGTGGAAGTCATCCACAAATACGGTAATAATGTGTTAGAATTGAACAACGGCACCACCCATACCAGCAACCTGCAGTATCGAAATCTGTATGTGGAAGAAGGGGACGTGAAACTGACACAGCAGTACTCCAACGTTGGCAACCTCCACATCAGGGGCAACAAGCTTGACATGAACGGCAAAAACCTCACGCTGGGGACTGTTTACGCCGAAGATGGCGCTTATATTGATGCCTCTGTATCCGGCTCCGGTTTCGCAGGCACTAGTGTGCTTCGAGCCACATCCGGCACGGTTACGCTGGACAATGGCGGAAATGACGTCACCCTTGGGGGTAATGCAGGTGCGACCAACGGAGCCACGCTGAAACTCATCGGCTCCGGCAAATGGAATCTGACAGCAGCCTCCTACAACTCTTCCGATGGAACGCTGCGTTTCGAGAATGCTACTCAACTGGATTTCACCTACGGCAACAAGGGGACTTATACCTATTATGATGCCTTTGACATCATGAGAGGTATACTTGATTTGGATACAGACATTCAAACGCTTCAGGCTGCGTCTGACAAAGTCTCCCAACACATGACATTTGAGACAATCAAGCTCAATGGTCAGAATCTGACATTGAAAGAAAAGAGCAAGAGTGCCACCTGGATTATCAGCAATCTGGACTCCGGAACCGCGTCCAGTTCTACGCTCACCTGGGAAGCAAGCCAATCCAATCAAGCGCAATATGCCGACCGAGAAAGCTCCGACATCACACAATACCCAACCGTTACCAACGCTTCACGTCTGATTCTGAATGGCGACAACCAATTTAACGGCAGTGTGGTGGCCAAACGTACAGCCAACGGCAGCGGTTTCAGTACTTTTGTAGAATTGGCGCATGACAACGCACTCAAGAATGCCACGCTGGACATGCAGAGCATCTCCGGATCCACCATGGCACTGGCCATCAATACGAGCAATGCCAAAATCAAAGGACTGACAGGTGATGAAAACGCCTATGCTTACAGCGGTGCCTCCTCTGACATCAAACTCAATAGTGCTCGTGAGGGTGACGGCAAAAACACGCTGACTATCACCGGCAGCGGCCGCTACGACTACAAGGGTGCTGTCAACGGACTGAACATTGCCATGGACGGCACGGGTACCCAGGTTTTCAGCGGCAGCAATATCAAGGCGCAGAATATCACGGCCCTGCAAGGTAACCTGGAGTTCACCCACGCTCCCACGGTGGCAGATACCATCAGCATCGCCCAGGGAGCCACATTGAAACTGAGTGAGAGCTACAGCCTGAACGAAGGCGTGACGCTGGCACTGATAGCCGGGAACGGCACGCAGGGCACGCTGAGCAGCACCCTGGTACTCAACGGCGGCACGCTGGAATTTGACAGCACGGTGCTGAATACCACCACCTCGCTGTTGAACGCCACCACAGAATACGGCTCTGGCTTCACCAGCCAGGCCATCAGCTTCAGCAATCACCAATCGCTTGAGCACGGCGCTACCTACACTCTGCTCTCCGGTGACTGGAGTGAACACAGTGCCAGCCTGGCCGGCAATATGCCGGATTACCTCTCCGGCAGCATCTTTGCAGGTGACAGTAACGGACTGAAAGTAACCATACGCTTTGCCGATGGTTTCGCGGAATGGCAGGACGATTATTCCGTGTTCAGCGCAGGGAAAACCATTCTGTTCCGCGACCACGAACCATCCCAGGCTCTTCAGTTCACCAGCTCAACCACCGCAGGCAGCCTGCGTTTCTCGAATAACGAAACGTACAGCTTCTCCGGTAGCGATGTGACACTGACCGGCGACCTGAATGTGGAAAGCGGCAAGTTGGTGCTCAACAATAAGGTGACAGCGGCGGACTACACCGCGGCCGAGGGTGAAGTGGAGATTGCCGCCACCGGCACGCTGGTGCTGACCGATACGCAGGAGACCACCGCCACCGTCAGCAACATCTCCGGCACCGGTACCCTGCAGCTCAAGCTTGATACCACCAATGGCACCTATGACAACAAGCTTGCCATTGATGAGGATTTTGAGGGCACAACCCATGTAACGGCCGGCAACCTCACGCTCACGGACAGCAGCTTCGGCAACACCCTGAAATTGGCGAATGGGGTCAATGCCCAGATAACGGCAGAGACGACCATAGACGGCAATCTGGAGCTGGAAGGAACGACCCAGGTACACCAGAACAGTGGCAATAAACTCACCGTCAACGGGGATGTGACCGGCAGCAACGGTACCTGGGAACGCAGGGGCGGCGGTACACTGGATATCAACGGCTCTGTCTCGCTGGCTGGCTTCGACACCGGCTCTGACAGCACTACGTCCAACTTCAACGGCACCACCTCCATCTCCACCGTCACGCTTGACCAGAGCAACATTACCGCCAATTTCAACGGGACGGCAATAGTAGATACGCTTACCCCCTCCGGGGAGAATGTCACCATCGGCGGTTCCGGCTCGCTCAGCGTCGGCAACTTCAACCTGGCCGGCGGCAAGAGCGTCACCATCGACGGACTCAGCATTGTTGAAAGCGCTGCAAAGACACGCAGTTGGAACAACAACACGATTAACCTGAAAAACGGGGCAAGTCTGGATACTCGTCAGTCGTACTACAACCATAGTTCCGGAACGCTGACCATTGGCGGTAGTGATGCCAATGGCACGATGTACGTGAAAGGCCTCTGCCTGATGCCCAGTGATGTAGGATATGCGAAATCCGAGCTTAACGTATCCTCCGGTGCGCACCTGATTATCGCCGGGGAAACCAGCGGAACAACAGCTTCAGACTTTGTACTGGCAGTGGGCGGTGAACAGTCGCAATTGTCAGCCGGAGCCAATAAAATTAATGTTTATGGCACGCTGACATCTAATGCCGCCATGACACTCTACCGCAAAGCAGCTGATGTCACCATTCAGAACGGGGGCAGAATGAATTTACTTGAAGGTCTGGTACTGAAGGGAACGGCATATAATGATTGGCTAGGGGCCATGAATGCCAATCTCCAGGTTCAGGAAGGCGGGCAGCTATACGCCGCCGGGGGAACGAATCGCTCCGAGCTGCTTGTCAATATTGCCTCCGGGGCGACGCTGGGGGCCATCGGCTCGGCGGATTCCACCGTCACCTTCCAGAACAGCATGACTCTGGGAACAGCGGGCAAAGACGGCACCATTACCGTGGATACCGCCGCCACCACGGCAGATGACAACTTCCTGCTGACGCGCAGCGAAACCATGGGCGTGACCGTGGATATGACCGGCAGCCTGAACCTGCAGGGCAACACCGCAGTGGAGGTCATCGGCAGCGGTGCCCTCCGGCACAAGAGCGCGTTCAACAACGCCACCGCCATTCGTGTGCGGGAGGGGGCTACCCTGGCAGTGGATTCCGGAGCCGAGCTCACCGCAGCAACAGAGCTGTGCAAGAGCAGCATCTCCCTGGATTCCGCTGCCGTCAGCGGCAGTGGTATCACCGTGACAGATGCGGCAACCATTCGCGCCAAGGGCGGCAACAGCACTATCGCCGCCGCAATCAACCTGACCAATGAAGCCACGCTGACCTATGATGTGGCAGAGGGGGCCACCCTGCAATCCACCGGTGGAATCACGGCCGGAACACGCAGCGATCTGGTCAAAACCGGCACCGGTTCCCTGCTGCTCAACAACGGGGCAAACTGCTTCGACAACATCCGCTTAGACTCAGGCGAGCTGATGGTTAGCGGCGCTGAGGCCTATGATCTGGATAACCTGCTGGCTGCAACCTCGGTTTCGATGAGCTTCTACGTCGGGGTTGTCGGTAGCCTGGAAACAGAGGCAGAAGTCCGAGTCAGCGGCTCGGCAGACTTTGGCAGCGGGGCTCAGTTGAATGCCAACCTGACGCTGGCTACCGGCTCAGTCCTGAATGTGGCAGACGGCGGTCTTGCCATGGGAAGTACCCTGACTCTGCAGGAGGGCGTGCTGCTTTCCGATTCGGTGCTGGTGCACATCAATGCGCTTTCCGTAGGTGAGCACCTGACCCTCTTCACCGGAGTGGATGCGCTGGACCTCAACGGGACTGAATATGCCTCGATTCTGGAAACGGATGCCGTGCTGGCTAGTTCTTTCTTCAGTAACATCGGCAGCGATGACTACACGATAATCTACACCGGCGATGCAGTAGGGGCTCTCAGTATTGCTCATACGGTGCCGGAACCCGCCACGACTACACTGGGCCTGCTGGCACTCTGTGGTCTGGTTGCCCGGCGCCGCCGTAAATAACTCGGTTTCTCTGACCGTGCAGGTGAGGTTGAAAAATACGTCAAAAATGGAAATGTCGCATTAAAGACAAAAAAATGTGTTGACGAAAGGTGGAGGAACTGGTATTGTTGGCGGCACACAGCAATTGGAGCGGTGGCTGAGAGGCTGAAAGCACCCGTTTGCTAAATGGACGTACTGCGTTAAACAGTACCGGGGGTTCGAATCCCCCCCGCTCCGCTGAATGAAGGCACCAACGCTTGCAAGTGTTGGTGCCTTCCGCTTTTACTGCCATGAAACTGAAACCGGATTTAACGCGAGAACAACTACAGCAGCTATCGGACAGGGAGCTGTTGCTCCAGCTGCTGGCCTGTACTCCGCTGAACCTGCCGCGCGTGTTTCTGTTTGCCTTGTTGTATACGCTGATGCCATGTGCCGTGCTGGGGCCTGCCCTGGGTCTGCTGGGTACGGTCGGGATGGCGGCAGCACTGGCGTATCACTGGCTGTGGGGAACGCCGGAGTCCATGAATATCTTTCTGGGGTACTGGCTGGTGTGGTCGTTTCTGGCTTTGGTGCTGGCCTTGCTGCTTCAGTTGATTGGCGGTATAAGGCAGTATAGGCGGGGACGGCGGTATCTCGCACCTGAGGAGGCTTTCAGTGCGGAATTAAAACCAGGGGAGCGCCTGGAATTGTCCGTGAATGAGGAGGTGGATCGCGAATTGGTGGTGCAGGTGCCGCAGCGTGGGGTGTATGTGCTGGTATGCCGGGTGGATGATTGCGAGGGGGCTGTGCTGCCGCATGCCGATGAACGCGCGTGTCTGGTGGAAGTGGATGAGGTGCCCGGGTTGCGGACAGAACTCCGCATGGCTTTCCGGCTGGAAGCCGGGTATCATCGGCTTGCTGTGAGGGGGTATTGCACCGTTGCGTCGCGGATGCAGGTGAGCTTCCGGTGATGCTCCGACCTCACTCCTGGGCGGTGCCCCATTCAATCTCGACCTCTGCACGGACGCCTTCGACCGAGTTGATGATGTGGCGGGTGAAGTTGCCGCTGCGGAAGTGCTGCACCTCCACTTCAGTGCCCAGCATGCATTCCTTGCGGAAGGTCACATGGATGCGCACGGGGGCTCCTTCCGGCGTATGCGCCGCTGGCAGGGTATCCAGAGCCCAGATGAGGTAGGCACTGTTGTTGATATGGCCATTGAAGTCAATATCGCGGCGGGCTGCGGTGTGCGGGAAGCTGCAAAGAGGGGCTGCGCTCCACTCCGGGCATTCCATGGGAGTGGTGATTGGCGGGCATTCCCGGTCCTTGAAGGCCACATCGGTCCGCTTCAGCGGGTAGGGGCGGCGGGTGGTGATGTCGATGAGCACCCACATCAGGTCCGCACGGGCCAGCACCCTGCCCTCCTTATCGGTCATTTCCACAAAACGGCGGGCCTGCAGGGGACTGGCCTGGCCGGTGTTCGTACGCAGCGTGATGGTCTCCTTCCAGTCCGGTCGGCGGTAAAATTCGTAGTTTCCCTGGGTCTCCACCCAGATTTTGTGGTTGGCCACAGCCCAGCCGAAGCCCAGATTGTGCAAGTCTGCATGTTCCTCCGCCATTTCCTGGCACAGGTGCATAAAAAACTCCGGTTTCATCAAGTGATCCGCGGCGCATTCGTAGCTGGTAATCGTGTGGGTCAGGGAAAGGTCATCCATAGAGTCGACTCTAGCATATGGCACTTCTGATGTCAATACAAGGGGAACATATTTGCATGAAAATATCAACAAAGAAAGGCAACGTAGCGGAAAGTTTTATGCTTGAGAAAACCTCAGCAGAATGATAGACTATACACAAAAGTGATACGAATGGTGGAGCAGCGGCACAAAATGGCCGGTGATAAACGCTTGAACAGATGCACTCCTTTCTCTTTTTCCATATGAAGACATCGTTACTCTACACTCTTTCCCTGCTTGCCCTGGGTGGCGTGGTGCCGCACCAGGTGATGGCGGCACCTGCGGCAGAAACAGCGGCGGCTCTGCCTGCGCCGGAGGTGGGGCTCCCCCGGTACTACGGCGCCATGACGGAAGACTTCACCATCAGCGTGAGTTTTCCGGTGCCGATGGTGCCTGCGGAGGAGGTGGGCAAGCCGGTGAAGCCCGGGGTGGTGAATCTGAGCCATGCGGATGCCATGTCGATGGTGTGGCAGAGCACGTCCATGATGCAGATAAAGCCGGTGCGAGAGCTGCCGGTGCTGGAGGTATTCACCCTGGAGGTGCCGGCGGGGGTGAAGGGGCTGAAGGGCGAACCGATTCCCCCGCTGGTGAAGAAACTGGGCACAAGCCGCTATTTCTACGGTTATTCCACCGGACGCTGCGATAACGGGAATGTGTTCCTGCGTGCCGATGAGGAAAAATACGCCGATTTGTTGAAATCCCGCCTGGCCGGTATGTACTACGAGCTGGGTGGCAAGCGTTACCCGGTGGTGAGCCGCCCGGCCACCGTGGCCGATGCCGTGGCCGCCTGGGATGCCTTCAGGAGCTGCACCGGGTACAGCGTGAGTGAAGAGGACCGCGCGGCTGCTAAAAAGTTACCTCAGGACGAGATTGTGCCGAATACCTGGGTACTGGAGCTGCCCGGAGCCCTGAGTGAAGGTGGCGTAATCGTCCGCATGCCGGGGCTGCGCTGGGATGAGGAGGAAGAATGCTTCGGCCCCGGGAATATCGTGCTGCTGAAAAGTCGCGAGTGGAAGCACGTGGTGACCAATACCTACAAGGCTCCCGGTAAGTATGAGCTGGAGCTGAAGCTCGACATGCCCGCCGCTGCCACCACGCCAGAAGAGCTCATCCGCCAGTTTGAGTGGGGGCTGGTGCCGGCGGATGCCACAGCCCCCGAATACCAGAAGATGGAGTGGCGTGATGGCGCCTTGCGCGCCCAGGTGAACGGGCAGGAGGTTGTCATCACCCCGCAGAAAATCCACGTGAGCGATGTGCGCCTGCCGGATGGCAGCGTGAAGCCGGGCAGCACCGGCATGACTCTGCTGTACGACAGCGGGGCTCAGGAATTCAAGCTGCGCACGGTGGGGCTGTACGAAGCTGTGGTGCCGGTAGATGAGGCGAACCGCCCTGAGGTGCCGGAGGATGTGACCGCACTTCGTCCCAAGGCGCCGTATATCTATACCGATGTGTGCGCCAGCCAGATGCAGCTGCGCGGCAGCACCACCATCCGCTGCCGCTATGGTCGCGTGAAGGGTGGTAAAATCCGTCTCTGGAAACTGCGCGGCGAGGCTGCGGACGCCGTGCGCCTGCTCACCGATTATGGCACGCGCTATACCGGCGAACGCCTCGACTGGAACGATGAAGAAGCCCGCCACGATGCCCGTGTGGAAGAGAAGCTGGATGACAAGAACTTTGATGACAACCGCATCGATACTGATGACCTGCCCGGCGTGCTGGCATCGGTGGAGAAGGAGCTGCCGGCCTCACTGGATTCGGAAATCAACCTGCCGCTGGCCGAGTTGTTCCCCGGTCAGCCTGTGGGTGGTTTCTACATGGTCGAGGTGGAGGGCGCCCCGATGCGCAAGAGCAAGCACCCCTGCATGAACCAGGGCCTGGTGCAGGTGACGGACCTGGGCCTGCTCTGGAAGACCAATGGCCGCCACCTGTTCGGCTGGGCCTACCACCTGAGCACCGCTGCCGAGGTGCAGGATGCCACATTGCGTCTGCTGGATGCCGAAGGCGATACGCTGGGCGAGCTCCCGGTGAAGAATGGCCTGGTGCAGGGCGATTTCCCGGTGGAGACACGCTTCCTGCAGCTCTGCACGGCGGAGGACAGTGTCATCCTGAGCCATGAGATCAGGAAGATGGATTGGGAAGCAAACCAGGGCAACACCTGGCAGAATAAGGCATTGATGGAGGAGGGAATCTGCCCGGCTGACCTGCCGGAGCCGCTGGTGTATCTCTTCAGCGACCGCTCTCTGTACCGCCCCGGTGAAATGGCACATGTGAAGGGGCTCATCCGCTGGGTGAAGAATAACGAAATCCTGCTGCCGGAGGTGGAAAGCATCACGGCTGAGCTGTTCTGCAACAGCGAAAAGGTATGCACCCTGCCGGTGAAGCTGGAGAGCGACGGCAGTTTCACGGTGGATGCTCCCATGAATGCGGTGGGCAATTATTCGGTGCAATTCAACCTGGTGTACAAGGGCGATGACAATGAGACGAGTCCGGATAAATCGGTGCTGAAGGGTAAGGACGCCAAGTGGGTGAACTTGAGCCGCACGGCTGGTATTTCTTTCTCCTGCAAGGAATTCCGCCGCAATGAGTTTGAGGTGGAAAGCTCTTTGAGTATTGATGCTGCCAAAGGCCTGGCGAAAGTGGAGGCCAGGGCTACGAACTTCACCACCACCCCGGTGGCCCAGGGTAAGGTGGACTGGCGGATTGTTTCCCAGCCCCGCAATTTCCATCCCCGCCAGCCGCAGTGGGAGGGATTCCGCTTTGCGGATTATACGGACATGTCCTGGGCATATTATCAGGAATGCTACGGCGGCCACGGCCCCTGGGCGGAGAAGGAGTATGATTCGCAGAGCGGCACGCTGGACGATGCCGGGCGGGGGAGCGTGAACTTCACGCTGCCTAAGTCGGATAAGCCCGGGGCCCTGCATGTGGTGGCCACCACCACGGTGACCAACGGCAACGAGCTGAGCGTGCGCAGCGTGCAGGAGCAGACCATGCACCCCGCTGCGGTGTACGGCGGTATCCGTCCGGAATCGCTGCTGGCCTCGGTCGGCGGCACGATGCCGGTAGAGCTGGTGGCGATCAAGCCCGACGGCACCGCGTGGGATGGCCAGCCGCTGGCCGCAGAGCTCACGGTGAAGCGCACGGTGTTCCGCCCGTACCGCTACGGCTCGGTCTTCAAATCGGCCATCCGCAACGCGGCAGATGAAAACACAGAGCGCAGGATTCCGGTGCAGCTGACCGGCACCCCGCAGAAGCTGGAAATCCCGGTAGAGGGCGCAGGCCGCTACGATGTGGAGCTGCGCGGCCGCGATGCCGAGGGGCGCGAGTTCTACAGCGCCACCCGCCACTACGTGTGGGGCGATGACGTCTCCCCCTGGGAATACATGGGAGATACCGGGCTGACGCTGCTGCCCGAAAAGGATTCCTACCAACCTGGCGAGACGGCGCGTGTGCTGGTGCAGACCCCGGTGGATGCCGAGTTGCTGGTGACGGTGGAGCGCGGCAAGGTGCTGCGCCACCTGCGCCGCAAGGTGACGGTGGCCAACCCGGTGATTGAGGTGCCGCTGGAGGCCGCGGATGCGCCCGGCGTGTATGTGAGCGTGAGCCTGGTGCAGAATGCCGGGGCCCGTGGGGCCGATGGCAAGCCCCTGCTCAAGATGGGAACCTGTCTGGTGCGGGTGGAGCCAGCCGAAAAGAAGCTGACGGTGCAGCTCCAGGCACCGCAGCAGTCCCTGCTGCCGGGCGAACCCTGCCAGGTGAGTGGCGTGATTACCGATGCCGCCGGAAAACCGGTGGCGAATGCTGAGGTGACCCTCTTTGCGGAGGATGAAGGCACCCTGCAGGTGATGGGGTATGATTTGCCGGCCCCGCTCCGCCGTTTCTACAGCATGGACGGACGCGAGCACTGCGTGGGCACCTTCTCCGGCCTCGGCCAGCTGGTGAGCGAGAACCTGGGCAGCCGCTACTTCGGCAACAAGGGCGTGTTCATCGGCGGTGGCGGTGATGAGGAAATGGAAGAAGAGTTGCCAGACTCCGCCTCGGCCTGTCTGCGCCGCAATTTTAATCCCTGCGCGCTCTGGCTTTCCTCGGTGAAGACCGATGCGCAGGGGCGATTCTCGGCCACTTACGCCAACCCGGATACCCTCACGCGCTACCGTCTCATGGCTGTGGCCGCAGCGGGGGATAAGTTCGGCTCCGGCGAAGCCGGCTACCACGTGACCAAGCCGGTGATGCTGGAGCCCATGGCTCCCATGAGCGCCACCGAGGGCGATGAACTGATGCTGCCGGTGACGCTTAGCATGTTGCCCGCCGAGCTCCCCGAGGCGGCCAACGGTACCCCCATCCGCTGGATTGTGGCCATGGGCGGGCAGAATGTGCAGCTGCCGCAGCGCCACCAGATTGTCACCCTGCAGGGGGATGCCCCGGTCACGGTGCATTTCCCCATCAAGGTGAACCGCACCGGCCCGGTGAAACTGCAATGGGAGGTGCAGGCTGAGACGGCTCCCCATGGCAGCATGCTGGCCCGCTGCTCGGATGGTGTGCAGCTGAGCTTCGATGCCGTGCCCCCCATGCCCTATATCCGAGAGGATTTCAACGCAGTGATTCAGCCCGGCCAGACAGGGAACCTGAGCCAGTGGATGCGGGGTGACTTCCGCCCGGATACCAGGGTGGAAGTGAGCTTCACCACGAATCCGCTGGGGGGTATCGGCTACCCGCTGCAGTATCTCTTCACCTATCCCTACGGCTGCAGCGAGCAGCTCAGCTCTACCGCCATCCCCTGGATTTACCACCAGGAACTCAAGGCAGCCCTGGGTATCAGCTTCCCGGAGGGTAAGAACGTGGCGGAAGTGCTGGCGGATGTGGATTCCCGCCTGGAACGCCGGGCTCTCAAGAAAGGGCGTTACGATTATGACAACGGTGGCTACACCTACTGGGACGGCGGCACTGAGGCCTGCGAGTTCTCGCCCTATGTTTCCATGGTGCGCTTGCTGATGGGAATCGGCAACGCACTCCGCGACCAACGCGACCTGTCGAATGCGCTGGATGCCGCGGGCTCCCGCCCCTATATGGCCCTGGTGGGCCTGGCCCTGACCGGCAATCTGGAGATCAGACACCTGGATAAGGTGCTGAAGCGGGTGGAAAACCAGAGCAAACCGCTTTCTGCACAGGAGCGCTGGTCGCTGGCGCTTGCCGCCCGTGTGCTGAAGCACAAGCAGGCCGCCGGGCTCAAGAAGAAGGCACAGGCCACCAAGGCAACCGGGGATGGTGATTACCACCTGCCGCCGCTGCGCGCCCTGCAGTGCCTGCTGGCGGTGGAGGAAGCCCCGAAATCTCCCGCCACGGCCGAGATGCTGCGCCGCTACGTGCTGGACGAAGCCGGTCAGTATTCCACCTGGCGCAATGCGTGGATGACGCTGAGCGTGGCCCGCTATGTGATAGCCAGCCGTCAGCGCGAGACCAGGGCTTTGCTGAATGGTGAGACGGTGACGGCAGCTACCCCGCAGCAGTACGCCCTGCTGGCCAGCTCCACCATGGTTCCCTTCAAGGTGGAGAAGAACCCGGTGTATGTGTACGGCAAGGCGGAGGGATACCTCAAGCATGTGCAGCCTGAACAGGTGGTGGACAAGGGATTTGCCGTGCAGCGCCGCTACGAGGCCTTGCAGCCGGATGGCAGCTGGAAGCCCGTGGGCTCCTTCCGCGTGGGCGATGTGGTGCGCGTGACGCTGAATGCCACGGCCACTTCTGCCGGCAGCAACCTGCGCTATGTGGTGCTGGAGGACCGACTGCCCGCTGCTTTCGAAGCAGTGGACCCGGAGCTGGGCAGCCAGGGGCTTCCCGCCGGGCTCAGCGAGAGCTCCGGCCGCCTGTGGTGGCAGTCCTCGACGGTGAGCCACCGCGAGTTCCTGAAGGACCGCGTGCGCGTCTTCGTGGATAACTGGGGCAACCGCGGCAAGCTGGAGGTGAGCTATGTGGCCCGCGTGGTGCGCAGTGGCCGCGTGACGGCTCCCGGCGCCAAGGTGGAGCTCATGTACCGTCCGCAGACGCACGGCCTGAGCATTCCGCAGCAATTCGAGGTAGCCCCGCGGTGAAGTTGCGTTTCAAAGTGCTGACTGCCGCAGGAGTGCTGCTGGGCACTGCTGCGGCGGCGTACTGGCTGCTGCCGCTCTGCGTGCCGCTGCCGCAGCTCACGCCGCCGGGGGATTCCCGCGTGCTCGACCGCCACGGTGCCTTGCTGGGCTACGTGCCAGGAGCGGATGGCTACCGCTGCCAGCCGCTGGAGAAATTGCCGCCGCAACTGGTGCGCGCCCTGCTGGCGGCGGAGGATAAGCGCTTTTATTCCCACGGCGGGGTGGATGTGCTGGCCCTGCTGCGTGCCACCTGGCAACAGCTCAGCGGGCAGGGAAAATCCGGCGCCAGCACCATCAGTATGCAGGTGGCCAAGATGTACAGCCCGCCTGCGCCGCGCAATCTGCGCTCCAAGCTGCGGGAGATGCTGCAGGCCCGCCGGCTGGAAATGACCCACAGCAAGGAGGAACTGCTGCGCGCCTACCTGAACCGGGCGGATTTCAGCAACATGTGCCGCGGCGCCGAGACCGCTGCCCGTTTTTATTTCGGCAAGGGGTCAGGGGAACTGACCGTGCCGGAGTCTGCCCTGCTGGTGGCGCTGGTGAAATCGCCCACGCAGCTCAACCCGGTGCGGCACCCGCAGGCGGCTCTCAAGCGCCGCAACCTGATTCTGCTGCGGCTGGGGGAGGAAATGACCGCCCCGCTGGGCGTGCAGCCCAGCAGCATCAACGCCCCTGCGGCGGCGGGCGGGGTGTCCGGTCAGCTCACGCTGGATGCCACGCTGCAGAGCCGCTGCGCCACTATTGCCCGCGAGGAAGTGGAGCGCCTGCAGAGCCGCAATGTTTCCCAGGCTGCCGTGGTGGTGGCGGATAACCGCACGGGCGAGGTGCTGGCTGCGCTGCCCGCCGCCTGCCCGGAAAGTGAGCGCGGCGGTGCTCTGGATGGCACTGCCACGCCGCGCTCGGCAGGCTCCACACTCAAGCCCTTTGTGTACCTCATGTCCTTCCGCCATGGGGCCTGGCCCGGCACGGTGCTGCCGGATGTGCCTACCCTCTACCGCAGCGCGGATGGGGTGCAGGCTCCCGGAAATTACGAGGAGCACTACATGGGTCCCATCTCCATCCGCCAGGCGCTGGCCTGTTCGCAGAATATCCCGGCCATGGAGGCGCTGAACCGCTTCGGCAGCGTGCAGGAGTGCATGGACCTGCTGCGAGCACTGGGCTTCGAGTTGCCGGGAACGGCGCAGAATTACGGCCTGGGTCTGGCTATCGGCAATGCGCATATCACCCTGCGTGAGCTGGTGCAGGCATACTCGGTGCTGGCGCGGCAGGGAACGATGCTGCCCTTGCAGACGCGGCTGCCGCTGCGGGAGGAAAAGCCTGCTGAACTGCTGCCGCAGTATGACTGCTACCGCCTGGCCGATGTGCTGAGCGATACGGAAGCCCGCGTGCCTTCCTTCGGCACGGCTCCGAACCTGCGCTTCCCTTTCCGGGTGGCGGCCAAGACGGGCACCTCTTCCAACTTCCGCGACAACTGGTGCGTGGGATTCACGGCAGAATACACCGTGGGGGTCTGGGTGGGCAACTTTGACCAGTCACCCATGCAGGAAATCAGTGGGGTGAGCGGGGCTGGCCCCATTTTCCACCGTGTGTTCGAGTTGCTGCACCGGGATACCCCCGCGACCTTCCCGGAGATGCCGGACTCTCTGCTCCGGGTGGAGATTGACCGCCGCACCGGCAGCCAGGCAACCCCGGCCACACCGCCCAGCTGCCGCCGCACTGAACTGGCCACCGCAGAGGATTTGCAGCAGCTCCCGCGCGGTCGCTTTGATGCGGATGGCCGCGCCATCCTGGATTCTCGCTATGCGGAGTGGTATGCCACCAGCACGCGGAAGCACCTGTATGCCCTGGCCGATACCCAGGCGGATACGCGCCCTCCCGCCATCCTCATCCCGGCCAATGGCAGCACCCTGACCCTGGAACCCACCCTCCCGCATTCCGGTGCCCTGGTTGAGCTGAAATCAACCCTGCCGCCCGCTACCACCACCTGGCACAGCCCTACCCTCCACGTCGAGCATCGCAACGGCAAGTGGTACGCCCACCTGCGCCCCGGCTCCCACACCCTCCACGCCACTGCTCCCCCCCATTACGAAGCAGAATCCACCTTCCGCGTGCAGGTCAACCGCTGATGTTCATCTTGCCGCCATGTCTCAATTATATTGACAAAAACAGGCAATTTTGAGAGTATTATCAGTAATGAGAGTTCGTAATTTCATCTATCCGCTGGTGGCCGCAATGTTGTTCGGGAATCTGAGTTCTGCTCAGGAGATTCCGGCTACCCCGGCAGCTCAGCAGGAAACGAAGGAACAGCGCGATGCCCGCATGAAGTGGTGGCGCGATGCTAAGTTCGGGATGTTTATCCATTATGGATTGTATTCCGGCCTGGGCGGTTATTTCAAGGGCACGCCCGGTGGCGGCGAATGGATTCAGTGCAACCTGGGGCTGGACACAGATACCTACGCGGCGGAAGCTTTGCCGCTTTTCCAGCCGGCAGAAGGCTGCACGGAAGCCTGGGCGGAACTGGCCAAGGAAGCCGGTTGCCGCTATATGGTGCTCACCTCCAAGCATCACGAAGGTTTTGCGCTCTTTGATGCCATCAACTCCGACTACTGCTCGGGCGCCGTGCTGGGGCGAGATATCGTAAAGGAGTTTACAGATTCCGCCCGCAAAGCCGGGATGAAGGTGGGCCTGTACCACAGCGTGATTGACTGGCACCAGCAGGATTACGACAATACCATCTGCCGCGACCTGTGCTACCCCGTGGGGCAGGAACGCATGCTGAAGGAAAAACAAATTCCCCGCAACCATGCCGCTTATCAGGAATATCTGCACACGCAGGTGCGCCAGTTGGTACGCAGTTATGGCCCCATCGACATCATGTGGTGGGATTACTCTCAGGGCAATCTCTCCGGCGAGGCCTGGAAGGCGCAGGAGCTCATGCAGACCTGCCGCGATGCCAATCCCGGTGTATTGTTCAACAACCGCCTGTATGCCTTCAGCGGCTTTGATCCCAGCCAGGATACCACTGCACTGGACTTTTCGCAGGGCGATTTCTCCACCCCGGAGAAACGCATTCCCCGCGAGGGTTACCCCGGCCGCGACTGGGAAGCCTGCATGACCGTGGGCAACCGATGGGGTTTCCATCAGGATGACCACGAGCATTACAAGAGCCCGGAAACCATCATCTACCAACTCCAGGAATGCGCCGCAAAGGGCGGCAACCTGTTGCTGAACATCGGGCCCAGAGCAGACGGTTCCATTCCGGAAGGTATAGTGGAGGTGTTCAAGCGTGTGGGCGCCTGGATGAAGGTGAACGGTGAGTCCATCTACAACAGCCGGCCGCTGGGGGATGTGCTCGATTTGCCGGAGAACCTCACTGGTTCCGTAGTGTGGGATGATATCTACATCTTCCTGCCCAAGCGCGCACCCGGCGAGGAAGATATGGATTATGTGCTCAGTTTCCCTGCCAATCAGGTGAATGCGGTATTCCCCACCATTCTCGGCCTGGAGGAGTATGAGGTGACCATGGAGCGGGTGGAAGAAAAAGACGCAAACGGAGAAACTCAGTATTACCTTGATTTCATCATCCCAGCCGAGGTCTGGGAACAGTCCGTGGAGGGGCTCCCGGTCCTCAAACTCGGCTACGACGGTTAACCTGCTTCAAACTCAAGATGCCTTATTCCGCATACAGCCTGCCGCGTGTGGTGGCTCAGCAGTATATCCTTTCCTCGGTGCATGGTGAGGATGCCGATACCGTGACTTATGCTGCCACCCAGAAGAACATGAGCCGTGATGTACTGGTGCGCAGCCTGCGCCCGGCGGCCATGCAGGATGACCGCAAGGTGCGTTTCTTTGTGGAAACCGCGCGCTTGCAGGCGAGAATTGACCACCCGAACATCGCTGCACCTCTGGAATTGCTGGAGGCGGATGGCACCTGGCACCTGGCCATGGAGCGCATCAAGGGCGAACCGCTAGATATGATGGTGAACAGTGGCCGGGTGCTGCCGTCCATCGTCATCTGCGGGCTCTTGCAGCAGTTATGCCGCGTGTGCATTTACCTGGATATCGAGCGCGTAGCCTCCGTCCCGTTTGCCCTGGAGCATGCCTACCTCATGGACGTAGGCTTCCGGTTCGACAACATGGCACTGGCCGGCCCCCGCCCCCGGCATGCCAGCATGCGTTACCTTTCTGACGCCGCGCGTTTGATTGAGCCCGTGCTGGATATGGAATCCCCGCTGGCCGGGCACCTGCGCCGCGTGATGGTCCACATGCAGAACATCTCCACCTGGCGTCCTCTCACCCCGGTTCTCTTTAATGAGGAACTCACTCGCCTGCAGATGGAGATGCTGCGAATCCAGGCTGGAGAAAAGGCGCTCGTCTCCAACGCATACACAAAATAAAAATACACCCTGCGCAAGGGAGGGCTGCAAGCCCGCAGAATTCAATTTAGTGAGTTTTTAGAGGTCCCCAATTCGTTATTCAAACGTGGATTCCCGGAACGCGGCACTATGAAAGGATACCGACAGGTGGTTCAACTCCCATGGCTCTATAGAGCTGCAATGCCTCACGAGCATCCTTAATTTCATTGCTCATCAAGGCGAAAAAGCCAAATCTCGCCTGAGCTTCCTGCATGACATCATGCTTGATTTCAACCTTTCTTCCCCCTTTCACCTTGCTGACCTTGAAATACTTGGAATAGGCTTTCTCATGAGCTTCAACTCTCGCGTCACTTTTTAGCTCTGAGCGCAGAGCTGCCATGCTCCTTAATCATGCGTTTGACATCAGCAAGCGTTGTAGAGACAGCAATGAGAAACTTATAGTGATTCGCCAGCATGGCGTTTATATTGTCGCTGCTATATAATCCTCTATCCATCAATAACTTGACTTTATTTATACCAAGAGGAGCCACATTTGCCAGCAGTGTGCGCACCGTTTTTACATCCGGTATATTTCCGGCAAGTTTGCGGTAATAAAACGGTAAATTGGAAGATTCCCCGGCATGAGGCAGCGCAGACGGAAGCGGATTCGGAAGCCGCTCCCTTGCATGCACAAAACGCATCAGAAGAATTCAGCTCTGGGAAGAAAGACGGAGCAGAGCCACGGCATCGGCTGCAAGACGCCGGATGGCGGCCTCACGATTGGAAATGGCCGGGAGAGACCAGAGCGTGAAATCGTTGTGCGCCACGATGTTGAAATACATACCGCGGAGGGAGGTGAGGAACCAGAGCCAGTCACCGCGTTGCAAGCCGGGGAAGAAGGCTTGCACAGCCTCCTGCCACTCCTGAAGGGCGTAGGAATAGTGCGATTCGTACACATCGCGGGTGAGTTCAGGGTCCTCATAGCCCATCTTGTTGAGGAAGCAGAGCACCTCCTCCCCGCTGGCCACGGTATCATCCTGCCAGGAGGTAATGGGGGCGAGCAACCAAGAGCCGATGATGAGCTCCGGGTCGTTGCTCTCGCGGGCCTCCTCCAGCGCCGCAAGGCATACCTCATTGTACTGGGAGGAGAGGTAGGCGAGCGTATCGCGGTAGAGGTCGGCCTTGTGGCCGAAATGGTAGCGGATAAGGCCGATATTCACCCCGGCAGCGTTGGCGATATCGCGCACGGCAGCCCCCTCATAGCCCATGAGGGTGAACTGCTGCACGGCAGCGCGCATAATCTGCGCCTTGGTATCATCGGACTTACTCATGCCTGGGGGGGGGATTAGCGGCGCTTTTTCTTTCTGGCTTCCTTTTCTTCCTGCTTTTTGTAGATGAAGTCACGGTCCTCCTTGCTGAAGCGGTGCAACTTGGTGCGGCTTATCTTGCCACCGTATTCCTTGAGATAGACCATCTGGTGCTCCTCATCAAAACGCTGAAGGCGGGCAAAAAGCGTGACGTTGCCCGTGGCAGAAGACCAGGTGCGGTACCCCTTGGTGGCGAGTTTCTCCCGATACTCATCCATGTCCTTTTCGGCGTTGATGACACCCTCCTTCAGCAACGTTTCAATCTGCTGGGTAAACTCGTTGTACCCGTCAATCCCCACCATGAACTTGCCATGGGGAGAAACCACGGCCAGTGCCGGCTTGCGCTTGAGCCCGTAGCGGCGAGCCAGGCGTTCGATAGCCTCGCGGCTGTATTTGGCGGAACTGCGGGTGCGGTCATCAATGGAAGAGCCGGAATCAAGCTTGAGGCGCACCACGCGGTCGCGGCACCACTCATTGAAGGCAGGAGTATCCAGCAATTCCTCACCCAGCAGAGAGCTTTTCGGCGCAATCACCGAATCATGGAACCAGATGATGAGCGGGCGGCACTCGCGGTGCGCCAGGCGGGTGGCGCGGCCGTAGCTGTCCAGCCAGCCATTGCCATTGCGGCGGGCTTCGAAAGCCGCGGTGATTCCCTCAATCTCGGCATCCGGGTTATCCGGATCAGTGAAATAGACTTCGCCCTCGGCGCCGTTATCAATCTGCTCCAACTCCTCGGAGGTGGACACATTGTAACTCTGCGCATTCGGATCCACAGCACCACCGGTAAGCAGCGGATTCATACCAGGTATGGATGGCTCCTCAAACCCCATGCGCGGCTTATTCAGCTCCTCCGGACGCGGAACGGGAGTTTCCTCCACTTTTTCCTCCTGCTGAAGCAAGCTGCACGAGGCCAGCAGCCCCGCGCCGAGGCAAAGCATTGCTGTGCGGAACCGGCGCATCATCCTTCTGTGCGTTTAACCGCCTGCCAGGCAGCCTCCATATCATCCTGCGAGGCGGCAGCCAGACTGATACCCTGCTCCTTCAACGCGGCTTCCACTGCATTGAAACGGCGCTCGAACTTGCGGTTGGCATTAAAAAGGGCGAGCTCCGGGTCCACCTTGCGGCGGCGGCAGAGGTTTACTACCACGAAGAGCAAATCCCCCAGTTCTTCGGCTACATGCGGGTCGGCATCCGGCAAATCGAGAGTCTCGGCCACCTCATCCGTTTCCTCACGGATTTTATCCACCACTCCGGCGTGGTCGGGCCAGTCAAAACCGACCTTGGCCACTTTTTTGGTAATTTTATATGCCTGAAGGAGGGAGGGCAGGCCCTTGCCACAGTCCTGAAGGTAGGGTTTATCCTCGATGGAATGCTCCTTGCGTTTGATGGCGTCCCACTGGGAGACCACCCCCTCCGCATCCTCCACAGCAGCGGAGCCGAACACATGCGGATGACGGCGCACAAGCTTGTCCGCCAGCTCCCGGGCCACTTCATTGATGCCGAAGCCGGCCTCCGGATTTTCCTGCGCCATTTCGGCGTGGAAGATGACTTGCAGCAGCACATCGCCCAGCTCCTCGCGCAGGTGTGCCCAATCGCGCTCGCGGATGGCATCAATACATTCGTAGCACTCCTCAATCAGGCTGCTGATGATGGAATCGTGCGTCTGCTCGGCATCCCAGGGGCAACCGCCGGGCTGCCGCAGGCGGTGCATGATGGCCACCGCGCGCTCTACCTGGCGTGCGGGCTCCTGGCAGTGAATCATCTCCTGCTCAGTCATCTGGACTTACCGTTGCGGCGGTCGCGGCGCTCATTCGTGGCCTTGCCCGCCAGTATATCATCAATATGCTGCACCATATCCCAGGCCACGCGGCGGCGCTGGTACTTGCGCCAGAGCAAATCCCGCAGGGTCTGCCAGTGCTCTTCCGTGAAATCGGCCGGGGTGAACACTACTTCATCGCGCTGGGAGCGGCCCAGCTTGGGCGCCACCATCAGCTGCCACCAGCCACCGAAGTGCTGGGCTTCGTATACAACCTTGTTGCCATCGGCATCGCGGTCCTGCCAGGAGAACGTTTCCATCTGTTCGGGGGTCTGTTCGGGGTTAAAACTTAGCGGCGTCCACGGCCCTGCTGCTTCATCTGGCGGTTGATGGCATTCACATCATCCTGCATGGTCGGGGCAATCTCCGTGACCGGGCCGGCGGTATTCAGCGAGACAATGAGGGGCTTGGAGCGGTTGCCCCGGTTATCATACTTATAAATCACGCGCTGCACCAGCTTACCCTGCGGGTGGGAGTACATGCGCTCCTCCACCAGGCGGGCGCGGCTGTCGTAGCCATAGGCCACCTTGTAAATGATATTCTTCTTGGTGTGGTCGTAGATGATGCAGCCCACCAGCTGGCCATATTTGCCCTCGGTGTAATCATTCACCGCGGCCAGGCGGCCGCTGGCTGTGTACGAAGAGCAACGCATGCCGCGCCAGCCCTTCTGGCGCTGGTAGATGGCACGGGTGCCATCCGGATGGCGCATCACGCGCACCAGATCACCGGTTTCGTTCATCACCTCCGCGCTCTGAGCCTGCACAGCGGGCACTGCAGCCGCCACAGCCACAGCGAAAAGGAACATCCATCGGCGAATCATGTTACTCATGCGGTTCATTGTACCTGTTCACGCTGGCCTTGGCAAGCGGAAAGTCAGTCTTTCGCGGCACGAAGGGCGCGATGCATGGCCGCCACCGTGGCATCGATATCCGCCTCCGTGTGCGCAGTAGAGATGAAGCCTGTCTCGTAGGGCGATGGCGCCACATATACCCCCTGCTCCAGCATGGCGTGGAAATAGCGGCGGAACATATCAAAATTACCACTCATGGCCGAATCCAGGTCATAAACCGGCTGCGTGGTGAAATGCAGGCAGAACATGGAACCATCGCGGATGAAGGTGAGCGGCAGATGCTCGTCGCGCAGGATGCGGCGCACCCCGTCCTCAAGCCGGGCACCGAGCTGCTCCAGGCGGGTGTATGAATCGTGCTGCTCCAGGTAATTCAGCTGGGCCAGCCCCGCCGCCATGGCCACGGGGTTGCCGCTCAGCGTGCCGGCCTGGTAGACCGGGCCCAGCGGAGACACGCAGTCCATAATCTCGCGGCGGCCGCCGAAGGCCCCCACAGGCAGACCGCCACCGATAATCTTGCCCAGGGTCGTGATATCCGGAACAATTCCCAGCTTACCCTGCACACCGGCTGCGGAAATGCGGAAACCGGTCATCACCTCATCAAAAATCAGGAGGGCACCGTTCTTCTCCGTAATCTCACGCAGGAACTCCAGATACCCGGGCTTCGGCAGGTAGAAACCGGCATTCCCCGGGAAGGGCTCCACAATGAGGCCGGCAATCTCGCCCGGATGCTGAGCAAAAGCCCGTTCCACCGCCGCCCGGTCATTGTACGGCAGCACGATGGTGAGGTTCGCAAACTCAGCAGGCACACCGGCGCTGTCCGGCTCTCCATGCGTGAGCGCACCGCTGCCCGCCGCCACCAGCAGGCTATCCACATGCCCATGGTAGCAGCCGGCAAACTTAATGATATACTTGCGCCCGGTATAACCACGGGCGAGACGCACCGCGCTCATGGTGGCCTCTGTGCCACTGTTGGTCATGCGCACCTTCTCGATGCTGGGAACCCAGCGACAGACGGTCTCGGCCATATCCACCTCAATGCGGGTGGGAATACCATAGCCCAGCCCCTGCGGCACCGCCGCCTGCACGGCAGAAATCACGCACTCCGGCGCGTGCCCCAGAATAGCCGGTCCCCAGGTGCCCACGTAGTCGATATACTGCCGGCCATCCTCATCCGTGAGGTGCGCCCCCGCAGCCTTTGCCACGAAAAACGGAGCCCTCTCCAGCCGCCGGAACGCACGCACCGGCGAATTCACACCACCGGGAATCACCCGGCACGCCCGCTCAAATAATTCTTCGGAAATCGACATAATAATTACAGATAACGCAGCCAGAGGTAGATGGCGGAAATCCCGATGCTCATGAACATGAGCGGGAAACCGATGACGAAGTACTGCATGAAGCTCACGCGCAGGTTATGCTGGCGGGCCAGGCCCAGGGCCACCACATTGGCACTGGCGCCGATGACGGTACCATTGCCACCAAGACAGGCTCCCAGGGAGAGCGCCCACCAGAGAGGCTCCAGATTCTCATAGCCCATGGCGCCCATATCCTGCACCAGCGGAATCATGGTAGCCACAAAGGGGATGTTATCCACAAAGGCACTCATGATGGCGCTGAGCCAGAGCACGCTCATGGTGGTGGCTACCGGTTCACCACCGGTGAGCTGCATGGTTTGCGCGGCCATCCAGTTGATGATGCCGTTCACCTCCAGGCCACCCACCAGCACAAACAGGCCCACGAAGAAGAAGATGGTGGTCCACTCCACCTTGGACAGGATGAGCTCCAGCGCTTTCTCGCGGTCGGGCATGGTAAGCAGCAGCAGAAGCGAAGCACCGGTCACCGCAATGGTTCCACTCTCAAGCCCCCAGTGGGGAATGAGACCGTGGCTGCAGAACAGAAGAATCGTGAACGCCAGCGTAAACAGGCAGCGCCACAGCAGTTTCGGGCTGCGAATCAGCCCCGAAAGCTTGATGTTCATGATGCGGTTGTGATTCTTGCTCACCTTGGCAAATTCCTTGCGGTACAGGAAAATCAGGATCGCCACTGTCAGCACGAAGGAAATCAGACAGGGAATGAAAAGATTGATAATGAAATCATTAAAGCTCAGCTCCTTCACCTGGCTGGCAATCATGATGTTGGGCGGGTCGCCAATCATGGTGCAGGTGCCGCCTATATTGGATGCCAGAATCTGCGCTATAACGAAGGGCAGCGGCGAAATTTTGAGGTCCCTGGTCAGAGTGAAGGTAATCGGCACCGTGAGCAGCACCGTGGTCACGTTGTCCAGAAAGGCGGAACACCCCGCCACCATCACCGAAAGAGCGATGAGCAGAGCCACCGGATTGCCGTTTGTCTTCTGCGCCGCCCACACGGAAAGGAAACGGAAAACGCCGGTCTTGCTGAGCACCAGCACCTGAATCATCATGCCGATGAGCAGCGCCAGCGTATTGAAATCGATGTGCTCGATTGCCTGCTGCTGGCTGATAACCCCGCCAAGCACCATGAGCATGGCGCCGAACAAGGCTATGACCGTGCGCTGCACCTTCTCGGAAACAATCAGTGCGTAAGTAATCAGGAAAATGACAAGTGCGGCTGTGACGTGATACGACATAGAAAAAAGCGGTCTGAGAAAGTACACCCACAGGATGATTTTGGCAAGCTTTTTCTGCATGCGCGCCCGAATTCTACATTCCCCACAAACTAACTTGGTGAAAAAAGCCAGATTTTACTTCACAAAGGCCGGAAAAGTGTGTATTATGCATGTACGAGTTATGGCTACACGCATGCAAAAGACCCTTGCCAAGTGCACCTCCACCCTGGAGGGCACATCGCTGCACACCGGTCAGACGGTGAAGCTCATTATCAAACCCGCTGAGCCGAACACGGGCTTCAAGTTCCGCCGCATTGACCTGCCGGACAAGCCCTTCCTGGATGCCTCCGCCTCCAAGGTTCAGGCAGTGGAGCGCGCCACCACCATTGCAGATGGCGCGGTAAAGGTGCATACTGTGGAGCACATTCTCTCCGCCCTCACCGGCATGGGCGTGGACAACGCCATCATCGAGATGGATGCGAACGAACCGCCCATCGGCGATGGTTCCGCCCTGCCCTATGTGGAGATGATCAAGAAAGCCGGTATCGTGGAGCAGAACGCCCCGCTGAAGGTCTGGGAAATCCGCGAACCCATCATGGTGGAAAACAAGAACGGCTCCACCATCGTCATCATGCCCTCCCGCGATTTCCGCATCTCCCTCACCGCCGTGGGGCCGAACGGCCGCGTGACCCAGTATTTCGACAGCGTCATCACCCCGGAGACCTACGAGAAAGAGCTTTCCAATTCCCGCACCTTCTGCTTCTACGAGGATATCCAGCCGCTGTTGGAGAAAGGCCTCATCCAGGGTGGCACGCTGGATAATGCCATCGTCATCAAGGGCGAGGAATACCTCTGCGCCGGCGGCCTGCGCTTCCACAACGAATGCGCCCGCCACAAGGCCATGGACCTCATCGGCGACTTCATCCTCTGCGGCCACCGCATCATGGGCCATGTGATTGCCATCATGCCCGGCCACGGCATCAACACCCAGATGGCCGCCAAGCTGCAGCAGAAGTACGAGAGCATGGAAGCCAAGCGCCCGAAGCCCATCACCCTGCCCAGTGGCGAGGCTGTGCTCGACACGCTGGAGGTCATGAAGCTTCTGCCGCACCGCTTCCCTTTCCTCATGGTGGACCGTATCATCGACTTCGAGGGCGACCGCAAGTGCATCGGCCAGAAGAACGTGACCATGAACGAGCAGTTCTTCCAGGGCCACTTCCCCGGTCACCCGGTCATGCCCGGTGTGCTGCAGGTGGAAGCCATGGCCCAGGTAGCCTCCATCCTCATGCTCCGCATGCCGGAAAACATGGGCAAAATCGGCTACTTCATGAGCTGCGACAAGGTGAAGTGGCGCCGCCCCGTGGTTCCGGGGGATGTCCTCATCATCGAAACAGAGCTCACCAAGATGCGCGGGGCCATCGGTATGGCAACGGGCCGCTGTCTGGTAAATGGAGAGATTACATGCGAAGCCGAGCTGAAATTTATGCTCTCCGACGCGTGATTTCCGCTGTGAAAGCGAAAAAAATGAAGAACGGTGCTTGACATACGCCGATTTTCGGGTATCATATCGCACCCGGCCGTTTCATGCGGCCTCACAGAAACCACTTCAAAACCAGATAAGAAATTATGAGCAAGAGAACATACCAGCCTTCCAAGCGCTGCCGCAAGCGCCAGTTCGGTTTCCGCGCCCGCATGGCTACCAAGAACGGCCGCGCCATCCTCGCCCGCCGTCGCGCCAAGGGTCGCAAGCGTCTTCTGCCCAAGGGTGCAGAGGTGCATTACAAGCGCCACATCATCCAGCACGGCTAAAGCCCCGGCAGGGTTTCTGTAAGAGAGTACCCCGGGTGCTCCCTGCCCTGCAGGAGAAACCAACGCCCTGTTCACGATGCAGCTGACGCGGCACCAAACCATGAAGCGAGCCAGTGAGTTCGCCATGGTACGTGCGCAAGGCTCATCCGCAGCAGGGCGTTTTCTTGTGCTCAGCACCCTGGCCTACACCGGCGAGGGTGCGGGTGCAAAAGAATCCCGCTTCGGGATTATCACGACCAAGCGACTGGGGCACGCCGTGGTTCGCAACCTGCTTCGCCGCCGCATCCGCGAGATAGTGCGCGCGCACGGCGAACCGCTGCAGCACGGGCACTATGTGGTGCTCATTCCGCGCCACACCGCCGCCACAGCCGCCTACACCGAGCTTGAGAAGGATTTCAAACGCCTCCTCAAGCGCAAACATTTTACTAACTAAGCACCTCACCTCCGGATGCTGAAGCGCCTGGTCATCCTCCCGGTTCTGTTCTACAAACGTTTCATCAGCAAGCCGCTGCATGTACTTTGCGGACCGAACAGCGGGTGCCGGTTTCAGCCCAGTTGCTCCACCTACTTCATCCAGGCCGTGGAAACCCACGGCGTGATCAAGGGCGTGGGGCTTGGGGTGTGGCGCATCCTGCGCTGCAACCCCTGGGGCGGGTGCGGGCACGACCCCGTGCCACCCCGCCGCCAGAAGTAAAGTTTTCCCCTCAACGCAACAAAAGCATTTAACAACTAACTCACCCACAAAAAACAACTATGGATAAGACAGGATGGATTGTCGTATCGCTCTGCGCAGCACTGCTGGGCCTGCAGTGGTACTACAACAGCACCCAGGAGCCCGCACCGCAGGCTCCCGCCGCCCCCGTTGCAGCTACCGCCCCTGTGGAGCCCGCAGCAGCCACCACCCCCGCCGCCACGCCGGCCAGCGTAGCCACCACCCCGGCTCCTGCCCTGCCCGCCGTGGAGAAGAAGGTGATTGCCACCCTCACCAGCAAGGATGCCGAGGGCAAGCCCGTAGCTAAGTACAACTTCTGCAACATCGGCGGTGCCATCAGCGGCGTGGAGATGCTCGGCCAGGTCATCAACAGCACCCGCGAGGAGCTGAAAGGCACGGATGTGAGCATCAACTCCAACCCGGATGCCGGCATCGGCGCCCTGGTGTTCGGTCTTTCCAATGACCGCGCCCCACAGTTTGACCAGGCCGTGTATGAATACCGCGCCGACCTCAGCAACGAGAACCAGGTGACCCTGCTGGGCCGCGTGGGCGACCTCATCGTGCGCAAGGTATACACCCTGAAGCCCCTGAAGCAAGGCGAAAAGACCATCGATGGCAACGCCTACGTGCTGAACCTGAAGGTAGACGTGCAGAACACCGCCGGCCAGACGCTCAATGCCCGCGACTGGGGGCTCTACGCCGGCGGCATGGGGCAGATCTCCAAGGATGAATCCTCCTACTACACCTACTACGTGCACCTGGAGGACGGCAGCTTCGAGAAAAACACCGCCAGCGACTTCCGCCCCTGGCTCGGCAAGGCCAGGGAGCGCAGCTATGACAAGGACCTCGATTCCCTGGAATGGGCCGGCGTGATGAACCAGTACTACGCCTCCATCGTGAAGCCGGACAAGAGCAGTGGCAACAACGCCATGTATGCCGCCCCCGTGCAGCTTCCCCTCCAGGTGAGCGGCGATAAGACTGAATGCGTGGAAGTCGCCCTCGGCATGCCCGAATTCTCCCTCGCCGGCAAGACGGACGCCATGATGGGCGGCCAGAAGAGCTTCTCCTTCGATATCTTCACCGGCCCGAAACTCAACCTCATGCTCAACGATATGACGGATGATTTCCGCATGATTGACCGCGTGATGGATTACGGCATCTTCACCATCATTGCCTACCCCATGAACTGGCTCGTGAACCTCTACCACGGCTGGCTGGGCAACTGGGGCTGGGCCATCATCGCCATGACCATCACCATCCGCCTGCTCATCTGGCCGCTCTACCGCAAGAGCTACACCAGCATGAAACGCATGAGCCTGCTGCAGCCGCAGATGCAGGCCCTGAAGGAAAAGTACCCGAACGACCAGCAGAAAGTGCAGATGGAGATGATGAAGCTCTACCAGCAGTACGGCATTTCCCCCATGGGCGGCTGCCTGCCCATGCTGCTGCAGATGCCCATCTTCTTCTCCTTCTTCTACGTGCTGCAGACGGCGGCCGAGTTCCGCGGCGAAGGCTTCATCGGCTGGGTGACCGACCTTTCGCAAATGGACACCGTGTTCACCTTCCCCTTCATGGGCTATGAAGTGCCGGTGAACATCCTGCCCATCCTCATGGCCGTGTCCACCATCATCCAGATGCACATGACCCCCGCCACCGGCGATGCCACGCAGGTGAAGATCATGCGCTGGATGCCGCTCATGTTCTTCCTGTTCTGCTACACCTACCCGAGCGCCCTCGGCCTCTACTGGACCACCAGCAACCTCATCTCCATCCTGCAGACCATCATCATCCGCCGCATGCCCGCGCCGGAACTGGTGAAGGTGCAGAAGAAGAAGGGTGCCAAGAAGTCCTTCATGGAGCGCATGATGGAACAACAGGCCGCCCTGGAGCGCCAGCGCCAGGCCCAGCAGGGTAAGTAAAACAGGCCATCCCCACCGTCTTTCTCACCGCCCCGCAGCACCCCTGCGGGGCGCCTTTGTTGTTCCCATAATAATGTATTTATGTTGTTTAGGGCTATTTTTCCATAATCTTTGGGACACATGTGGAGAAATCACGGTTTTCACAGAATGCGGCTTGACCTGGGCAGAAGAAATATCATATAATGGGCGGGTATGAAGAAGTTTTTCCTCTTAGTCCTGGCTGCGGGCATGTTCGCAGCCTGTCAGCAGCATCAGGAGCCGCGCGGCATTATCGAGAAGGAAGTGCCTACCTACAGCATCATCAAGAAGGCACCCACTAAAAAAGCCAGGAAGAATAAAAAGAAGACGAACAAGCGGGCAAAGAAAGCCAGGGACACCGTGAAGGTGACTATGGTCAAAGTCACAGGGCCGGAGGCTCTGGAGTGGGATATGTTTGACCGCGGGGACGCAGCGATGAAATACAATGAGATGCCGCTCAAGGACAAGGAAATCCTTTTCGAAACCATTGCCCGTGTATACGCGTATCTGCCAGAGGATAACACGCTGAGCAGTGAGGATATCAACACCGGCATCTGGAAAGAATTGACGGATAAAGGCGTAGACCTTTCCTTCGGGAGAGACCCGGCAGACTGGCACCCGTACCTCATGTACATCCAGCCCATAGTCATAGCGGAAATGACCCACTTCTTCCTCCAGGCCAAGGAAGGCAGCATCACCCATGAGGAACTGAATGAATGGCAGAAAGCCTTTTGCAACCTCATCAACGCCCGTCCGGATGCCTTCAGCATGGCAGCGCTGCTTAACCGCCGCGAGGAACTCGCCAAGGCCGGCATCATCCTTACGGAAACAGAAGGCGGCTACAAGGCAGAAACAGAGGAAATCGACTGGGATGCCTACCGCGCCGAGCGCACCCCGCAGGAACAACCCTGACCTGTCCCTTATTGAAAAAAATCCCCCGGTGGCTTTACCGGGGGATTTTTTTATCTGGAAGGTTTGCGGCGGCCGTGGCTTTCGTCATTCCACTCCGCTGAATCATATTTGGAGCGGCAGAGTTCCTCCAGCTCCGCGTTGAAGCCCGGGTAGGGCTCAGTCCCCTCCACCACGTTCACAAGGGGCGCCAGAGCCTCAGCCAGGCGCTGTGGCCAGCCCTTTTCCGGCTCACACTGCTGAATAAGCCCCTGGTGCAGCACGGCGCCTTTGAAGCGGCGCTGGCCAGCACCTGCGAGCTTGTGGCCCGCGGCATCCACAATATCACTCTTCACCGGGCTGGCCCAGCAGGCGCGCCCGCCATCAGGTGCATCCTCTGTGAGCAGCGTACACTGCACTCCGCTTTGCTGCAAGGCCTTTGCAAGGGCACCATGAATCCACAGGTAGAGCTGGTCTGCCGGTGGGTACATGACTCCCTCCTGCCCAGGCAGAGTCACGGTGTAGGTATGGCCGATGCGGTGGTCCACAATGCCGCCACCCGTCCAGCGGCGGATGTATTCCTCTGCCCCGGGGAAAATGGAAGAGGCCTCCGTGGCGGTGTCAAAGTAGCCGAAGCTGACCGCAGGGCGCGCCCAGGTATAGATGCGCAACCAAGCCTCACCACGCCGGGTGAGCAGTTCATCTGCCGCCATGTTGCGGTAGCCGCTGCGCGGCACCGGGTCAATCCAAAGCGTGATGGCTCCGGGGAGCACATCACGCTGTTGAGTCTGCATCTGCATAACGGAAAGGAAGAATCAAAGAGGCTGGGGAAGAGACACCAGGCGGGAATACGAACGGGTGTACTTGGCAAAGAAGTCCGCAATCTTCCTGGGGGCGCGGCGGCGGCCCTGTCGGATCTGTTCCACCATGGCGGCACCTTCCTCCGTCAGCACGGTGATGGAAATCATGGCGGATTCGATGCGGGCGTTCTCGTAAGTGGTACCACCCGCCACAATGCGGTCGCCATAGACCGCCACCTTGTTGGTGCGGCGGTGGGAGGCCACAATCGGCACGCTCACCACATCATAATCCACGCGGCCTTCTTCCGCATCGGCCTTGGAGGCCGCATAGCGGATGGTGAAGGTGATGTTCATCTCCAGGATATTCTCGCAGAGGAAATTCTTTTCATCGTCCTGCTCAAAACGCACATAGGCAGATTCCAGGTTGTCTTTGCCGAGCAGCTGCTCGAAGGTCTGGCGGGGCGGCACCACCTGGCGATACAGGGAGAAGAGCGGGTACACGCCCTTGTCGTTACCATCCACACCGGGCATATTCAGAATCTGGTCGCGGAACATCAGGCGGTAGCCGATGGCGTTCACATCGCCCTGCGTATCGCGGTTGTGCGCACGGGCCTCACGATAGTTCATGCGCAGCGAAGTGCTGGAGCTCACGGAGGGGTTGCGGTCCGGAGCGCAGGCAAAGAAGACGCACTGGACAGAGCGGGGAATCTGGAGTCCCTTGGGAACATTATCCATCCTCTCATCAGCCTTGGCGAAAAGCCACTGGTACTTGTTATCGTACCCGCGCATCTGGAAGGACTCGAAGTCTCGGCTCAGGGTCTGCAAAGCCGCACGGGAACGGGATGAAGTGCTCACATCTTCACTCACCGCGCGCCAAAGGTCAATGCTCTGGTTGGTGAGCTGCATGATAACTACCACCAGCATACCTGTGATAGCCATGGCGGTCATCAACTCAATCAGCGTAAAACCGCGACGGTATATTCTTTTTCCAGGTTTCATGATTCGAACTGTCGGAAGAGTGTGTAACTATTATCGGCGGAAGGACAAATTGGCGGAGAAGAGAGGGCGGCCCAGTTTGTTCCAGGTCTTTCCCTTATAACGTGCCGGGTTGGGCGGCGACATGTGGTAGAACTCTGCACGGCAGAAGATGGCACCTCCCCAGGCATCCCGCTGGCCAGCCTGAGACACATACTGCTCCGGGCTGGAAGCCTTGGTGATGACACCGGGAGAATTGACCATGCGGTATTCGCCCTCGCCCTTCTGCTCCAGCTGGGTCATCTTGACCAGGAACACCGGACCTACGGCATCGCGGATATCATCCCGGTGCACGGGGTCATCCATCGGGCAGGCGATGGAAACCAGCTGCATATCCTTGCCCGGCACACTCTTGCTGGCGGGGATGGCAGGATAGGTGCCATCTGGCCGGGCCGGTTTCGACAAATCTGCCCGGTACGAGAAAATCACAATGGCGCTGCTGGGGCGGGAGGTTTTCTTGAGCCAGTGGAAACCTTTATCGAACGTGGTCAGGTACTGGTTTTCACTGGAGGTCTTGGCGTTGCCATCAGCCATTTCATCAGCACGGAGCACATTCAGCTCTGCCCGCAGAATGCCGGTGATACGCTCCGACTCCTGGCGGGTAAGAGCCTGGCGCACCAGGCCACGGGCAGGAACAAACACTGTGAGAAAAATGGAGAGAAGGACACCCACCAGCGCAATGGCCAGCAATGTTTCCATAAGCGTGAAACCGCCTGTGCGGCGAGGAAGAATCATCTTTTTCATATCAAAACTAAATCTGTCAGTGTTGCACCTTACTCACCATCGCGGAACACCTGGTCATCCGTACGAAGCAGACTCACGTCGCCCGAGGGCCAGAGGCAGATTCCCTTGGCACCTGCCGGGCGCACCTCGCGGCCATCCTTGATGGTATCGCGCGGTACAATGCCATCGGCAGAGTTGCGGCCCTTGCCAGGGCGGCCGTTAATCAACACCAGGCGCTGCGGGCACGTAAGGTTAAGCGGGTCGGCCATGGGCGCCACAAAGCGGCCTTTTTCATCAAACTCAATGTAGTAGATACGGCTCTGGCCTCGTCCGGGAAGCCGGGTAACCCCCTGACCAATCATGGAGCCCGTAGCGCCATCCTCACGCGGCAGCGGCTTGCTGTATGTGGGAGAGAAGAACACCCCCGGCGGCAGAATGACACCTGAAGACGTGGAAACCCACTTACCATCCTCCGCTACGTTGGTACCATCAAAAGCATCCCCCTTGCCACTGCCCTTGCGGAAAATCTGCACCGTCATGTAGCGCAGGTGGATTGTATCTGCCGAATCATCTTTCGGGTCTGCCACAATAATCAGGCGTGTATACGTGTCATTACCCTGAGCCGTAGCGCGGGCCTCGGTCACCAGAGACTCGAGCAACTCCACGCCCGATTCAATACCACGGCCCTTGCCAGCATCCCTCAATACACCAGCGGCCATAGTCATTACGACACCCAGAATGGCAATCACCACGAGGAGTTCCACCAAAGTGAACCCCTTCTTTATCCGACGGGAAATCTTCTTCATATTCATTGCAAACGCTGCATGCGAAATTCCGTGACTATTCATAGCAGGTTTTCAGCGCATCTTCAATCTTTTTTTGCTGCTGCCAGTCTTTTATAGTCGCTTTTTCGTTTTTGGATTGACCTTTTTGAAAAAATAAGGTACATGAGCTGCCGACCATGACCATCTTGCAATCTCTCATCTTAGGCCTGGTTGAAGGGCTCACTGAGTACCTTCCTGTCAGTTCCACCGGGCACCTCATCATCACCCAGTATCTGCTTGGGCTGGAGGAATCCGCCGCACTGAATGCCTACTCCGTGTGCATCCAGAGCGGAGCAATCCTGGCTGTACTGAATCTGTATTTTGCCCGTGTGGGAGAAATGTGGCGAGGGCTCTGTGGCAAGAATCCGGCAGGGCTGAAACTGGGTATCAACCTTCTGCTGGGCTTCCTCCCGGCCATGGTTATCGGCTACTTCCTGGCCAAACCCATCAAGAACTACCTTTTCAACGCCGAGACCGTGCTGATAACCTGGGCGCTGGGCGGCATCGTCATCCTGCTTTTCGTGCGCTACAGCATGAAGTCCGGCAAGGGGAAATGCCACAGCGGAATTGAGCTGGAAGAAATGAACTGGAAACAAGCCCTCACTGTCGGTTTCATGCAGTGTATCGCCATGTGCCCCGGTACAAGCCGGAGCCTCATGACGATGCTGGGCGGGCTCATGAGCGGCCTGAGCATGGCAGCCGCCGTGGAGTTCAGTTTCCTGCTGGGGCTCATCACTTTGAGTGCAGCCACGGTTTATGACTTCATGAAATACGGCAACAACATGGTTGCAGAAATCGGCTGGCCGGCCATGCTGGCCGGCACGTTCATGTCCTGGTTGAGCGCCATCATTGCGGTCAAATGGATGGTCAACTACCTCCGGAAACACGGGCTTTCCCTTTTCGGCTGGTACCGCATTGCGGCTGCACTAGTCATGCTGGTTCTGATTCTGCAGGGGCTTCAATTCTGACATACAAACGGACATACTTTCGGCTTCCCTTCTGTCGGCAATGATGTAATATAGCACAAAGAGCCCGGCATGAAATACATCAAATCCACACTCAACTGGTTACTGGACAACGTCCTCGCATGGTTCACACCATCGTGGCGCCGCAACGGGCGCGAAGCAATTGCTGCGCTCAGACGCTATGCCAACTACAACCGGCACTGCCTGAATGCAGAACTCCTTGAGAAATGTGCCACGCGCAAGACAGAACTCCAGGCAGCGCTGCAGAACTGGGACAAAGAGGAATGCGTGCGAATCGTCAAGCTACTGGCGGTAGAATGTGATGGGATGCCGGGGTTCAAGCGCTCCGCCGCGGTGGAGATGGTGGAATCCTTCTTCGTCATCATGGTCATCTTTCTGGGGCTGCGCACCTACTACGTGCAACCATTCCGAATTCCCACCGGTTCGATGCAACCCAGTCTGAACGGCATCATCCTGCATCCGGTGGATGAAGTTCCGGGGCTGCTCCGGCAGGGGTGGGATATGCTCACCCTGGGGAGTTCGTATATCGACGCAACAGCCGATACACGAAAAGCGCTGGACATCAGAAAAATTGAAGATCACCCCAAATATCTCTTATTCACAGAAACCACGCTGACATTCGAAGATGGCAGCAAGGTGAACATCCCATCTGCCAAGGGCGCAGTATTGGAATACCTCATCAAGGACTGGCAAAAGAAAGGAAAACTCAGCAAAAATCCGGATGGAACGCCCAAATCCATCGTGTATTCCCCCGGTGAAACCATCGTACGCGCGAGGGTGGACGCCGGTGACATGATTCTGGTCAACCGTGTAGCATACCACTTCCGCCAACCCAGGCGGGGTGAAACTTTTGTGTTCGACACGCGCGGCATCAACACCGATATGCAGCAGCCCTCCCAGCACCGGATGACAGACCAGCAGAATGGTACCCACTACATCAAGCGCCTCTGCGGTCTGCCTGGTGATAAGCTGAAGATAGAACCACCGCATCTTATAGTGAATGGAAAGGAGGCCCAGGAAGCAACCATCAAGAGGGTTGCAGCCTGCCAGCCGCCCTACAACAAAGAAGGCTACCAACAGATTATGTTCCGCGCCTGCCCGCAAGCCCACATGCACGGAAGCAGCGAGATGGTGCTCAATAAGACAAGTGACCCGACCATGCGCGAATACGCAGCGTTTGGAGACAACACAACCAACTCTCTTGACTCCCGTTACTGGGGACCCGTCCGCCAGTTCAACATCATAGGCCCGGCAAGCTTTGCGCTCTGGCCATTTACCAGCCACTGGGGCAACATCGATTAATTTTCCGACATGTCTGAAGCAGATACAATCACCAGCAACGCCAAGTCCAACCTGGCGTTCACCCTCATGGACCTCCCGGAGGAACGCCGGCAGAACATGGCGCGTCTCTACGCCTTCTGCCGCATTGTCGATGACATTGTAGATGAGCCAGGCATGACCCCGGAAGAGCGGCATGCGGCCCTGGACCGCTGGGTCGAAATCATCACCTGCAAGTTCCCTGCCATGCCGGGTATCGAAGCCGAGGTGCAGAAACTCATGGTTGAAATGCAGCTGGACACCGCACCTCTCCTCGAGCTCATCAACGGCTGCCGGAGCGACATTTCCCCCCGCCAGCCCCAAACACGCCAGGAGCTGCTGCATTATGCCTACCAGGTGGCCGCCTGTGTCGGCATAGCCAGTGCTGCGGTCATGGGGGCCTCCCCCGCCGCCAGGGATTATGCCATGGCCCTGGGCTATGCGCTTCAGCTGGTCAATATTCTGCGGGATGTGGCGGAAGATTGCCGGAAACACGGCCGGGTATACCTCCCGGCAGATGACATGGAGCTCTTCGGTGTCACCGTTGATGACATATACAACCAGCGCTACAACTACCGCATGCGCCAGCTTCTGGCCTATGAGGCAGCACTGGCGGAAAAGTACTTCTGCGAATCAGAAGAACTCTACCAGGCCATGAGCGTGGAAGACCGGAACGCCCTCATACCGGCTCAGGCCATGAGCCTCATCTACCACAACGTGCTGGAAAAAATGCAGGACGACGAGTACCGCGTGTTCGAACGTCGATACAGCGTCAACAACTTCCGCAAACTCTGGTTCCTGCTCCGCGCCCGCATCGGTTCGTTTGAGTTCCCCAGCATCGCCGAATGGGGATTCCTCTACGGTGAAAAAAAGGATTCGTGAATCTACCTTTTTTCTTGCTTTTCAGTGATTGGAAATATAGAATGCTAAAAGCAAGTTATGACCGATTCCTCCCTTACCTACCACGAGTTTGATGATTGTCTCTGGGTTCGCTGCACGAGCCGCGGCAGTTTTGTAAACAGCCCGGCCCTGAAGGCCATTTCGGAGAAGTACATGGCGCGCAATGGGCGCCTCATCGTGGTGGATCTGGAAATCTGCCCGGGGGTGGATTCCACCTTCATGGGCACCATGGCAGGGCTTGCCCGGAAAATGAGGGGACAGGGCGGCTACCTGCAAGTAGCCACGCCCACACAGCGGACCCGGGCCTCCATGGAAAGCCTGGGGCTGGACATGCTGCTGGACATAGACCCGGCAGATGCAAGCTGGCAGGCGAACATCGAAGAACGCCGGGCACAACTGACCCAGGGCAGCAGCAAAGAAGCCACAGCCGGCAACATGAACGAGCTGGATCGCACACGCCACGTGCTGGAAGCGCACAACACGCTGCGCTCCATGAACCACAAGAACAACGAGACCTTCGGCTACGTATGCGAAACACTTGAGGAAGACCTCATGCGCCACGAAGCGGAGCTGAATGACTGATTGTTCAATGAACACCCCCTCACGCCCACACCTGGTCGAGCAATACAGGGAGCTGCTGGCTGAGGTATATGCCGGTGGTGCAGCGGCAAACGTTGCCCCGGAGCTTCCGCCGGAACTGCAAGTGCAGAGCTGGTGGTTCACCGGACTCCTCAAGCGTGACGGCACCACGCAACGGCACGGTTTTGTGCGGATTCTGGATCCCGGCCGCTGGAACCGGTGTCCCGGGCCGGATTTCACCCACGCCGAAATAGAGCTCGGCGGGAAGCGCATGCGGGGCGACATCGAAATAGACCCCAGCGCCCAGGCATGGGAACAACACGGGCACGGAGCCAACCCGGCGTTTAACAAGGTCATCCTGCACGTGGTGCTCACGCCGCCCCCGGCAGGATGGTTCACCCGCAACAGCCTGCACCAGGATATTCCCATCCTCTACATCCCCCCGGAAAACTGGTACGCCCCGGAACAATATGCCAGGCAAGCCGAGGACGCCCTGCCCCGCTGCCGTCAGCCGCTTGCCGAAATGCCGGCGGAGCGCATACAGCGCCTGCTGCAGGCGGCAGCGGCCTACCGGGCTGAGCTGAAGCGCAAACACTTCCGCCAGCGGGTCCAGGCAGCAGGTGAATACCAGGCCTGGTACGAAGCCTGGGCTGCAACCCTGGGATACAGCGCCAACAAAGAAGCCATGCATATGCTCGCCCTGCGCGCGCCCATCCAGGAGCTCGGCAGGCAGGCAGAAGCCATCCTGCTGGGCACAGCAGGCTTCCTCCTCCCCATATTACCAGACAAGGCAGAAGCAGAAGCGCGCCAGTATCACCGCCGCATCTGGGACACCTGGTGGCTCCTGCGGGAGCAATTTGAACTGGCAGAAGAGCGGGCACTCCCGTGGTGCAAAGCCCCGGCACGCCCGCTCAACCACCCCCAGCGCAGAGTGGCAGCCCTGGCCGCCACAGTGCCGCACTGGCACCGCATTGTACCGCACCTGAATGCCGCCGGAACAGCAGAACTCACGAAGCAACTCAGCAGCATCACCCACCCCTTCTGGGACTCACACTATACACTCGGCTCTGCCGCCATGAAACAAGGAGCCGCGCTCATCGGCCAATCACGCATCACCGATTTCCTGGTAAACCATGTGTACCCCTATGATGAAAGCGAGCATTCATGGCAAAGCTACCTGGCTCTGAAGCAGCCCGACTTACCGGGCAGCATCAAATACACGGCTGAGTTACTCTTCGGCCTCCGCAAGGAACTCAGACCGACCCTCCGGCACGCGTATGCCCAACAGGCGCTCCTGCAGATTGATTCCGATTTCTGCACGAAAAACATATGCCTGGACTGCGCCTTCCCCGTCCAGCTCTGCCAGTGGGCTCATTATTGACGCGGCAATTAAAGATTGATGTGTTATACGCACTGGAGGGGTAACAAATTGGAATCTGTCGGGATGTACAAAGGACAAATTACAAAGGACAATTTAGGAGTTCCGCTCGCCATAGGCTCGCCATTTTAAACGGCTGCGGCAAAGCCGCAGGGAACTTTCAAATTGTCCTTTGTCCTTTGTACATTGTACTTTCAAACATCAATTTTGCGTTTCGCTAAAGCAATAATCTTTAATTGCCGGAGCAATAAAAAAGGCCCTTGCAAGAGCAGGAGCCTTTGCTTTAATCTTGTTCGTGCGCTCAGCGCGTCAGCTGGCGGCAGGCCTTCACGGTATTAGCCATCAGCATGGCAATAGTCATGGGGCCCACGCCTCCCGGCACGGGAGTAATAAAGGAGCACTTGTCCTTCACCGCCTCAAAATCCACATCGCCGACAATGCGGTAGCCCCGGGGACGCGTTGCATCCTCAATCCGGTTGATTCCCACATCAACCACCACAGCGCCGTCCTTCACATAATCAGCCTTGACCATTTCCGGGCGGCCAACCGCCGCAACCAGGATATCCGCCGTGCGGCAGAGCCCGGGCAGGTCCCTGGTGCGGGAATGGGCAATCGTCACCGTTGCATTGGCCTTTTTAGCCACCAGCAGATGAGCCATGGGTTTACCCACAATCATGCTGCGGCCAATAACCACGGCGTGCTTGCCGGCAGTTTCAATGCCATATGCCTTAAGGAGCTCCATGCAGCCCGCCGGCGTACACGGCACAAATCCCTCTTCATCCTCCAGCACCAGTTTGGCCACATTGGCGGGATGGAAACCATCCACATCCTTGCGGGGATCAATATTCAGGATAACTGCTTCCTCATCGATATGGGGAGGAGGCGGGCTCTGCACCAGGATGCCATGAATGCGGTCATCCGCATTCAGCTGGTGAATCAACTGCACCAGCTCCTCCTGAGTCGTTTCCGCAGGCAGCGCCCATTTCTGAGAATATAATCCCAGCTCTGCGCAGGCTTTCACCTTGGAGCCTACATACACCTGGGAAGCCGGGTCCTCGCCCACCAGCACAACAGCCAGCCCGGGGGTGTGGCCCTGTGCCTTCAGCTCCGCAATTTCCTTCTGCAGCCCCTCCCGCACGCGGGCAGCTACCTCCTTGCCATCAATCAACGTAGGGTTCATAACTGAGTCAGGTTTCGTTATACTCAAAATCAGGGCGGCCGTAGGCCAGTGCTGTATCCAGTTTCTCCATATAGGCCTTCTGCTGTTCTTCATCTATATCAGCAGGCACATAGATGGGTTCACCGATAACAACGTTAATTCGGGAAAAGGGTTTGGGAATCGCAAATCCATCCCAGGCCTTGTTGATGCGCCAGCAGTGTGGCAAATCAATACAAAGCGGTAAGATGGGCAACCCGGAAACGGAAGCCAGGCGAATCACCCCGGGGTGGCTCTTGTAGCGGGGCCCCTTGGGGCCATCGGGCGTAATGCACATGCAGTACCCCTCTTTCAACTCCCGGAGCATATCACGGAAGCCAGCCACGCCGCGGCGGTTGCTGGAGCCACGCACCGTGCGCATGCCGTAATCCTCAGCCACTGTTGTAAGAAGGGCTCCATCCTTGCTGGCGCTCGTCAACATGCTCATAGGCACCACATGATCCACACAGTAACGGTACACATAGCAGGGAACGAAGGTCCTGTTATGCCACAGCGCCACAATACACTGCTTCTTGCCCAGCACTTCTGCCGCCGAGCCGCGGGGAATGATGCGTTTACGCAAAGTGGCACAGACCGATGTTATAAAGAACCACAACAAGTGCCCCACCGGCCGGGTCCACCATTTTGAACGAGTCTCTAGATTTCGATTACCCACGCGTACGTATTTCGTTACAAATTAAAAGGGAACTGAAGAGGAGGGAGCAAACGGGTCCTCACTTTCTTCAAACGGATTCTGCAAAGTGGGGCTCCCCGGCGTGGATTGCGGAGCCCGGGGGAGCGGCTGCTGCTCTGCGGGACGCGGAGCTGGTTCAGGCTGGGGCTCATCCCCGGGAGCAGGTTGAACCGCCGAACTCCCATTCAGCATCGTCTCGGTAAGCTGGTTAATATCCAGCTTATCGAACGGTATGCGGGCGGGACGCTCCCGGCGGGCAATTGCGGCGCGTGCCTCTACCTCTGTCATATCGTCGGAAGGCTTGTTCCCCAAGCCCTTGATGCGGGTCGCCAGCACCGACCATTCACCACTTTCGCGGAACATGGGATCCGGACGTCCATCCGGATATTCTACGCGGGTCAGCACTGCCGGAATCCCGTATTCCAGGTTGCCGGAAAGTTCATTGGCCTCATTCAAAATGATTTTGCCACTGAGCGAAGCGATATCGCGCTCTGCGAGCGCATCTTTGGGGATTTCAACGAAGGTGGCTCCTGCCTCGCGACCAAGGCATACGTACCCCCTGTGCAGCAAAAGAGGGTTGTACGTGCGGCGTTTCCCGGGTTCAATGTGTTCCTGAATTGCCATGAGCGCCGGGAAGGAACTCAGGCATATGTCCTTCAGATGGAACTGGCCGGAGAACTCAGGTTTCCCTCCTTTGTCAGACAACAGGATTGTGGCCTTTCCGCTCAGCTTACCATGCGAAACGGCAACCGTACGCGCTGTCAGGAATTCCTCAAAGCGACCCTCCGTGAAATCGGCAAGCGACATATTACCAGACTCCATCGAGAACGGCCCGTTCAACGGGTTCCCGGCAGCAATCTGCCCGGCAAACGCAATCGTCGTGCGGCGGCTCTCCACCACATCCGTTTCGGCATCCGTGGTACCGGACAGCGAAAAATCATCAATTCCCGTGGGCGATACATGGGCCTTACCTTCGGCAATGCGTACGGTGCGCCACCCGGCAATTTCCAACTTACCACCACGAATAATCAGCACGCTCGAACGCCGACTTGCTCCGGGATAATACATGTATGCCTGGGCATTCTTCAACTGAACCGGCCCCTGGGACGCATCCGAAAACTGAACGCTGAAATCCTTGCAATCCATGCGGCGGAAACTCCACAGATCGCGGCCTTCATACTTTGGCATCTGCATATTGGCCCCGTTGCGCAACACAACGACCGCCCGTTCAATCTCGACATTCTCCCCACGGAAGTCACCGTACAGGAAACTCGTTAAATCCAATGAAGCGTGGATACCGCTCAGCTCCACACGCTGCAGCATGCCTGATTCCGGGAATTCAGCCACGATGCTGTTAATCTGCAACGATGTACCCGCTACTCCGGGACCGTCAATTTGCACATTGGAGGCATTCCAGGCCTGCTGCAAGGCCAGCTTCTGCTTCTCCATATACGCAGTCCCCGTCATGGTTGTCATGCGGAAAAACAGAGCAGCGGCACAAACAACCAGCACCGCCATAAGGGCAGCGGCAATAAATACCAACTGCTTCCTGCTGCGCCGGCGAACATCAGCAGAGGTCAGCATCACCCTCTTCTTTTTTGTTACGCGCACCACCTTGCTGCCATCGGCGCGCACCACCACCTCACGAGAACGCTCCGTCGATGGCTTATCCTCGTTGAGATGCTTTATTATACTGCGAACCTGGGTCAGGTTCTCTCCGTCATCTGCGTATTTATCGTCGTTATCGACCATATATCTTTCTTTACTCTGTCACGTCGCTTGGGCGTTCACCTGTTCCCACGTTGCGACCCGTGGGATCCACCACATCCACCTTCACAAACATCAGGAAAGCCTTACGAGTCTTCTCTTCACCTTCAGAGCGGAACAAACGCCCGACCATGGGCAGATCCCCGAGCACCGGCAGCTTGTCTTCGTAGCGCACCGTGCGTGCTTCTTTCAAACCGCCTATGACCACGACCGCTCCGGAGCCCACCGTGACCTTGGTGTTTTCCATCCGGCGCTTGAACACGGGTTTGAGAATCTGGTTTTCCGTAAGCGTAATCTTTGTGGCCTTGCTCTGCGATGGCAGCATGAAGAACGAGTTAATCGGCGTGCCCCAATTCACAAATCCCTCAAACTCATTGAGAGTCACGGTCAGCGCCAGGGTGACATGCTGACCATCCGGAGCTACGGAAGCGTTGTGCACCTGCACCACAGAACCGACACCGCCCACGGAATCCTCTGTCATGCCAAAGCGCACAAACGCATCCGGATGGGCAGGCGCGGCAATGGTCGAGAAGCCATACGCAGTTCTGTATTTGTTATTGCTTGTCGTTTTATCGCGCCCTATGCTGAACTGGGTCGTATTAATCTGGGGTTCGGCATAGGTTTCCGGGTAGAACATTTCGTTCACATTGGCAAAGACCACCTGCTCATCGCGACCCGGGGTCAGGATGATGCGGGGGTTTGTCATGATGTCAGTGCCCTTCTTCTGAGAAGCACCGCGCATAATCATCGTCACATCGCCAGAGTTCCACACCCCGCGGAATGAGAAGATACCGGGAGCCTTCGAACCACCGCCATAAAGACCAGCTTTACCCCTGCTGATGAGGGTGTCGATATTATCTGAGGTCAGCACATCACTGCCCGAACGCAAACCCTCGGTAGCCGAGTATGAGGAAGAAGGCAGGTTCACGCCCACATCAGCCGTAGGCACAGCTGCCACATCAGAAAGGAGGGTCTCCTTGACACCGCCGCCAAATGTCGCATTCGGGCCAAGGTGAAAATTGAGCAGCCATTCAAAGCCCAGTTCATTCAAATCTTTCTCATTCACCTCCATGGCAATGACATTGAGCACAACCGCACGGTCTGTTTCCATGGGCATGGAGATAAGCTCCTCGATTTCCTCCTGGTTGTAAGCAGTATTGCGCACGGTCAACGTGCGGGTGGAGGCATCGTATCGGGCATTTGCCCCTTCGGGGAAGGATACGCCCATCTCCTTGAGCGCCACCACCGGGTTGACACGCTTCACCACCACGCGGGAGGAGGAGGAGGAAAACTCGTCATCTTCCTCCTCGTCATCGCTTTCCGATGCAGGTGCATCGAAGAAATGGGGCGGCACCGTGTAGACACGCTCGACCAAGGGACCGAAATCGCGGCCGGAGAAGGAGAGCTCCACGCCCAGGGGGGTAATGTAGTGAGTAATACCCAGTTGTTTATCGAGAACGTTCAGCAGGTCATACACCGAA
This sequence comes from Akkermansiaceae bacterium, assembly GCA_015062005.1. Classification (GTDB taxonomy): domain Bacteria; phylum Verrucomicrobiota; class Verrucomicrobiia; order Verrucomicrobiales; family Akkermansiaceae; genus Akkermansia. Next base: position 128,504 of record SUVL01000001.1, read on the forward strand.
ACATCGTTCAGGTTCAAAGTCACCAGGCGGGAGGTGATGGTCTTGTAACCTTCGGACTCCCTGTCGCCGAAATTCGCCACCAGGTTAATTTTGCGGTTGGCGCCCTGCCCCTGAGCCTCAAAGCGGGCAATCTGCCCCTGGAGAGCCTCCAGCACATCTTTGATGGGGGCATCCTCAAACACAATCTGAGGCAGCACCATCTCCTTGAGCGCAGCGGCAATCTTATCCTCGGTTTCGGCATCCTGGTGCACCACGGAACCGGATTCCGTGACGGCGAGGCGCCCCACCGTTGTCTCCATAGGCAGGGGTTCCTCCCAAGCCTTATCCACCTCGCTCAAGGCCTTGGCCCGGAATGCATCATGCGCGGCGCTTCTGTACCCCTGCGTTTTCTTCTGCACTAGTTCCTTCCCCCGGGTAGCTGCCGTGTTATAGGCATCAATCTTGAGAACGGCATTGAAGGTGGCTTCAGCTTTGTCAAAGTTACCCAGGTCATAGTAGCCATATGCAAGCGAAAGCAGGCGGTTCACCTCCTCCACATTAGCCACATGCTGCGGGCTCAGCGCCGGATTGGTGCGCACCGGGTCCTGAGTCCGGGTCAGCTCATGCCGGGCAAACTTGTGACCAGGGGAGAGCTCCAGAGCCTCATTCATGAACTCGATAGCCTCATCCCTGCGCCCCACCTTGCGGTAATCCATCCCCTTGGCCACGAGGGCATCAGCCAGGCTATCCTTGATAAACTTGACCAGTTTTTCGGAAGCCGGGGCTTTCGCCACAGTACTCAGAGCCTCCCGGTAGAAATCCACAGCATCACTGTACCTCCCGGCGGTATAGGCCGTGCGGGCTTCCTGAACCTTCTGCATGGCCTCGCGCACCGACTGCTGGCGCCTCGCCGTTTCCTGAGCAGCAATGGGCGAGCCATCTGCCTCCTGGGCGCCGGCTTGCGGAGCAACCGACAGTGCCACTGATGTCACCAGAGAGAAGAGTACGGAGCGGGATGTAAAACCATTCATAGCAAGTGCCACCATACTAGCAAATCCCGCAGCAAAAGTCACTCTAAAAGTGAGTCCTTATTCAAATTTTGCAGCAAAACAGCGGTTCCCCGGGTGGGGAACCGCTGTTAAAATCAGGATACCGCCTCATCAGCACTCAGCAGAGTCGGGCAGATACCCCTTTATCTTGCTGATTCGCGTTGGGTGACGCAGCTTGCGCAGAGCCTTGGCTTCAATCTGGCGGATTCGCTCGCGTGTCACGTTGAACTGGCGGCCCACCTCCTCCAAGGTGCGGGGATTGCCATCCTTCAGGCCGAATCGCTGTTCAATCACCGCACGCTCGCGTGAATTAAGGGTGTTGAGCACATCACCGATCTTGTCGCGCAGGGAATTGTAGGAAGCGCCATCCATGGGATTTTCAGCACTCTTATCCTCCAGGAAGTCACCGAAGGAGGTATCATCCGAATCACCCACCGGCTGCTGCATGGAGATAGGCTGCTGAGCCATCTTGAGCACGCTGCGCACCTTCTCCACCGACATCACGGCACCCTTGTTGGGTTCCTCGGCCAAAGCCTGTGCTATCTCCTCCGGCGTAGGTTCACGGCCGAAGTCCTGCACCAGCTTCTTCTGCACACGCATGAGCTTGTTAATCGTCTCAATCATGTGCACCGGGATGCGGATAGTGCGGGCCTGGTCTGCAATGGAGCGGGTAATGGCCTGACGAATCCACCACGTAGCATAGGTGGAGAACTTGTAGCCGCGGCGGTATTCGAACTTCTCCACCGCCTTCATCAGGCCCATGTTACCCTCCTGAATCAAATCCAGGAAAGCCAGGCCGCGGTTCGTGTACTTCTTGGCAATGGAAATCACGAGTCGCAGGTTTGCCTCAATCATCTCACGCTTGGCCGCCTCAGCATCCTTCATGCTCTGGCTCATGAGCTTGTAGTTCTCCAGGAACTGGGGAATGGGCATCCACAGCTCCATTTCAAACTCCTTGAGGGCATCCCGGTAAAGCGGATTCTCCGGGTCCGTCTCGCGCTGGCGCAGCACCTTCTTGATACGGACGCGAAGGTCGCGCAGTTCCTTCACAAAATCCTCATACACCTTCCCCTTGAACGAGAAGCCGGCGTAGAGAGAAGTCAACGTTTCCAGCTTCTCCTCAAACTCCTTCTGCGGAGCCGCCACGGACTTCTTGCGCTTGCGGGCCGAGCACAGGCGGGCATAGGCAGTCTGCACCTCAGCATGGCGGGTCATCACCTTGGTCACCAGCGGGGGCAGCTCCTTCAGGTACTTATCGCGGCGGTCGATATTCTTGTCCACCACCACGCGGTCGAAGCGCTCCTCGTTGTGCTGCACCTTGTCAGCCGTATCGCAGTAGTAGATGGCCACCACACCGAAGCGGTGCAGGTAGCGCTGCAAATCCTCCTCAGCCTGGTCAATCTTGCGGGAAATTTCCACCTCTTTCTGGCGGGACAGCAGGTCCTTGAGCCCCATCTGCTTCAAGTACATGCGCACCGGGTCGTCGAGGATATCGAGCTTGGCCTCCATCTTTTCAGCCTCATCCTCCTCGCCGGTCTCGCTCATGCGCTGGCGTTCGCCGTAGGTATCCACATCTGAGGCATCAATGATATCAAACTGCATGCCGCGCAGACGCTCCATGATTTCCTCATAGTCCGTGGGGTCAATCACATCGTGCGGCAGCACATCGTTGATATCGTCATATGTCAGGTACCCCTGTTCCTGGGCCTGGCGGATAAGTTCCTTGATTTTCTCCTGCACCACCGGGCTGTTCACCAGGCGGCCATCCTTGGAGGTAAGCTCATCCGCCGAGAGCGGCTTCACGGCGTACTCCTCCTCATCGCGCACCTCCACACCCACTTCATGCAGACGCTCAAACAGGCGGGCCTGGTCATTATCCTCCGCCTCATCCGGCGGAAGGGAGTTCTCGATATCCTCTGAGGTCACGTAGCCATTATTCTTCTTGGCAATGGCCAGCAGTGACTTGAACGCCGTCTTCAGCGTAGCATCATCCGGGAAGAATTCATTCATCTCCGCGGCAGAAAGCTGGGGCGTGAAATGCTTACTCTTCTTCTCCTTGGGCTTGGATTCCTTCGCCTTCTTCTCCTTGGGCTTCGTCTCAGTGTCCTCCTCTGCCACCGCCTCTGCAGCGGCAGCTGCGGCAGCCTCCTCCGGGGTCGGGGCCAGCCCCATCATGATATCAAAATCATCCGGCTCAGATACTGGTGCCACCGGCTCAGAGACCTCCACCTTCTCCACTACTTTGGGTGCCGCCTTCTTAGCGGGTTTCTTTTCCGCTTTAGGTGCCGGAGCCTTGGCAACCTTGGGCTTCTTTTCCTCTACCTTCTCAGCCTTTTCCTTAGGAGCGGCCGTCTTCTTGGCAGGAGCCGTCTTCTTGGCAGGAGCCGTCTTCTTGGCAGGCGTCGCCTTCTTGGCTGCCGGCTTTGCGGCACTCTTGGCAGGAGCTTTTGCAGAATCTTTCTTGGGAGTCGACATAATCGTAGATAAAACTGTGGGCATACTCCACCCTTTACACATTTTGTCAAGTGTTTTGCAAAATGTGCGTGCATTATATAGGCAAAATTCAGCCTGTCAACCCCAAAAAAATCAAATATGACGCATTTTTTAACTTTTCCTTATGAAAGGGGGCCGAATTCAGCTTCCAATTCGGCCGTTTTGCGTTCAATTACCTCGCTCAGTTCCTCCCAGCGGGTGTAGAGGGCCTCGGATTCACGTTCCAGTTGCTGGTATTCCCGGGTAAGCTCCATGAGTTTCTGGTTATCGCTCATGTTGGCAGGGTCTTCCAGTTCGGCAGAGATGTTTTCCTTGCGCTCATCCCTGGTGGCGATATCAGCCTCCACCTGCTCAAGCTCCTGCTGCAGGGGTTTGAGAATCCTGTTACGCTGCTGGCGCGCCATTTCACGGGCGCGGCGTGCATCCTTGCGGTTACCGGTCGGGGTCTGGGCAGCCGGAGCATCGGCCACCTGCTGCTGGGCAGCGGCTTTCAGGCGGCGTTCCTCGGCCTCCACCGTCTCCAGATACGCGCTCACATTGCCATAGAACAAGCGCGGCGCATGCCCCAGGCGGAACTCCAGCACCTTGTTCACGATGGGGTCCAGGAACTGGCGGTTGTGCGACACGATGCAGTACGAACCGGGGTACTCTGCCAGCGCGCGCTGCAGCACATCCTGGCTCTGGAAATCCAGGTGGTTGGTCGGTTCGTCCATAATCAGGAAGTTGGCCGGCTTCAGCAGCATGCAGACCAGGGCCACACGCGAACGCTCACCACCGGAAAGCACCCCGATTTTCTTGAACACATCATCCCCGCGGAACAGGAAGCAACCCAGGATATTGCGCACCAGCGGGCGCGTCTCGCGGCTGGCTGCGGCCTCCACACACTCCAGCACCGTCTGCTCATTGTTCAGCACGTCCGCATGCGTCTGCGAGAAAAAAGCCACCTGCGTGTGGTGCCCGAAGGCAAACTCACCGGCATCCGGCGCCTCGGTGCCGGAAATCAGGCGGGTGAAGGTGGATTTACCGCTGCCGTTCACCCCCACAATGGCAATGCGGTCGCCCTTGGCCATCGTAAAATCATAGTCGTTCAGCAGGGTGATGGGGCCGTAGGCTTTGCAGGCCTTCTCCAGCTTCACCACCGTGTGGCCGCCGGGCGGGGGCGGCGGGAAGTGAAAACTCATCACTGCATCATCGTCCTCCACCTCAATGAGCTCGACCTTCTCCAGCTGCTTGATGCGGCTCTGCACCTGCGTGGCCTTGGTTGCCTTGGCGCGGAAACGGTCAATGAACTCCTGCGTCTTGGCAATCTCGCGCTGCTGGGCCTTGGCCTGGCGCAGCAGGACCTCCTTGCGGGCCTTGCTCTCCTTCAGGTAGAAGGAGAAATTGCCGGCGTACTCCTCCGCCCTGCCATGGTGGAAGGCGATGGTGCGGGTCACCAGGTTATCCAGCAGCGCCACATCGTGGCTGATGATGCAGATAGCCCCGCGGTACGTGCGCAGGCTCTGCTCCAGCCAGCGCTGGCTCTGCAAATCCAGGTGGTTGGTCGGTTCGTCCAGCAGCAGCACCTCAGGCTCCTGCAGCAGCAGCTTCGCCAGCGCAATGCGCATCTGCCAGCCGCCGGAAAACTCACCGCAGTCGCGCGTAAAATCCTTATCCGCAAAACCCAGACCGCGCAGAATGGACTCCGTGCGCGGGCGCAGGCGCGTGGCATCGCGGTCCTGCAAAATCAGCTCCAAGCGGCCTATTTCCTCCAGCGTATCCTTGTACTCCGGCGCGGTGGAATCCATCTTCTGCAGGTCGGCAGAGAGCTCATCCACCACCTGCTGCAGCTCCACGATATTCCCCACACTGCCCAGCACCTCCTCCAGCAGCTGAGCGCCGGAAATATGGATACCATCCTGCGGCAGGTAGCCCACCTGCGTATGCTTCGGCAGCAGCACCTTGCCGCGGTCCGGCTCCTGCGCCCCCACGATGCACTTCATCAGCGTGGATTTGCCCGCGCCGTTCTGCCCGGCAAAGGCGATACGGTCCCCCTGCTCCACCACAAAGGAGAGCGAATCAAACAGCACGCGCGGGCCGAATTCAATATGCAGATCCTGAACAGCAAAAACCATGAGCCGGGTGTATACAGAAAACGCAGACACCGCCGGAACTGCGGTGCCTGCGTTCATGAAAAGCCTTTACTTCCTGAGCATGCTGTTCCAGCGCTCGATGTTGCGGGCCTGTTCCTCGAAGAGGTCGGCGCAGTCATCGTGAATCTCGATGGCCACAATCTTGTCGCCCTGGCGCACCGCATTTACCACGTCCTGGTCGGCAGCGGAAAGCACCTCGCCGAAAATCGTGTGCTTGCCGTTCAGCCACTCCGTGGGCACGTGGGTGATGAAGAACTGGGAACCATTCGTGCCCTGCCCCGTCCAGGTGCGGCCGGCATTCGCCATGGCCAGCAGGCCGGGCTTCGTGAACTTCAGGTCAGGGCGGCACTCATCGTCAAACTTATAGCCGGGGCCACCGCAACCGGTGCCCTCAGGGTCGCCACCCTGAATCATGAAATCCGCAATCACACGGTGGAAGGTCAGACCATTGTAGAACCCCTTGCTGGCCAGATTCAGGAAACTGGCGGCGGTCATCGGGGTCTTGGAAGCGAACACCGTGAGGTTGATATCGCCCTTGCTGGTCTTCATCGTGATCTTCTTATCAGTAGCCATGCGCGGCACCATACCACCCACCCGCACAAAAAGCAAGGGCAAAAACTCCCTCATGCCGCATTTTCCTCAGGTGATTACAACATCCCATTGATGGCCGGCCTTCGCTGTTCCATAAAAACGCCTTCCTGCGGACTTTCCTCTTGTCCGGCATCAGACAATTCTGCATACGCCCATAAGAGAGCGCACGACACACAGGCAACCTGACTCCCCCTATTCTCAGGCTAACACAGTAGTGTTCTACAATCAGACCGGCAGCAGACCATCAGAAGAACCCTGCATCATGAGCGCTCATGGCGCAACAAAAGATGCTCATAAGCAAACCTCTGGCCCCTTGCCTGTCCCTCCAGAACAATGCCAGTGAAACAACACAGGAGAGCGGTGAGCACGCATCCCACTGCCAGCACAGCCAGAGGCAGGTGTGTAATGTAGGATGTCTGGTAAAATTCCACCACAGGAACTATTCCTGCGGCCAATCCCAGCAGCATCATCGCCACAGCAGCCGCCGAGAAGAAAATCGTGGGGCGATAATAAATGAAAATCTCGGCAATCATGCGCAAAATCATCACCCCATCCCGAATTGTATTCAGTTTAGAAAATGAGCCCTCCGGTCTATCCTTGTAATGGGTAGGTATTTCCACCACACGAAATCCTTTATCAAGCATGTGGATACTCATCTCCGTTTCAATGCCGAAACCTCGCGACATAATAGGGTAATTTTTGACAAACCTGCGGTTCATCACCCGGTATCCGCTCAGAATATCCTTCAAATCTCCATTGAAAAGCCTGTTAATAAGTTTCAGCACCAGATTATTCCCCCAGTTGTGAAACATTCGCTTATTCTCCTTGCAATAGGCCCCCCCTGCGTGGCGATTACCAACCACAATATCCGCCTCATCATCAAGCACGGGCCGAAGCAAATCCGGCAAATCCTTAGCCGGATAAGTGCAATCGGCATCCACCATAACATACACATCAGCCTCCACATCGTAAAAAGCACGACGCACAGCAGCAGCTTTACCCTGGCGGCGCTCCACAATCACACGCCCTGGTATACCTTCAGCCAGAGTCTGGCGGGCCAATTCGTCCGTCCTGTCAGAAGAGTTATTGTTAACCACCACAATCTGAGCCTCCGGCATGACCTGATGAAACTCGCGCATAACTTGGCAGATTGTGAGTTCTTCATTATAGGCCGGGATAACAATAGCTACTGTTTTTTCGGACATATTATACAGGTTGGACTCGCCCTATTGTACAGAAATAGTCCAGAGAATCAACAACAAAAACAAAAAAAGAGCCCCTTCTGCCACATATATCCCAGAGGATTTTGTAAACGATAGAAATATAAGCAACATTTTGGAAGACGCCCCCCCTCTGCTCGAAAATCGGGAATTTGGAAAGCCGCAGGCGAATCAAATTCCCATCCCTCATGCGTCAGCATGAGGGATTTCATACACGCCGCATGGCTCGGGCGCATGGTGCAGCCACCACCGCTGGAGCCATAAAAATTTACCGGTGCCGGTTATGGTGGTCCCGGCTGTAATCACGGTACTTCCTGTGGTCGTTGCATTTATCATTGCGGTGCCGGTCTCGCCGGTCCCGGCGTCTTTCCTCCGCTTTCTCCTTCATCCGCTTATCGTGCTTACGATCCCGGATTCGTTTATCTATTCCGATAATGGCATCCAACGAATCAAAACTCTGCGCACTGGCACTGGCGACATTCAGAACCAATCCGCTCACAAGGGCAAAAGTCATTTGTTTCCACATGCCGGTTTTGACTCCGCCTCCCGGCGTCTCCTGCGAAAAACAGGCGGAAAGCTCAAGTAATGCACATCCGGGCATCCCTAAAAAACTCACCAAATGAGAATATGGCGAGTTGTCAGAGGTCCCCGATTTGCAAATCCCCCCCCATCCGATGGAGGGGGAACCTGCCAAACAACCGACCGCACCGGTCTCCCGGCGCGGTCGGTAAATTGTTCGCTGAGCTCAGCCGATTACTTGCGGTCTGTCTGGGCGTATCAATGAGAAGCCCGGCGACGGCGGGGTGCCAGTAACAGGCTTGCAAGTTTATTTCAAGAGCCCATGAGGGAAATTCTCATGGGCTCTTGATTTCTTAGTTTAAGTTTCGCAGAAGATGCATGCAGCGATTCAGAATGAACATTCTGAGGTCATGAATGAATGCCTTTTGCGGTACGATGCCGGCCACTTCGTCTTCTGTTGCGGGGAGGGCATCGATGATGCGTCTTGCGATTTTCGGGACTGCCTGCATGACCACCTTTTCGGGAAGCCCTGTGTCCAGCGCAAATTTCTTCCATTGCGATACACCGATTTTGTTGGGATTGTATCGCCCGCCTATGCTCATAGCGAGTTCTGTGCTGAAGCCATCATAATACAAGGTGCAGATGAGATCATAAAATGGAGCCAGTACCTTTTTGGAATTGACCATGAGGATAGAGAGGTTTTTGGCGTGAGCATCCATATTGCCGATACAGAGATTGAACACAGCCCAATCCAGCATACGCAGAAGGTGCGGGGCAGGAACGGAACAATGCTTCCGGAGCAGAAGTGCGCATTCGGAAAAGCCCGGGCCGCCTTCGCTTTCGTACTTCATACGGGAGGGAATACCTGAAAGCTGGCAGAAGTCCTCCTGGGGTAAGCGTATGAGCTTGCCGTGCTGGAGACTGCGGTCATAGCGGTGTACCACCAGGGAAGATTCGGATTCAAGCGGCAGATAGTCCGTACCGGCCACCCCTGAAAGAACCTTTGCTGCAAGGCGCATGCAGAACAGCTCGTTCGGTACACTGTTCCCGGCATGTTGCATGGGGGTCTTGATGATAGAATTACTTGCAGCACCATACAGAGGCAGACTATATACACCCTTGTTCAAGTAGAGCGGTATTTTATTTTGAGCGCCCGCAAGTGAAAAAGAAGCGCCTCGGCGATTCATCGCCAAAGGGTATTTGGGCAGGCTTTTCAACAGTTCCCGGAGTTGAACCGTGGAGAGGGATTCGTAGGTTCCGTGCGATTGTGGACCGCCAAGGGTAAAGGCACCTGCGCAATCGCGCCCTATGAATTGCATTAATGAAAAATAATTATTCTCCGACACGCCATGCCGGCGCGCTATGGCTTGCCGCAGTTCTGCCTCAGGTAACAAGTTCTCGATAAAATACTCCACCAGCCGGCCCTCGTGGCGACGCTGCACCATAGGCAAGAGCGAGGAGATGGGGAAGCCGTTCTGCCTCCACGATTCTGCATATTCAACATAGTAATCTGCTTGTTGAGTCAGCCCGAATACCCCCACCAGTGTATCGCCATAGTATATATCCAGAGGTTCCATTATCTGCTCTCCTCCTTTTCCTTAGCGATTATGTCAATCCCCAGCAAGGTGCATACGCATAATACATGTTCAAAACTGACATTTCTGATACCACGCTCCATCTCGCCAAGCAATCGGGGACTGCATGGCACCAACGCAGAAAGCGTTTCAATCGTCAAATGTTCACTCTTTCTGCGCTGCCTTATGAGTGTTCCGAGTTCCTTAAGCGAATTTATTTTCATCCCTAAAAGGATTAAATATCAAAAAAGACAAGAATTGTCAAGTTTTATTCCTTATGTGTAACAAATGGTACAATCTTTGCTTTTTTTGCGTCGCAATCATCCTTATATGTATTTTTTTTGACTTTTACCAAGAAAGGGGAACTCTAAAAACTCGAAACGAATCAACAAATTGATGTTTGGCGTTGTCGGGGAGCCCCACTCCATCTTCGGGCCATGGGTGCAGCCTCCCCGGCCAGCGCCACAACATTTGGAAAGCTTCAGTGTTATTACACGCACACGGGCTTGCACGGCAGGCGGATATATGGTATACTGCGCCGCATGCCGAGGATTGCCCTGATTCAACAGGAGGCCGTAGCCGAGCCGGCCGAGAACAAGCGCCGACAGATGCTCGCCATCCGCGAAGCCGCCGCCGGCGGAGCGCAGATTGTGTGTACGCAGGAGATGTGCACCACGCTCTATTTCTGCCGCACGCAGGACTGCGAGCTCTTCAACACCGCCGACCCCATCCCCGGGGAATGGACGGATGAGCTCTGCGCCCTGGCCCGCGAGCTGGGGGTGGTCATCGTGGCGGCGGGATTCGAGAAGCGCGCCACCGGGCTCTACCACAACACCGCCTGGGTCATTGATGCCGATGGTTCCTTCCTGGGCATGTACCGCAAGATGCACATCCCGCAGGACCCGGGCTTCGAGGAAAAGTTCTACTTCACGCCCGGAGACCTGGGTTACAAGTGTTTCGAGACGCGCTACGGGCGCATCGGCGTGCTCATCTGCTGGGACCAGTGGTACCCGGAGGCCGCCCGGCTCACTGCCATGGAGGGGGCAGAAATCCTGTTCTACCCCACCGCCATCGGCTGGATTCCCGGAGAGGAGGAACTCTACACCGCCCAGCACTGCGCCTGGGAGACCGTGCAGCGCGGCCACGCCGTGGCCAATGGCTGCTATGTGTGCGCCGTGAACCGCTGCGGGGTGGAGGGCGAAACCACCTTCTGGGGGCAGAGCTTCGTGGCTGACTACTGCGGCCAGGTGGTGGCCAAGGCCCCGGTGAAGGAACGCACGATTCTCTATGCGGACGTGGACCTGACAGCGCTGGAAGCGCACCGCCGCATCTGGCCCTTCTTCCGCGACCGCCGCATCGATTCCTACAGCGGCATCACCCGCCGCTGGGGTAAATAAACCATGAGCACCGACGCACAGGAACCGGCAGCACCGCAGCAGCCCGTGACCGCCATCATCGTGGGTATGGGGGCGCGTGCGTCCATCTACTCCACCGTGGCGCTCACGAACCCGGAGCTGCTGCAGATAGTAGGCGTGGTGGATGTGAACCCCGACCGCCAGGAGCAGGCGCGGGTCATGTTCGACCTGCCGGATGAGCGCTGTTTCTCCGGCATTGATGAACTGCTGGCTCTGCCGAAGCTGGCGGATGCCATCATCAACTGCACCATGGACCGCCTGCATGTGGAAACCTCCATTCCCCTGCTGCGCCATGGCTACGACATGCTGCTGGAAAAGCCCTATGCGCTGAATGATACAGAGGGGCAGCAGCTCATCGACTGCGTGCGCGAGACCGGCCGCAAGGTCATGGTCTGCCACGTGCTGCGGTACACGCCGTTCTACCGCGCCATCCGCCGCGTGATTGCCCTGGGCACCATAGGCGAGGTCATCAACATCCACATGATGAACCAGGTGGGCTACCTGCACGAATCCGTCTCCTTTGTGCGCGGCAAGTACGCGCTGGAGGAGGTCTGCGGCTCGGGCATGCTGCTCACCAAGTGCAGCCACGACCTGGACATCATGTCCTGGCTCATGGGCGGGAACGTGCCGGCCACCATCTCCAGCGTGGGCAGCGTGTTCCAGTTCAAGGAGGAAAAAGCCCCGGAGGGCGCCGGCACCCACTGCCTCAATAACTGCCCGCTGGAGCGCGACTGCATCTTCTCCGCCCGCCGGCTCTATATCGAGCACCCCCTGCGCTGGGCCAACAACGTGTGGCACGAGACCCACAACAGCCCCGCCACCGATGAGGAGAAGGAAGCCATCCTCCGCCAGCCGGATAACCCCTACAGCCGCTGCGTGCACCGCTGCAACATCAGCATCGTGGACCACCAGTCCGTGCTCATCAACTACCGGGATGGAGCCATCGGCACCTTCTCCATGAACGGCGGCGCCAGCACCCCCCGCCGCATCATCCACGTGACCGGCACCCGCGGCGAAATCTACGGCGATTTTGAGGAAGAGTGCTTCCATGTGCGCCAGATGGAGCCCGCCGCCCCCGGCGGCTACACCGAGCGCACGCTGGATATGTCCGACTTCCAGCAGGGAGATGCCCACGGCGGCGGCGACCGCAGCATCGTGCTCGATTTCATAGCTCTGCTGCGCGGGGAGCGAACCTCCCCCGGCTGCCCCACGCTGGAGGACAGCATCGTGGGCCACCGCATGGTGTTCCTGGCAGAGAAATCGCGCCTGGCCGGCGGTGCCGTGCAACAATTCTGATTTTTCACCCCTTTTTCATGAGCGAGCCCACCCCCGCCCCGCACTTCCGCTACCCGGACCTGCCCATCTCCCGCCACCGCGAGGAGATTGCCGCCGCCCTGCGCCGGCACCAGGTCGTGGTCGTGGTGGGTGAAACCGGCTCCGGCAAGACCACCCAGCTGCCCAAGATTGCGCTGGAGGTGGCAGGCCGCCGCCGGGGCAAGCTGGGCTGCACCCAGCCGCGCAGGCTGGCCGCCGTGGCCGTGGCCCGCCGCATTGCCGAGGAAGTGGGCTGCGAGCTGGGCGGCTACGTGGGCTACCAGGTGCGCTTCGATGACCGCACCGGGGCCGATACCCGGCTGAAGCTCATGACGGACGGCATCCTGCTGGCCGAGACCCAGGACGACCGCGACCTGCGGCAGTACCACACCATCATCCTGGACGAAGCACACGAGCGCAGCCTGAACATCGACTTCCTGCTGGGCTACATGAAACTGCTGCTGGCCCGCCGCCCGGAGCTCAAGCTCATCATCTCCTCCGCCACCATGGATGCGGGCTCCTTCTCCGAATTCTTCGGCGGGGCCCCGGTCATCAATGTGGAAGGGCGCACCTACCACGTGGACATGCACTACATGCCCCCGCGCCACAGCGAGGAAGAGCAGCCCGAGCACGTGTGCCGCGCCGTGCAGTGGCTTTCGGAATACGATGCCAGGGGGGATGTGCTGGTCTTCCTGCCCGGCGAGCGGGAAATCCGCGACTGCGCCGCTGAGCTGGAGCGGCTCGACCTGCCCCGCACCGATATTCTCCCCCTCTTTGCCCGTCTGGGGCTCAACGAGCAGCAGCGCATCTTCCACCCCGCCAAGGGGCGCCGCCGCATCGTGCTGGCCACCAATGTGGCCGAAACCTCCCTCACCATCCCCGGCATCATCTACGTGATTGACAGCGGCGAGGCCCGCATCTCCCGCTACCTGCCCGGGCGCCAGATTCAGCGCCTGCAGGTGGAGCCCATCTCGCAGGCCAGCGCCCGCCAGCGTGCCGGCCGCTGCGGCCGCGTGACGGAGGGCGTGTGCATCCGCCTGTACTCCGAGACCGATTTCGAGAACCGCGATGCCTTTACCGACCCGGAAATCAAGCGCAGCGCGCTGGCCGGGGTCATCCTGCGCATGGCGGATTTGAAACTGCCGCCGCTGGGCGAATTCCCCCTGCCGGACCCGCCCAGTCCCCGCCTGGTGAATGAAGGTTACAAAACCCTGCGCGAAATCGGCGCCATCGACCGCCAGAAGCGGCTCACTCCCACCGGGCGCAGCCTGGCGCGCCTGCCGCTGGACCCACGGCTGGGCCGCATGCTGCTGGAGGCAGAGCACGAAAAGGCGCTGGCAGAGGTGCTGGTCATCGTGGCCGGGCTCAGCATCATGGACCCGCGCGAGCGCCCGGCAGAGTTTGCCGCCCAGGCCGACCAGGCCCACGCGCAGTGGAAAAATGAGGACAGCGATTTCCTCTCCATGCTCACCCTGTGGCGGGCCTCGCTGGAGTTCAAGGAGCGCAACTCCCTGCGCCGCAACCAGCTCCGCAAGTGGTGCGCGAAAAATTATCTCAACTTCCTGCGCATGGTCGAGTGGCACAACCTGGTGCAGGACCTCGGCGCCGCCCTGCAGGATACCATGCGCTGGCGCATCCCCGCCCTGCCCGAGGAGGCCAAACAGGCCACGCCGGATATGATTCACCGAGCCCTGCTGGCCGGCGCCCCGCTGCAGATTGGCTTCTGGCGCCCGGAGGACAAGGTGTACCGCGGTGCCGGCGGGCGCGATTTCTCCATCTTCCCCGGCTCCGGGCTCTTCAAGCGCCGGAAACGCGCCGAGTGGCTCATGGGCGCCGAACTGGTGGAAACCACGCGGCTCTACATGCGCCGCGCCGCCGTGCTGGAACCGCAGTGGGTGGAACAGATTGCCCCGCAGCTCTGCGCCCACCATGCCTACGATGCCGCCTGGGATAAAGCCAGCGGCCAGGTGCATGCGAAGGAACGCGTGACCTGCGGAGGCCTCACCCTCATCGATGGCCGCCGGGTGAGCTACGCCCGCTACAGCCCCGCCGCTGCCCGCGAAATCATGATTCGCGACGGTATCATGGCGCAGGAGATGAAAGACCGCGCCCCCTACCTCAGGCACCTGGAGCAGATGCGCGAAAAGGTGCGCAGCGTGGAATCCAAGCTGCGCCGCCGCGACCTCATCTGGTGCCAGGAGGGCGTGTTCCGCTTCTTCGATTCGGTGATTCCCGCCGATATCTGCTCCGAAAAGGCCCTGCGCCGCTGGCGCGACAAGATGGAGCCCCGCAACCCGAAAATCCTCTGCGTGCCGTATGAGGACTGCGTCTACCCCGGCGAGGACGAGGTACGCGCCGACCTCTACCCGGATGAAATCGAGCACGGCGGAGAAAAGTACGATGTGTACTACAACCACGCCCCCGGCGAGGCGGATGACGGCGTGACCATCGGCGTGCATATCGACCAGCTGGCAGAGTTCCCGGACTGGCTGCCGCAGTGGGGCGTGCCGGCGCACCTGGCTGACCGCGCCGAAATCCTGCTGCGCACCCTGCCCAAGGATATCCGCATGTTCCTCATGCCCCTCTCCACTGCGGCCGATGACTTTGCCGAGGACTGGTTCGACCGCGAGCCGGACCGCCCGCTGCCCCAGGCCCTGGTGGAGTTCGCCATGCGCCGCAGCAACAAGTTCTGCAACGCCAGCCAGGTGGATATGGCCAAGCTCCCCGCCGAGTTCATCACCAAAATCTGGGTGTGCGACGACAAGGGCAACGAACTTGCCCTGGGCACCAGCGCCGAAGCCCTCCGCGAGAAACTGGCGCAGTACCAGGAGAAGCGCTTTGCGAAAAAGGCCGCCCGTTCCTTCTCCGCCACCCCCATGACCCGCTGGGATTGCGGGGACCTGCCCGCCACGGTGGAGGTGGGCAGCGGCACCGGCTACCCCGCCCTGCGAGAGGATGGCGACCACGTGAAGCTGCACGTCTTCCCCAGCGCGGAGGAAGCCGCCCTGCACCACCGCCGCGCCGTGCGCCGACTCGCCCTCATCAAGCACGGCGATTTCCTGAACAGCATCCGCAAAAAACTCCCCATCAGAAGCATGGAGGCCCGCCTGGCCCTCACCACCGTGGGGCAGCAGCCAAAGAACAACCTGCACGATACCGTGTACGCTGCCATGGATGCCGCGCTGGCCGCCCCCCTGCCCCGCACCGCAGCAGAGTTCGATGCCGCCTGCCTGCGCATGCGCGAATCCGTGTACGACCGCATCGCGGGCCCCCTGGCAAAAATCTGGGAGCAGCTCGCCGCCACCGATGCCGCCGTGCGCCAGTACTGCCTGGTGGCCGGGCGCGACCGCTTCGGCTCCCAGATTGCCGAGGACGTGCAGCGCGAGTGGCAGTGGCTCACCCGTCCCTGGTTCCTTTCCTCTGCCGAGCCAGCCCAGCTGGCGGATTACTCACGTTTCCTCCGCGGCCTGCAGGAACGTATCAAGCGCATTGCCCAGCAACCCGCAGCCAAAGAGCTGGAACGCATCGCCTCCCTCAACGCCGCCGTGGCTCCCCGCTTCTTCACCGATTACGAACGCCACGCCGATTCCCCCGCCTGGCTGGCCTACGGATTCATGGTGGCTGAGTTCCGCCTCTCCCTCTTTGCCCCTGCCCTAGCCGCCAAAGGCCGAGCCTCCGCTAAGAAACTGGAAGCAGCAGAAACCTTACTGTAAACCTATTAAATAATTTTGTGTAAAAAGCAAGATTGAATCTTGTTTTTTACACAAATATAGTTAATCAACTCTATTTCTTTCGCTTAAAGGAAGGCTCAGCTTCCTCGGCCTTGAAATTGTACAGGGGCTTGAAGATATCCACCACATCGACCGTGGGGCCAATGTGTTTGAGGATGGCATCCATGCCCTTGTAAGCCATGGGGGATTCATCGAGCGTGCGGGCGGTGACCGAGGTGGTGTAGATTCCCTGCATCTGGTTCTGAAAATCCTCCAGCGAGAGCTGCCTGAAAGCCTGGGAGCGGCTCATGAGACGCCCCGCGCCGTGCGGCGCAGACTGGTTCCAGTCATCGTTCCCCTTGCCGGTACCGAAGATGCAGCCATCGCGCATGTTGATGGGGATGAGCAGTTTTTCCCCGGCGCGGGCGGAAATGGCGCCCTTACGCACGATATTGCTGTCGTGGTCGATGTAGTTATGCGTGGTATGGAACATATCCTGCACCTCCAGGCCGAGGCGGCGCATGATGATATCGGCCATCACCTCGCGGTTACGCAAGGCAAACTGCTGGCAGATGCGCATATCGTGCAGGTAGCGTTCGCGGGCCTCACCCTCCAGGTAGCAGAGATCGGCAGGCACATCCGGCTGAGCCGCATTCCACGCAGCACGCTGGGCCTGGATAGCCGCAGCTATCTCCTTCTGACGCCCCTGCGCTTTCAATTCGGCAATCATGGCAGCCTCGCGCTCAGCGCGGTCGGCGCAGCCGGCATGGCGGTCGATGGCCTCCTGCTGGTAGATTTCGCACACCTGCTTACCCAGGTTTCGGGAACCGGAGTGAATCACGAGGTAGTAGTTGCCCTGCGTATCGGCATCCACCTCCACAAAGTGGTTACCACCCCCCAGCGAACCCAGCGAGCAACGCAGGCGCTTCACCTGCTCCAGCTGCGGCAGGCAGTGCAGCGCATCCAGCGCCTCGAAAGGCTCCACCGGCTCACCGTGCACCTCCATGCCGCTGGGGATGTTGCAGTGCATAATCTCATCCAGAGCCGCGAAATCCGGTTTCTGCTTACCCAGGTTCACAGTGAGCATACCGCAGCCGATATCCACGCCCACAATGTTGGGAATCACCTTATCACCCAGATCCGCCGTAAACCCGATGACGCAGCCCTTGCCGGCATGCACATCGGGCATGATGCGCACCTTCGCCTCCGCAAATGCAGGCTGCGCCAGCAGCTTTGCAATCTGCTTCTGCGCCAGCTCATCCACCTCATCGGTGTAAATTTTCAGATTTTTCATAACAGTTTTCTATCATTTACCAATGGTTATCTGTTTTCTGTCTCCCGACAGAACAACCTTTGTTTCTCAAAGCTCACAGCAGGAGCTGCAACGATTCTCTCCGCAGGGGTAGTTTTGATAACAAACACAACTGCCCACCTGGCAGTTGCAGGGCGAGTTTAGCACGTCTGTTCACGTAGTCAAGTCATTTATAAAAAATGGTGTGGCGAAAAGGTTGAAAAGGGCTAACATTAGCCTTGCTTTTTTCTGTCATCTGTGGTAGTTTCTGTGTCAGCATGAAGATTAAATACTGTCTCGTAGCCAGTGCTGCCATCGTGGTAGCCTCCTGTAGCTCTACAGATAACACGGTTGTGAATAACCGTGCCAGTGTAGTGACCAAACCGCAGGCAGCCAAGCCTGCGCAGTACCTTGCTCTGCCCGGTCAGGCCGCTGTGGCCGTGGGTAGCGCAGATGTTGATGCCGCTTTTGATTCCCAGGTATCGCAATACGGCGGGCAGCCGCAGACGGGTGCCGCCATGGGTGCCATGATGGGGCAGGCCGCAGCCAACACGGTAGCCGGAGCCCTTGCCCCCATGCAGCAGACACCCACGCCGATGCTGCCTTCTGCCACTTCCACCCAGCCTGCCTATATCCACCAGACGGCCCTGCCCGGCCAGGTGGCCGTGGGAGCCAGTCCCGGACTGGGGATGACACCCGGGGTACCCGGAGCCGGTGTGCCCATGAATTACTCCGTGCGCATCACCAACAGCACGCCGGGCCGTATCTTTGTGGAAGCCCAGGACTCTGCCGGTTCCATCTATCCCTGCGGGTTCATGGAGGGTGGCCGCAGCGCCACCACTCCGCTGGAACAGGCCGACCCGATTGCGGGGCCCATCACCATCGTGGTGCGCGACCCGGATAAGGACGGAGCCCCGGAGATCCGCCGTTTCAAGGTGAATCCCCCGGCCTACTATGCAGGCAAGACAGTGGGTATCAGCATCATTCCCGGTGGTAAGTACCACGCCAGCGTGGATGGCAACGTATACGCCAGCGGCGAGGCCGTGACCCCGCCCCCGACCGCGGTGCCGCAGATGACGGCTTTGGCCCCCATGCCCACCACACCCGGAGGCGTGATGAGCTATACCGTGAAGATTACCAACACGACTCCCGGGCGCATCCTGGTGGAAGCCCGCGATGCCGCCGGCACGGAGTTCCCCTGCGGAGAAATGGCCGGTGGCGCCAGCGCCGTGACCCCGCGCGAACAGGCAGCCCCCATCAAGGGGCCGATTACCATCATCGTGCGCGACCCGGACAAGGAAGGGCAGCCGGAGATCCGCCGTTACAAGGTGAACCCGCCCGCCAACTATGCCGGCAAGACCCTCGGCATCAGCATTGTGCCCGGTGGTCAGTACCATGCGGATCTTGACGGCCAGGTGTACTACACCTACACCCCGCCTGAAGCACCGCCCACCACCAACCCGCAGCCCCAGCCGGTAGCCCCGGCCGCCCCTGCTGCACCGGCTCCTGGTGCGCCTGCACCGGCCGCCACCCCCGCCGGCATATAATGGCAGGTTGTTAAGAAAATTCAAGAAGGAACCGCTTTCCGCGTGGGAAGCGGTTCCTTGTTTTTCTGAGCGCTTGCGCCTGAATGCCTGCGGGGCTATACCACAGGCATGTGCAAACCATTCCGCGAATATCTGACCCTCACCCGCGAATATACGCGGGAAATCATCACCTTCATCGGTCTTGTCCTGGTGTGCTTCGTGTATAGCGATTTCCGCCAGCTGGCCCGCGACCAGGCAACCACTGCCGCGCAGACGGTGGAAATCCTGCGAGCCATGGATATACGCCTCTCCGCCATCGAACACCAGTCCACCCCCGCTGCCAGATGAGAGCAACAATCCGCCGTATCCAGCAACACCTGGGAGTGGAGCAGGATGGCTGCATCGGTCCTGTCACCCTTCGCGCCATCTCCGCTGCGCTGGGAATCCAGGAAATCCCCACCTGGCCCACCCAGGCAGAAGTGCGCCGGGGGAGCAGCATCTTCGGAGCCCCCGGGCAGGAAGAAGTGCTGGTGAGCATCATTCCTGCTTACCAGCTGTATTATGAAGGGCAGCCCGTGCGCAGTATCCGCGTACACCGGCTCATTGCGCCCCATGTAAAAACAGCCTTGGAGGAAGTGCTGCTGCACTACGGAGCCGCAGAAATCAAGCGGCTGGGGTTCGACCAGTATGGCGGCAGCTACAATTTCCGCCCCACCGCCACCGGCAGGAACCTCTCCATGCACGCCTGGGGAATCGCCCTCGACTTTGCCCCTGCGGCGAATGCCTATGCCTTCAAATCCCCCCGGGCCACCCTCTCCCACCCGGATTGCGAAGCGTGGTGGCGCATTTGGGAATCACACGGGGCCGTCTCCCTGGGGCGAGAACGGAATTACGACTGGATGCACCTGCAATTCGCAAAGCTCCAGTAGCGGTATATGGGAGAAAGAACCCCCGGCCGAAGCGACCGGGGGCTCACTGTCACACACTGGGGAAAAGTGCATCAGACGTGCAGGCGGAATAGTTCAGCCTGTTCACGCAGCAGGGCGAATGAGTGGCGCACCATGGCGCGGGTTTCATTCAGCAGATTGAGGTAGAGGATGCCGTTGCGCATATCAACCACGTCCTCTTCCGCGCGGATAAGGTGGTGGCGGATGCACTGGGCAAATTCTGCCGTCAGGTCGCCAGACTGCTCCATCATCTGCTCGATGCCGGCTCCGGCATCACTCTGGAGCTTGATGCTCAGCCCCGGGAAGCAGGCGGATATACGGTCACTCATGGAGAGGAGGTCACGCCCCTGCTCAGCGGTCAGGCCCACGTGATTGTTATCAATGTGCTTGTAACTGGCCTTCACCAGGGAGAGCAGGCAACCGGCCACATTCAGGCTGCTTTCGTGCAGGCGCATCACCATCTGGCCGCGGTCGTACAGGCGGGCCGGCAAGCTCTGCAAGCAGGGCAGGATCTGGTCTTCCTTCACGGCCTCCAGCGTGCGGTTCAGCTCGCGGGCCTTCTTGCGCAGGCGCTTAAGGGCGCTGTAATCCTCCGCAAGCAGGGCCTTCACCGTGGCGCGATAGATGCCATAGGCACGCCCCAGGCGATCCACCGAGGCCTCGCCCAGCTCACGCAGCACAGTGGGGGAATCCAGGTTCAGTTCCGGCAGGGATTCGGCAGTCTTGCGGCGGTGCAGGTAAGCAGACTTCACCAGGATACCACCGGCAAGGAGCAGCATGGCTGCAATGCCCCAAATGCCGCCGGCCATCATCACCGAGGCCGTGATACCCGCTGCCACAAAGGCTGTCAGGCCCGTCATGAACCAACCGCCGATAACCACCATCACACCCGTGATGCGGTACACTGCGCTGTCGCGCCCCCAGGCGCGGTCCGCCAGGGAGGAACCCATGGCCACCATGAAGGTCACATAAGTGGTGGAAAGCGGCAGTTTCAGCGAGGTGGCCAGCGAAATCAGCAGTGCGGAAACCGTCAGGTTCACCGAGGCTCGAACCATGTCAAAGGCTGTGCCGTCGTCCTCCGTAAGCTCAAGCGGCTGGAAGCGCTTGCCCACGAAGCGGGCCACCGGTTCCGGGGTGATGCGGGTCACCAGGCGGGCTACATTCAGCGTCCAGCGCACGGCGGCGCGGGCGGGCAGGCAGGAGCCGAATCGCTCCTTGGTCACGGCATTGCTGCGGGCCAGCTTCACCTCGGTCTCCGTCACGGTGCGGGCCTTCTTCGAGAAGATGAGTGCCAGCACCATCACACCACCGGCAGCAAGCAGGTACCAGATATTCGCCTGCACCGGGTCAGCCAGGGAACCCATACGCAGGGACTCCAGGCTACCACCGGCCGCCACATGGGCGCTTGCGATGTGGTAGGAGGACTCCGCCGCCATGAACACGCCGATGAAGTTCACCAGGTCATTGCCGGCAAAGGCCAGGGCCAGCGCGCAGGTACCGGCCAGCACCGTGATGCGCAGGGTATTCACCCGCAGGATGTACTGCAGGATGAAGGATATGATGAACCAGAACACCAGCGTGCCCAGCACCACTACGGAGATATTGCTGTTCAGCCATGCCAGCATCTCAGGGGTGACGACAGAGCTGTGCTTCAGCCCCTTGAATACGGCGAAGTAGCTGATAGCGGTGAGCGAGACAGCGCACCACAGCGAGCCGATATACTTATAAGCCTTCTGGTAGCGGAAGCTGAACAGCAGGCGGGAGAACCACATCACCACGCAGCCGCAGGTGAACGCCACCGCCACCGAGCAGAAGATACCCGAGATGATGGTGAGGGACTTCGAGCTGTTGATGTAGGCGCCGAGCTCCGGGGAGAATCCGGCCTCATGCATGCTGAACAAGGCCACAGCCACTGCTGCACCCAGCAACTCGAACACCAGCGATACCGTGGTCGAGGTCGGCAGCCCGAAGGTGTTGAAGATATCCAGCAGAATCACGTCCGTGAGCATCACGGCCAGGAAAAGAATCATCACCCCATGGAAACTGAACTGCGCCGGCATAAACACGCCACTGCGGGCAATTTCCATCATGCCGCCGGAAAGGGAGGCGCCCAGCACGATACCCAGGGCTGCCACCCCCAGCACCACACTGCGCCGCGCTGCATTGCAGCCCACTGCCGAGTTCAGGAAGTTGGCCGCGTCGTTCGACACGCCCACCACCAGGTCAAACACCGCCAGCAAGAGCAGAATGCCCAATATTGCGATATACATTTCGTTCATACGCCCCTACTCTACCATAAAGGCGCATGCCCACGCACGCTTTCTAGCGTGAAGAGTCCGCCACATGGTATGTGGCGGTTTTGCCACAAAGAAAAAAGAGGCCCAAACCGGGGATTACCCCTCTTCCCCGGCAGCAGGCGGCTGAGGCTCCGCTTCTGTTGCAGGCGTAACGGTCTGCGGTCCGGGCTTCTTGCGGGGCTTCTTTTCCTTCTTCACATTGAACTTATTGGCCGCGGCCTGGAATCCTTCCTGGAGCATGAGTACGGTGGCCTCCTCTGCCCTGGCCAGGCATTCCTCCAGCAGCGGGCGTTCATCCGGCGCAAATTTGCCGAGCACATGGCCCACCATCTCCTTCTGCCCCGGGGCACCGATGCCCACACGCAGGCGGGGGAATTTCTCGCCTCCCAGGTGAGCAATGAGGGATTTCATGCCATTGTGCCCGCCGGCGGAGCCCCCTGCCCTCAGGCGCATGGTGCCCACGGGGAAGGAAATATCATCGTAAATGACCAGCACCTGCGCCGGGTCAAACTTGTAATAGCGCATGATGGGGCCCACGCATTCACCACTGCAGTTCATGAAGGTCTGAGGCTTGATGAGCAGCACCCCCGGCCCGGCGGCCAGCTCGCCTTTGCGCGCCTTATCGGACTTCCATTCGGCTCCGAAGCGGCGCGCCAGGCGGTCCAGCACCATGAAACCCACGTTGTGGCGGGTTTCGGCATAGTCACGCCCCGGGTTACCCAGGCCCACGATAATGCGAATTGGAAGTTCGGAAGACATTGTCCATTAATCGACGACCGGCACCTTTCAATTGTCAATCGTCAATAGTCAATTGTCAATTTCCTTGCGCTTGTACGGCCAGGGCCTCCAGCGAGATGTTGCGGTTCACGGCGTTCAGGTAGGCGCGGGCAGAGGCTTCAATCACGTCCGTGGCGGCGCCCTTGCCGGAAACCGGCTTGCACTCGCAGGTACCGAACTGCACCTTCACCGTCACCTCACCCAGAGCATCCTGACCGATGGAAGTGGCACGCACGTTGTAATCCACCAGGGCGCCCTTGCTCTTAGTGATGCGGTCAATGGCCTTGAAGCAGGCATTCACCGGGCCGTTGCCGATGGCGCAGTCCATGTAGAGCTTGCCGTCCTTCTCCAGCTGCACGGTGGCAGTCGGGCGGGCGGCGGAGCCGGCCACGAACTGGATGTCCACCATCTTCCAGGTGCCGTCGCAGGTATCCAGTGAATCGTTCACCAGGGAGGCAAGGTCGTCATCGTACACAAACTTCTTGCTGTCGCCCACCTTCTTGAAACGCTCGAACACGTGGGAGATTTCCGCATCGGAAAGGTTGTAGCCAAGTTTCTCCAGACGGGCCTTCACCGCAGCGCGGCCGGAGTGCTTGGTGAGCGGGAGTTCCGTCTCGCCCCAGCCCACTTCAGCAGGGTCGATTACCTCGTAGGTCTCGCGCTTGGCCAGAATACCATGCTGGTGAATGCCGGAGCTGTGGGCAAAGGCATTTTCACCCACGATGGCCTTGGAACGCTGCACAGCCAGACCGCTCATGCTGGCCACCACGCGGCTGGTCTTCACGATTTCGCGGGTCTCCAGGTTGTGCGGCTTCTCCCCGGCTGCAAAGCCGAAAGCCTCCGGACGTGTGGAAAGGGCCATGGCCACCTCCTCGATAGCCGCGTTGCCAGCGCGCTCACCGATACCGTTGATGGTGCCTTCCACCTGGCGGGCGCCGGCGGTTACAGCAGCCAGCGAGTTAGCCACAGCCAGGCCGATATCGTTGTGGCAGTGTACGGAGATGACCGCCTTGTCGATGTTCTTCACATGCTTGACCACGTAATCAATCATGTCGATGTATTCCTGCGGCGTGGTGAAGCCCACGGTATCCGGCAGGTTCACCGTGGTGGCGCCGGCCTCGATGACGGCCTCCACCACCTGGGCAAGGTAGTCATGCTCGGTGCGGCTGGCATCCTCAGCGGAGAATTCCACATCATTCACCAGGCTCCTGGCCAGTTTCACGCCGGTCACCGCCATCTCGATGATTTCCTCCTTGCTCTTCTTGAGCTTGAACTCGCGGTGCAGCGGGCTGGTGGCCAGGAAAGTGTGGATGCGGCCACGCTCCCCGGCAGGAGCCACGGCAGCGGCTGCGCGGCGGATATCGTTCTCCACGCAGCGGGCCAGACCGGCTATGCGGCACTTCTTCACCGTGTTGGCAATGGTGAACACGGCCTCAAAGTCGCCATCCGAAATGCAGGGGAACCCTGCCTCGATGATATCCACGCCTAGCTTTTCGAGCTGACGCGCTACCTCCAGCTTCTGCCGGAGATTCATGGAAGCTCCCGGGCACTGCTCACCATCGCGGAGCGTGGTGTCGAAGAATAATACTTTGTCGCTCATACCAGACGTTTCTATTGTTTGTTTCGGAAAACTCACTATACATAAACTCCGCACAAAAGCAAGCCGATTATGCGGCATAATTTAGAATTATTCCAGTTTAAGCCGATTCAATCCCATGAATCCGCCTGCTCACACGCAAAATTCAGGATTGAGCTGAGGATTCCCCCAAAAACCGAATGCTTAATATCAGCGATTAAGAACAGCAACCTGCGTATCAGGAGCTGCTGCTTTTGGCGGGATAGCCCACGTGAGCTCATGGCGGCCAGGCTCCAGGCGGTAGAGAGCGAGAGCATTGAAATCCTGCCCTTTGCCCCCGCCGGCATGCACCAGGGTAGTTCCCTGCCGGCCCTGGGTGATGAGCTGGGAGCCCTCATAATCTTTCAACGTAAGGAGCACAGCATAAATACCGCGCTGCGGAGCCTCCAGAACCAGGCTGGTGGAGAAGCCGGTTTCGGCGTTCGGCCTGCGCCAGCGGAGAGGATAATTCTGCGGATAGCGCTGGGCATGGTGGAGGCCAGGGGTGGCAGGGCGGTAGCAGCGGCGGATTTCGCGCTCACGCCAGGCCTTGCGAATCACACCGATGGTCACGAAAATCTGCACCAGGAAGCCGCAGCTCAGCCAGCTGTAGATGGCCAGGGCAGAGGCAGGCTCGCTCCCCCAGAACAAGATACCTACCAGCACCGCGCAGAACGCCAGAGTAATCCCCATGCCCACCTTGTACCCGAACACCATGCCGGGGAACAACAGGAAGAGGATGAGGTAGCGCAGGAAGAACTTGATATTCAGCGGGGTGCTCTGCAGCAAATTGCGGCGCAGCACCTGCTCACTGAGCTTCAAGAGTTGCTCCTGCGTGGTATGGATATCTATCTTCACAGCTCGTAGTATGTATACCCGCTCAACCCGTTGCGGTAGGCCTCCAGGGCATCGCGGCGCTGGCGGGGGGTGATGAGGCCGTGTTCCACGCCACGCTCGGCGAGGGCACGGAACTTGCTCACCAGGTCCTTGGCATCGTATTTCACATAGGAGAGCACATCGGCCACGCTGTCACCCTCTTCCTCGTGGGTGAAGACGGGGCGTCCGTTTTCCAGGTGTACGCTCACCACGTTCGTATCGCCCAGCAGGTTGTGCAGGTCGCCCAGCGTTTCCTGGTAGGCGCCGACCATGAAGATGGCTACGTAGTAATTTTCCTTGGGATCCACCTCGTGCAGCGGGAGGGATTTGGCCACGTCCTCGCGGTCGATGAAGTGGTCCACCTTGCCATCGCAGTCGCAGGTGATATCGACCAGCACGGTGCGCTGGGTGGGGCGCTCGTCCAGGCGCTGGATGGGCATGACCGGGAAGAGCTGGTCAATGGCCCAGGAATCCGGCAGGCTCTGGAACACGGAGAAATTCGAGTAGTAGTAGTCCACCATGTTGTCGGAGACTTCCTTGAGGTCCTCGGGGATCTCGCTCATCTCGCCGATGCGGCGGGAGATGAGGCCCATGATGTGCCAGTAGATGGCTTCGCCCACGCCGCGCTCGCGCAGGGTGGCATTGCCGTGGTAGAACATGGCACGGAGCTGGTCGCGGTAGTAGATGGCATCGTTGTAGCACTCCTGGATATTCTTGCGTGTGAGCATGCGGTGCGTCTCATCCAGCGCCAGCAGGATATCGTTCGCATTCTCCGGCAGGGCAGGCGGCTGAGCCTCGCTGCCGGGGGCGCTGGTCACATCCAGCACATTGAACACCAGCACCGCGTGATAGGCCGAAACCGCGCGGCCGGATTCGGTCACCAGCGTGGGGTGCTCCACCCCGTGCTTGGTACACAGGTCACCCACTACTTCCACAATGTCACGGGCGTACTCCTCAATGGAGTAGTTACAGGACGAATGGAAATTGGTCTTGGAGCCATCGTAGTCCACCGCCAGGCCGCCACCCATATCGAGCGTGCCCATGGGGGCGCCCTCCTTCACGAGGTCGATATAGATGCGGCAGGCCTCCGTGAGGCCACCGCGAATCACAGTCACGTTGGAAATCTGGCTACCCTGGTGGTAGTGTAGCGCCTTGAGGCAATGCAGCTTGCCGGCGGCTTTCAGCGTATCCACCACCTCGATGACCTGGGCCGCATTCAGACCGAACACGGACTTATCACCGGCAGACTCGCTCCAGTGACCGGAGCCCTTGGACGCCAGGCGCACGCGTACACCCAGGTTCGGCTCCACGCCCAGAGCCTCGGCGCGGCGCAGGATGGCGGGCAACTCATTGGGCATCTCCAGGATCAGGCAGATTTTCATGCCCATGCGCATGCCCATAAGCGCGAGGTCAATGAACTCATCGTCCTTGTAACCGTTGCACATGAGGAAGGATTCCGCATCGCGCATATAGGCCATGGCGGCGATGAGCTCCGGTTTGGAACCGGCCTCCAGCCCGTAGTGGTACTTCTGGCCGTGAGCCACCACTTCCTCCACCACCATGCGCTGCTGGTTCACCTTGATGGGGTACACCCCGCGGTACTTGCCGGTGTAGCCGGCGGCCTTGATAGCTTTGGAAAAGCTCTTGTTGAGCTCATCAATGCGGGCGTGCAGCAGGTCGCGGAAACGCAGCAGCACCGGTACATTCGTGCCGCGTTCCTCCAGCCCCTTCATGATTTCCGGCAGGCTCACCTCCTTGGTGTTGCCATCCGTATCCACCAGATGCACATTCACCTCGCCCGCTCGGGAAACGCTGAAGTAGTCATTACTCCAGTCCCCGACACCGTACAGTTCGGCAGAATCGGCGGCTGTCCAGTTACGGACCTTGCGTTTGATGGATTTCTTGCGTGCGGGCATGGTGCTGATTAACTTGTGTATGTCCGCGCGTTATATACTACCCGGCTCCGCTTGTCAATCCGTATCTTCAATGTGGGCATACATTAACACACGCATCCCAAAGATTTGGGACACGTGGATTTACGATTTACGATTGACAATTTAAAAGTTAGCGGATTTCGTCGATTGCCTCAAGAATGAAAACATACTGCCTATGGTGAAGTTTGTGATACCCCTTACGCCTTTTTTCCCTACTTCGTACTCAATATGGGCAGGAAACGGCTCTTTCTCTTCCATCTTTCGGACACATGTGATACCTTAAGCACGCACTTTTAAGCAATTTCCGTGCCGGAGGGAAACCGTTGCCGCCTTCCCCGTTTTTTCCGCGCAGGAGGACATTCGGATATCATGCCCTAAAAAATACTTGCATTACCAGAGCGTCTGATATAACCTCTTCTGCACTTCTACGCACTGTCAGGAACTATATGAAACACGTTCACTTCCTCGGGATTTGCGGCACCGCCATGGGCGCCGTCGCATCGGCCATGGCACGTCAGGGTTACACGGTAACCGGCACAGATGCCAACGTCTACCCGCCCATGTCCACTTTCCTGGAAAATGAAGGAATTCAGATATTCCAGGGATACAATCCGGAAAACATCCCGGCGGAAGCTGACCTGATTGTGATTGGCAACGCCATGAGCCGCGGCAATATCGAAGTGGAAGCCGTGCTGGACCGGCGCCTGCGCTACATGAGCCTGCCGGAAACCATGAAGGAATTCTTCCTGTGGGGCAAGCGCAACCTGGTCGTGACCGGCACCCACGGCAAGACCACCACTTCCTCCATGCTGGCGTGGATGCTGGAAGCCAATGGCCGGAACCCCAGCTTCATGATTGGTGGCATAGCCCGCAACCTGGGTCGCGGCGGCCGCTTCACCGATTCCGAATTCTGCGTACTGGAGGGCGATGAGTACGACACCTCCTTCTTCGACAAACGCTCCAAGTTCCTCCACTACCTGCCGGAGGTGGTCATCATCAACAACATCGAGATGGACCACGCCGATATCTACGCCAACGTGGAAGAAATCAAGCTTTCCTTCAAGCGCCTGCTCCGGGCCGTACCTCGCAACGGAATCGTCTTCATCAATGCCGACTGCCCGAACTGCGCCGATGTGCGCGCCTGCGCCGCTACCGAACTGCGCATGGTAAAACTGGTGAGCGTGGGCATGGCAGAGGATGCGGATATCCGCATCACGGACCTGGAGCACCGCACCGACGGCAGCAGCTTCACCCTCACCTGCAAGCCTGTGGCTGAGGACGGGGAACCCACCCCCTGCATGCTCTGCGGTGAGCGCTTCAGCGTGCCCATGATTGGTGACTTCAACGTGCGCAACGCCGCCATGGCAGCCTGCGCTGCCGCTTTCTCCGGAGTTAGCGCAGAAGAAATCCGCACTGCTCTGGACAGCTTCGAAGGAGTGGCCCGCCGCCAGGAAGTGCGCGGCACGGTGAACGGCGTGACCGTGGTGGATGACTTTGCCCACCACCCCACCGCCATCCGCCATGCCATAGCCGGTCTGCGCCAGCGTTTCCCGAAGAGCCGCCTGTGGGTTCTCTTCGAACCCCGCAGCAACACCACCATCCGCAACCTCTTCCAGAACGAACTGGCTGCAGCCCTGGCCGATGCCGACTTCGCCGTCATCTCCCCCATTGAGAACAACAAGCGCCTCACCCCGGAACAGCGCCTGGACGAAGAGAAGCTGCTGGCCGATATCCAGGCCGCCGGCACCGATGCCTACGTGGGCAAGAACGTGGACGATATCGTGGCCCATGTGGTCACCCATGTGCACCCGAACGACGTGCTCCTCGTCATGAGCAACGGCGGGTTCGGCGGCATCCACAACAAGCTGCTGATTGCCCTCGCCCAATAAGCAGGGCTCACCTTCGAGACCGCAAAAAACTTACATGGTTCTGCCGGGCATTCTGCCCGGCAGTTTCATTTTTCATGGGCTTCTAATAACTCGAAACTAATCAACAAAATAATGTTTGTAAGTACAATGTACAAGGGACAAAGGACAAATTACAAAGGACAAATTACAAAGGACAAATTAGGAGTTCCGCTCGCCTTAGGCTCGCCATTTTAAACGGCTGCGGCAAAGCCGCAGGGAACTTTCAAATTGTACTTTGTCCTTTGTACATTGTACTTACAAATTCCAATTTGTTGATTATTTTCGAGTTTTTAACCGGGTTCCCTATTCAGAACTCAGGCATTTCGCGCAGGCCGGGCACCTCACCATCGGCCGGTGCGGGCTGGGGCTCTGGTGCAGAGGGGGCTTCCTGAATAATGACCGTGGGCCGGGCAGCTTTCTCAGCGGCTTGCTCGGCGGCGGCAATGCTTTCGAGCGCATTCTGCAGCTTCATATCCGGAGCCCCGCCGTAAAGGATGGTACTATTCTTGCTGATAAGGATGGCCGTGGGCAGCTGGGCAACACGATAGGTGGTACCGGCAGTACCCTTGGCATCATCGGTATAAGAACTGCCAATACCCAGCTCCTGGAGGGCAGCCTGTTGTTCCTCCGGCGCGGCATGCGGCATGATGGGGCAAACCTCCACCCCTGGATACTGAGACTTGATTTTGTCTATGTCCCGCACCATATTGGCACCGGCCACATCGGCAGGCGACCAGAAAATGAGAAGATTGGGCTTGCCGGTAACCGGGAAGGTATGGGCTGCACCCTGCTGGTCTTTCACCGTGAGCCGCGGCGCCACGCACCCCACCGCCAGATGGCGCAGGAAGTAGGCCTGTTCCATGGCCATTTCGGTTAGCGGGCGGGAGCCGAACATGGTGTCCTTGCCGGAGAGGAGGATAGATTGCTTGAGGTAATACAAACGCTTGGCCCGGGCCATGGCCTCGCTGCCCTCAATGCTGCTCACCATGGGATTATTCAGCATGAGGCTCATTCCCAGCGCCGCACAGGCACGCGCGCCCTTGTGCTGGTTGCGCTGGTAGATTTTCTGCAACAGCTCATACTCCCGAACGCTGGAGGTGGCCGAAAGGCTGGGGCACGCTGCCCCCACCCCCGGGTTGCTGTAATGCACACGCACCAGGGAATCTACCAGTGCATTTCCAAAATAGGTCAGCTGCGCCTGCTCTTCCTCGGTAAAGGCGGCCGTGAATGCCTGCGGGTGCTCCAGAATCCAGATGACGGCCGGTAGCGCCCAGGGCTTCTCAAACTCAAAGGTGGGAATACTCCCCCTGCCCTGCGGATTCCTGCGGTTGCCCGTGCGGGCATTGATGGCCTGCCAGAGCTGCGGTGCAACCTCGCGGGCATTCGGCGGCAGAATCACAGCACGGGCCTCATCATTCGGCGCAGCCTTGACCGCTGCCTCATAATCCGCCACCTGCTGGTTCCAGGCACCCAGTACCTGGTTCATGGCCTCTTCTGTAGCCAGGCTGAACGGAATCATCGAAAGGGCGGCAGTGGCAAGGAGCTTCTTCATACCGCATATTATAGGACATCATTCCCGCTCATGGCAAGGGTGAATTACGTATTGTGCGTCTCTCCACGCGCGTTCCATAAATTCGGGACACGAGGATTGACGATTTACGATTGATAATTGACAATTAAAAGTTAGCGGCTTACGCCGATGAAGCGACGTATAAAAGCTTGCTGCCGTTGGCGAAGTTTGTGATACCCCGAGCACGTTTATTCTCTTTATCGTACTCAATATGGACAGATAACGGCTCTTTCCCTTCAATCTTTGGGGCACATGTGGCACCCTCTCCCCCTCTTATTGCTCCGGAAATTAAAGATTATTGCTTTAGCGAAACGCAAAATTGATGTTTGAAAGTACAATGTACAAAGGACAATTTGAAAGTTCCCTGCGGCTTCCGTCTTCGCCCTGCGGGCTACGCCGAGACTAGTTGCCGCAGCCGTTTAAAATGGCGAGCCTAAGGCGAGCGGAACTCCTAAATTGTCCTTTGACTTCTAAAAAAACACTTAATTGGAATTTGCGAGCCGCAGGCGAGCGGAAATTTGAGCCCGCAGGGCGGCATAATCATAGCCCAGCGTGGAGCCGCAACGCGGCGGAACGCTGGGTTTGGAATAAA